>NZ_CP092332.1:0-634584 GCF_029866485.1 Flavobacterium keumense
ATGAACAAAACTGCTCAATCAGTATGGGAAAACTGTTTATCCTTCATAAAGGATAATATTCAAGATCAAGCTTATAAAACTTGGTTTGAACCTATTAAATCAGTTGAACTTACCGATAATGCATTATATATTCAAGTACCAAGTAAATTTTTCTACGAATGGTTAGAAGAACATTACGTTAAATTATTGAAAGTGGCACTTACTAAAGAACTTGGAAAAAACGCAAAGTTACTCTATAAAATTAAAATGGAGAACACTTACGGTAATAAACAACCTTATACCGAACAATTACCAAGTGCTAATAGAATACAAATGAAACCTCAGGATGTAGATGCTCCTTTAAAAAATCTTAATCCAGAACTTAAAAATCCATTTGTAATTCCTGGTATTCGCAATTTAAAAATTGAATCACAACTTAACGCAAATTATAGCTTTGATAACTTCTTAGAAGGAGATTCAAACCGACTAGCGCGTTCTGCTGGTATGGCTGTGGCCAATAAACCAGGAGGAACTTCTTTCAACCCTCTTTTAATTTTTGGTGGAGTTGGTTTAGGAAAAACGCACTTAGCACATGCTATTGGTGTTGAAATTAAAGACAAGTATCCCGAAAAAACAGTGTTATATATTTCAGCAGAAATTTTCACACAACAATACATTGATGCGGTAAGAAAAAATACAAGAAATGATTTTATTCATTTCTACCAATTGATTGATGTATTAATCATTGACGATGTTCAATTCCTTTCGGGAAAATCAGGAACTCAAGATGTATTTTTCCATATATTTAATTACTTACATCAAAATGGAAAACAAGTTATTTTGACTTCAGACAAAGCCCCTGTTGACATGCAAGACATTGAACAACGCTTATTGTCTCGTTTCAAATGGGGACTATCTGCCGAATTACATCAACCTGATTACGAAACTAGAGTATCCATCTTAAACAACATTTTATACCGTGATGGTGTTGAAATGCCAGAAGAAATTGTAGAGTATGTAGCGCGCAACATCAAAACAAATGTTAGAGAATTAGAAGGTGCTATTATTTCTTTGATTGCTCAATCTTCTTTCAATAAAAAAGAAGTAACTATTGAATTAGCCAAGAATATTGTAGAAAAATTCGTGAAAAATGTCAAACGCGAAATTTCTATCGACTACATTCAAAAAATTGTTTCCGATTATTTCCAATTGGACTTAGAAACACTACAATCTAAAACTAGAAAAAGACACGTAGTACAAGCCAGACAATTAGCGATGTTTTTTGCAAAGAAATTTACCAAAGCTTCTTTGGCCAACATTGGTTCTCAAATTGGAGATCGTGATCATGCTACTGTATTACACGCTTGCAAAACGGTTGATAATTTAGTTTCTACTGACAAACAATTCAAAAAATTTGTTGAAGACATCAATAAAAAACTAACCTTATAGACAGCCAATGTCCGTAAAAATCGTAATGGTTTGTTTGGGAAATATTTGTAGGTCGCCATTGGCCGAAGGAATATTAGCCGCAAAACTACCCCAAGATAAATTCATCGTAGACTCTGCTGGAACTGGTTCTTGGCACATTGGTCAATCTCCTGACGAACGTTCTGTTGCCGTAGCTAAAAAAAACGGACTCGATATTTCAAATCAGAGAGGAAGACAATTCTGTAGTGCCGACTTTGATACTTTTGATTATATTTACGTAATGGATAATTCCAATTACGAGAATGTTATCGCTTTGGCGGAGACCAAAGAACAAAAAGCAAAAGTAAAACTCATCATGAATGAGTTAACTCCTGAACAGAATAAAGACGTACCTGACCCCTATTTTGGAATGCACAATGGGTTTGATATTGTGTACGCCATGCTAGATGAAGTTTGTGACGTTATTGCTCAAAAATTGATTACCAAACATCAATAAATACTGTTATCTCAAACTGAAAACACACTGTTATGAATACTAAAACACCTATAGGAAAACTGTATTTAATTCCAACTACTATGGGAGAAAGTGACCCTATGGATGTATTGCCCCAAACTGTAAAACGAACTATCGAACTCATAGACTATTATATCGTAGAAAATGAAAAAAACAGCTCGTAAGTCTATTAAAGCCGTTCTTCCCGAAAAAAAACAATCGGAACTCATCCTTTTTGCATTGAATAAACATACCGATGCGAGAGAGCATCTTAGTTTTATCCAACCCTTATTAGAAGGTAAAAATGTAGGCTTAATGAGTGAAGCCGGGTGCCCAGGCGTTGCCGATCCGGGTGCCGTAATTGTAAAATTGGCACACGAAAAAGGAATTCAAGTCATTCCACTTGTTGGTCCTTCCTCTATTCTTTTAGCGATGATGGCTTCTGGAATGAATGGACAAAGTTTTACTTTTAATGGTTATTTACCCATTGATAAAAGTGAAAAAAAATCAGCCATAAAAAATTTAGAGAAATTGTCTTTTGACAAAAATCAATCGCAAATTTTTATTGAAACTCCTTATCGTAATAACAAACTGTTAGAAGATATTCTACAAACACTACATCCCAATACACACCTTTGTATTGCTGCGGATATTACCTTACCAACTGAATACATCAAAACATTAAGAGTAAGTGATTGGAAAAAAACAAAAGTAGATTTGCATAACCGCCCTACCATTTTTATCATTCATAAAATGTAATGATCTCAAATCATTCTTTTTAATTCAATTATTATGTATGCATAATAATTTATTCCTATATTTATCTCTCAAAATAGCACATCTATGAGTTTTACAGATAAAATGCTTCGCGATAACGCGCTGAAAGGAAAAGTAATTGTAGTTACAGGTGGCGGAAGTGGCTTAGGCAAAGCCATGACTAAATATTTTTTAGAATTAGGCGCTGAAGTCGCTATCACTTCGCGTGATTTAGAAAAACTAAAAAACACTGCTGCCGAATTAGAAACACAAACTGGTGGAACTTGTTTACCTCTACAATGCGATGTTCGTCATTACGAAGAAGTCGAAAAAATGCTTCAAGAGACACTAAAAGCCTTTGGCAAAGTCGATATATTATTGAACAACGCAGCGGGTAATTTTATTTCACCAACTGAACGTTTGTCGTCTAATGCCTTTGACACTATCATTGATATTGTGCTAAAGGGAACTAAAAACTGTACACTCGCTTTTGGTAAACATTGGATTGACAGTAAACAACCTTCAGCTACCGTATTGAATATAGTAACTACTTATGCTTGGACAGGTTCTGCATATGTAGTACCAAGTGCAACTGCAAAAGCTGGCGTTTTGGCCATGACCAAAAGTTTAGCTGTAGAATGGGCCAAATACGGAATCCGTACCAACGCCATTGCTCCAGGACCTTTCCCTACCAAAGGTGCGTGGGACAGATTATTACCTGGTGATTTAGCCGAAAAATTTGACATGGCTAAAAAAGTTCCTTTAAAACGCGTGGGAGATCATCAAGAATTAGCCAATTTGGCAGCTTATTTGGTTTCTGATTTTTCAGCCTATATCAACGGAGAAGTAGTCGTTATTGATGGAGGCGAATGGTTAAAAGGCGCTGGCCAATTTAATCTATTAGAAGAGATTCCTGCCGAAATGTGGGATATGTTAGAAATGATGATTAAAGCCAAAAAAAACAAATAAATTACTTCAAAAAGAGCGTACTAGAAATAGTCGCTCTTTTTTTATTCTTATCACTAAATAAATATATCAAATTAGCAAACATTTGAGAAAAAACGAATCCACTCTGAATTAAATCCCTATTTTTGTTAGGTAAATTATAGAATACAATTATATGCTCATTATTGGAATTGCAGGAGGAACAGGAAGTGGAAAAACTACTGTAGTAAATCAAATCATCAACGAATTACCTGAAGCTGAAGTAGGAATCATTTCACAAGATTCTTATTATAAAGAAAATGTTGGAATGACTTATGAAGAAAGAGCTGCTATTAATTTTGACCATCCAAGATCTATTGATTTTGAATTATTGGTACAACACTTAAAAGAATTAAAAGCAGGAAACAACATCAATCAACCTGTATATTCTTTTGTAACACATAATAGAACTAGCGATACTGTTTTTACACATCCTAGAAAAGTGATGATTGTTGAAGGTATTTTGATATTGACTTATCCTGAATTGAGAGACCTTTTTGACGTAAAAATATATGTTCAGGCAGATCCGGACGAACGTTTGATTCGACGACTAAAAAGAGATATCGCCGATCGTGGCCGAGATATGGACGAAGTATTGAATCGTTATCAAACCACGCTAAAACCAATGCATTTGCAGTTTATCGAACCCACAAAAGCATTTGCCGATATCATTATACCTAACGACAAATACAATACGGTAGCAATAGACGTGGTACGAGCCGTAATCAATCAGAAAATTCAATAAATTAGTAAAAAATTAAAATATAAAATCCTGATTTAATTGCAATTAGATTATTTTTAGGAGCTATTTCCCGCTTTACGTTACAATCCATTCTAAAAAGAATGGTATTTTCACTGCAATCGGGGCTAAAAAAGAGTAACAATGATAAATACGTTTAAAAACAAATCTTGGTTCAAATTATTGAGTAATAAATACATTTTAGTTTTGGTATTTTTTACTGTATGGATGCTGTTTTTAGATAATTACTCGTATTTCGACCATAGATTCTTAGACAACCAAATTGAAGAATTAGAAGATAATAAAACCTATTATCAAGAAGAAATTAAAAAGGACAAAAAACACATCAAAGAACTACAAAACATCGGTCACGTTGAAAAATATGCCCGTGAAAAATATTACATGAAAAAAGATAGCGAGGATATTTACATTATCGAATTTGAAGGAGATAGTGCTATTAAAACTAAATAATCGTAACTATTTTTTGAATTAAGAACAAAAACTACAGCAAATGGAACCTCTTTTTAATGATTTCGCCCCTGTTTCTGCCAAAGAATGGAAACAAAAAATTCAGTTTGAACTGAAAGGAGCTGATTATAATGAAACCTTGATTTGGAATACTCCAGAAAACATAAAGGTAAAACCATTTTACGATAAAGAAGATATAAAAGAAGTTATTTCAGTAGCTACGAAAGCTTCTGAATTTAAAATTTGCCAACCTATTTTTGTCCATGATATTGACAAATCAATAGAACGTGCCTTAGACAGTTTGAGTAGAGGTGCAGAGAGTATTCGTTTCACCGTTGAAAACGAAACTATAGATGTAGTAAAGTTGTTAGCAAAATTACCATTAGAGAACACCCCGATTTTCTTTCATTTTAGTTTTATTTCAATCGATTTCGTAAAAAAATTAGCAACAATTGCTAAAGAAAGAAAAGCAACCATTTATTGTAACATTGATCCTATTGGGCAACTAGCCAAAGAAGGAAATTGGTTTACGACTTCTGAAAAAAACAATTTTGACACCTTAAATAATCTTACTAAAAACTACTCCTCTCTATCTTTAATTAGTGTAAACGGAGCTTTATATCAAAATGCCGGAGCCAATATTGTACAACAAATTGCTTATACTTTGGCTCATGCCAATGAATATTTCAACCACATTGAGATAACTACAACTCAAACTATGGTATTAGAAATTGCGGTGGGAACCAATTACTTTTTTGAAATCGCTAAACTAAGAGCTATTCGGTTACTTTTTAATTTAATTGCGTCAGAATACAATCAAAATTGGACGTGCCATTTAGTAGTTACACCAACAAAGAGAAACAAAACATTGTACGATTACAACGTAAATATGCTTCGTTCCACAACCGAATGTATGAGTGCCATATTAGGGGGGGGTGACACAATTGTTAATCTACCTTACGACGCACTGTACCACAAAGACAATGAATTTGGAGACCGAATTGCGCGAAACCAATTGTTGATTTTAAAAAATGAAAGCTATTTTGATAAAGTCAATAATCCATCAGACGGAAGTTACTATATAGAAAGTTTGACACAACAACTAGCAGATAAAGCCTTGACATTATTCAAAGATATTGAAGCTAATGGCGGATTTCTAAAACAATTGAACGACGGAATTATCAAAAGAAAAATTCAAGAAAGTGCTGACAAAGAACAAGATTTGTTTGATGCTGGAAAAGAAATTTTATTGGGAACAAACAAACATACCAACAAAAGCGATCGAATGAAACACGATTTGGAACTTTTTCCTTTTGTCAAAATAAAACCAAGAAAAACACTCATAACTCCAATTATTGAGCGACGTCTCGCCGAGAAAATAGAACAAGAACGATTGGAAAATGAGTAATTGTTTCGTATCCAAATACAATGTCAAATAGAAATTTGTCACCAAAAATGAAAAGAAAAGACCTACAACATATTCAAATCAAATCTGTAGAGAATTCCAAAAGTGAAATCAAAGCAACGGCTGAATTTCAAACTGCTGAAGGAATTGCTTTGAAACCAACCTACACCAAACAAGATATTCAACAATTAGAACATTTGGATTTTGGAGCCGGATTTGCGCCTAATTTACGTGGTCCATATGCAACCATGTATGTACGTCGTCCTTGGACAGTGCGTCAATATGCAGGATTTTCAACCGCCGAAGAAAGTAATGCTTTTTACAGACGAAATTTAGCAGCAGGTCAAAAAGGCCTTTCTATTGCCTTTGATTTACCCACGCACCGCGGCTACGATTCAGATCACGAGCGTGTGGTAGGCGATGTTGGAAAAGCAGGTGTAGCCATTGATTCTGTTGAGGATATGAAAGTCTTATTTGACCAAATTCCTCTAGACGAAATGTCGGTTTCCATGACCATGAATGGCGCCGTACTTCCCATTATGGCATTTTATATTGTAGCAGCTGAAGAACAAGGTGTAACCCCTGAAAAACTATCCGGCACTATCCAAAACGATATTTTGAAAGAGTTTATGGTGAGAAACACCTACATCTATCCGCCTACTCCTTCAATGAAAATCATTGCTGATATTTTTGAGTTTACCAGTAAAAGTATGCCAAAATTCAACTCGATTTCTATCTCTGGTTATCACATGCAAGAAGCTGGAGCTACTGCAGATATTGAATTGGCCTACACTTTAGCCGATGGTTTAGAATACATTAGAACAGGACTCTCTGCCGGAATGAAAATTGACGAATTTGCGCCGAGACTTTCTTTCTTTTGGGCTATTGGGATGAACCATTTTATGGAAATTGCCAAAATGCGTGCAGGACGAATGATTTGGGCAAAATTGGTCAAACAATTCGAACCAAAAGATGACAAATCCTTAGCATTGCGCACCCATTGCCAAACATCGGGTTGGAGTTTAACTGAACAAGATCCGTTTAACAACGTTGCACGAACTTGTATAGAAGCGGCGGCAGCAGCTTTTGGCGGAACACAATCGTTACATACTAATGCGTTAGACGAAGCCATCGCCTTACCTACAGATTTTTCGGCTAGGATAGCTAGAAACACGCAACTCTATTTACAAGACGAAACCAAAATCACTAAAACTGTTGACCCGTGGGCAGGCAGTTACTATGTAGAAAATTTGACCAATGAAATTGCGCAAAGTGCATGGAAACTGATCGAAGAAGTAGAAGAATTAGGAGGCATGACTAAGGCCATTGAATCTGGAATTCCTAAACTTCGAATTGAAGAAGCAGCGGCAAGAAAACAAGCTCGAATTGATAGTGGACAAGATATTATTGTAGGTGTCAACCAATACCGTTTAGAGAAAGAAGATCCACTACAAATTTTGGACGTAGATAATCAAATGGTGCGCAAACAACAAATAGAACAATTGGAGCGCATTAAATCGACTCGAAATAATGAAAATGTTAAAAAAAGTCTAGATAAATTAATCCATTGTGCCAAAACAGGAGATGGTAATTTATTAGAAATTGCTGTTGAAGCAGCCAGAAACAGAGCTACTTTAGGAGAAATTAGTGATGCCCTTGAAACTGTTTTTGGAAGATATAAAGCACAAATTAAATCGTTTAGTGGTGTGTATAGTAAAGAAATAAAAAATGACGAAAGTTTTGAAAAAGCAAAACAATTAGCCAATGTATTTGCCGAAAAAGAAGGCAGAAGACCTCGAATTATGATTGCTAAAATGGGACAAGACGGTCACGATCGTGGTGCCAAAGTTGTCGCCACAGGTTATGCTGATGTGGGTTTTGATGTGGATATTGGTCCGCTTTTTCAAACGCCTGCTGAAGCAGCAAAGCAAGCCGTAGAAAATGATGTCCATATCCTTGGTGTATCTTCATTAGCTGCTGGTCACAAAACCTTAGTTCCGCAAGTAATTGAAGAACTGAAAAAATACGGAAGAGAAGACATCATGGTAGTTGTAGGAGGAGTAATTCCTGCTCAAGATTACCAATTCTTATTTGATGCCGGTGCTGTGGCGGTTTTTGGTCCCGGAACAAAAATTAGCGAAGCAGCAATTAAAATACTAGAAATTTTAATTGATTAACAACCTTATACTTAAGAATAAAAAGACAGCTAATAAGCTGTCTTTTTATTTTAAAACATTGATTATCAAAAAATTAATATATTTTTAACGCAATAATTCAATTACTATTTATATTTTTACTTGTATTAAATATCTAAAAAAAATACAGTAACTCCAAATCATCATATTTTCAGATTACCTATTGATGTGTCACTAAATAATTAACCAAAAGGGGAAGAAAACAAAAACCTTACAACATTATTTAATCAATTAAACACAATCAATATTAATTTAAACATGAAAATTATGAAATCAACTAGTATTATTTTACTTGTATTAGCACTTACTGCTAACTCTTATGCACAGGAGAAAGGTCAAATCAAAGCAATCGAATTACCTGGTGTAGTAATCAAAAGAGTCGGAAAAGATTTTTCTATCTATCTACCAGACAACAATCCAGATCAAAGAGTAAGAGCTATTGAAGAAAAATTCATAGCCTATGACCTTGGAAAAGAAAATGAGGGATATGAAGAATACCTTCTAGTTATGAAAGGCAATAAAGGACAACTTGCTGCAACCTATGATGAAAAAGGGAAATTAACTCGTGTAGTAGAAAATTATAAAAATGTCATTTTACCATCACAAGTGATTTATGCTATCTACAGGACTTACCCGAAATGGACTATTGTAAATGATAAATTCTTATACACTCAAGAATCCGGTGATATAATTAAAAAGCAATACAATATCAAAATAAAAAAAGATAAAGAGGTAAAACACTTAACCGTAAAAGCTAATGGTGAAATCGTCAAAATTAGATAGAAACAAAAAAGAAAGCCAAATATATACTTGGCTTTCTTTTAACCTTTAAACACTTTTTTCTTTAACCTAATTTTTTAAAACTGTAGCATCCGCATCTGGTTCAATAAACGAAGTATCGTAACCTCCAAACGCTTTCATATAACTTCGTATAGAGGTACCATACGCATCTCTAAAATAACGCTCTCCATTGGATCTAAAATATCTTTTCACCGAACGAACACCACCCAAATGAGCAGCGGCTAAGATCCCTGATTCTGTAATATGAATGCCATTAATTACAGCGCCCTCATATTTTTCAATTTCATTACGCAACAACCATTTGTTTTTTGCCAATAATGCCAAAAAGGCTTTCTCTTGTAAATCTGGATTTCTCAAAAAAGAAGTAGTATTGTACACTCCAATAGTTCGTAAGGTTTCAGGTCCAAATTGGTATTTACCTAAATAACCTAACGAATTGATTTTTCTGTATTTTCCTTGCGATTCTTTGAAGGCAATTGCTTCTTTATAACCAATAAAGAAATTTCCAGTAAAAGGAATATTCAATTTTGCGTAATCTTCTTGTTTTTGAGAAGGAAATAAATAGTCGGATTCATCTGTTCCGTCAGTTAGAAACCAAGGATTGGAATCTAAATTAAAAGGCTTAAAACCTGAACTTAAAAAAGCAATAATTAGTAGTAAAGTGGAATAAAAATGCCATTTCTTTATCATAAATTGTTTTTCTTCTAAACACTGTCACTATTAGAAATTTCTACAATGCAAATATACAACAAAAAATACAATGCTTAAAATCAGCATGTTAAAGTTTTCTAAAAACAACTTTTTAACTTTTTAGAAATAGTGGCAAACCTAGTATTCAAACGTTAGCGCTGGATTTTGATAATTCGAATAAAATCATAAAAAAAGAGCTTAAAAAAGCTCATTATTGACAATTGTTTGATCGATTTAGCGACTAAAAAAAGACGAAAACAACTAATTTTCGCCCTTTTAAACTATCTTTTTACACCTTGACTATTCATCCAATTGTAATATTTTTTAGCATTTTGCTCATGTTCTGCTTGTGTGACTGCAAAATCGTGGTACCCAAAACGATCTACACTCGCGCAGAAATAAATATAATTATGTTTCTCCGGATTCAATACTGCTTCAATTGCAGTAATATCAGGCATCGCAATTGGGCCCGGTGGAAGTCCTGCAACAGCATAAGTATTATAAGGAGAGTTAACTTGTAAATCTTTGTTTAAAACTCTTTTAATTACTTGAGTAAAATCATTTGATTTCTTTTTTACGGCATAAATTACGGTTGGATCTGCTTGCAATAAAATACCTTTATGTAAACGATTTAAATATACCCCTGCAATTCTAGGTCTTTCATCTTTTTTCACAGATTCTTTATGCACTATCGAAGCTAAAATTGTTGCCTCAATTGGTGTTAAACCTTGTGCTTTAGCTTTGGCAACTCGCTCTTCATTCCAAAAAATACGGTATTCTTTAATCATTTTATCACGAAACTTGATAGCTGTTGTATTCCAATACAATTCGTAGGTATTAGGAATAAACATCGTCAGCACATTTTCTTCATCAAATCCATTTTCCTTTAAAAAAGTGGAATCTTTAATAGCCTTTAATAAGGAAATACTATCTGCTTCTATTTCAGAACCAATTCTTCCAGCAAAATCTTCTAATCGTTCTTGGTTGTTGAATGATAATTTTACTTCATTATTGATTCGTAAGGCGTTAATCAGTTCATTACTATTCATTCCTTTTTTGAATAAGAATTTACCTGGCTTCACATTGTTAGGGTATTTCTTTTTATTCGCCACCGCATCAAATCGATCCATGTCTTCAACATACGGAGCTACTATTTTTTTAACTGCTTCATAATCCGAACCTGTTGGAACGTAAACATATACCTCATTTTCTTCAAATTTAGTATTGTCCGAAAATATTTGACGCACTAATATAAGTCCGTAAATCATTAGGATTGAAATAACAACAATACTAACTGTAGTGATGATTTTTTTTATATTCAAAATTGTATTTTTTTAAAATGAATGATTAACTAATTGATATAGAGCTTCGTCTTTAAAGATTCCGTTAACTAACGTCCAATCTTTTTTAACGCCTATTTTTTCAAATCCAAATTTAGTAAAAAGTGCTATACTGGCCGTATTTTCTGTTGCAATATTTGCATACAATTGATGTAAATTCAAATTGTAAAAAGCATATTGAATTAGCAATTCTAATGCTTCTGAACCGATATTTTGTTTTCTATTCTCGATGGATTGAATTACAATCCCAATTCCAGCTCTCCTATTTTGAGGATCGAAGTCAAACAAATCAATCAACCCCAAGGCAGGAAAATCTTCGTCTTGACAAATAGCCAATCGCAATTGTTTGGCCTCATAAATATCCTGATGGGCATTTTCCAAATACTGTTTCACTAAAAACCGACTGTAAGGCGTTTGTGTATTACTCACTTCCCAAATATTTTGGTCATTTTCCATCGCATAGACAAACTCCAAATCATTGGGTTCCAATGCGCGCAGATAAATAGTTTTGCCTGTAAGGGTTATCATTTGCTAGATTTATATCTCAATTGTTCCTTTAAAAACAAATTCGGCAGGCCCTTTCAAAAACACATTAGTGTATTTTCCATCTTTTTTATCAAAAGAAACGGCTAATTTTCCGCCTTCAACATTCAAATTAATAGCGTTCAAATCCGTTTGACCCGTAGCATTCATTGCAATCGCTACCGCAGTAGCACCTGTACCACAAGCTAGAGTTTCATCCTCTACCCCTCTTTCATAAGTTCGTAAAGAAAAAGTAGTATCGTCTATTTTTTTTACAAAATTAATATTACTTCCTTGTTGTCCATACAAAGCGCCATAACGAATAGCAGCTCCGTTCTCTTTTACATTATAATGTTCTAAATCCTCAACTAATTGCACATGATGTGGGGAACCGGTATTCAAAAAAGAATATTCTGCTGTGTTTTTAATTTCAGTAACATCAATCATTTGCAAAGAAACAATACCATCAGCAGCCACTGTAGCATAATGCAAGCCATCAGTAGCAATAAAAGTAGTTTCGTCTTGGATAACATTTAATTTTTTGGCGAAAGCCACCAAACAACGTCCTCCGTTACCACACATCGAACTCAAATTACCATCCGAGTTGTAATACACCATTCTGAAATCAGTATCTGTATTGCTATCCAGTAAAATCAGTCCATCTGCTCCAATCCCAAAACGACGGTCGCATAAATGAGCTACTAATTGCGTGTTTTCTTTAGGAAAAGTATTCGAACGATTATCAATCATTACAAAATCATTTCCAGTACCTTGGTATTTATAAAACTCTAGTTGCATTTTCAGTAATTGTAAAACACAAAAGTACGAACTATTAATGAAATGTTAATCATTGTTAAAGAGCGTTAAACTGTTTTTTGTAAAACAATTTCTATTTTAAATTTACCATCAATAATTTAAAACCGAAAAAACATTATGAATCGCTTTTCAAATTTATTTTTAGTTTCTTTATTAAGTGGAGCAGTAACGCTAGGGACTTACAAATTATTATTTGACCAAAATGGTTTTTTATCAAAAAACAATGATGGATTAGTCACTGTTGCTCCCGATTATTATGGTAAACGAACTGGTTTTTCTCCTGAAAATGTCGATTTTACAGAAGCCGCCGAAAAGACAATTCATACCGTAGTTCACGTAAAAAATGTTTCTCGAAGAACCATTTCAAATCCTATTCTTGAATTCTTTTATGGCTATGGAGGCAGTCAACAACAAGAACAAATCGGTACCGGGTCAGGGGTCATCATCTCCGAAGATGGTTATATTGTAACTAATAACCACGTGATTAAAGACGCTACCGAAATCGAAATCACATTAAACAATAAAAAATCATACAAAGCCAAACTCATTGGTACCGATTCCAAAATGGATATAGCCTTACTAAAAATCAATGCCGATGAAAAATTACCCTATACAGCTTTTGCTAATTCTGATTCAGTAAAAATTGGGGAATGGGTTTTGGCAGTTGGAAATCCCTATAATTTAACTTCAACGGTAACTGCTGGAATTGTATCTGCCAAAGCACGAAATCTAGACACCAGCGGTATTCAATCTTTTATTCAAACCGATGCTGCTGTCAATCCAGGAAATAGCGGTGGTGCCTTAGTGAATACTCGTGGAGAATTAATTGGTATTAACACCATGATTAGCTCTCCAACCGGAAGTTATACTGGTTATTCATTTGCAGTTCCTTCCAATATAGCTCGAAAAATAATTGAGGACATTATGGAATATGGTAATGTGCAACGTGGCATCCTTGGAGTGGAAGGAGGCGAATTAAATTCAAAATCGTCTAAAGAATTAGGCGTTTCTCAAACCGAAGGCTTCTACGTTAGTCGAGTAACCAAACGATCTGGGGCTGAAAAAGCAGGACTTCAAAAAGGAGATATTATAATCAAACTCGATAATCAATCTGTTTCAACTTTTGCTGATTTATCTGGTTATATCAATACTAAACGACCTAATGATAAAGTAGTTGTAACTATTATCCGAGATGGAAAAAATAAAGTTGTTCCTGTTACACTTAGCAAAAATGAATATTTCAATACAGAATTCAAAGGATTAGAATTAGAAAATATTGATGCTAATGACAAGAAGCGATTCCGTTTGAATTATGGTGTTAAAATCAAAGCAATTACTAACGAGAATTTGAAACAATACGAAACGGAGCTTTTAGGGAATATCATTTTAAGTATTGACAATGTAAAAGCAACCGATATTGAAACTGTTTCTAAATTATTGAATAACAAAGAAGAAAATCAAAGTATTCGAATTGAAATGATCAATCATAATGGAGAAATTTTTAGAATAATTATTTAATTCAACTCAATTTTAGAATGAAAGTCGTCTTGAATATCAAGACGACTTTTTTATTTAATGGGCAACACAGTAGTGGTTTTCACCGCTGCAATACTAAAAAAACTATTTATCAACGAAACTTCAGGTAAAACGGATAATTTCTGTTGGTGAAAATGATGGTAACTATCCATATCGGGTAATACTACTTTGAGTAAATAATCAAAATTTCCTGAAACAAAATTACACTCTACCACTTCGGGCATATTTAGAATCGAGGCATTAAATCCTTCAGACACATCATGCGTTTGCTTTACCAAAGTAACCTGACAATATACTGTAAGATGCATTCCTAGTTTCTTTTTATTTAAAATAGAAACATACTTTTCAATAATTCCTTCTTTTTCCAAACGTTTTACTCTATCATGAACGGGTGTCAATGATAAATTAATCTTATTTGAAATATCTTTAAGCGTCAAATGAGCATCTTCTTGTAGTAAACGAAGAATTTTTTTATCAATAGCATCAATAGTCATCGTAATAGTCGAAATTAATTAAATTAAAAATGAATTAAGCGATTATTTTTCTTTTACTCTTCAAAAAATGGAACCTGAAAAGAAATAAATAATTTAAAAATACAAAATAAAAGAAATAATTACTTAATTAAACATATTATTACAATAATTTTTTCTTTATACATACATTTGTTACTGCATTTTAAATCTAACTTTAAAACTACAATTTATGATAATAGGTGTTCCAAAAGAAATTAAAAATAACGAGAACCGAGTAGCCCTAACTCCTGCAGGAGTGGCTGAATTCAAGAAACACGGACACGTAATTTATATTCAAGCTAGTGCAGGAGAAAACAGCGGTTTTAGTGATAGCGCCTATGCCAATGCTGGAGCGGTAATTTTACCCACAATTGAAGCGGTTTACGAAATAGCCGAAATGATTATTAAAGTGAAAGAGCCTATTGCATCTGAATATGCTTTGATTAGAAAAAACCAATTGGTATTTACCTATTTCCACTTCGCTTCTTCAGAAGCATTAACCAAAGCCATGATAGAACGCGATGCGATTTGTTTGGCATACGAAACTGTAGAAAAAATAGACCGCAGTCTGCCTTTACTAGTACCTATGTCGGAAGTAGCAGGAAGAATGTCGATCCAAGAAGGTGCTAAATATCTTGAAAAACCAATGCAAGGAAAAGGGATTTTATTGGGCGGTGTTCCAGGAGTTAACCCTGCTAAAGTGGTAGTTTTAGGCGGAGGAATTGTAGGAACACAAGCGGCAAAAATGGCAGCAGGTTTTGGTGCCAAGGTAACGATTATGGATGTAAGTTTAGCACGTTTGCGTTATTTATCTGATATTATGCCAGCAAATGTAACTACCCTAATGTCTAATCATTACAACATTTGTGAAGCGATTGCTGATGCCGATTTAGTCATTGGAGCCGTTTTAATTCCAGGAGCTAAAGCACCTCATCTAATTACAAAAGAGATGCTACAGTTAATGAGTCCAGGAACAGTTGTAGTTGACGTAGCGGTAGATCAAGGTGGTTGCATTGAAACCTGTACACCAACTACACACGAAAATCCAACTTTCATTATTGACGGAATTGTTCATTATTGCGTAGCCAATATGCCGGGAGCTGTGCCTTATACTTCTACTTTGGCTTTGACCAATGCTACTTTACCTTATGCGCTACAATTAGCTAACAAAGGTTGGAAAAAAGCTTGCAATGAAAACGAAGAATTGAAAAAAGGATTAAACATTGCCAATGGTAAGATTGTTTACAAAGGAGTTGCCGAAGCTTGGGGATTGCCTTTTGAAGAAGTAGCCTCAATTTTATAAATTTTATTTTCCCCACATCATAAAAAAGTCGTCTTGATAATAATACCAAGACGACTTTTACCTTTAATAACCTAATTATTCTTGAGGTTTTGTCGCATAGTAAATCGGTATCCCTGTCAGCATAATTAAAACTCCCCAGCCACAGGTTGAAAATTTAGTGATTAATAAAGACACACATATAGCAGAAGCTATTATTATATATATCAACGGAAGAATTGGATAGCCAAAAGCTTTATAAGGTCTTTCTATTTCAGGCATTTTTTTACGCAGAATAAAAATTCCACAAATTGTTAGAATATAAAATATCAAAACAATAATCATTACAAAATCTAACAAATCACCATATTTACCTGTCAAGCATAGAAGCGAAGCCCAAATACATTGTACCCATAGCGCCCATTCAGGTACACTTGCCGAATTCAAATTAGCGGCTTTTTTCAAGAACAAACCGTCTTTAGCCATGGTATAATATACCCTTGCTCCTGCCATAATCAATCCATTATTACAGGCAAATGTCGAAATCATAATCATTACAGCAATAATGATTGTACCTATATCTCCAAAAGTATATTGAGAAGCCACTACGGCTACCCTATCCGATTTGGCGGTTGCAATTTCATCAAGTGGAATTACCGCTAAGTACATTAAATTTGTTAATACATAAATAATTGTAACTATAAAAGTTCCCAGAAACAAACTCAAACCTACATTACGTTTTGGATTTTTAATTTCTCCAGCAATAAAAGTAACTCCAACCCAAGCATCGCTTGAGAACAACGATCCTACCATAGCCGCAGAAATCCCTGTCAGCAAAGCAGTTCCTCCAATAGGCAACCACGAACTTGTGTCTGTATTAAACGAACGGGTATTCCATGTATCTGACCAATTGGCATTCCAAATCTCGGCTTTAGCAGCCAATAAAAACCCAAAAATAATCAACCCAAATAACGATACAATCTTTATTATAGTCAAAACGGTTTGTAATATTTTACTATTCTTTACTCCTCGACTATTTATGTAAGTAAGTAATACAATCGTGATAATTGAAACGATTTGAGCTGCGTTTAATTTAAAAGTGCCTAACTCATATAGAATATTTTCATCGCTTAGCGAAGGAATTAAATACGCAGCGAATTTTGAAAAACCAACCCCTACAGCAGCAATTGTACCTGTTTGAATAACCGCAAAGAAACTCCAACCATACAAAAAGGCAATCAGTTTGTTATAAGCTTCTTTCAAATAGACATATTGCCCACCTGCATTTGGAAACATGGCGCTCAACTCTCCATAACTCACTGCGGCAATCATGGTGATTATTCCTGAGATTAACCAAATCAAAGTCAACCATCCCGCTGACCCTACTTGTCTAGCAATATCAGCACTTACAATGAATATTCCAGAGCCAATCATAGATCCCACTACTAGCATTGTGCCGTCTAACAATCCTAATTCTCGTTTAAAATCTCCTGGTCGATTTTCTTCCATAATTATTGGTTTTAGTTTTTGGTTGGTTAAAGATATACTTTTTTTTAAAACCGAGTTTTTCAAAGTAAAAGAAATAAACAATACCCTATTTAAAACAAAAAACTCCTCAAATGAGGAGTTTTTTGTTTTCTTATTGTTGCAACACCCTATTGATTTGGGTGAAATTTTTCTCGTAATATTTCTCTTTGGTAGAAGAAATAATAACACCACTTTGCGTTGAGGAATGAATAAATCGAATTTCTCCATCACACACTTCCACCACCATTCCTACGTGATTAATCTGACTCCCTCCTCTTGTTTTGAAGAAAATTAAATCTCCTTTTTTAGCCTCTTTAGCCTCTACTTTGGTCCCAATTGCAGCCATTTCAACGGAGGATCTTGGTAATTTAATATCCAACGAACTAAATGTAGAATACATCAAACCTGAACAATCAAATCCATTCTTCGATGTTCCACCTGCACGGTATCTCGAACCTAAATTATCGGATGCCATACGAATTAACTCGTCTGCTAATTCTTCATTGGTATTCCACTTTGCAATACTACTAGCTATCGTAAGATTTTCTTTTTTGGCAACCGCATCAGTGGTTTCTGTCGACACAAGTTGAGTTTCAACAATAGTATCTTCTTGAATGGTTTTGGCTCCAGAAATAGTCAATTTGGCACCTACGTACAAATTCTTAACAATCGTTGGATTTTGATTTTCTAATTCTGCTACCGAAATTCCGTACTTTTTAGCAATTCCGTATTTCGTCTCTTTTGGAAGCACTTCATGAGTCACCGTTTCTTGCTTCTCTTCGACTAGTTCTTTTTTAACTACTACTGTTTCTTCTTTGACTTTTTCTTTTAGCTCTATCTTTTTAGATGGTACCACCTCCACTTGTTTTAGCACTGGTGCAACGGCTGTAATTCCTTCTTTTATTGGAATCACAATTTTTTGACCCGCCTTAAGTGCTTCTTTTTCTAATATCGGATTAGCTTTATCCAAATCAGCTACCGAAATCCCATACTGTTTCGCGATTCCGAATTTTGTTTCAGATGGTACTACTTCATGGATTGTTGTTTCTGTTTGTGGAGTAACTGCTAATGGAATACCTTTTTCTTGTTTTTCTTTGAGAACTACTTCTTTTTTAGGTTCTAATTGTAGTGTTTCTTTCTTAGTAACTAAATTAGCATTAGCCTTGGTCGGAATCTTGATTTTTTGTCCTGCTTTCAAACCTGCTTCTGCTAATTCAGGATTTGCTGCATTCAATTCTTCTAAAGAAATTTCATATTGTTTTGCAATACCAAACAGAGTTTCTTTGGGTTGTACTTCGTGTAAATTTTGAACTAAAGTTGGCTTTGATTCTATTTTTGCCTTACCACTTTTTGATGTTTGGCGCGGAATCAAAATAATCGATTCTAATTTTAACGTTCTAGTACAATCTGGATTAAGTTCATAAATAGCACTTGGCTCAACTTTATATTTTTGGGCGATTGCAGTAATTGTTTCGCCTTTTTGTACGGTATGTTTTATCAGTTTTTCTTGAGAAAAAGCTGCTGATAAGTTAATAAACGATAAAATTAAAATTAGTTTGCAATACTTCATTCTGTTTTTAATTTTCGACCCGGTTTAAAAATCGCAACTATTTTGAAACGCAAAAATGGAATTATTGTCATTCCTTTATTAAAAAAACGGGAATATTTCAAGAATTACAAAGATAGTCTTTTTTAAATTTAAAAAAGTTAAAGCATTTATAAAATTAGCTCTATACCGGTACTAAAGAACCCGCAAGCTAAATCATACCGTGATTCTTAAAAAAAAGCCCCTCTGTACGAGGAGCTTTTTGAAATATAATCAAAGAAAAAATCTTATCCTACTAACAACTTATGTGAAGGTGCAAACTTAGTCAAGTTAATCCCTTCCACCGCTTGTTTGTATTCTTCAATAGATGGTGTTCTACCTAAAATTGTCGATAAAACCACTACTGGAGTTGAAGAAAGTAATGATTCTCCTTTTTTCTCAGCAGAATCTTCAACAACCCTACCTTGGAACAAACGTGTTGATGTTGCCATTACCGTATCTCCTTTTGAAGCCTTTTCTTGGTTACCCATACAAAGGTTACAACCTGGGCGCTCTAAATACAACATGTTTTCATATTCCGTACGTGCAGTCGATTTTGGCGCATTATCATCAAATTCAAAACCTGAATATTTTTGTAATACTTCCCAGTCACCCTCTGCTTTTAATTCATCAACAATATTGTATGTTGGTGGCGCTACCACTAAAGGTGCTTTAAATTCCACTTTACCTTGTTGTTTTTCAATGTTTTTAAGCATTTGCGCTAAGATTTTCATATCGCCTTTGTGGACCATACAAGAACCAATGAATCCTAAATCTACCTTTTTTGTTCCTCCGTAGAATGACAATGGTCGGATAGTATCGTGTGTATAACGCTTAGAAACATCTTTATTGTTTACATCTGGGTCAGCAATCATTGGCTCATTAATTACGTCCAAATCAACTACTACTTCTGCATAATATTTTGCATTAGCATCTGGTCGTAAAGCTGGTTTTTCACCTGATCTAATTTCAGCAATTCTCTTATTTGCCTTATCAATTAATCCTTTAAGCACTTGACGGCTATTATCCATTCCTTTATCAATCATGATTTGGATTCTGCCTTTTGCAATTTCCAAAGATTGAATCAAGGTTTCATCCTCTGAGATACAAATAGATGCTTTCGCTTTCATCTCAGCAGACCAGTCTGTAAAAGTAAAGGCTTGATCAGCTGTTAATGTTCCAATATGCACCTCGATAATTCGACCTTGGAACACATTTTCTCCTCCAAATTGATGTAACATTTGCGCTTGAGTAGCATGCACCACATCACGAAAATCCATATAATCAGGCATAGTTCCTTTGAAAGTAACTTTTACGGATTCAGGAATTGGCATAGAAGCCTCTCCTGTTGCCAAAGCTAAGGCTACCGTACCAGAATCGGCACCAAAAGCAACTCCTTTAGACATTCTCGTATGCGAATCTCCTCCGATAATAATTGCCCAATCATCAACCGTAATATCATTCAAAACTTTATGAATCACATCTGTCATGGCATGATACACTCCTTTTGGATCACGAGCAGTAATCAAACCAAAATTATTCATGAATTGCATCAATTTTGGAATATTTGCTTGTGCTTTTTTATCCCAAACCGAAGCTGTATGACAACCTGATTGATACGCTCCATCAACGATTGGCGAAATCACGGTAGCAGCCATCGACTCTAATTCTTGTGCCGTCATCAATCCTGTAGTATCTTGCGAACCCACAATATTTACTTCTACACGAACATCGGAACCCGCATGTAAAACTTTTCCTGGAGTTACTCCAACCGCATTTTTATTAAAAATTTTCTCTACTGCAGTAAGACCTTGACCTGGATTAGAAACTTCTTTTGAAGGAGCAAAAACTACTGGCGCTTGAATCCCTAATGTTTGCGCTGCAAAAGTTTGAATTTTTTTACCAAAAACGATGGCATAAGAACCACCTGCTTTGATAAATTCCATTTTTTGTGGTGTGAATGATCTTGAAATATCAATCAATTCTTGAGCACCATTGTATAATTTTTTTGTTTTTGTATTGATCGTTAAGACAGTTCCTGTTGCAACAGAATATACTTGCTCTAAAATAGGTTCGCCATTGGCATCACGAACTAACTCACCATTCGCATCTGTTTTCTTAACCCAGTTTTTTAAATCAATTCCGATACCTCCTGTTACATCAACAGTAGTCAAGAAAATAGGTGAAATTCCGTTTGTTCCACCCACAATTGGTGCTATGTTAACAAAAGGCACATACGGACTCGCTTGTTTTCCTGTCCAAAGCGCCACGTTGTTTACACCCGACATTCTTGAAGATCCTACTCCCATCGTTCCTTTTTCAGCAATTAACATCACACTTTTGTCTGGATGTTGCGCTTGAAGAGCTTGAATTTCTTCTTGTGCTTGAGGCGTAATCATACATTTTCCGTGTAATTCACGGTCTGAACGCGAGTGCGCTTGATTTCCTGGTGACAATAAATCCGTAGAAATATCTCCTTCACCAGCAATAAATGTCACCACTTTAATTTCTTCTTCAACTTCAGGTAATTTGGTAAAAAACTCAGCTTTTGCGTAGCTTTCTAATATGTCTTTTGCAACAGTATTTCCATTGGTATAAGCTTCTTTCAAACGCGCCATATCAGCATCATACAAATACACTTGGGTTTTAAGAACTGCTGCTGCGTCTTTCGCAATAGTTGCATCATTTCCTAATGCTAAATCCAATAAAACTTCAATGGATGGTCCACCTTTCATATGAGACAATAACTCCAATGCAAATGCCGGAGTAATTTCACTTACTACTTCCTGTCCAAGGATGATTTCTTTTAGGAATTTTGCCTTTTGACCTGCCGCACTAGTAGTTCCTGGCAAGGTGTTGTAAATGAAGAAATGAAGACACTCTTTTCTGTTAGAATTTTTAGCATCTTTAATTTGCGCAATAATTTCGCTTAGTAATTCAGCACTATCAATTGGTTTTGGGTGAAGCCCTTGACCTTTTCTTTCCTCTATTTCTTTAATGTATTCTTTATAAAGATTCATTTCGTTTTCAATAGCCATACTATATTGGGTATTATTTGTTTTTTATGTTTAGCAAATTTAGAAATTAAAGCCGAGATTTAAAAATAATTTAATAAATCTAGTCGTATTGCTGATTATTATTACAAAATATCAAATTAGATTTAATTTTATTATCAAAAAAATAATTTAACCTAATAGATATTAAACAATTAATAAAAAACTATCCCCTATTCAATTCAAATGAAGCGATTGAAATTAAAATAAGCTATGCAATTAGAGTAGTTTAGTAATAATCATTTCTTCTGTAATTCCTTCGGCATCAGCCTTGTAGTTTTTAATAATTCGATGACGCAAAATACCAATTGCAACCGCTTTAACATCCTCAATGTCTGGGGAGAATTTTCCGTTAAAAGCAGCATGCGCTTTGGCTGCCAAAACTAAATTTTGCGAGGCTCTTGGCCCTGCTCCCCAATCCAAATAGTTTTTTACAAAATCAGTAGTCAATGAATTGTCAGGTCGTGTTTTAGCCACCAACGCAACCGCATATTCAATCACATTATCTGCTACTGGAATGCGGCGAATTAAGTGCTGAAAATCAATAATTTCTTGAGCAGAAAATAGTGGTTCAATAACACTTTTTACATCCGAAGTCGTTTGTTTCACTACCTGAACTTCTTCTTCAAAAGTGGGATATTCTAACTTGATAGCAAACATGAATCGGTCCAATTGCGCCTCTGGCAAAGGATAGGTTCCTTCTTGCTCGATGGGATTTTGGGTTGCCAATACAAAATACGGCAAGCCCAATTGGTATTGATGTCCTGCAATGGTTACGGCACGCTCTTGCATGGCTTCTAACAAAGCGGCTTGCGTCTTTGGCGGCGTTCTATTGATTTCATCAGCCAAGATGATGTTTGAAAAAACAGGCCCTTTTATAAATTTAAATTGTCTGTTTTCATCCAAAATTTCACTTCCCAAAATATCCGACGGCATTAAATCTGGCGTGAACTGAATGCGCTTGAAATCCAATCCTAAAGCTTGTGCCAACGTATTTACCATTAAGGTTTTTGCCAAGCCTGGCACACCTACCAACAAAGCATGTCCGCCTGAAAAAATAGCCAATACAATTTGATCAATCACAGCATCTTGCCCCACAATAATTTTAGCAATTTCTTTTTTTAGCGCAGTTCGTTTTTGAACTAAGTTATGTATAGCAGCTACATCAGACATTCTCAATATAGTTTAAATTAAAAAGAGTTAGCAACATGATTTTAGTGTCATAAAGCTAACTCTTTTTGGATTTATTTTAATAATTTATTTTTTTAACCAATTATTGGTAAACGTACAATCCCTGTATTCACCTACAATTTTAATATAAGTATCTTTAATTTTTTCGTCAAACCATTTAGCAATCGCCTTGATTTGTTTTTCTTTCAAAGCCAACTCTTTGATTTTAGTATAGTCCTTTGCATAATCCGCGGTATGCTCATTGATTCTATTAGTTACTGTAACCAATTTGAATTGTTTTTTCCCTTCTTGCAACTCTTCGGGAATTGGCAATGAAATTTCATTTTCTTTCAAATTAGACACTTGCGCATACAAACTTGGATCCATTTTAGTCAACTCAAAACGAGTATCTTGTGTTTTCGGGTTGATTAAAGTTCCACCATTGGCTCTGGTTTCTTTTTCGTCAGACAAAGTTCTTGCTGCTTCTGCAAATGTGATTTCCTTGTCCACAATTCGTTTACGAATCAAAGCGATTTTTTCTTTTGCTTCTTGCAACGATTCCTCGGTCACTTTAGGAGCCAATAAAATATGACGCAACTCGATTTCTTGCCCTTTTATTTTCTCTACATAGATAATGTGATAGCCGTATTCTGTTTCAAAAGGTGCCGAGATTTCTCCTTCGGCTAAACTGAATGCTACGTCCTTAAATTCTTTTACAAAAGGTGTTTTACGATTCATTTTGTAATACCCACCACTCGCTCTTGATCCTGGGTCTTGCGAATACAACACCGCTTTGGTAGCAAAACTAGAACCTTCTTGAATTTCTTTTTTGAAACCATTCAAACGGTCAATTACTTTTTGTTTATCAGCATCCGAAATTTTAGGTTTTACCACAATTTGCGCTACTTCCATTTCGGCACCAAAAACAGGCAATTCGTCTTTTGGAATTTTCTTAAAAAAGTTACGCACCTCCTCAGGTGTAATTTGCACATCGTCAACAATTTTCTTTTGCATTTCGGATGTTAGCTTGTTTTCTTTTAGAATATCAAAAAAATAGGTTCTGAATTCTTCTTCGTTGTTTTTCTTGTAGTAACTCACCACTTTATCCATTGAACCTAACTGCTCTGTCATGTAATTCAAACGCTCGTCCATCATAGCTTTCACCTCAGAATCAGTCACTTTAACACTATCTTGCACCGCTTGGTGTGCATATAATTTGTCTTCCATTAGCTTGCCTAACATCTGACATCTTGTAATGTCTTTTACAGAACCGCCTTGACTTGCAATCTCCAAATAAGCTTTGTCAATATCCGAATCCAAAATAATGTAATCTCCAACGGTAGCGATAACACCATCTACTTTCATTTTTTTTGACGAGTCCGTTTTTGGTGCTTCTTTTGTGGGTTGGTCTTTAATCACCTCTTGGGCAGTTAAAGTCACTACAGAAAAAAGAACCAAGAATAAAGAAAGTGCTTTCTTAGTAACAAAAGAGGAAATCGATGGTAATTGAAATATCATTGTTTAATTTTTATTTTTTAGTAATCTAATACTAACTATAGAAGCCGAAATGTATTATTGCCAACAAAAATAACAATTCAATTAGAGAATGCAAGTGAACTAAGTACTATTAACAAAAAATTAGTAGGGAACCCGTTGGATGAGATTATCAAAAACGTCAATTCGAGTGTTTTTTGCGCAATATAATGTAGCAAAAAATGTATCGAGAATCGTTTTTGATTTCAAATTTTCTTGCTCTGTCATCCTGAGCAAAGCCGAAGGACGATTTTCAGTCGAAAATCACTCGGACTGACGAAAATTTTTCATCGAAAAACAATTTCACCCAACGGGTTAAGGGAAATATGAAAACTGTTTTAAAAATGGAGTTGAGAATCCTGAAAAAACTGTTATTATTTGTTTGACCTTGAGTTTAGAGCACTTCTTATGATGCTAGAAAACTTATTCAAGACAGAGCTCAAAGTCAGGAGACTTTGAGCAGCGGGGTTTTTCGGAAAGAAAAACTTGAATTTATTATAAATGCCGCCATTGCGCAAAACCGCTGTTAGTGGCAGTTTTTCTCACTTGTCTAGCTGTTTAATTAATCTGCTAACGAATGGATTGTCGGGGTTTATGGCTAAACTTTCTTTTAAATATTTTAATGCTAATTCATTCTTACCTGTTTCCATATAACCTTCCCCTAATCCTTGTAATGCCTTGGCTGATTTAGGATAAACAAACACATTCATTTCAAAGATTTGAACAGCAATTTCGGGTTTTCCATTGTCAATGTGCTTAAAACCTTCTTCTCTCATCAGAAATTCTAAAAGTTGTTCGGTGCTTTTCTTTTTAGCATATTCTTCTTTTGCTTTTTCTATACCAAACTCACTAATCGTTTTAATGATGTTATTGGAAAAATTACGGTTTTCTGCATTATCAGCAATAGGAATTTCAGGAATAAAATTAGGGTTGAAAACAATTCTTGCCATTTCAAAATTTAGGTTATTGAAATTAGGATGCGATTTATTAGATAGCATAATGAATGTAACCTTTTCATCTATAAAGCGAAGAAAGTCAGCATAAAAAATCCTATTTGTTCCATTATGCCAAACTTGTGTAGTGTTTCTATTTGTCTTTGAAACATCCCAACCATAAGCATAGTATGAATTTTCGGTTTCTTCTGGTCTTAACTTAGGATGATACAATTTTTGTTTTGCGTCATTAGATAGTATCTTTTCTGACAATAAGCACTTGTGCCATTTATAAAGGTCTTCGGTAGTTGAAAGAATACCGCCATTGCCTTTTAAGTGCCAGTAAGGTGAAACTGTGTCCCATTCTTTTTCTGTTGGTTTTCCCCAAACTTTATTATCATTTTCATACCCAACTGCAATATAATTTTTGTCATATGAAGGTCGTGTGTAACCTGTCATTTTCATTTGCGAAGGCTTCCACAAATTTTCATAGAGATAGGTTTCATAAGATTTATTAGATGTTTTTTCTATTATCATAGCCAATAAACTATATCCAATGTTCGAGTAAGAAAAATTTGTCCCGACCGGGAATAGTAATTCTGAATTAAAAACATTTTCTAAAAATTCTTTTTCACTAATTTTTTCAAAATCTCTACCGACATTACTTATAAGTCCAGATTGATGACGAAGTAAATCGTGAATTGTAATCTGCTGTTTATCTGATGGAATTTTGTCAAAGAACTTTGAAATTTTGTCATTAGTTGAAAGTTTGCCTTGCATTTCTAATTTTAGAATTGCTGCCGCAGTAAATTGTTTTGTAATAGAACCAATGTCGAAAATAGTTTTCGGTGAATTTGTGATTTGTGTTTCAGCATCACAAAAACCATATCCTTTTGCAATAACTTTTTTACCATTTATTTCTACCAATACCGATCCAGAAAAACCAACACTCTCTAATGCTGAAAGGTAGCGGTCAATCTTTTTGTTGGCTTCATTCTCTTTATTTGTCTGCCCGTAGCAAGTGCTTATATGTATAATAAGTGCTAATATTACCGTAAATATATATTTCATTTTTTTCGTGATGTTGTTGTTAAAATTGCCACTAACTCGTTTATATGCTCAGTTTTTTTTGCTTTATTGTTGAGCAAAGCAAGCTGTTTTGGTTAGCAATGCTCAACTAATGTTGTGTATTATTTTTTTTATAAATCATCAAACGGATTTATTATTTTTTGCCTATTTTGAGTATTCACTAGCGTATTCATTCCAGTCGTTTTAGTTGGAATTAAAGACAGAGATGATTGTAGTGTACAGGAAATGGGTAACAAGGTTAGGTTCATTTTGTAAGATTTGGTTTTGTAAATATATTTATTTTTTTTGAAGTAAACAAAATAGATTTTGAAAATGAAACCCTAGCCCTGATGGGAGCGGCATCCTGTGGCGGCAGGGTTTGCCGACACAGATAGAGCGTACAGCGGGAAATAGCTTCTAGAAAAACTTTTGGAATTAGTTATTTAGTGAAGTAAATAGTATTTTTGCACTCCATTATAGCAATTATGAGTTTTTTAGAAGAAATACAACGCAGGAGAACATTTGGAATTATTTCGCATCCCGATGCAGGAAAGACGACACTAACCGAGAAATTACTTCTTTTTGGAGGGGCGATTCAGGAAGCGGGTGCGGTAAAAAATAATAAAATCAAGAAGGGCGCTACGTCTGACTTTATGGAAATTGAGCGTCAAAGAGGGATTTCGGTTTCGACTTCGGTTTTGGCATTCAATTACAAAGAGAAAAAAATCAATATTCTGGACACACCCGGTCACAAGGATTTTGCCGAGGATACGTTTCGAACTTTAACCGCCGTGGATAGCGTAATTGTAGTGATTGACGTTGCCAAAGGGGTGGAGGAACAAACCGAAAAATTAGTTTCGGTATGCAGAATGCGTAACATTCCGATTATTGTTTTCATCAATAAATTAGACCGTGAGGGAAAAGACGCTTTTGACTTGATGGACGAAGTGGAGCAAAAATTGGGCTTGACGGTTACGCCTTTGAGTTTTCCAATTGGAATGGGGTATGACTTCCAAGGAATTTATAATTTATGGGAACAAAACATCAACTTGTTTAGCGGAGATAGCCGTAAAAACATTGAAGAAACAATTGCTTTTTCGGACGTCCAAAGTCCTGAATTAGAACAAATAATTGGTCAAAAACCAGCCGATAAATTGCGTGAAGAATTGGAATTAATTGACGAGGTCTATCCGAAATTCAACCAACAAGACTATTTGGACGGAAAATTACAACCTGTGTTTTTTGGTTCGGCTTTGAATAATTTTGGGGTACGCGAATTGTTGGATTGCTTTGTAGCCATTGCACCTTCGCCTCGACCTAAAGATTCAGAAACGCGTTTGGTGGATCCAAAAGAAGAAAAAATGTCGGGCTTTGTGTTCAAAATTCACGCGAATATGGATCCCAAACACCGCGACCGTTTGGCGTTTATCAAAATTGTTTCGGGAACTTTTGAACGCAACAAACCCTATTTCCACGTTCGCCAAAAAAAGAATTTAAAATTCTCTAGTCCGAATGCCTTTTTTGCTGAGAAGAAAGAGATTGTGGATGTTTCGTATCCAGGTGACATTGTAGGATTGCACGATACGGGTAACTTCAAAATTGGGGATACCTTGACCGAAGGCGAAGTGATGAGCTTTAAAGGAATTCCGAGTTTCTCGCCAGAGCATTTCCGTTACATCAATAATGCCGACCCATTAAAAGCAAAACAGCTTGACAAAGGTATCGATCAATTAATGGACGAAGGGGTAGCGCAGTTGTTTACCTTAGAAATGAACAATAGAAAAGTCATTGGAACGGTTGGAGCGCTTCAATACGAGGTAATTCAGTACCGATTGGAACATGAATACGGCGCAAAATGTTCGTATGAAAATTTCCCTGTTCACAAAGCCTGTTGGGTAAAACCAGACGATGCTAAAAGCGAAGAGTTCAAAGAATTCAAACGCATCAAACAAAAGTTTTTGGCACACGACAAATACGGACAATTGGTTTTCTTAGCCGATTCTGATTTTACCATTCAAATGACGCAAAGTAAATTCCCAACCGTGAAGTTGTTTTTCACTTCGGAGTTTGATTAATTAGAAATTAAATTCGTACTCGTTTTCCATGACTTCAACACAATTTTGAAGGTCTAGAATCAGATTGTCAATTTGCTCTTTGGTTACATTAGGCATACAAATAATATGAGAAATTGTTTCTTGTGTGGCCAATTGCCATTTGGAAATTATGGAATCGTGTACTTTTGGAAATACTACCGTAATCGCATTGGGATTTCTCCAAGCTGGAATCCCAATTGCATTCAATCGCTTTTCACAATAAGCAGCCACTTCAAGACTATTCTGGAATCGTTGTCTCAATCCTTCCACTCCCATTCGTTTCAAAGCATACCATAAAAACAACGGACTGTGACCGTTTCTTGAACCAGTTATGGTCGTATCCAACGAACCGATATACGAAACTCCTTTGGCAATTCTGTCTCGATTTGATTTTTTAGTAATAATTACCCCAGTAGGTATTGGCGAACCAATAAACTTGTGTCCGCTAATCGCTACGCTATCGGCTCCGTCTTTAAAATCAAAAGGTACTCTAGGTTCTACAAAGGCACCGTAACTTCCTGCAAGGGCGGCATCGCAATGAATATAACTATCTTGAATGGCTAAACTTTTTAGAATGGATTTGATTCTAGCCACATCATCTTTGGCTTCTTTCATCGTAGTACCATAATTAGCCAACACAATGGCGGGTTTATCCCGATTGATTCGCAAAGTGTTTTCTAAATCGGCATAATCAATTTCCCCATTTTCTTGCGAACGAATCACAATACTTGGAATGTTTAACAAATGAATGTTCTTACGAATACTGTAATGTGTCGATTCTGAATAATACACCATTCCTTTAGGATACAGCTCTCTAGCCAAATACAAACCGTACAAATTACTTTCAGAACCACCATTAGTAACATAGCCCCAATAATCATTAGGGTCAGCTCTAAACAACTTAGCAAAGAATCCAACTACTTCTCGCTCGAGTTCGTGGGTTTTTACTTTATTAATGGAATTTTCAAAGGGGTCACCCACGTTATTAATGGGGTATTTCAAAAACGGCATCATCTCTGAAAAATCAAAATCTTTAGAAACAGGATACCCTATAGAATTTTCATTGGAAAGATTAATAAACTGTTCTAACTCCGCTAAGCGTTGTTTATCAATTTCGGTAAGAAAGGTTGAATGTAATTCCATTGTTTTTTTTTGTAAATGTAGATTTATTTTCAAAATTTTCTAAATAATAAAAATAATCAATAGTATAATTCTAAAAATAGATATATTAGCAGAACTTTTATACTGAAACAAGAATTACAAATTATCAAAACAATAAAAATATTTTAAAATGGACGCCATTGACAAACGAATTCTGATGGTTTTACAAGAGGATGCCAAAGCCAACATCAAAATGATTGCTGAAAAATCAGGCTTATCGGTCTCACCTACCTTTGCAAGAATTAAGAAATTAGAACAATTGGGGTACATCAAAAAATATGTTGCTCTTTTGGACGAAGTAAAAATTGGAAAATCAATTCAGGTCTTTTGCCAAGTCACCTTATCGATTCATTCCAAGGAAGTAATTGACAATTTCAAAAAGCAAATTGCAAAATTACATGATGTTATGGGGTGTTACCATGTTTCTGGAAACTATGATTTTTTATTGAAAATTGCCGTAAAAGACATGAATGAATACCAACAATTTGCAGTAGAAAAATTGTCCGTCATTGAGGGGATTTCCAATGTACAAAGCACCTTCGTTTTAGAGGAAATCAAAAACGAAGTAGTCCACAAACTTCAATAAAACAAAAAAGGCTCCATTTCTGGAGCCTTTTTAATATTTAAGCTTGTCCCGCAGGACCAAAATTCAATGGAATTGGAGCTTGTTCAGTGTCTTTGATTTCGCCATGAGCGACTTCAAAACGATGAATATTTTCTCCAATGGCTTTCAACAATCTTTTAGCATGTTGTGGAGTCAACACAATTCTAGATTTTACTTTAGCTTTTGGAATTCCTGGCATAATGCTCACAAAATCCAATACAAATTCGGAAGAAGAATGATTGATAATCGCTAGATTGGAATAAATTCCTTCGGCTGTTTGCTCATCCAACTCAATATTGATTTGTTCTTGTTGCTCTGTCATATCAAAAAGATTAAAAAAGTAAAGAATTCAAAGAGTGTAGTGTTACACCCTTTGAATCTTTATTTTTTTGAATTAATATATATACTCTTCTTTGTTAGCCATCATTTCATTGTAGTCTTCTTTAGATCCTACAATCGTGTGATCGTATTCTCTCATACCTGTACCTGCAGGGATTCTGTGACCTACAATTACATTTTCTTTCAATCCTTCTAAATTATCTACTTTACCTGCAACAGCAGCTTCGTTTAATACTTTAGTAGTCTCTTGGAAAGAGGCTGCAGAAATGAATGATTTTGTTTGAAGAGAAGCTCTTGTGATACCTTGTAACACTGGAGTTGCAGTTGCTGTAATTACATCACGAGCAACAACTAAGTTCTTATCGGTACGTTTCAACAATGAATTTTCATCACGTAATTGACGTGGCGTAATGATTTGTCCTGGTTTCAACACCTCTGAATCTCCAGCATCTTCAACTACTTTCATACCATATAACTTATCATTTTCTAAGATAAAATCTTTAGTATGAATCAATTGATCTTCTAAGAATAAAGTATCTCCTGGATCTTGAACTTGAACTTTACGCATCATTTGACGAATTACTACCTCAAAGTGTTTGTCGTTAATTTTAACCCCTTGTAAACGGTATACTTCTTGAATTTCGTTCACCAAGTACTGTTGAACAGCCGCTGGACCTTGAATTCTTAAAATATCATCTGGCGTAATGGCACCATCTGAAAGTGGAGCTCCAGCACGTACAAAGTCGTTTTCTTGAACTAAAATTTGACTTGATAATTTTACCAAGTACTTCTTCACTTCACCAAATTTAGACTCAATGATGATTTCACGATTACCACGTTTGATTTTTCCGAAAGAAACAACTCCGTCGATTTCTGAAACTACAGCTGGGTTTGAAGGATTACGAGCTTCTAACAACTCTGTAATTCTTGGTAAACCTCCTGTGATATCTCCTGATTTAGAAGAACGACGAGGAATTTTCACCAATACTTTACCTGCTTTAATTTTCTCACCATCGTCAACCATCAAGTGGGCTCCTACTGGTAAGTTATACGAACGAATTAATTCATTGTCTTTACCATATACTAATAAAGTAGGAATTAATTTTTTGTTTCTTGCTTCAGAAATAACTTTTTCTTGGAAACCAGTTTGTTCGTCGATTTCAACCATATAAGTTTGACCTTGTTCTAAATCTTCGTAAGCAATTTTACCAGTAAACTCAGAAACAATAACTCCATTATATGGATCCCATTTACAGATTACCTCTCCTTTTGCAACAGACTGACCGTCTTTTACAAAAATACTTGAACCGTAAGGGATATTATTTGTACTTAATAAAATACCTGTTTTTTCATCGACTAATTTCAATTCAGTAGAACGAGAAACAACAATATCCACTGCGTTTCCTTCATTATCTTCTCCTTTAACTGTTTTTAAATCTTCGATTTCTAGTTTTCCTGGGAAACGAGCAACAATGCTTGATTCTTCAGAAATACCTCCTGCTACCCCTCCAACGTGGAAGGTACGAAGTGTTAACTGTGTACCAGGCTCTCCAATAGATTGTGCAGCAATAACTCCTACTGCTTCACCTCTTTGAGTCATTTTTCCAGTAGCTAAGTTTCTACCATAACATTTAGCACAAATTCCTTTTAATGCCTCACAAGTTAATGGAGAACGAACCTCTACTTTTTCAATCGGAGAAGCTTCAATTGCTTTTACAATTGTTTCTGTTATTTCTTGTCCTGCAGCAACTAGAATTTCATTATCTAATGGATTTACAACATCTTGTAATGCTACACGTCCAAGGATTCTTTCTCCTAAAGTTTCTACTATTTCTTCGTTTTTCTTTAAAGCCGAAACTTCAACACCTCTCAATGTTCCACAATCATCAAGATTAACAATAACATCCTGAGAAACATCATGTAATCTTCTTGTTAAATACCCTGCATCCGCAGTTTTAAGAGCCGTATCTGCAAGACCTTTACGAGCACCGTGAGTAGAAATAAAATACTCAAGGATAGAAAGACCTTCTTTAAAGTTAGACAAAATCGGGTTTTCAATAATCTCACCACCACCAGCAGTCGATTTTTTAGGCTTAGCCATCAAACCACGCATACCAGTTAACTGACGGATTTGTTCTTTAGATCCCCTTGCTCCAGAATCAAGCATCATGTACACTGAGTTAAAACCTTGTTGGTCTTCTCTAATGTTTTTCATTGCTGCCTCTGTTAATTGAGCATTAGTAGATGTCCACACATCAATAACTTGGTTATAACGTTCGTTATTGGTGATAAGACCCATGTTATAGTTAGCAGAAATACCTTCAACTTGCTCTCTAGCATCTGCAATTAATTTAGTTTTTTGCTCTGGAATTCTAATATCACCTAATGAGAATGACAAACCACCTTTGAAGGCAAATTTGTATCCCATATCTTTCATATTATCTAAGAAAGCAGCTGTTGTAGGCACATCAGTAACACTTAAAATGTGACCAATAATATCTCTTAAGTTTTTCTTAGTTAATACATCATTGATATATCCAGCAGCTTCAGGAACTACTTCATTAAACAATACACGACCTGCAGTAGTTTGGATTATTTTGTAAACCAACTCTCCATTTTCATTAAAATCTTTTGCTCTAATTTTTACACGAGCATTCAATTCTAATCGTCCTTCGTTTAATGCAATGTTTACCTCTTCAGCAGAATAGAAAGTCAAATCTTGACCTAAAATTTTATGCTCAGGAGTTGATAAACGCTCTTTGGTCATATAATATAGACCCAAAACCATGTCTTGAGAAGGTACCGTGATAGGCGCTCCATTAGCAGGGTTCAAAATATTGTGAGAAGCCAACATTAATAATTGTGCTTCCAAAATTGCCTCTGGTCCTAATGGCAAGTGAACCGCCATCTGGTCACCATCAAAATCCGCGTTGAATGCCGTACACACTAAAGGGTGTAATTGGATTGCTTTTCCTTCAATTAATTTTGGTTGGAACGCTTGGATACCTAAACGGTGCAAAGTAGGAGCACGGTTCAGTAATACTGGGTGTCCTTTAATTACGTTTTCAAGGATGTCCCAAACTACTGGCTCTTTTTTGTCAATTATTTTTTTAGCAGATTTAACCGTTTTTACAATTCCTCTTTCAATCAATTTACGGATTACAAAAGGTTTGTATAATTCAGATGCCATATCTTTTGGGATACCACATTCGAATAATTTCAACTCAGGTCCAACAACAATTACTGAACGAGCAGAATAATCTACACGTTTTCCAAGTAAGTTTTGACGGAAACGTCCTTGTTTACCTTTTAATGAATCCGATAATGATTTTAATGGTCTGTTTGATTCTGTTTTAACCGCAGAAGCTTTACGAGTATTATCGAAAAGTGAATCTACAGATTCTTGTAACATACGTTTTTCGTTTCTCAAGATTACTTCAGGAGCTTTGATCTCCATCAATCTTTTCAAACGGTTGTTACGTATAATTACACGACGGTATAAATCATTCAAATCAGAAGTTGCAAAACGACCTCCATCTAGTGGCACAAGCGGACGTAATTCTGGTGGAATAACAGGAACTACTTTCATAATCATCCACTCAGGACGATTCTCGCGGTTCAAGTTAGACTCACGGAAAGACTCTACTACTTGTAATCTTTTTAAAGCTTCTGTTTTACGTTGTTTAGAGGTTTCATTATTCGCACTATGACGTAAACTGTATGATAATTCATCTAAGTCGATACGTGCTAATAAATCCATAATACACTCTGCTCCCATTTTGGCAACAAATTTATTTGGATCAAAATCGTCTAAATATTGATTGTCAGCTGGAAGTGTATCTAAAATATTCAAATACTCTTCTTCTGTCAAGAAATCTAATCTTTGTAATGGTTCTCCTTCAGCATTTTTAGCAATACCTGCTTGGATTACTACGTATCTTTCGTAGTAAATAATCATATCTAATTTCTTAGATGGCAATCCAAGGATGTATCCAATTTTGTTTGGAAGAGAACGGAAATACCAAATATGAGCAATTGGCACCACAAGGTTGATGTGTCCTACTCTATCTCTACGTACTTTTTTCTCGGTAACTTCTACACCACAACGGTCACAAATAATTCCTTTGTAACGAATTCTTTTGTATTTTCCACAAGCACATTCAAAATCCTTAACAGGACCGAAAATTCTTTCGCAGAAAAGACCGTCACGCTCTGGTTTGTGCGTTCTGTAGTTGATAGTTTCAGGCTTTAATACTTCACCTCTTGATTCTTTTAAAATAGATTCAGGAGAAGCAAGTCCTATCGAAATCTTGTCAAACCTTTTAACTTGGTTTTTGTCTTTGTTATTTCTATTATTCATCATAGTTTTTACTATTGATTTATTTGCAATTAAAAAATTGATTTTAGATTTATGATTTACTTTTATTTTGCAATTGTATTACTCCATAAACAATAAACCATTCAGCTAATACCTCGAATTACTTCTCTAAACTTCAAACGCAATTTTTGAAGTGCTAGTTATAAAAGCCTAAAGCTTCAATAAAAAATCGGAACGGTTTACGGGTATAAATCTTTAAAAACTTATTAATAACTTGTTTCAAGTTTAAAGTTTCAGGTTTACAACTTGAAACCTGAAACTTGAAACAAAAAACTATTCTTCTAATCTGATATCTAAACCAAGACCTTTCAATTCATGCATTAATACATTGAATGATTCTGGCAATCCTGGTTCTGGCATAGACTCACCTTTAACGATTGCTTCGTAAGATTTAGCTCTACCAATAACATCATCAGATTTAACAGTCAAGATTTCTCTAAGTGTACTTGATGCTCCATAAGCTTCAAGAGCCCAAACCTCCATCTCTCCAAAACGTTGACCTCCAAATTGAGCTTTACCACCCAATGGTTGTTGTGTAATCAACGAGTATGGTCCGATAGAACGTGCGTGCATTTTATCATCTACCATGTGTCCTAATTTCAACATATAGATAACACCCACTGTTGCAGCTTGGTGGAAACGTTCTCCAGTACCTCCATCATAAAGATAAGTATGTCCAAAACGTGGTACACCTGCTTCATCAGTCAAAGCATTGATTTCGTCTAAAGAAGCACCATCAAAAATTGGAGTAGCAAATTTTCTACCCAAATTCATTCCAGCCCATCCTAAAACGGTTTCATAGATCTGACCAATGTTCATACGAGAAGGTACCCCAAGTGGATTCAATACGATATCAACTGGTGTTCCGTCTTCCAAGAAAGGCATATCTTCATGACGAACGATACGAGCAACAATACCTTTGTTACCGTGACGACCCGCCATTTTATCCCCAACTTTCAACTTACGTTTTTTAGCAATATATACTTTCGCTAATTTCAAGATTCCTGATGGCAATTCATCTCCAACAGTAATAGTGAATTTCTCTCTACGTAATGCACCTTGTAAATCGTTCAATTTAATTTTATAGTTATGAATCAAATCATTAACCATTTTATTAGTAGCCTCATCAGCTACCCATTGACCTTTACTTAAGTGAGCAAAATCTTCAACAGCATATAACATTTTTTGAGTGTATTTTTTACCTTTTGGTAAAACTTCTTCACCCAAATCATTCATTACACCTTGAGATGTTTTTCCATTAACAATCAAGAATAATTTTTCAACTAATTTGTCTTTTAACTCAACAAATTTAGTTTCAAATTCTAACTCAAGTTTGTCTAAAGCGTCTTTATCTTGTGTTCTCTTACGTTTGTCTTTTACCGCTCTTGCGAATAATTTTTTATCCAAAACAACACCGTGTAACGAAGGAGATGCTTTCAATGACGCATCTTTAACATCACCTGCTTTATCTCCGAAGATTGCACGAAGCAATTTCTCTTCTGGAGTAGGATCTGATTCCCCTTTAGGTGTAATTTTTCCGATAAGAATATCACCAGGTTTTACCTCGGCTCCAATTCTAATCATACCGTTTTCATCCAAATCTTTAGTAGCTTCTTCAGAAACGTTAGGAATATCATTCGTTAATTCTTCGTTACCTAATTTAGTATCTCTCACTTCCAATGAATAATCATCAACGTGAATAGAGGTAAAGATATCGTCACGAACTACTTTCTCAGAAATTACAATCGCATCCTCAAAGTTGTACCCTTTCCAAGGCATGAAGGCTACTTTCAGGTTTCTACCTAAAGCTAACTCTCCGTTTTGAGTGGCATATCCTTCAGATAAAACTTGACCTGGAACTACTCGATCTCCTTTTCTTACGATAGGCTTCAAGTTAATGCTTGTTCCTTGGTTAGTTTTTCTAAATTTAATTAAATTATATGTTTTCTCATCAGCATCAAAACTTACCATTCTTTCTTCTTCAGAACGATCGTATTTGATAGTTATGATGTTAGCATCAACATATTCTACTGTTCCGTGTCCTTCAGCATTAATTAATACTCTAGAATCTGAAGCTACTTGACGCTCTAAACCAGTTCCAACAATTGGAGCTTCTGGACGAATCAATGGTACTGCTTGACGCATCATGTTAGATCCCATCAAGGCACGGTTCGCATCATCATGTTCCAAGAAAGGAATCAATGAAGCCGAAATCGATGCAATTTGGTTAGGAGCAACGTCAGTATAATGTACATTAGATGGTTCAATAACAGGGAAATCACCTTCTTGACGTGCAATTACGTTATCAGCAGTAATTTTTCCTGAATTTTCCATTTGAATGTTTGCTTGTGCAATCATCATACCTTCTTCTTCTTCAGCGCTTAAGTAAACAGGAGCTGATTCTAAATCAACAACTCCATTCGTTACTTTACGGTAAGGAGTCTCAATGAATCCCATACCATTCACTTTTGCATAAACACCAAGAGATGAAATCAAACCAATGTTTGGTCCCTCTGGAGTTTCAATAGGACATAAACGTCCATAGTGTGTATAGTGAACGTCACGAACCTCGAAACCAGCTCTTTCTCTTGAAAGTCCACCAGGTCCAAGTGCAGATAATCTTCTTTTGTGTGTAATCTCAGCCAATGGATTCGTTTGATCCATAAATTGAGACAATTGGTTCGTTCCAAAGAAAGAGTTGATTACTGATGATAATGTTTTTGCATTAATCAAATCAATAGGTGTAAACACCTCGTTATCTCTAACGTTCATTCTCTCTCTAATAGTTCTAGCCATACGAGCTAAACCAACACCGAATTGTTGAGACAATTGTTCACCAACTGTTCTAACACGACGGTTTGATAAGTGATCTATATCATCAATCTCTGCTTTAGAGTTGATTAATTCAATCAAATATTTAACAATGGTAATGATATCTTCTTTGGTAAGCACTTGCTTTTCCATAGGAATATCCAAACCAAGTTTTTTGTTCATTCTGTAACGACCTACTTCACCTAAGTTGTAACGTTGGTCAGAGAAGAACAATTTATCGATAATACCTCGAGCAGTTTCTTCATCAGGCGGTTCTGCATTACGCAATTGTCTGTAGATATGCTCAACAGCTTCTTTTTCAGAGTTTGTTGGGTCTTTTTGTAAGGTGTTATGAATGATAGCGTAATCTCCTTGATTAGCATCTTCTTTATGTAACAAAATAGATTTAACGTTAGAATCGATAATCTCTTCCACATTATCTTTGTCGATAATAGTATCTCTATCAAGGATAATTTCGTTACGTTCGATAGAAACTACCTCACCTGTATCCTCATCCACGAAATCTTCGTGCCAAGTATTTAATACACGTGCTGCTAATTTTCTACCAATATATTTTTTAAGCCCCGTTTTAGAAACTTTAATTTCTTCAGCAAGGTCAAAAATTTCAAGGATATCTTTATCTCTTTCAAAACCAATAGCTCTAAATAAAGTAGTTACTGGTAATTTTTTCTTTCTATCGATATAAGCATACATTACGCTATTGATATCAGTAGAAAATTCTATCCAAGAACCTTTAAAAGGAATTACTCTGGCAGAATATAATTTAGTCCCATTAGCATGGAATGATTGTCCAAAGAATACACCAGGTGATCTATGTAATTGAGAAACAACTACACGTTCAGCACCATTGATAACAAAAGTACCACTTGGCGTCATGTAAGGAATTGTTCCAAGATAAACATCTTGTACAATAGTTTCAAAATCTTCGTGTTCTGGATCTGTACAATACAATTTTAGCCTTGCTTTTAAAGGCACACTATAGGTAAGACCTCTTTCTATACATTCTTGAATTGTATAACGTGGTGGATCAACAAAATAATCGAGGAATTCCAATACAAAGTTATTCCTTGTATCTGTGATTGGAAAGTTTTCCATGAAGGTGTTATATAAACCTTCGTTGCCTCTTTCATCAGATTTAGTTTCCAATTGGAAAAAATCTTTAAATGATTTCACCTGAACATCAAGAAAATCTGGATATGCAGGAATATTTTTTGTAGAGGCAAAATTCAATCTTTCAGTCTGATTTGTTATCATCGATGGACAAAATTTTGATTTAAAAAAAGTAATTTTTTGTGCAAAAACACTGTTTAATTTATACTTTCTTTTTTGTAACCAACACATCTTTAAAAACAAACTAAACGAATTAGTCGGTTTTTTTTCTTCGTATTGATCAAAAACTTTTTCGTATTTTAAACTTAATTTATAATAAAATTGGCTATAATTTTATTATACGAAAAATGGTTTAGGTCATCGAGTGTTACTACTCAAGACCTAAACCTTGTTCTAAAACTATGTAAAAGTTATTTTAACTCAACAACAGCTCCAGCTTCTTCTAAAGATTTTTTAAGACCTTCAGCCTCTTCTTTAGAAACACCTTCTTTAACGTTGCTTGGAGCACCGTCAACTACATCTTTAGCTTCTTTCAAACCTAAACCTGTAAGTTCTTTTACTAACTTAACAACTGCTAATTTAGAAGCACCAGCATCTTTCAATACTACTGTGAATTCTGATTGCTCAGAAGCACCACCAGCTTCACCAGCACCACCAGCAGCAACTACTACAGCTGCAGCAGCAGGCTCAATACCATACTCATCTTTTAATATTGTTGCTAATTCGTTAACTTCTTTTACTGTTAAATTAACTAATTGTTCTGCGAATTGTTTCAAATCTGCCATTTTTTCTATCGTTTTAAAATGATTTGTAAAATATAATTTATATTGTGCGCGTTTTCTACACTTAATTAAAGCCAAGCTTAATTAAGCAACCTCTTCGTCTTTGAAGTGGTTTTGAAGAGCAGAAATAACTCGTTGTGCTGGTGATTGAAGTAATCCAATGATTTCGCCAATAAGTTCTTCTTTCGATTTGATAGTTGCCAAAGCATCTAACTGATCGTCTCCAATGTAAACTTCAGAATTAATATAAGCTCCTTTTAATACAGGCTTATCTGATTTTTTTCTGAAATCTTTAATAATTTTTCCAGGTGCATTTGCTATATCTGCAATAAAAATAGCGCTATTACCAGTTAAAACTGATGGTAAATCACCATAATCATTATCAGAAGCTTCCATTGCTTTTGCAAGCAATGTATTTTTTACAACCTCTAATTTAATACCTGCTTTAAAACAAGCTCTTCTTAAGTCTGAAGTAGTCTCTGCATTTAATCCAGAAATATCAGATACATAAATAACATTTGTACCAGCTAACTGTGCAGTTAAATCTTCAATCGCGATTGATTTTTCTTCTCTAGTCATACTAAAAATTATTAACTACCAATTATACTGCTTTTGGATCCAATGCAATTGCAGGACTCATTGTGCTTGTAAGGTGAATACCTTTAATATAGGTACCTTTTGCAGCAGTTGGTTTAAGTTTGATTAATGTTTGAATAATTTCGTGTGCATTGTCATAGATTTTATCAGCATCAAAAGATACTTTACCTATACCTGCATGTACAATACCAGTTTTATCAACTTTAAAATCGATTTTACCAGCTTTAACTTCTTGAACTGCTTTTGCAACATCCATAGTTACCGTACCTGTCTTTGGATTTGGCATTAAACCTCTAGGTCCTAAAACACGACCTAATGGACCCAATTTACCCATAACAGCAGGCATAGTGATGATTACATCAATATCAGTCCAACCATCTTTTATTTTTTGAAGATAGTCATCTAAACCAACGTGGTCTGCACCAGCTGCTTTAGCTTCAGCTTCTTTATCAGGTGTTACAAGAGCTAATACTCGTACATCTTTTCCTGTTCCATGAGGTAATGTTACAACACCTCTAACCATTTGATTCGCTTTTCTAGGATCAACACCTAAACGTACTGCGATATCAACAGACTCATCAAATTTTGCAGAAGCTACAACTTTAATCAACGCCGCAGCATCTCTCAAAGTATATAGTTTGTTCTTTTCAATTTTTGAAGCAGCCTCTTTTTGCTTTTTTGTCAATTTTGCCATGTCTTTCTTTTAATTAAAAAGGAGCTTCTCCTGATACAGTTATACCCATAGATCTAGCTGTTCCAGCAACCATACTCATAGCAGATTCAATAGTGAATGCGTTTAAGTCTGGCATTTTGTCTTCAGCAATAGTTCTAATTTGTTCCCAAGTAACGCTAGCTACTTTTCTACGATTAGGCTCACCAGAACCAGATTTAAGCTTTGCAGCTTCCATTAACTGAACGGCCGCTGGAGGAGTCTTAACGACAAAATCAAATGATTTGTCTTTATACACAGTGATTACCACTGGGCATACTTTGCCAGGTTTATCTTGAGTTCTAGCATTAAACTGCTTACAAAACTCCATGATGTTTACCCCAGCAGCTCCTAAAGCAGGTCCAACCGGTGGCGACGGGTTCGCAGCACCTCCCTTAACTTGTAGTTTAACTACTTTACCAATTTCTTTAGCCATTTTTAAAAAATTTAACATTACAATTATTGGAAGCAATTGTAATGGTTATTATAGATGTAACAAAAAATTATACTTTTTCAACTTGCATAAAACTTAACTCTAAAGGTGTTTTTCTTCCGAAAATTTTCACCATTACTTCAAGTTTACGCTTTTCTTCATTTATTTTTTCAACTGTACCATTGAAACCATTGAAAGGCCCGTCAATAACCTTCACTGTTTCTCCTAAGCTGAACGGTATTGCTTGAGTATCTGTTGAAACAGCTAACTCGTCTACTTTACCTAACATTCTATTTACTTCTGCTACTCGTAAAGGAACTGGCTCCCCGTTTTTAGTTTCTCCTAAAAACCCAATAACACTAGTAATAGACTTTATTATATGTGGAATCTCTCCAACTAAATTAGCTTCAATCATAACATAACCAGGAAAATACACTTTATCCTTGGCTATTTTTTTACCATCTTTAACAGTTACAATCTTCTCTGTTGGGACTAATACTTGAGAAACATAATCTCCCATTCCCAAACGAGCGATTTCAGTCTCAATATAAGTTTTCACCTTATTCTCTTGACCGCTTACCGCGCGAACAACATACCATTTTTTGATATTATTATCTGTCATCGCAAAAAGAATTAAGCTTTTATCCAGTTAAAAAATCCAGCTAATGCTTTAGCAAAAAATTCATCTACCCCCCAAGTTGCCAAGGCAAATACAACTGAAAAAACAGCAACAATAATTGTCAAACGCTGAACTTCTGACCAAGATGGCCAAGTTACATTAGACTTTAACTCTTCGAATGCTTCCGATATGTAATTAACAACTTTTGTCATTATGATATATATTTTGCACGGGCGGAGGGATTCGAACCCCCATCAACGGTTTTGGAGACCGCTATTCTACCCTTGAACTACGCCCGTTTGTTAATAAAAGCCAGTAATGAGAAACATTACTGGCTTTTGAATTTTATACTTTAAAAGTATTATAGAATTTCAGTTACTTGACCAGCACCTACAGTTCTACCTCCTTCACGGATAGCAAAACGTAATCCTACGTTCAATGCAATTTCACTCAATAAGTTAACTTCAATAGTTAAGTTATCTCCTGGCATTACCATTTCTACACCAGCAGGCAATGTAATTACACCTGTTACGTCTGTTGTACGAACATAGAATTGAGGACGATAGTTATTGTGGAATGGTGTGTGACGACCACCTTCTTCTTTTTTCAAGATATACACCTCAGCTTTAAATTTAGCATGTGGTTTAACTGAACCTGGTTTACAGATTACCATACCTCTTTTGATATCAGCTTTATCGATACCTCTCAATAACAACCCTACGTTATCTCCAGCCTCACCTCTATCAAGGATTTTACGGAACATCTCAACTCCTGTAATTGTAGAAGTTAATTTATCAGCACCCATACCGATGATTTCAACAGGATCTCCAGTATTAGCAACTCCAGTTTCGATACGACCTGTAGCAACAGTTCCACGACCTGTAATTGTAAATACGTCCTCAACTGGCATCAAGAATGGTTTAGCGTTATCACGAACTGGCTCTTCAATCCAAGCATCAACAGCTTCCATTAATTCAATAATTTTAGGTACCCAGTTTGGATCATTATTTAATCCTCCTAAAGCAGAACCTTGAACAACAGGACCATTATCTCCATCATACTCATAGAAAGACAATAAATCTCTGATTTCCATTTCAACTAATTCTAACAATTCTGGATCATCAACCATATCCACTTTGTTCATGAATACAACGATTCTAGGAATACCTACTTGACGTCCTAATAAAATGTGCTCACGAGTTTGTGGCATAGGACCATCAGTTGCAGCTACAACAAGGATAGCACCGTCCATTTGAGCAGCACCAGTAACCATGTTTTTAACGTAATCCGCGTGACCTGGACAGTCAACGTGTGCGTAGTGACGGTTAGCTGTTTCATACTCTACGTGAGATGTATTAATAGTAATACCTCTTTCTTTCTCTTCTGGAGCGTTATCAATTTGATCAAATGATTTTGCTTGACAGTAACCAGCATCAGATAATACTTTCGTGATTGCAGCAGTTAAAGTAGTTTTTCCATGATCTACGTGTCCAATTGTACCGATATTCAAGTGCGGTTTGGAACGATTAAAATTTTCTTTTGCCATTTTACTTAATTTTTAATCTTAGTTATATATTTATTAGTGTTCAAATATTCTATTTTGAGCCAATGACGGGATTTGAACCCGTGACCTCTTCCTTACCAAGGAAGCACTCTACCCCTGAGCTACACCGGCGGTAAAGTTTTTTGTTTCAGGTTTAAAGTTTCATGTTTTATACAACTTGAAACTTGAAACTTAATCAACTTTTGTTTGTGGGGAGAGCAGGATTCGAACCTGCGAAGTTTTCACAGCAGATTTACAGTCTGCCCTCGTTGGCCGCTTGAGTATCTCCCCGAACCATTAAATTATCAATATATCAAATTTGAGCCGATAGAGGGACTCGAACCCACGACCTGCTGATTACAAATCAGCTGCTCTAGCCAACTGAGCTATACCGGCATTTACCAATAAAAAAAAGTCCGCTATTTCTAACGGACTGCAAATGTATAGATTTTATCTCTCTTTCAAAACATTTTTTGAAAAAAAATTAATTTTAAACCGATGTTCTTATTTTTTCTTTTCTTTTTACCAACAAACGTTCTAATGATTCTGTTGCTAAATCAACTGCTTCTTCAAATGTTTTACACTGTTTCTTAACCACAAAATCATCCCCAGGCACATTTATTTTTATTTCAACGAATTTATTTTCCTTATCACTAGCCTTTTCTACCTTAAGAAAAACATCTGAAGCAACCACTTTATCATAATATTTTTCTAATTTATTCATTTTTTCCTGAATAAAATCAACCAATTTTCTATCAACATTAAAATTGACAGCATGAATACTTACCTTCATAATCTAAAATTAATTAAACAATTAAACATTATAGAATTATTTTTGGTTTCTTGGATGCGCTTCTTTATACACTTTTTTAAGTTCGGACAAACTATTATGAGTATATACTTGCGTCGAGGCTAAACTAGAATGACCTAATAATTCTTTGACTGAATTTAAATCGGCTCCGTGATTCAACAAATGAGTTGCAAATGTATGACGCAAAATGTGCGGACTCTTTTTTGTTTTTTCGGAAACAATACTAAAGTACGAATTTATTAATCGGTACACAAAAGAATCATTAATTTTTAACCCTTTTTTTGTAAGAAAAAAATATTCTGAGTCGATTATATTTTCCAATCTAGACCTTTCCGAAAGATAACTCTCAAACTGACAATTGATTACCGGAAGAATTGGAATGATTCTTTCCTTATTTCTTTTTCCTAAAACTTTAATTGTACTGGCGGCAAAATTAACATTTGCAATCTTTAAATGAACCAACTCAGTTCTTCGCATACCTGTAGCATAAAACAAGTCAATAATTAATTTATCTCGGATAGCTTCAAAACCAGAAGGATTTTGTAAATGCAGCAAAACAGCATCAACTTCATTTTCGGAAAAAGGAATTTGGATTTTTTTAGGAGTCTTTAATGCTTTGTGTTTCAAAAGCGGATTCACTTCTATTTGTTTGGTTTTAAGAAGAAATTTATAATACGCCTTAAGCGAAGCAATTTTTCGATTAATAGAAACATTGGAGAGATCATCATCAACCAAAGAAACAATCCAACTTCTAATTTGAGTATAATTAACCTGGTCTATGGTTGGTTGTTCAAATTGAACCAGATTAAACGATTCAAAAGAGACAATATCATTCCAATAGGCCTGCACAGTATGTGGGGAATATTTTTTCTCCAACTGCAAATAATCTCGAAATGCTTCTTTATTTTCTTTCATAAAAAAACCGTTAGCATCAAAATTATATAATTTTAATGACTAACGGTTAGTATTTCAATAAATTTAGAAATTAACTTTCTAAACTATCTTTCAAATTTTGGATATAAGCCGCCTTTTGGAATTTCATTCTATTCGTTACAGATGGCTTAATGAAAGCTTGACGTGCACGCAACTGACGAACAGTTCCTGTTTTATCAAATTTTCTTTTATAGCGCTTTAATGCTCTATCGATATTTTCTCCGTCTTTAATTGGTATAATTAACATAATATAGACACCTCCTCTCGTTAAGGCTGCAAAACTATAAATAAAATATGAATTATGAATTATAAATTATAAATTATTTATAAAATTCCCATCCCCTCAACTCAATCTGCTTTATTTTAGAATATTTCTAGAAATCACTACTTTTTGAATTTCGGTAGTTCCTTCTCCAATAGTACATAATTTAGCATCCCTGTAAAACTTCTCTACCGGATAGTCTTTAGTATACCCATATCCTCCATGAATTTGAATAGCATCGGTAGCCACTTTCACACACATTTCAGAAGCATACATCTTACCCATAGCGCCAAGTGTGGTGACTGGTCTATTATTTTCTTTTAAGAAAGCAGCCTTATGTAACAACAACTCAGCAGCTTCAATTTCGGTAGCCATGTCAGCTAGTTTAAACGAAACACCTTGAAAGTCCGATATTGGTTTTCCAAACTGATGTCTTTCTTTGGAATATTTTAAAGAGGCCTCATATGCCCCTTTAGCAATCCCCAAAGCCAAAGCACCTATAGAAATTCTCCCACCATCTAAGACTTTCATTGCCTGAATAAATCCCTGCCCTACTTCTCCTAAACGATTCGCATCTGGAATTCGACAATTATCAAAAATCAATTCTGCCGTCTCGCTCGCTCGCATTCCTAATTTATTTTCTTTTTTTCCTGAGCTAAAACCTGGCATCCCTTTTTCAACTACAAAAGCAGTCATTCCTTTAGAATCTCCTTTTTCACCAGTTCTAACTACAACTACAGCTATTTGACCCGAAATAGCGTGTGTAATAAAATTTTTAGCTCCATTGATAATCCAATCATTTCCATCTCTAACCGCAGTAGTACTCATTCCACCCGCATCTGAACCTGTGTTATGCTCCGTTAAGCCCCAAGCACCAATATGCTCTCCAGAAGCCAACTTTGGAATCCATTTTTTCTTTTGCTCTTCATTTCCAAAAGCTAAAATATGATTGGTACACAGTGAATTATGTGCCGCAACAGACAGTCCTATTGAAGGGTCTACTTTAGACAACTCTTCAACAATTGTTATGTACTCGTGATAACCTAAACCAGAACCACCTAATTCTTCAGGAACTAAAATTCCCATAAATCCCATTTCTCCTAATTTTTTAAACAAGGGAACTGGAAAAATTTGCGCTTCATCCCACTCCATTATATTTGGTCGAATGTTTTGTTCTGCAAAATCTCGTATCGACTGCGCAATGAGTAATTGTGTTTCGTTATAATCGAAATTCATAATTTATGGTTCTGATTAAAAGTCCAAATATAAACTAATTATTTTTGCTTTATCAACAGGAAAATTTTTAATTTTTATTAAATCATCAACAGAATTGATAGTACCATTCATACTCCGATAAATTACTATTTGTTTTGCTACTGCATATTTAAAGTAAGGAAATTGTGCTAATTCTTTTATCGAAGCATTATTAACATCTACTTTTTTTATTCCGGTCATAGATTTTACTTTAAATTGTTTATTTAGATTAGTCAATACTTCAGGTGACAAACCCCAAACTTCATTAAGTTGCTCCATATCGACAAAGGCACCCAAACTTTCTTTGTAACTTACTATTCGCTGAGCAATTACTTCTCCGACACCATATACTTTAACCAGCTCTTGGGTAGTAGCCATATTAATATCAATCACTATTGGCTTTCCTTTATTTATAAAAACGGGGTAATTTGGATTATTATATGTTTTCCATTTTGTTTTGTGGTTCACCCAGTCCGGAAATTTAAAATAAGGTGCAATTACCCTTAATAAAGAATCTGAAACTTGAGTCACTTTTTGAAATTCTTCAGCTGAATTCACAAATTTATTTTGTTTTCGAAAAGACAACAATCTTTCTATTTCTTTTACATTCATTCCTAATTTATAGCCTTTATAATCTGAAATAAAATTGGGATTAAAAGGATATAATTTAGATTCTTTTATCGTCATAGTCGATTTTAAAGAGTCTATTTCTATTTGTACTGCAAGCCATTTTTCTTTTTCAGAATTTTGTTTGATTGGCCAACTAAAATCAACAAAAAAATAGATTGTTTGTAAAACTACAATCAAAACTAACAAAGCTAAAAGACCAGATCGTTGTGATTTAGAAAAATTAAAATACGTGAAGCACTTTTTGAAATTCATAGATTGGGACAATTTAAAATTTGGGATATTTAAAAATAAGAAAAAAATGAATTAAAAGAAAAAACATAGATAAATTTCCCTCATTAAACAATCAACCTCTATGTATAATTCACTTTTTATAACTTTAAAAGCAATTATTGTTTTTATTTTTTACAAAAAACTATACATTTGGAAATTAATAACTAAAACAAAAAACAACCATGTCAATTTGGAGAATTAAACCTATTTCAGCTTTTGAAGCTGATATGAAAAAAAGCGACCTAAAAAGAGTTCTAGGAAAATGGAGCTTAACAGCTATTGGTGTCGGAGCTATTATTGGAGGAGGTATTTTTGTTCTAACAGGAACAGGAGCCTATTACCATGCTGGCCCAGCACTCGCTATTTCATTTATTATTGCAGGTATTGCATGTGTTTTCGCAGCACTATGTTATTCAGAATTTGCGTCAATATTACCTGTTGAAGGCTCTGCTTATGCCTATGCCTATGGGACGATTGGAGAAATATTTGCGTGGATAATTGGATGGGGGCTAATATTGGAATACGCTATGGGATCAATGACTGTTGCTGTTTCTTGGTCGGGCTATTTCAATAAATTACTCAAAATCTTTCATATCCAACTCCCAGAATGGCTTACTACCGATCCTGCGAGTTATACTGGCGAAGGTTTTTCCATGAACTTACCTGCTTTCTTAATTGTATTATTTGTTATATCTATTTTGATTAAAGGAACTCAAAATGCTGCAAAGGCTAATAACATGATTGTTCTTTTAAAAGTTTCTGCAGTAGTATTTGTAATCATTGCTGGCGCTTTCTTTATCAATATTGACAATTGGTCTCCTTTTATTCCAGAAGCAACTCAAATTATTGAAAAAGAATCTACTCATAGTGCCTACGGAATAACTGGAATAATATCCGGTGCTGCTGCCATCTTTTTTGCTTATGTAGGATTTGATGCTGTTTCAACACAAGCGGGAGAAGCGATCAATCCAAAAAAAGATGTTCCTTTTGCTATTATTGCCTCTTTATTAATTTGTACCATTTTGTACATCTTAGTTTCACTAGTTTTAACCGGAATGATGAACTATCAAGACTTCAATCCGCTAGGAAAATATCCAGATGCAATTAAAGCTCCTGTTGCTTATGCATTTGATATAGCTGGGCAAGGTTGGGCTGGTTTAATCATTACTGTAGCAGCTACAATTGGTTTAATTTCTGTGTTAATGGTTATGATAATGGGACAGTCAAGAATATTTTTAGGCATGTCCAAAGATGGATTAATTCCACAAGTATTCTCAAAAGTCAATCAAGCATCAGGGACTCCAAAAACTAATTTAATGATTTTAGGTGCTGTTATATCAATTGTAGCTGCTTTTACTCCAATTAACGAATTAGCAGACATGACTAGCTTTGGAACACTTTTTGCCTTTACTATGGTATGTATCGCAGTATGGATGTTGCGAATTAAACAACCTAACCTAACAAGGACGTTTAAGGTTCCTGCGTTACCTGTAATAGCTGTATGTGGTATTTTAATTAATAGTTATCTCATTATCAATTTGAGTGCTAAAGCACAACTATTCTCTGGGTGCTGGTTATTAATTGGTATTGTAATATATTTTAGCTATAGCAAAAGTCGCTCTAGGTTAAATAATCAGAATTAAACATAAACCATTCAAAAAGAAGAGCTCCCAAATAGGAGCTCTTCTTTTTTATAAATCAAAAACTGAGCTTCGTTTAGCTCTAATCAAATCCTTTAATCGGATCCAAAAAGCTAATACTAAATAGACCGCAAACCACAACCCGACTGTTACAAAAGACAAATAGATAAAAAACAATCGCACACTGCTGGCACGCATCCCTAAAGCATCCGCTAATCGAGACGACACATGAAATCCATGTTTTTCTAGAAAAAATTTTAATTGATTCAAAGTAATCGAATTTAATTCCAAAATTACATAAATTTCAATTAACGGATTAATTTTTGATCGATTCTATCCCAATAGCACAATTCATACATTTTCCATAATTACAATATTCATTTTTTAACTGTAATAAAGATTGTGTTTCAAATGCATTAGTAGCATTTATCCCAAAAAATTTAAATTTATCGACCACGGCATTTTTTTCAGGGGCAATCTCATGTAATAATTGAATCAAATAGTCGCTATTCTCTTTTCCTTGACTTTGTGCATAAGCAAACTGAAAAGGAACAATGGTGTTTATTATGAGTAAATCAACAAATGATTTTGACAACATTTTTCTTTTATTTGGACTTACTTTGTCAAATTGATAATGATCTAGCCAGTATGACGTAGTTGACACTTCAAAAAGCGCATAGATTGATTCAACAGAATTTGACGATATTATTTTTGAAAATAAATTATAGTGATGGTGGTACAAATTAGCTAATTGAGACAATCTAATTGTTGGAAAATTATCTGGTCGATGTCTAAAAAACTGTACTGGAGGGAGAATTGGCTTATTTAATTGATACTTCTGAAGTAAATAATAATATCGAAAATGTAACTCTTTATAATACTCATCTTGTTTTTCTGAATCGAGTAAACCTGCATTTCCAAAAAACAAAGCTTCTATATTAATTTGTTCTGAAGATTCTTTTCTAATTATTGAAAATGGAATTGATTTAGCTAATTCAAAAAACTGCTCTCCATTAGTATTCAAACCAAAATTTCTAGCTAGTAAAACAAATAATACTTCCTCCCAATCTGAATTAGATTGAGTGAGTAAGTTTGAAATAGACTTTGATTTTCTTTCTAACCGTTCAAAAAACAAACGCTCTTGCCAATTCCTTAAAAGAAATTCATCAAAATTAGCCAATCGATTTTCACAAAACAGCCACGATTTTGTAACACGCAATGACTGATAATTATCTATCGTTTTTGAACTAACATAATTATTTAATTCCAAAACTGGAATTACCGAATTATCCTTCCTAAATACATCAATATCATGTTCCCAAACTACGTGAAGAATTACATTATCATAGGCTGAATCTTGCTCATGATGATGTACATACCAATCGGATGATTTCAAATGCATTTCCACACTACCAGCCCATTTTTGAGTGCCTATTATAATTTGGGCATTGAAAAAATCAGGACCTGCTTGTTTTAAATGAAATCCAACGTGAATAATTGTAACAACTTCTCCTTTGGTAGTTTTAAGATTTAATGTGTCGAAATTTTTAAATTTCCAGAGGTAGTGTAAAAAATCTTCTTTCATTCAGGGGGCTATTAAATGAAAAACTAATGTACTAAAATAATACTCGATTTAAGTCACTTTGTTAAAAAAAATCATTTTAATCAAAGAAATTCCATATTAAGCCAAATCGAATGGTAAAATCACGATAAGGATTATTTGGAGAAGCAAAATAATTATTACCCGTTAATAAAGAATTAAAATGTTCCGCTTTAAAATAAATACGTGTTCTTTGAATTTTAGCATTCACAAAAAAATCAAGATTAGGAAAATCACCTATCTGTTTTTCTCTTTGTACAAAAAACTCTCCAACCACAGGATTATATTCGTTAGCATAGTATTTTGTAAAATAATTAAAAATTAAACCGGCTTGAAGATATAATGCTTTTTTGAAAAAATAATCTGTGAAATAAATTGTGTTTCTTGTGACCAATTCTGGCACATTTAACACCACTTCATCTTGTCCTACTCTCTGGTATAACACAGTATTATCTAAGGCAAATTTACCCGATCTAAATTCCTTACTTAGTTTCAAAGACATATAATTGATTGTTCCTCCATATTGTGCTGGAGCAATGATTTGAGTATGTGTCAATTTTTGAGATACTGAAGAAACATCATTAAAATACAAATGGTCCTTTAAAACTGAAAACTGAAAAGAGGCATTCAACCACGGATTAGTAGCGGTTGCAGCTAATGAATTGATTTTTTCATTTTTAAAATCATTTGACCAATTATAAGCGATATAACTACTTTGGTACAAATTGTAGTTATTATTTGGCAATTTATTGATGTTTTGATATTGAAATGTAAATTGATTTTCCTCATCTAGATCAAATTGCATTTTGGCATCTAAATTAGATAATGACTGATTAGTAATAGATCTAGAATACAAAAACTTTCCATTCCATTTATTTTTACGATATTCATATTCGCTCCCTAGATTATTAATTTTTTGAGACAAAATATTAACTACTGTCCTATTATCAAAAATCAAAATTTGATTGTAATAATAATTTGACCTAAAGTCATCTGCAAAAAAACGAAACTTTCCAATAGAACTATTTTCATACGTTAGGCCAAACTTATTATACATTTTATTATAATGTGTTTGATCATTTATTCCGCTTGTTTTGAATGAATCTCCAAATCGATATACAATAGTTCCACTTAAAGTTGAAGGAACGGTTGCTTGATTGTACTCAAAAAACTTATTTTCGTAATTAAATTGGTGATTTACATACAAATTATTACTTTTTGAAAGTGTGCTTATTCTAAAAACATGATCTAAAAACACCCTCTTACCTTTAAGAAAAGACTTAGCATCAGTCAGAAAAACTTCTAATCGTTGTCTGTTCTTATAATCTACATCACCGCTTTCAAAATCACTAACAGTAGTAATCCCTCCATTTTCTTCGTTGAGAATATCCTGTTGTACATAATGAAAATTGGCTCTATACTGTTGATTACTTGTATTATAACTAGTGGTAAACCTAAAATTACCTGTACTTGCCAATTGATTCATATATTTTCCTTCCGATCGTAATCCTCTATAGGCAATTGAAAAATTGAGATTTGGAGAAGTATTCAAAGTAAAAAAAGAATCTACTGATTGCCCTTTCAATTGTGTAGTTTTAAAATACAACTCCGTTACAGGAGTAGCTACTGAAGCATAACGAATTTGATCAGCTTCTAAAAAATTAAAATGTTTTGCTTTAAACCCAAATTCAGGGTAAAGAGAAAATCCCGTCAAACTGTATTGAAGTGTATTATACGTTTGCCCATCATTAGGAAATGGTAACAACCCAAAATTATCTTTTCTTAAATAATTATGGCTGTATTCTTTTTGGATCGTCAAAGAGGTGTCTATATAAGTAGTATCTCTATCTAAAGTAATTACGCGATACCTATCTATAGTAGCTGTCTTTTTCTTAATAGATTTAGTACTATCTGACATATTCTGGTATGAAGAATTAAAATCAGTTGCACCTTTTTTATTTTGAGAAAAAGCAACAATAGAAATAAATAAAAAAAGTAATTTAAGATAAATTCTCATTTGCAAATAAAATAGGATCTCTCCAATTAGCTTCGCAAAGGTAATTGATATAAAGGGATAAAAAAAACAGCAGTAAACAATTGCTTACTGCTGTTTTGGAATAATTAATATTATAATAATTAATAATTATAATTTTGTTTCATATTAGGATTACCATTTATCTCCGACTGAGGAATTGGGAAAGCTAATCTGTAGTCTCCATATGCAAAAGCAGCAGTAGCCTTGGGACTAGTAGGTGTACCTAAACCATTTCTTATTCTGTCATCAAACCTAAACCCTTCAAAAGCCAATTCTTTTCTTCTTTCAAGCAATATATTGGCTTTAGTTGCTGTAGTATATGCAGTAGCTCCTCTTTGTGCTGTTATCCTATTAATTTGTGTTAAAGCTCCTGCAGCATCCCCAGTCTCAAAAAGTGCTTCAGCATAATTCAATACAATTTCTTCATAACGAATTACTTTTGTATTTGTAGCTAATTTAGTGTACTTACCTATATTTCTAACATAGCCAGAGATAGTTCCTATCATAAATGCAGAGTTTCTAACGTCTGTAGATTCATATATAGATTGAAAGTTTTGAGTTGTGTTAATTACTACATCACCATAATTTGTAGCTCCATAAATCTGGTACAGCCCATTAATCCCATTATTATCATTTGATAACTGAACTAATTCAAATACCGAGTTAACTTGTTTCCCATCAGCAGAAAATGAGGACACAAATCCTGACTGAGGAACAATTGTGGCGGTTCCTAATCCTAAAGCAGTAGCCGCAGCATCTTTTGCAATTGCCCAATCACCAAAATAAACACCTACTCTTGATTTAATGGCATAGGCCGATTGCTTATTAATTTTTGTATAATCCAATGTAGAACCAAACAAAGGTAAAGCAGCATCTAAATCTTGATAAATGAATTGTTTTACTTCAGAAACTTTATTACGAGCCGGAGACAATTGAGTTAAATCTCTATATGTTTTTACATAAGGAACACCCAGTGCATCCATTCCTCCCTGTCCAGCTACATGATGTTGACCATACAATTTTAATAAATCAAAATGAGCTAAAGCTCTTGCTACTAAAGCTTGGGCTTTTAAATCATTTGCAGCACTCCCTTCAATAGAAGAATTGATAATTAAATTAGCATTCGCAATCACCCTATATATTTGAGTCCATGTATCGGTAGGATAAGCAGCAGAGGCTGTTAAAGTCCCTGTGCCAACATTTAGAAATCTACCTGAAGCGTTGTTTGAATATGCATTATCTGTTCTACATTCATTATAAATAATGTAATCTCTACCATAATAAGGAACAGCAACCATTCTTTTATACATTCCATTCGCCAATAGTGACAAGTCTTGAACAGTACTTGGTGGGTTCAAATTAAAGTCTCTATTTTGAACCAAGCTAGGCTCTAGAGAATCTGATGAGCATGATACCATCGTTGCAGAAAAAACCACAACCGATAAAATTTTTATAAATATTCTTTTCATAATTCTTAGAATTTAACATTGATTGAAAATACAACTGACTTTACAGGTGGAGAAGATAGTCTTGTAAAACCATCTGCACGAACTTCTGGATCATATTTTAAATCTTTATCTTTAACCCAAGTCAATAAATTTGTTCCTCTTAAAGAGAAAGACAAACCATCTAATTTAATTTGAGATAAAAAATCTGATTTAAAATTATAACCTACTGTCACATCTCTTAATCTCATAAAATCACCATCATGTAAAAATCTAGTAGATGTACTTGTAGCTTGAGCATTTCCTGCAGTAGCAACATACTCTACTTTAGGAACATTTGTAATATCTCCAGCTTTTTGCCATCTTGCTAATAACGGCTCAGAACCGTTATAAGAAACTAAAGTAGTTGTTCCTTGTCCTTGTGTGTATGCGGCCCAATCTTCATACACTTTGTGACCTCCAGCAACATACAAAGTAGCGTCTAAATAAAAATTATTCAAATCAATATGAGTATTAAATCCGCCAGAATATGTTGGTAATGCACTTTTACCTTGCCATGTTTGTGCAGCCGTATTGTAATTCGTAGTAGTAGCCCCATCAACTCCATTAACATACCATAAAGCATTCCCGTTAGCTGGATCAACACCTGCATACTTTCTCATATACCATCCTGCAACAGGATGTCCGATTTCAGTTCTAGTTGTTCCACCGGTAATAGTAATTCTTGTACCATTAACTATTGGCATATCTGTTACTTCATTCTTAACTGTAGAATAATTACCACCAATACTCCAATTAAAATTTTCTGATCGAATTAAATCAAGGTCTAATTCAAATTCAAAACCTTTATTATTTAACTTACCTAAATTTTTTGTTTGTGAAGTATGACCCGTCGTCAATGACATCGGTAGGCTTAATAACAAATCGTTTGAATTATTGTTATAATATGCAACCGAACCTGTAATTCTGTTATCAAATAATCCAAATTCTATACCTGCATCCAGCTTTTTTTGAATTTCCCATGTAAGACCAGTTGTACCGAATTGAGAAGGAAACATCCCTCCTTGATTATTATAGCTACTTGTTCCTAATAAAGTCTGAAATTCATTTAACCCAATAGAATTATTTCCTGTTGTTCCATAAGAAGCTCTCAAGCGAAACAAATCAACAAAAGATAACTTTTTCATAAAGTTCTCTTTATCAACATTCCAAGCTCCTCCTACGGAGAAGAAACTTCCCCATCTTGTTGCTTCACTAAATCTAGAAGAACCTTCTCTTCTTGCTGTTAGATCTAACAAGAAACGATCTTGAAATTTATAATTCGCTATACCTAAGTAACTCAAATTAGACCAATCATCAAAACTTGAACTAGCATCTTTATTTGCCGCAGCATTAGCAACATTTGTAAAACCTAGAGGCAACACTTCTCCATAGGCACTAATAAAATTTAGTTTATTTTTTTGGAATTCGATCAATCCTTTGAAATCTAATTTGTGATTTTCTCCTAAAGCTAAACGATAATCTACAGAGTTTTGAGCTACATAATTAAAGTTTCTAGATACTGAAGCTGAAGAAGTACCACCATAAGCTACACCATCTCCATGTATTGCATCATTAAATCCTTTATAAGAATTCATGGTATAATCAAATGAAATTCCTCCATTATAAGTTAAATTTTTAGAAATCTTATATGAAACTGAATTATTAGACATTAAACGAGTTAACTCATTAGCTCTGATATTGTTTTTTGCAGTATACAAAGAGTTATGCAAGCCTGTTGCTGGCAAAAAATAAGTCCCATCAGCATTATATGGAGCATTCCAAGGACTCATGAAATATCTAGTCAAATTAGGATTTGAGAAGAAAGCCCCTTGTTCTAAAACACCTGCCTGTTTAACATCCGAAACATTAATACTTGTTTTTAAATCCCACTTATCTGTTAATTTCCTAGTATAGTTCAAATTTGCACTTATACGTTTAAAATCGGAACCAATAACAGTTGCTTCTGTTTTGTTATAACCAACAGAAGCATACAAAGTAGACTTATCATCCCCTGCAGATACAGAGAAATCCAAATTATTAATTAATGCATCCTCGTTTTTCATCAATTTAGTCCAATCATATTCTTTAGAACCAGCAGCAATCCATGCTCTCATTGCGCTTGTTCCAGAAGCTAAATTTGTTGTTGCCCAAGCTAAGGCTCCATCCTCTGTGAAATTATAGGTAGTACCATAAGTATTGTAAATTGCCTCAAGTAACAACTCTTTTTTCTCTGCACCAGTAAAAGGTCTAAGACCTGCAACAGCATTATTTTGAAACCCTACACTAGAACTCAAACTAAATTTAGCATCTCCTTTTTTACCTTTTTTAGTTGTTATTAAAATTACACCATTAGCTCCTCTAGCTCCATATACAGAAGTTGCTCCAGCATCTTTTAAAACTGTCATAGATTCAATATTATCTGCAGCAATTGAAGACAATGTTGATAATGAACTAATATTTGAAGATCCAGAAAAGTTACTGTTAATCATTGGAATTCCATCAATTACAAATAATGGATCATTCCCTGCGTTAATCGAGTTTCTACCACGAATACGAATATCCTGAGTAGAACCTGGTGTACCTGAAGTAGTGGCCATTTGTAATCCAGCAACATTACCTTGTAAGGCCTGATCTACAGAAACCATAGGAGCCGCCTTAATTTTATCAGCGTTCACAGTAGTAACGTTTCCTGTCACTTCATTTCTTTTCTTAATTTGGCCATACCCAACAACAACTACTTCATCAAGGGTGTTACCTTGCTGAAGCTTGAAGTTTATAGTATTAGAAGCACCTACTTTTGCAGAAACATCTTGCATCCCCACAAAAGAAACTACCAATACATCACCTACTTTAGCTTTGATAGCAAACTTACCATCAAAATCAGTTTGTACTCCATTTTTTGTTCCTTTAACGACTACATTAGCGCCAGGAACGGGACCAGATGCATCTGAAACAACCCCAGAAACTGTTTTCTCTTGAGCAAAAGAAAACTGCATAGACAACGCTAGTAAAAGCGTATAAATCCACTTGAATTTTAATTTCATGTTAAAAAATTTTGAATTAGTTAAAGACAAAACTCTTAATAAATTCTTAATTAAACAAATCTTTATTATTATTATTATTTATATATGTTATAAAATCTTTCTATTAATCACATTTTCGTAAAAAATATTCATTAAATTATGTGATTTACTAAAATATATTCTAAAAAAAATAATTTTGTAAAAAATTACGATTTATGTTGTGTAAATTTTATTTAACAGAAAATTTAGAATCAGGAACTGACGAAGCTGGCCGTGGTTGTCTTGCAGGACCCGTAACAGCTGCAGCGGTAATTTTGCCTGCTAATTTTGAAAATAAAATTTTGAACGATAGCAAAACGTTATCTGAAAAAACTAGAGAACAATTACGCCCAATTATAGAAGAGCAAGCCGTTTCGTTTGCTGTAACTCATTTAGAACCATTAGTTATTGACAAAATAAACATTCTAAACGCTTCTATCAAAGCCATGCAAGAAAGCATTTTAAAACTCAATCCAAAACCGGAGTATATCATTGTGGACGGTAATCGGTTCAAGCCTGTGTTAGATATTCCGCACAGTTGTATCGTGAAAGGAGATGCTAAATATATGAGTATTGCTGCTGCTTCTATTTTGGCTAAAACGTACCGAGATGAATATATGAATCGGATTCATGAAGAATTCCCGATGTACAATTGGAAACAAAACAAGGGCTACCCAACACAAGAACACCGAGAAGCCATCAAAAAATATGGAGTAACCAAATACCACCGTATGAGTTTTAGATTATTGCCAGAGCAATTAAAACTAGAAATTTAAATCTTTGATTTCAAGAAGAATCTAAGGATTCTAAAAATCTAATGGTCTAATGATCGAACATTCAAACAATTGACTAAAATGATGTAGAATTTTAACTTTCACTTCTTCTTCATCTACTCTTTCAACTCCTAATTCTACATTCAAAGAAGTCACTGCTTTTCCACGAATTCCACACGGGATGATGTTATCAAAATACCCCAAATCCACATTGACATTTAAAGCAAATCCGTGCATGGTGACCCAACGAGAGGCACGAACACCCATGGCGCAAATTTTTCGCGCAAAAGGCGTTCCAACCCCCAACCAAACACCTGTTTCTCCTTCACTTCTACCACAAACCAAACCATATTCGGCTAATGTTAATATGATGGCTTCTTCTAGCAATCGTAAATATTGATGAATATCAGTAAAGAAATTTTCCAAATCCAAGATAGGATATCCTACAATTTGACCCGGACCATGATAGGTTATGTCTCCTCCCCGATTTATTTTGTAGAACGTAGCTCCTTTAGCTTCCAATTGTTTTCCGGAAAGTAATAAATTACTCAAATCGCCACTTTTACCCAAAGTATATACATGCGGATGCTCTACAAAAAGAAAATAATTAGGTGTAGGCAAAGTAGTTTCGTCTTTTCTATTTTGGATTTTTAGATCAACAATGCCTTTGAACAATTCCTCTTGGTATTCCCAAGTCGCTTTGTAATCTTTGTTGCCTAAATCGTATAATTGGATTTGTTTGTTCATTTGTAATTACGAGGAATGAAGCAATTTGCACCCGTTCTTTTTTTATTTGTTTGACAAAGGTACAAAGTTTTGAAAACAAAATCGTCTTTTCTAGCCCTGATAGCAGCGGCATCCTTTTAAGGCTTCCGGCCTTTGAAAGGCTGGAAGCCTTAAAAGATAGAGCGAACAGCAGGACAAAACGGGATAAAAAAACGAAAATGCCTGCTCCTAAAAAAACTATAATCATTTTCAAATTTTGAAATTGCCACATTTTTTAAATTTAACTATCTTTGCGCTCTTAAAATCAGAATCTAATGGCATTATCCGAACAAGAAATTTTACGTAGAGAAGCACTTACCGAATTACGCAATTTAGGTATTGAGCCGTATCCAGCAGCCGAGTTTACCACCACCGCCTATTCGAGCGAAATCCTTGCTAACTTCGAGAAATACGAAGGAAAGGAAGTGATTTTAGCCGGACGATTGATGGGAAAACGCATCATGGGAAAGGCCTCTTTTGCAGAATTGAAAGATGCCGAAGGACGTATTCAAGTGTATGTTTCAAGAGATGATATTTCGGATGATGAAGAAAAAACAATGTACAATGTGGTTTTCAAAAAACTGTTGGATATTGGTGATTTTATTGGAGTTCGCGGAACCGTTTTTAAAACACAAGTAGGCGAAATCTCGGTTCATGTATATGGTTTAACGGTTTTGGCGAAAGCCTTGAAACCGCTTCCAGTGGTTAAAATAGATGCCGATGGAAAAATCCACGATGCCTTTGCTGACCCTGAACAAAGATACCGTCGTCGTTATGTGGATTTAACGGTAAACGACCACGTAAAAGATACGTTCATTAAAAGAACTAAATTGTTCAATGCGATGCGTTCGTTTTTTAATGACAAAGGATATCTTGAAGTTGAAACACCTGTATTGCAACCAATCCCTGGTGGAGCTGCAGCGCGTCCTTTTATCACGCACCACAACTCGCTTGACATTCCGTTATACATGCGTATTGCCAATGAATTGTATTTGAAAAGATTGATTGTTGGTGGATTTGAAGGGGTGTATGAGTTCTCTAAAAACTTCCGTAACGAAGGGATGGACAGAACACACAACCCAGAATTTACCGCAATGGAAATATATGTAGCCTACAAAGACTACAACTGGATGATGAACTTTACCGAAAACCTGCTAGAGCATTGCGCTATTGGGGTTAACGGAACAAGTGAAGTGACTTTTGGCGAACACAAAATCAATTTCAAAGCACCGTATGCTCGTGTTACAATGACTGATGCTATCAAACAGTTTACAGGTTTTGATATTTCTGGTAAATCAGAAGCCGAATTGTTTGTTGCTGCCAAAGGCATGGGGATTGACGTGGACGAAACTATGGGTAAAGGGAAATTGATTGACGAAATTTTTGGCGCTAAATGCGAAGGAAATTATATTCAACCTACTTTCATCACGGATTATCCAAAAGAAATGAGTCCGCTTTGTAAAAGACACCGCGACAATCCAGAACTAACTGAACGTTTTGAATTGATGGTGTGCGGAAAAGAAGTAGCCAATGCCTACTCTGAATTGAATGACCCAATTGACCAAAGAGAACGTTTTGAAGATCAAATGCGTTTGGCTGAAAAAGGTGACGATGAAGCGAATGGTGTTATTGACGAAGATTTCTTGCGTGCTTTAGAATACGGTATGCCGCCAACTTCTGGATTAGGAATTGGAATGGACCGATTGATGATGTTCTTGACGAACAATTCGTCCATTCAAGAAGTATTGTTCTTCCCGCAAATGCGACCAGAGAAAAAGCAAGTTCAAATTGAATTAACCGCTGAAGAGAAATTAATTGTTGACTTGTTGAAAGCTAACAACAACCAAATGGATTTAGGCGAATTGAAAGCCAAATCAGAATTGAGCGGTAAAAAATGGGATGCTGCTACTAAAGGCTTATCACAACACAAATTGATCAAAGTGAGTGTTACTGGCGAAAGTAAAATAATGGAATTGATTGGGTAAATTAATTCTATAATGATAAAAAAAGGAGCTTCAATTGAAGCTCCTTTTTTAGTTTTACAACGAATAATTCAAATTGACACTCCAGCGGTAATTCGCCTCGACATTGCCTCCTGTTAAATTTTGTTTGATAGGCAACATTGCATTGACACCCAAAGAAAAAGCATTGCGACCCACTTCAAAACCTAGTTTTCCAAACAAAGCGTTTCCGGCAGTTTTGTTTAACTTTTGTCCGTATTGATAATTGCTTTCGTAATTTTCTCCAGCCAGACCTATTTGTGGAGCAAAAGAAAAAGCGTCTTTTTCATATAAGTAGAAAAACGTTGTCGCATAATTCAATTGGTTCCCAAAACGATAACTTTTTTGATTTTCGGTTTTGATAATATAATTCAATAGGGTATTCAAACCAAATTGCTTTCTTCTAACAATATATTCGGTTGCCAAAAGATAATCCCAACTACCCGTTCCTAGCTGAAAACTTGGGTTAATCGCTCCTGAATTGGTTTCGTTAAATTTTCCTGTAGGTAGTTTCAATCCACCGTCCATTTGCCAAGTGTGAACCAAATAAGTGCTGTCTTTGTGGGTTTGATACAAACGGTACATCGCTAAAAGTGTAACATCCCCTAATCCACTAATAGCCTGATTTCCTGTTGCTGTTACTCTATTGTGTGAATGATACGGAAGTAAAACCGACACTTGAAGATTCTCCCTCACAGGAATTCTTGCCCAGACTTGAGTGGTATTAAAGTTTTCGGTATACCAAAGCGAATTACTATACAAACCATCCGTTGATTTATAGTTCTGATTGAAATAGCGGATTCCAATAAAATTAGAATTTAACATTGAAGCAAAACCCATACTGCCCCCACTTGCAGAACACCCACAAGCATCACAATCGTCTTCCAGAAAATCATGAAATTTTGCAAACGGGCTTCTAAACTGTAAACTATCTTTTTCGGTGGCGTTTGCCAATTGAAAAAGCAAGATAAAAAAGAGTATTATTTTTTTCATTTACATAAAATTAATATTCAGAAAAACGTTTATCTGTCAAATACTGAGTATCCGTTAACGTTTTCAAAAAGGCAATCAATTGTGTTTTTTCAACAGCAGTTAATGCAATTCCTAATCGGCCATTTCTGTTGAGAATTGGGTCAAGTGTCGCCGAATTTTCAACGCCTGAATCATAATGATCCAAAACCGCTTCCAAAGTATATAATCGACCGTCATGCATATAAGGTGCTGTTTTTTCAACATTGCGCAAACTTGGCACTTTAAATTTATGCAAATCTTGCGGCAATTCAGTAACTCTAAATCGACCTACATCATTTAATGCAGGATTTACTGGCAATCCATTATTTCGAAAGGAATTATCCGTAAACAAATCCGTAGCGTGACAGCTTGCACATTTTTGGTTAAAAATAGCATACCCATCTAGCTCTTGTTGGGATAGAGTACCTCCTGCTTCATTGCGTCGGTATTTATCAAAACGAGAATTGGACGAAGTTACCATTACCATAAATTGTCCTAATGCTTTAAGCATGTTTTCTGAATTGATTTGCCCATCGGAAAAAGCCAATTGAAATAATTTTCTATACTCAGCATCTCCTTTCATCATAGCAATAGCTTTACTAAAATCGCCATTCATTTCTACCGGATTTGTAAAAGGTAAAATCGCTTGCAAATCCAAATGAGTCACTGCACCATCCCACATAAATGCGGTTTGATAGCCTAAATTCTGAATTGACGGTGTGTTTCTTGTGCCAACTAAATTATCAACTCCATGACTAAAAGTGTGTCCATGATGCGTAAAAGCATCTTCTTGTAAATGACAAAACCCACAGGAAACGATTCCATCTGAAGCCAAACGTCCTTCATAAAATAGTTTTTTGCCCAATTCAAATCCTTTTTGAGTAGGAGGGTTATTGGCAAGATTATACACCAGTGGAGGAAAATTGGATGGTACTTTGAACTCTAACGGAATATTTTGATACACATCGTCTTGATCATTAGAACAATTCCAAAATAATGGTAAAATGAGTAACAACAGTATTTTTGTTTTCATTTTTAAAAAAATTTAAAAAAGCGGCTAGTGGCTAGACCAACCGCTTTTTAATTGAATTTAGTCGTTATGAACGTGATCAATAGTAAACATTGAAGCCAGATTAGCTGTAACTAAAGCTAAGCGTGCCCCCCCATTATATCGGCTGTTGTTCCTTCAGAAAGTACAATTTTGTTGGTCCCATCTATTACTTTTTTAGCATCAGCCAAAATATGAACTTGTGGGGTTATTGTTGTTCTAACCTTTGCAATACTTGGAAAAGTAATAGCTATTTCGGCGTAATTATAATTTTCTACATTATTTACCATTGTCTTCCCAGTATGAACTCTATAATTTCTAGCAGTTGTAACCGTAGGAGAAGTAAATGAACCTTCGAAATTAACAAATTTATATCCACCTGTCCAGTTCCACATCATTGACGCAGTTTGAGCGGTCGCTAAAAAATCACCTTGACCTGTAGCACCCAACTCCCATTGTGCTCTATCTACACCTATACCAAATTTTACTCCTACATAGTCTCCCGCTGGTATAGCAGATAAATTTAGAATCTGACTTGCTAATGTAGCTTCGTCAACAATAAAATAACTACTCGATTTTGGATACGTAAATGTAGTCCCATCTGCTTTGGTCAATACAATGTTACTCACAATATACTTTAGTTGTGTTGCTTTAATTTTTTCTCCATTAGAATTAGTATACTCTGTGTTAAAAGCAAAATTTGCCGTACCATAGGTATTATCAAATTCTAATTTTAAATTCCCTTCCCCTGTGATTATTTCTTCATTATTTGAACAAGAGAATAAGCTAATTGCGATTACAACAACCGCTACGATTTTTTTTAATTGAAATTTCATTTCTTAAATTTTATGTAAATACTAAATACTAGTAGTCTGTTCGTTTTAGATCAATCTAAAATAAACACACTGATTGACACTCGTATGTATACGAATGAAAGGCAACTCAATGCCAACTTAAATTTAAGAAAGGATTGTAGGTGGATGAAATTCAGAACTTGAATTCAAATACGAATACAAATTCAAATAAGTAAATCTGTTCTTGGTTTGTTTAGAACAACCGCAAGAAACAATATTAAATGATTTAATTTTTTTGAAAAATAAGACTTCTTGGATTGGTGAAAAGGATTTTTTATCTGAAGATTTTGGATTTTCTGTTTCAGCGGCTTTCGCCAATTCTTTCATCAAATGACACTTTCCATTACATTTCAATTTAGGCTTGTCTTTATTCTCACAGAGCACCTTACTAATGTATTCATAATTAACAACATAATCTATAACCGGAAGGATTGGCTTTAGAAATAAGGCGATTAATAGTATGAATATCATTTTTTTCACTACGCAAAATTAATCAATAATCCATTTATATTGTACTTTACTGTTCATTATTTTTTAGAAATTGGTTTGCTAAACTTTTGTTAAGACTTAAACCTTTTGGAAATCATCAAGTCTTACCCGTATAACTTTAAAAAATTATAACCATGAAAAAAGTATTTATTGTAGCCGTTTTAGCTCTTGGATTAAACAGTTTTGCTCAAGACCGAAAAGAAAGGCCTTCAAGAGAAAAAATGGAACAAATGACTCCTGAACAACGCAACCAATTACTAGTTAAAAAAATGACTTTAGATTTGGATTTGAATGCCAAACAACAAGAACAAGTAGGTGAAATTATTGCGGAACAAAGTGCCAAAAGAGAAGCTATGAAGACAGAACGAAAAGCTAAAATGGAAGCCGCTAAAGCAGAGCGCTTAGAAATGAAAAACAAAATGCTCGACAATCAAATTGAAATGAAGAACAAAATGAAAAGTATTCTATCCGCTGATCAATTTGCAAAATGGGAATCTCAAAGAGAAAAAAACAGAGAGAAAATGGGTGAAAGAATGGAAAATTGGAGAGAAAAACGCAAAAGTGAAAAAAGAGAGTAATTCAAACAAAAACTTCCGGTTATAAGCCGGAAGTTTTTTATTTAGATATTTTATAATGTTTTAGCTACTTTATCAATTGCCTGAATCGTAAAATCTAAATCCTCATAGGTCAACGCATCCGTAATGAACCACGTTTCATAAGCCGATGGGGCAATGTAAATTCCTTCTCGCAACAAACCATGAAAGAATTTTTTAAAGGTTTCATTATCGCCTTTTGCGGCCGATTGAAAATCAACCACAGGATCAGCATCAAAATGAACCGAAATCATAGAACCTACTCGGTTAATGGTAAACACAACATTATTAGCAGTTAAAACACGATCAATTCCTGCTTCTAAATACGCTGTTTTTTCTTCCAATCGTTGAAAAATAGTGGCATCATCGTTCAATGCTTGTAACATAGCTAATCCAGCTGCCATAGCCAACGGATTTCCAGACAAAGTTCCAGCTTGATACACAGGCCCTAAAGGTGTCAAATGATTCATAATTGCTGATCGAGCAGCAAAAGCTCCCACTGGCAAACCGCCTCCGATTACTTTTCCGAAACAAACAATATCCGCTTGAATTCCAAATAATTCTTGAACTCCACCTTTTGCCAAACGAAAACCAGTCATTACTTCGTCAAAAATTAACTGAATTCCATTATCCGTACACAATTGGCGCAAGCCCTCTAAAAATCCTTTTTGTGGAGGAATACACCCCATATTACCAGCTACTGGCTCCACAATAATGGCTGCAATTTCATTTTTATTAGCTTCAATTAAAGTAGCTACATTCTCTAAATCATTGTAACGAGCCAATAAGGTATCTTTTGCTGTCCCTGCAGTTACACCCGGACTATTAGGTGACCCAAAAGTAATAGCACCACTACCCGCTTGTATCAAAAACGAATCTGAATGACCGTGATAACACCCTGCAAATTTGATGATTTTATCTCTTTTTGTATACCCGCGCGCTAATCGGATAGCACTCATACACGCTTCTGTTCCTGAATTTACAAAACGGATTTTATCAATATTAGGCACCATAGAAACGGCTAAAGCCGCAATTTGAGTTTCTAATTCGGTTGGCATTCCAAAAGAAGTTCCTAATTTGGTTTTTGCCACAACAGCCTCTACAACAGGCTCAAAAGCATGTCCCAAAACCATTGGGCCCCAAGAATTAATATAATCAATTAATCGGTTGCCATCTTCATCATACAAATAAGCCCCTTTGGCGCTTTTTACAAAAATGGGTGTTCCCCCTACTGCTTTGAAGGCTCTAACTGGCGAATTCACTCCTCCTGGAATTACTTTTTCGGCTTCAGCAAACAGCTGACTGCTTCTTTGGTATATCATTGTTATTCTAATTTAATAGTTACTTTAAGCGAAGTTTTTGCCCCACATAAAGCGTGTTATCTATCATGTTATTTTTTTGTTTTACGTCTTCTAAATTCAAATTGAATTTTTTTGCAATAGAAAACAAAGTATCTCCTTTTTGCACTTCATAGTACCCTTGAGATTGATTTTCAGCCAAAACGGGAGTTTCTATTTTCTTTTTATTAATTACATATTTCTTGCCTAAAACCTGACTATCGTATTGATACAACTCATACTTTTCAATATACGAAATCAATTTTTCGGGATAATTGGGGTCAGTTGCATAACCTGCTAAACGCAAACCTCTAGCCCAAGCTTCATAATCATCTTTGGGCAAATCAAACAAACTTGCATAGCGATTTCTACCCGTCAAAAATGTAGCGTGATCTTTAAATGAGTCCGCTGGATCGTTGTATTTTCTAAAACATTCTTGTGCCGCATCGTCATCTTTCAAAACGGTTTCACCCGTCCAATCATTATGACATTTGATTCCGAAATGATTATTAGCCGTCATGGCTAAAGTACCTCTACCTGCTCCCGATTCTAAAATTCCTTGTGCCAAAATAATACTGGCAGGGATGCCATAATTTTTCATGTTGTTCATGGCAACCTCTTTGTAATTGGCAATATAATCATTGACCACCACACTTGTAGAGGCAGGTCTTGAAGATGATGACCCCGTATTTCTCTTGTATTTACTTGAAGAATTGTATCGGTCGTCTTTTTTTGTCACAATCACCGATTTTTTGGCGTGGCAACCTACAAACAGAAACAAAACAAAAACAAGTACACTCTTTTTAATCATAAGGTATTTATTGTTGGTAAACCTTTATTTTTCAAATTTAAATTCATCCCTTGAATCCCTTGAAGGCCACCAGTATGAATTACTAAAATCTTAGCGTTTTCAGGAAAATAATTTCTCTTAATTAAATCTACTATCCCAAAAACCATTTTCCCTGTATAAACCGGATCTAACGGAATTTGAGTTTGTTCGAAAAACCAATTAATAAAATCAATCAATCCTGCATTTACTTTTCCATATCCTCCAAAATGATAATCGGTAATCAATTCCCAATTTTCATTTTGCACAAAATTACAAATTTCATCTTGTAAAAAGTCGCCTTTTAGCGCAGGAAATCCTAAAACTTTTTGATGGGGTAATGCACTATTTATAATTCCCGATATTGTCCCACCTGTTCCAATAGCACAACCTATATAATCAAAGAATGCATCTTCATTGGTTAGAATTTCTTCGCAACCTTGAATAGCAAGTGCATTTGTTCCGCCTTCAGGAACGAGATAAAACGAACCGTATTTTTTTCCCAATTGTTCCAAAAAAAACGCTTCAGTTTTCAAACGATAATTCTCTCTTGAAATAAATTCCAACTGCATGCCGCATTCTTGAGCAAATTTTAAAGTAGGATTACTTTCTATTTTAGTTCCCAATTCTTCGCCCCGAATAATTCCAATCGTTTGAAAACCGTGCTCTTTACCTGCATACGCCACTGCAGCAATATGATTAGAAAAAGCCCCTCCGAAAGTCAACAAGCAACTTTGGTTTTCGGCTTTTGCTTGCAGTAAATTATACTTCAATTTTCTGAACTTATTTCCAGAAACAAAAGGATGAATCAAATCTTCTCTTTTAATGACAAGTGAAATCCCTTTAGGAAAATGTATTGCAACCGATTGATTCAATGAAGATTAGTATAAAATGTTAAATATTTAGTAAGGAATACGAATACCCGCTATTAAATTTCTAAATTTGTTAGAGAACAAGTTACTGTTCTTAAAAATGATTTATGAATAGGCAAAGTAATGAAAATAAATTAACAGGAGACGAAGATTTCTACTATACTCCTGAAGGGTATAAATGTTTTACAGAAAAATTCCATCTCAAACGTGGGTATTGCTGTAAAAGTGGTTGTCGTCATTGTCCCTATGGATTTGATAAAAAAACCAATACCATTCGAAAGAAATAAAATTTAGGCATACTAATTGATTACCAAAATAGAACTTAATTTCCAACTCTTAAAATTTTAAAAATATGAAAGTAATTCAATTTTTATTTGCATCCCTATTCTTCACAATGGTTTCGTGTGGACCAATGATTAGCAACAATGCAGATTATGACAAAAATGTAGATTTTTCTGCTTATAAAACCTATGCTTACTATAAAACAGGCATTGATAAAGTGGAAATATCTGATTTGGACAAACGCAGAATCTTAAATGCCATTGATCAACAAATGCTAGCCAAAGGATTTACTAAAAGTGACAATCCAGATTTATTAATTAATTTGTTTACCAAATCGAGAGAACAAGTAAACGTAAACCAATTCAATGCGGGTTGGGGATACGGCTGGGGTTGGGGATGGAATCCTTTTATGATGGGAGGTCATCAAACTACAGTAACTACTTCAACTGAAGGCACTCTATATATCGACTTAATAGATGCAAAAAAGAAAGAAATGATTTGGCAAGGAGAAGGTACTGGAGTGTTAACTAAAAATACCAATAAAAAAGAAGAACGAATTAATGAATTTGTCTCCCAAATTTTATCGCAATATCCTCCAACTAAAAAATAAAAGCAAAAACCTCCTTTAAAGGAGGTTTTTTTATTAAAAACACAACCAACTGAAAGAAACAAATCGTATTTTTGAATAAAAAATAATAAAATATGAATCTTTTTAAGGATGCCATAATCGCTAAAAATCAGTTACAAGGAGTTGTTTCTCCAACTCCATTAACCGAAAACACGAATCTTTCTAACGAATTTAACGCCACTATTTTATTAAAAAGAGAAGATTTACATATTGTTCGTTCGTATAAAATTAGAGGTGCCTACAACAAAATAAGCTCTCTAACCGATGCAGAAAAGCAACAAGGAATTGTTTGTGCAAGTGCAGGAAATCATGCACAAGGAGTTGCTTTTTCTTGTAATTTACTGCAAATAAAAGGCAAAATCTACATGCCTAAAACCACTCCAAAACAAAAAATTAAACAAGTTCAATTATTTGGAAAATCATTTGTAGCAATTGAACTAATTGGAGATACTTTTGACGATGCGTACGCTCAAGCTGTTGCCGATGCAAAAGAAAATAACAAAATATTCATTCACCCCTTTGACGATCTAAAAGTAATTGCTGGTCAAGCTACCGTAGGTTTAGAAATTTTAGAATCGTATCACCCACCTATTGACTATGTTTTTGTTCCTATTGGTGGTGGTGGTTTAGCCGCTGGATTGGCAACTGTTTTCAAAGAATTAAGTCCAAATACTAAAATCATCGGAGTTGAACCAGAAGGCGCACCTACCATGAAAACAGCTATAGCTGTTGGAAATAATGCACCTCTTGAAAGTATTGACAAGTTTGTGGATGGAGCTGCTGTGAAACAAGTAGGAAATCTTACTTTTGAAATTTGCCGACATCTTTTAGACGATATCATTCTAGTGCCAGAAGGTAAAGTGTGTACTACTATTTTACGTTTGTACAATGAAGAGGCCATGGTGGTAGAACCAGCAGGAGCTTTAACTATTGCTGCTTTGGATTTTTATAAAGATAAAATCAAAGGTAAAAATGTGGTTTGTATCGTCAGCGGAAGTAATAACGACATTGAACGTACCGCCGAGATTAAAGAACGTTCCCTTTTGTACGAAGGATTAATGCATTACTTTATCATCCAATTTCCTCAAAGACCCGGTTCACTAAAAGAATTTGTGAACGAAATTCTAGGACCTGATGATGATATTACCTATTTTCAATTTACCAAAAAGAACAATCGCGAATCAGCTCCTGTTGTGGTGGGTCTAGAATTGAAAAACAAAAACGACATCAATCCTATTAAAACAAAGATGACTGAAAGAGGTTTTCAGTACAATTACATCAACGAAAAGCAAGATTTATTCAATCAATTAATTGGATAATTAAAACCGAATAAAAGGATAGTCTTCGTGTAATTTCTTGATTTTTTCCTGCAATTTAAATTGGAACTTTTGGTGACTTTCAGAATTTGAATTGAAGGGCTTATGCAACAAGCTTTTCTGAATTGCATCTACTTCATCTAAGGTAGAAGCTATAGTTTGTGAAATCGTAGTCTCTCTAAAACGTTGCCAGATATAATCAATCGCCATAGTACTTGGATGCAATAAATCATCTCCATAAAAACGGTAGTCCCGTAATTCGTCCATCATGATTTCATAGGCTGGAAAGTAATTGGCTTTGTCCAACAAATGACCAGACAGTAAATTTTGCAAAGCCGTTATTAAATGAGCTTTACTTTGCTGATTTTCTACAAAACCGTCTTTGATATGGCGCACAGGGGAAATTGTAAATACAAAAGCACAATTGGAATTCAATTGCCGAATCGCATCTACCGTATTTTGAATGGAAGCTTCAATAATTGCTACAGGCAGAATATGTTTATCAAAATGCGATTGAGACATTTTATGACAATTAGCCACAACAGCACCATTATTTTTTTCTCGATATACCCAAGAGGTTCCATAAGTAATCAAAAAATGAGTCGCCTCTTTTATTTTTTGATGAGTCGATTCAACCAATGCATTGAGGCTATCTAGAAATTCTTGCTTATTGCCCCAACTCAAATCAGAATGTACTTCGTAACAATGAAAGCGTTCATTGTGAAAAAAGATGTCCTCCTCTGTAAACTTTTTTAAATTTACCGCGCGCACTACTAACTTTTCAATAGACACCGGATTAAAAATAATCCCAAACGGATTGGTTGTATTTTGGAATTTAAAATAATCGAACTTATCTCCCATATTCAAGGCAAAACACGATCCTAAAGAGACTATTTTAGCACTGTAGTCTATAGGATGATTTGAATTTGGAATAGGTACGAGAGTGGTAAACTTCATTTTCTTTATTTTGCTACTACAAATTACGATTATTTTAAAAATAAATGGTCATTCATAAAGTTAATTTTTTACTTCATAACAAAGCCCTTAAAAAGCATTACTTTAAAAGGGCTTCAATAAACTATTATAGTGTATTATTTTATAAAATCGACGGCTTTGGTTAAGGCTTCAGCAATTCCAGCAACATTCTTTCCGCCAGCGGTAGCAAAGAACGGCTGTCCTCCTCCTCCTCCTTGAATATACTTCCCTAATTCACGAACTACTTGTCCTGCATTTAGGCCTTTAGTAGCTACTAATTCTTTAGAGATAAAGCAGGTTAACATCGGTTTATCTTCCTCGGCTGTAGCCAAAACTAAAAATAAATTAGTTCCTAAATTCCCTAATTCATAAGCCAAATCTTTAGCTCCTTCTGGATTCAAATCGACTTGTGTAGCCAAGAATTGAATACCATTCACCTCTTGTATTTGTACAGCTAAACTTGCTTTCAAATTTTTCACTTTGTCTTTCATCAAAGCCTCAATTTGTTTTGCCAACTTAGCGTTTTCTTCTTGTAAATTATGAACGGCTTTCAAAATATCTTGTGGATTTTTCAAAGCACCTTTAATCTCATTCAAAGTAGTTTCATATGAAGCAAAATGCGCTTTTACAGCATCACTTGTAATGGCCTCGATACGACGAATTCCAGCCGCCACCGCGCCTTCGGATACAATTTTGAAATGCCAGATTTCAGCCGTATTTTTCACGTGAATTCCACCACACAATTCCATGCTTTCACCAAATTTAATCGCACGAACGTTATCTCCATATTTCTCACCAAACAAGGCCATAGCCCCTTCGTCTAAAGCTTGTTGAATTGGAATACTTCTTCTTTCTATCAAAGGCAATTGCTCTTGAATTCGTGCATTTACAAAATCTTCAACTGCTTGTAATTCTTCTTCTGTCATTTTAGAAAAATGAGAAAAGTCAAAACGCAAATAATTCGGGTTAACCAAAGATCCTTTTTGCTCCACATGAGTTCCTAAAATACTTCTCAAGGCTTGATGCATCAAGTGTGTAGCCGAGTGATTGCGAGACGATAAGGTTCTTAAATCGGTATTTACTTTTGCCACAAAACTAGCCGTTACATTTTCGGGCAATTGCTTCGCTAAATGCAAAATCAAATTGTTTTCTTTTTTAGTATCGATGATTTCTATAGTCTCATTCGCCGAAACCAAAGTTCCTTTGTCTCCTACTTGCCCTCCACCTTCTGGATAAAATGGTGTACTATCTAAAACGATTTGGTACAAAACCCCATCTTTTTTACTGTCAATTTTTCTGATTCTCGAAATTTTAACTTCATTTTCTGTTTGGTCGTAACCCACAAAAGTTTCTACATTTCCAGGGATCAGAACCGACCAATCTTCGGTTGAAACTTCTGAAGCAGCACGCGAACGGGATTTTTGTTCTTGCATGGCTTTTTCAAAACCAACTTCGTCTAATTGGTAGCCTCTTTCTCTTAGAATCAAAGCAGTTAAGTCAATTGGAAATCCGAAAGTATCGTATAATTCAAATGCTTTTTCTCCTGAAATTTCAGTCCCAGTAGTTTGATTCATTACATTTTCTAATAACTGTAATCCTTGATCCAAGGTTCTTAAAAATGATGCTTCCTCTTCGCGAATCACATTGGTAACCAAGGTTTGTTGCGATTTGATTTCTGGAAAAAACTCACTTAATTGATTCGACAATACCGCAACCAATTGATAAATAAATGGTTCTTTCGTATTCAAAAATGTAAATCCGTAACGGATGGCACGACGCAAAATACGACGAATAACATAACCCGCACCAGTATTCGATGGCAATTGACCATCCGCAATAGCAAAAGCTACCGCACGAACGTGATCTGCCACCACACGAATAGCAATATTGATTTTATTTTGTTCTTCCGAAATGTTTTGAATTTCGTTTGAAGTGTATTGTAAACCTGTAATTTGTTCAACTTTTTCAATTAGCGGTGAAAAAACATCCGTATCGTAATTCGAAGTTTTTCCTTGTAATGCCATACACAAACGCTCAAATCCCATTCCGGTATCGACGTGTTGCGCTGGTAATTTTTCTAGAGAACCATCAGCTTTACGGTTGAATTCCATAAATACGTTGTTCCAAATTTCAACCACTTGTGGATGATCGTTATTCACCAAACTTTTACCAGAAACTAACGCTTTCTCCTCTGCTGAACGCAAATCCACGTGAATTTCAGAACAAGGTCCACAAGGCCCTTGGTCACCCATTTCCCAGAAATTGTCTTTTTTATTTCCTAAAATAATGCGGTCTTCATCAATCAATTCCTTCCATAAATCCCAAGCCTCTTGATCAAAAGGTACATTTTCGTCTGGATTTCCTTCAAAAACAGAAACGTACAAATTTTCTTTTGGAATTTTATACACTTCAGTCAATAATTCCCAAGCCCAGTTGATGGCTTCTTTCTTGAAATAATCACCAAAAGACCAGTTCCCTAACATTTCAAACATAGTGTGGTGGTAGGTATCAAAACCTACATCCTCTAAATCGTTATGTTTTCCAGAAACACGAAGACATTTTTGCGTATCGGCTATACGTTGACTTTTTGGGGTTCCATTACCTAAAAAGTATTCTTTGAACTGCGCCATTCCTGAATTATTAAACATCAGGGTAGGATCGTCCTTTAGAACGATAGGTGCTGAAGGAACTATTAAGTGTCCTTTGCTTTGAAAAAAGTCCAAAAATTGTTTACGTACGTCGTGTGATTTCATTTGTATTGTTTATTCGTTTATTAGGTTAATGTTTAATTGGTTTTCGTATAAACGAATAACCAAATCGACACATCAACTTTTTTATTATCAAAAAAGAAGCGAACCAATGAAACATTTATTAAATTTGTTCGTCTAACTTTTTTACGAAGTGCAAAAATAGGGTATTTTAAAATATGTCGAAAGTAAAATATTATTACGATTCTGAAAATCTGGCGTATCGAAAAATAAAAACAAAAAAAGCGAAGAAAATTGGCGTTGTTTTATTGTTTTTAGTTGCTTCGGCCTTGTTTGGATTTTTGATGTTTGTGATTTTATTGAACACTCCTTATTTTGAAACTCCAAAAGACCGTTTACAGGCTCGTGAAATTGACAATTTGAAATTGCATTATGCCATTTTAAATAAAAAAATAGACGAATTAAATGCTGTCACAGCAGCTATTGAAGATCGCGACAACAATTTATACCGTACGTATTTCAACACCGCACCTATTTCTGATGAAGAAAGAAAAGCGGGTTTTAAAAGCAAAAACAAGTATGCCGAATTGGAAGGTTTTGACAATTCAGCATTGGTAAAAAACACAACAGAACGCGTAGATATTTTGTCAAAAGCATTGGCTATTCAATCAAAATCTTTAGATGAAATATTACAGTTAGCTAAAGCAAAAGACCATTTATTGAGTGCCATTCCTGCCATTCAGCCTGTCAAAAATGAAAATTTAAAACGAATGGCGTCAGGTTTTGGCTACCGTTCTGATCCGTTTACGAAAGTGCGAAAAATGCACGAAGGAATGGACTTTACTGCCAAAACAGGCACCCCAATTTATGCCACCGGTGATGGTGTCGTGGCTAAAGCTGACAACACGGCCTCTGGTTTTGGGAATCATATTGTGATTCGGCACGGTTATGGTTATGAAACCTTGTATGCGCATTTAAGCAAATACAAAGCGCGTGCGGGACAAAGAGTGAAAAGAGGAGACATCATCGGGTATGTGGGTAGCACTGGACGATCGGAAGCGCCTCACCTACATTATGAAGTTCATAAAAATAATAAAGCTGTGAATCCGCTCAATTTTTATTATGGAAATATCTCGGCAGTGGAATATGTTGCCATTTCAAAAGTGGCTAATCAAGAAAATCAATCATTAGACTAATGCACATCAATTTATCAGCAGACAAAAGGTATTACAGCATTGGCGAAGTAGCCAAAGCTTTTGGAGTAAATGCATCACTTATTCGTTTTTGGGATAGTGAATTTGACATTTTAAAACCCAAGAAAAATGCCAAAGGCAATCGAATGTTTACCCCAGAAGATGTCAAAAACCTCCAACTAATTTTTCATTTGGTCAAAGAAAGAGGCTTTACTTTAGAAGGTGCTAAAACCCATTTGAAAGAAGGCCAAAAGAAAACTTTAGACAAATTTGACATCATCAATAAACTAGAAACCATTAAGGCACAATTATTGAGTATCAAAAACGAACTGTAAAAATCAATTTTAAAAACAACAAATAAACAATCAACCTTAAACTAAATTAAAAATGGACTTTAAAAAATTCTTACCTTGGATTATAGCAGCTGTAGTAGTATTTGGAATCTACGGTTGGGTAAAAGGAATCAACAACACCGCAGTAACTTACGAGCAAGATATCCACGAGGCTTGGGGTAATGTTCAAACTTCATATCAAAGAAGAAATGATTTGATTGGCAACTTAGTGAATACCGTAAAAGGCGCTGCTGATTTTGAAAAAAGCACGTTGACTGCTGTCATTTCGGCAAGAGCCAAAGCTACTTCTGTAACTGTTGACCCAACGAACATTAGCCCAGAACAATTAGCCGCTTTCAACTCAGCACAAAGTGGCGTAAGCAGCTCTTTATCTCGATTATTAGTTTCAGTGGAAAAATACCCTGACTTGAAAGCCAATGAAAACTTCTTGAAACTACAAGACGAATTAGCAAGCACTGAAAACCAAATCTTAACGGCTAGAACGCGTTTTAATGAGGCGGTAAAACCATACAATACCCATATCAAAACGTTTCCAAATTCAATCTTTGCAGGAATGTTTGGTTTTAAAGAAAAACCGTATTTTGAGGCCTCTACTGGAGCTGATAAACCTGTAGAAGTAAAATTCTAATTCAATCCTGTTCCTCTTATGCAACCAGATACTATTTTTTTAACCCAGGAAGACGAAAACGAAATTGTGGAAGCCATCCGCTTGGCCGAAAAAAACACTTCTGGCGAAATACGAGTACATATAGAACAAACGACTTCCAAAGTCCCTTTTGATAGGGCTTTGGAAGTTTTTTATGAATTAAAAATGAATGAAACGCAATTGCAAAACGGCGTTTTGATTTATTTGGCTGTTGCCGACAAACAGTTTGTCATCTGCGGAGACAAAGGAATCAATGAGGTGGTAGCTCCTGATTTTTGGGAGAGTACCAAAGAAATTATGGCGGCTCAATTCAAACAAGGTAACTTCAAACAAGGATTAATTGATGGGATTACCAAAGCCGGCGAACAGCTAAAAACCTATTTCCCTTGGCAAATTGACGATACTAACGAATTATCAAACGAAATCTCAAAAGGATAATGAAAGCGACACAACCTACTCCTACTTTCTTGAAATTGCTCGTTTGTTTTTTTATCACACAAATTGGTTTTGCCCAGTTTATCATTCCAGAAAAACCTGAGTTTCAAACTTCGGTGTATGATTATGCCCAAGTACTTAACGCCAATGAAAAAGCGCAGTTAGAAGAAAAATTAGTTCGCTATTCGGATTCTACCTCAACTCAAATTGTTGTCATTACCATTGAAAGCCTAAAAGGCGAAGACGTGAGCCAATTAGCAACCAACTGGGCACAAACTTGGGGAATTGGTCAAGCCAAAGAAGACAATGGGGTGATTATTTTATTGGCCAAAGCCGAAAAGAAAATAGCTATCAATCCGGGTTATGGCTTGGAAGATCGATTAACCGCAGGAACTGGTGGAGAAATCATTAGAAATATAATCATTCCCGAATTCAAAGCAGGAAGTTATTATAACGGATTAGATAAAGGAACAACTGCAATCATTGATGTTTTCAAAGGAAAATACAAAGGAACCCGAAAGCATAATAAAGGAGAAAATTTTCCGCTACTCCCTTTTATAGTCATCATAGTTATTGTCTTGATTTTATTCTCAAGAAATAAAAGAGGAGGCAGTAATTCAGGAGGTTCTGGTGGTTTTGGCGGAGGCCCAAGCCTATTAGACATTCTTGTTTTAAGCAGCCTTGGCAGAAGTGGTGGTGGTAGTTTTGGAAGTTCGTCAGATGGTGGATTTGGTGGCGGAGGCTTCGGAGGAGGTTTTGGCGGAGGCGGATTCTCTGGAGGAGGTTCCAGCGGAAGTTGGTAATTTATTTTGATTTCTAATCAATTGAATTATATTTGTATCAATAACTGTAGCAGATGCTTTCACATAAAACTAAATACGCACTTAAAGCCTTATTGTTTCTTGCCCAACAAGAACCAGGTTACATTGCGCGTACTATAGAAATTGCAGATACAGCTGCAATACCCAAAAAGTTTCTAGAGCAAATTTTATTAGATTTAAAAAGAGGTCATTTTGTAGGTAGCAAGCAAGGAAAATTTGGCGGCTATTACCTCATTAAATCATCTGATGAAATCACATTAGCTGATATTCATCGCTTATTTGATGGAGCCATTGCACTACTTCCGTGTGCTTCTTTGAATTTTTACGAACCTTGTTCTGATTGCAAAAGTGAGTCAGAATGCGCCTTACGACACGGTTTAATTGCTATTCGCGAAGAAACTTTAAAAGCCATGCAAGGCATTACTATCGCCTCTTTAGTAAAAAAATAAAAAAATATTTTTTAAACTCTACTATTTTTATAGAATTAATTATATATTTGCACTCGTAAATAAAAAATGTAAATCATGAAAACGAATTCAATTCAGTTTAGTACAGCCAAACCTCTACAACAATTTAGTCAAGTAAAAAACTCTTTTCATTATACGTACATGCGTATGTGCTAGTTAAAAAAAATAAATTTAAAACTCGACTATTTACATATAATTAAAATACAATAAAAATGACTCTATTACACAAAACAATTACAAGTTTACTATTACTAATCACAACTACTTTATTTGCCCAAACAGATGTAGAAGGAGTTGTTAAGGATAAAAACAACCAGCCTTTAGAATTAGCGAATGTACTTCTTAAAGGCACAAAATACCATGCATTAACGGATGCTAATGGAAAGTTTACAATTGATACACGAGAAAAATTACCTTTCACATTAATTGTACAATTTGTAGGTCACCAAACAGCAGAATTACGATTTACAAGCTTGCCTACTAATCCCATTGAAATCGTTTTAAAAAGCGAAAATCAACTGAATGATGTTGTCATCACCTCTAGACGTAGAATTGAAAAAGCACAAAATGTACCTATTCCAATCTCAGTTGTCGGAGGAAGACAAGCAGAACAAGCGGGTGCGTTTAATGTAAACCGTTTAAAAGAATTAGTACCTTCAGTACAATTGTATTCATCTAATCCAAGAAACACGACCATCAACATTAGAGGACTAGGTTCTACCTTTGGTTTGACCAATGATGGAATTGATCCTGGAGTAGGCTTTTATGTAGACGGAGTGTATTATGCGCGTCCTGCTGCAACCACTCTTGATTTTGTAGATGTGGATCAAATTGAAGTTTTACGCGGACCTCAAGGAACTCTTTTTGGCAAAAACACTACTGCAGGAGCTTTTAACGTAACGAGTAGAAAAGCTAGCTTCACATCGGGCGCTAATCTTGAATTAAGTTATGGAAATTACGGTTTCATTCAAGCAAAAGCCTCCATTACGGGAGCTTTAAGCAAAAAAATTGCAGCTAGATTATCGTTTTCTGGAACACAACGCGACGGATTAATTGAGAATATAGTTACAGGCAAAAAAGTTAACGATTTAAACAACCAAGGAGTGCGTGGACAGTTGTTGTATACACCTACCGAAAATACGGATATTACCTTAGCAGTTGATTATTCTAAACAAAGACCTGATGGCTATGCTCAAGTTATTGCGGGTGTGGTTCAAACTAATAGAGCAGCTTACAGACAATTCAACAACATCATCAATTCATTAGGATATAGTTTGCCTAGCACTAATCCATTTGATAGAAAAATTGATCACGATACTCCGTGGCGTTCAGGACAAGATTTAGGTGGCGCTTCATTGAACATTAATAGTAAAATTGGAAATGGAAAACTTACAGCCACCTCAGCTTGGCGTTTTTGGAATTGGGATCCATCTAATGACAGGGATTTTACTGGACTATCTGTTTTACGACTATCTCAAGCTACTTCAAAACACCAACAATGGTCACAAGAAATTCGTTATGCTGGGACATTTTTACCAAAAGTAACAGGAGTTGTAGGGATATTTGGGATTGGACAAGATTTAAAAACCGATCCATATCATATTGAAGAGTCAGGCTCCGCACAATGGCGTTTTTCACAAGACTCAACTGATCCGCTATGGCAAACTCCCGGATTATTTGACGGCTATGGTATAAAAACTAAATCTACTTTAAACACGTTTAGTGGAGCAGTTTTTGGACAAACCGACTGGGCAATTACCGATAAATTACACGTATTAACTGGCTTACGTTACAACTATGACAAGAAAAAAATAGATTATAATAGAACCACTTACGGAGGTCTTCAAACAACAAATACTGCATTGTTAGCCTTAAAGAAAAAAGTATATTCTGATCAAGCCTTTAAAGTGGATGTAGAAGACACTAACTTTTCCGGAAATGTAACTCTAGCCTATAAAGTTTCAGAAAAAATCAACACTTTTGCCACTTTTGCTAATAGTTATAAACCAGTAGGAATTAATCTTGGAGGCATTCCATCAGATGCCAATGGTCCAATTATAGCTTTGGCTAAAATTAAACCTGAAAAAGTAAATCATTATGAAATCGGTATCAAATCAACCCCATTTAATAGTACTACAATTAATCTAACCATTTTTAATACCGATATTGATAACTACCAAACCTTAGTTCAAAGTGAAGATCCTACTTTAAATCGTGGCTATCTTGCCAATGCTGAAAAAGTAAGAGTACGAGGTTTTGAAGCCGATTCAAGAATAACAATTAACCAATATCTATCCTTTAACGCAGCAATAACGTATAATGAGGGTAAATACATTAGCTTTAAAAACGCTCCTCTACCATTAGAAGAGACCGGATTAAAAGTAAATGGTGTCTCTATTTATTCTAAAGATGTATCTGGCGGAACCTTACCTGGAATTTCAAAATGGGCAGGGACTTTAGGAGGAGATCTATCTAAAGAAGGACAGTTTTTTGGTAACAAAGGAAGGTTTTTTATTGCTATTGATTCCTATTCAAGATCAAGCTTTTCATCAAGTGCAACTCCTTCAAAATACTTAAATATCCAAGGATACAGTATTTTTAATGGACGTGTTGGATTTAGAGCTTCGGAAGGCTTATCGGTCTATCTTTGGGGACGTAACTTATTAGACAAAAATTACTTTGAGCAATTGTTACCAGCCTCTGGAAATGCAGGACACTATGCTGGAGTTTTAGGAGATCAAAGGACCTATGGAATTACTTTGAGATACAATCTTTAATATCCTCCTATTTAAAAAAACACCACATCCAACTCATTGAATGGGGTGTTTTTTTTCATTATGGACTATATTTGTAAACTATCATATTCAAATTTACTGCAATGAAAAAATCACCATTATTAATTTTATTACTATTTACAATACTATTTACAATACTATTTTCATTGAATGCAACAGCCCAAAATGAAAAAGAAACTTTTCCTAAAATTACGGGGTTTATTGCTATTCTTCACCCTTTGGTGACTTTTTCAGCTAACGAAACAACCACAAATTTTAACGATTATTATGCTGTTGGAATGCCAATAGGTTTAAATCTTTGGAAAAATGAAAAAATAGGCTTCTCATTTGAAATTGTACCTACAATAAAAAGTGATAACCAAATAAGTAAAGTTAGTAACATTCTAATCCATCCAGGTTTATTAGTTCGATTGAAAAAAGGATATACTTTTGCTGGTAGATTGGCTTTTGAAACATCAGGACGCTATGGGTTTACTCCCGTAATAGCTAAAGTAATAAAAAAACATACCGACCACAATTATTATGTTTCCATGCCTTTTCCTGTTCGATTTGGCAACAATCATGATGCCTCTATTAGTGTTGGAATACAATTTGGAATTGCATTTTAAAATTTCCAAAAACTTTACTATTTTGATTTAAAATACTAACTCCATTACAACAACAAAAAGTCCCGATTTCTCGGGACTTTTTTATTATTTCTCTCTAATATAAATATCGATTGGCACTCCAGAGAAGTCCCATTTTTCTCTTATTTTGTTTTCCAAATACCTTTTATAAGGTTCTTTTACATATTGCGGCAAGTTAGCAAAGAATACAAACTGTGGCGTTTGTGTTGGCAATTGCATACAATATTTAATTTTTACATACTTCCCTTTAGTAGCTGGTGGCGGATACGCTTCAATTACTTTCAACATGAATTCATTGAATTTAGATGTTGGAATACGTTGTTGTCTATTATCAAACACTCTAACCGTTGCTTCCAATGCCTTCAATAATCGCTGTTTAGTTAAAGCCGATACAAATAAAATTGGCACATCCGTAAATGGCATTAACTCTTTTTTAATTTTTTCTTCGTAATCGCGGGTGGACATGGTATCTTTTTCGACCAAATCCCATTTGTTTACCAAAATCACCAGTCCTTTACGGTTTTTCTCAGCCAACCAAAAAATACTTTGGTCTTGCCCTTCAAATCCACGGGTAGCATCAATAACTAATATACAAACATCGGCATGTTCAATCGCTCGTACAGAACGCATTACCGAATAAAATTCTAAATCTTCTTTTACTTTTGCTTTACGACGAATCCCTGCTGTATCTACCAAGTTGAATTCAAAACCAAAACGGTCAAATTTAGTATCAATCGCATCTCGTGTAGTTCCAGCAATATCAGTCACCATGAAGCGATCTTGCCCAATTAGAGCATTAATAAAACTCGATTTACCTGCATTGGGTCTTCCTACCACAGCAAAACGAGGCAATTCTTTATCTTCTTCTTTTGGTTCTGGTTTTTCAGGAAAAGCATCAATTAAAGCATCTAACAAATCTCCCGTTCCACTTCCTGAAATACTCGCAAAAGTGAAATAATCGCCTAAACCAAGATTATAAAACTCTACTGCATCCTTCTCACGCATGGCATTGTCCACCTTATTTACAGCTAACAAAACCGGTTTAGTAACTTTGCGTAATAACTTGGCTACCGTTTCGTCCATAGGCGTAATCCCTTCTTCCACATCAACCACAAAGATGATTACATCAGCCTCATCGATTGCTAATTCTACTTGTTTACGAATCTCACCCTCGAATACATCATCCGATCCACGCACATATCCTCCTGTATCGATAACAGAAAACTCTTTTCCGTTCCACTCACTTTTTCCGTAGTTTCTATCTCGGGTTACCCCTGAAACTGAATCTACAATAGCTTCTCTTCGTTGAATTAAACGATTAAAAAGAGTTGATTTTCCTACATTAGGTCTTCCTACTATGGCTACTATGTTGTTCATAATCTAATTTGAAATATTTTGCAAAGGTACACTATTATTTTTAAGCTACTCGCGTGTGCGTGAAGGATAGTAGTAGAAATCCTTTTTAAGTTGCCTTCGAGAACCTCAGTCAACTTAAAAAGATTGAAACGGATAGCCTGACCCTTGTGGTCACGCCAAGAAAATTATTGATTGTACCCAAAACGTTTTAACATATTGGCATTGCTTCGCCAATTTTTATTGACTTTTACGTACAATTCAATATGAATTTGTTTGCCAAAAAACTGCTCTAAATCGGCGCGAGAATCCATTCCTACTTTTTTCAAAGCAGCACCTTTGTGACCAATGATAATTCCTTTTTGCGTATCGCGTTCCACCATAATCAATGAACGAATACGGATGATATTGTCGTCTTCTAGAAATTCTTCGGTAATGACTTCTACTGCATACGGAATTTCTTTGCTGTAATTCAACAAGATTTTTTCGCGAATGGTTTCGTTCACAAAAAAACGTTCTGGTTTATCCGTCAATTGGTCTTTTGGGTAATAGGCTGGCGATTCTGGAAGCAATTCGATGATGCGTCCAAAAACTTCAGGCACATTAAAATTTTGCAATGCTGAGATTGGGAAAATTTCTGCATTAGGTACTTTAGCTGTCCAGAAAGCCACTTGTTCTTCCAATTGTTCTTGATTCGAATTATCGATTTTGTTCAACAATAACAAGACCGGAATTTTGGCGTGGATGATTTTATTAAAAAAGGCATCGTCTTTTAACTCTTGTTCACCTATTTCGACCATATAAATCAAAACATCAGCGTCTTCGAAGGCTGACTTCACAAAGTTCATCATCGATTCCTGCATTTCATATGCGGGTTTGATGATTCCAGGTGTGTCTGACAAAACCAATTGAAAATCTTCTCCGTTTACAATACCCAAAATTCTATGACGCGTGGTTTGCGCTTTAGACGTAATGATAGACAACCTTTCGCCAACGAAAGCATTCATTAAAGTTGATTTTCCTACGTTTGGATTTCCAATGATGTTTACAAAACCTGCTTTGTGTGCCATTTACTGCGTTTTAATTTTTGGCAAAGGTAGTTATATCAAGCCAATAGAAGAAATAAAAGATTTTTTAATTTTTTTGTTGCAATAGTCGAATTTCGTTGTATATTTGCACCCGAAACATCGCGGGATAGAGCAGTAGGCAGCTCGTCGGGCTCATAACCCGAAGGTCACAGGTTCGAGTCCTGTTCCCGCTACTAAACAGGAACCATCTTCATTTTGAGGATGGTTTTTTTTCTTTTTTACCTCCGTATGTGCTTGAAAAACTGGCAGTTAACTCGAATAATTTACTTGTTTTTGAGGTTCGATAATTTCGATTTTTGATTGAATAAAGTAAACCTGTTGGAAACAGTAAAGATTGGAACCTTCTTTTTTTATTGTAATCTAAAGAAGTATAGAATTTACTGGGGTTCTCAGCGATTTTCAAAAAATATTTCATCCCTTTTTCAAGGTTCGATTTTTTTGAAGGCATAAATTCTAAATCTTTTACTTTTTGGTCTATCTCTTCTTTTAGTTTTTTGCCTTGTCTATCAAAAATATCTTTTGAGATTTCATTCATAGCATAACGAAATTCCATTTTATCATACGCTTCTTTCAAGTCATTTATATCTCTTGACAATACTCTTTTTCGCTCCGAAAGATTCGCCATATCATCTTCCATTATTTTCTTCAATTGGACAGAGAACAAATCGTGTAATTCTTTTGAAAAGGCCAACTGATTTAAAACATCATAAAACTGTTCATGCACCCCTTTGTTCAAAGAGCGATTAGATGTTTCAGCATTTAAAGTCTTATTGCAACAATTGCACTTATAATAATAAATTTGTTTTGACTTATTTAGGTACGATGTCATTGTATTATCGCAATCTGCACACAATAGAAATTTAGGTGCTAATGGAGTAGCTTCCTTTCCTGAGAGTTTAGCAACACCTAATTGTTTTGACTGAGTTAAGAGTCGTTGCAATTGATTAAATTCTCTTAAAGTTATCAAAGGTTCCCAATTACCTTTTACTAATTTTCCTTCCAATAGCGAATTGGATATTCTTCCAGTATAAAATTGGTTTCTCCACATTTCAGAAATTCGTTGCTTTGAAATTTTTACTCCTTTAGAGTCCAACCATTTTATAATTTCCGAGTCAGGATAACCTTCATAAATTTTCTTCTTAAAGGCTTCCTTTAAATATCTCCCTTCTTCATTAATCTTTATTTCTTGAAAGGCCTGTACTTTGGTTGGATCAGTTACCCTAGGCCCGAAATGGTCATAACCTCTTGGAGTTCTCCCATATACTTTTCCATTCTCTAAAGCATTAATCAATCCAGGAATAATAGTATCTTGTCTGCTAAAGTTTTCTTTCTGTGCATATAACAATTGGGTAGAAAACTCATTCTCTGCCCTCTCATTAAATGTATGGTTATTTGTACTTACAGAATACAGATATACGTTGTAATCTTTTCTTAAACTTACAAATAATTGTATATGTTCTGCCCCTGCCCTACCAAACCGACTGGGAGACCAAATTAAAATAATCTTAGGTCTTTTTGAGGCTGGAGTCTTTTTAATTTTCTCCATCAACTCACGGAGTGTACTCTGAGTATTGATCCGTTTTGAACTTTCATATTCAGCATCAAACTCTTCAGTAATAATCAGGTTATTCTCTTTAGCAAAAGATTTAATTTTATTTACTTGAGTTTCTATACTTCCATTATTAACAAACTGGTCTTTTGTAGATACTCTAGTGTAAGACCAAACTATAGCGTTGTTAAAATCACTAAGTATTAAATTCTTCTTTTTCATCTTTGTATTTTTCGTAAACTAATTTTGTCAATTGATATAACTGCTTTGAAAACTCAAAAGCAGTTTCTTTTGAAAGCACTGTTTGTAAATTTGGTGCGATTGCAATAATCGCGTCATAATCCAATAGAAACTCTAATTCACTAGATTGGAAATTTTGTTGGTCCATACCGTGTCGAGATAAACACGGGCTGAATTCTCAGGGACCGATTGAGTGCTACAATATACATATTCTATGCTTTAATAGTTACTTTAAAATTACCTTGAGCTCTAGTCTCAATTAAAATTTTGGCCCCTAAAGGCAATTTATTATTCAAGAAGAATTTAGCAAGCTCTTCCGCTTTTTTATGCTGTTCGGTTATCGTAAATACTTTAACATCTCCTTCTTTTTCTAACTCTATCTCTAGTAATTTAGGACGGTCGAAAAACAAAACCCTTCTTAATTGATTTTCTAATGATGATAAATAATCTAAATCAGCTTCTCTTTTCTGAATTTGAAATCCAACAATTTTTTCTAAAAGTGGAACCAAAGGGATTGAAATCAGCGTTTTTCTAAAACACAAATTATTCAAATCCGATGTAAGACTAACTGAATTTAGATTAAAAAAATGCTCTCCTGTTCTAGGGCAATAAATCAAAGAAATAATATTGCTTTTTTCAAAAAGACAAGTTTTAATTGCATTAGTAAAGGGGTTGATTTCTTTTCTAAAGACAGTATCCATAATAGGTTCAAATCCCAAGAAGTGTTTTATCCAATTCTTATCTAATTCGTGTAATTGTTTATTATTATCTAATTCTCTTTTAAGCACCTTATCTGCATACTTTTCTTCCATTGGTTTTTTCCAAATATCAGATGCAAGTGTCGCTATACGTTTTGTATCTAAACCTATTTCCGCTAATTCATTTACAATTAATATCCATAATGCTTCTGGAATATTCAAGAATCCCTTTTGGTCTTTTTCTAAAAAAGGAATAATTTGCTTTGACTTCCAAAAACTGACCTGTTTTGAGGTCAATCCGATATTAGGAGCAAGAATGAATTTGTCACTCAAAATTTCTCCTAATCGAATATAATCGTTTCTTTTCATACTTTTAAAAATTTTTGTTAAAAAAAAATTTTTTGTTCCAACAAGTGCGAAGTTAGAAATAAATTTTAACTTTGCAATTAAATTTTAAAAATAAAATTAAGATATCAATGGAGGGCAATACAATGAAATCAGAAAACCTAAATCATTTAATCGGTAATTCAAAAATATACGAAGAACAAAATTCAACCTAAAAATAGGTTCAAAATTCATGCAGATTATAAGCAGAAGAGAGGTAAACATTAAATCTACCTGACGTAAACCTTAAGTATACCTTAGGTATTTCTTAGGTATACCTCAAAATAAATTAATACTACTAATAAAAAAAGAAAAAAATGGAAAATTCAAATAACAGAAATATTACTTTAAGTACTAAAGTAACAGCAGAGCAAAAAGCAGAATTTACTAAAATTGCAGCAAAACATAATATCTCCTTATCAGAGTGGAGCGCTAGTCTATTAGAAATACACAAGGATTCATATGACAAAATTGGAGACCCAACCTTGAGAGAAATAAAACTTGAAGATGAACTGCAAAAAAAAGAACGCGAAATTAAACGACTAACTGCTAATTTAGAAAGTGCAGACTATAAAGCACAAGTTGAAATGAAAAGAGCTGACAATGCTATTAGAAGGAGAGACGTTGAAATATTAAAACATAAAGAAACAAAACTAGAAAAAGAAAAAATAGAGAATGAGATTGAAAAAATGAACTTACTCCTTGCTCAAGTAAATACAACTAATTTAAAAGATTCTAGTTCCAATAAAATTCAATCCGCTCTACTTCCATTATCACTAGCAACAATAATAGGAGGAATATTTCTAGCAAAAAGATAATGTATATTTAACAAACTCTAAATTAAATGAATTCTTCCCAATATTGCTAAAATAAAATAACTGATTTTGTGAATGTTATAATTTCGATATAAAACAAAAGAAGGCTGTTTTTAGTAACTAATTAGAGAAATTTAAAATTATTTTTCATGATTATTCAAACTTTATTAGACTTCTTAGGTCTAAAAAAAAGACATCAGTTACAAAAAAGTATAATTAAAAACAATCTTAAATCTTAAATTTTAAAAACATGAAAAATCAACAAAAATCAATTTTAGCTTTTGCATTATCTGTAATGCTTTTTAGTTGTTCTAATGATGAGCCTATTGGAACTGGGACTCAAGTAAGTGCTACGAACTCAACTTATGAAGTAGTGGCAGCGGCAGCACTACCAACAGCAGCCTCAGCTTATATTTCTTCTAATTATGCTGGCGCCACTACTACCGAAGTAAATTTGAATTCGAACGGGACTTATGCTGTATATATTACAAATACCTCTGGCACAACTGCAAAATCAACCGTTGCAACAGCAAATACGAAAAGTTTAATTCAACTAAATTTTACAGTTAAAGGAGCGTTTGTATCTGCTAAAACACAGACTTTAGTAGCTATTGTAGACTTATTACCTGCTATAACTACTTATATTTCTACGAATTATGCAGGAGCAGTGATTAATGCCGCACATGTTGAATCTGATGGAAGCTTTGATGTATTATTGACTGCTGCAGATGGGAGTAAGGTAAAATTAAATTTTAAATCAGACGGGGCTTTTGTATCGGCAAAAGCTTTAAAAGCCAACGGAAACCATAAACACAACCATAGTAATGGGCATACTCCTATAGCTATAGCAGATTTGGCTGATGCTATTAAAACCTATATTACTACTAATTATAGTGGGGCTACAATAACATCTGCCCATAAAGAGTCGGATGGTACTTTTGATGTATTTATTACAACCGCTTCTGGAGCTAAATTAAATATTAATTTCTCTGCTTCAGGAGATTTTGTTTCAGTAAGTTCGGACGATATTCATCATTCAGATAATGGGACTGTAATTGCAATCAGTACTTTGTCCTCTGCAATTACTGCTTATATTAACACAAATTATGCAGGAGCTACTATTGTAAATGCAAAACAAGAAACAGATGGAAATGTTGAAGTTTATATCTTGACTGCAACAGGAATTAAATTAGAATTAAAATTTGATGCTTCGGGCAATTTTGTTTCTTTAAGTTCTAATAGTAATAATCATTTCCCATCAAATGAGGCACCAGTAGCTTTGGCTAATTTATTAGCAACTATTAAAACTTATATTACAACAAATTATATCGGCGCAACAATTAAAGAGGCCCATATAGAATCCGATGGAACGTTTGATGTGGTTATTGTTACCTCTTCAGGAGTTCAAATCAAGTTAAAATTTAGTGCTACAGGAGCGTTCTTGAGAATCAAAAATTAATAAAGAAAGTATCCCTTTTCAAAATGCAAAAAGGTTGCCTCCAATTGGGTAACCTTTTTGTTTATAAATAACGATTATGTCATTATTTGTAGTTTGATAATATAAAGCATATTTTTATAATCATAAAAAAATATGTTAAACTAAATTGCATATAGAAGGTCTAATAGTTAAATGAAATTATTTTTTTAGTATTTTAAAACGGCTAAAATTGAATAGCGAAGAAGATTTTATCAAAAAGCTGATTAGTAATAGTCAGAAAGATGCTGCTTTCAAGAAGTTACTGGACATGTATCAGGTTAAGTTGTATTGGCTAATTCGAAAATTGGTAATTACGCATGATGACGCAAATGATGTTTTGCAAAACACATTTATAAGAGTGTATAAAGGGTTGCCTAAGTTCACACAGAATAGTTCTCTGTACACATGGATGCATAGAATAGCCTATAATGAAGCACTTCGGTTTATAGAACAAAATAAAAAAAAGCACCATGTTTCGATAGATGATGTAAATAGTAGTTATTTAGACACCTTAATGGAGGATTCTTTTTTTGAGGGTAATGAAATTCAGACAAAACTACAACGAATATTGGCAGGCTTGTCAAACAAACAAAGAGAAATATTCAATATGAAGTATTATGATGATATGAAATTTAGAGAGATTGCAGCCCTTACAGGAATTAAGGAAGGAACACTCAAAACGTCCTATTATAATACAGTAAGTTTGATTCAAAGTACAATTCAAAATATAGAAACAACACCTTTACAAAAGGCAGATTAAAGATATTTATTAGTAAAATTTTAAATTACACTTGAAATGGAATTAGATAGAAAAGTTAAACGTCAATTAACTGATGAACAAATGAATAAGATTCATTTGGAAGATTTGGGATTTGATATACCAAAAAATTATTTCGAGTTATCTAAAAATGAAATTTTAGAAATTACTATTAAGAGAGAAAAAGGAATTTTCAGATTGTTTTCTGAAAATAATCCGTTTTTAAAAATTGCAGCAAGTGTAGTCTTGCTCTTAGGGGCATTTATTTATATACAATTCGTTAAACCGCAAGTAATAACTAAAGAGAATGCGGTAGCGCAATTATATAAGGTAGATAAAACAACATCTTTAGGCGCCTTAGATTCAAATCAAACAAATGTTGTTAGGGCAGTAGAAATATCAAATAAAAACAAGTCAATTAAAAAGAAAAAAAAGAATGAAGAAGATGTAGTTCAAAATGAAAATGATATCTTAGTGAAATCATTATTTGTTGAAGAATCAGAAGTAAATCAATACATTGAAAATTCTATATTAGAAGATATATAAAAGATAGGCATTAAAAGAAAATCAGATGAAACCAACAACTACAAAGATACTACTTGTTTTCACCTTTTTCATTGGAGTATCAACTGTCCAGGCGCAAGAAAAAGATCGTGCTACAACACTCACTATTGAACAGCAAAGACTATTACAAGAGCAACGAGATGTGGTAAAAGCCAATAGAGAAGCGTTTAAGGCATCCCTCACAGCGGAACAATTAGCAATACTGAAAGATAAATCATTGAATAAAGAGCAACAACAAGCTGCTCTTATAGCTACTTTAACTGAAACGCAAAGAACTTTGTTAAATGAGAACAGAGAAAAAGCCAAAGTATTCAGAGAAGAGTTCAAAACCTCGCTTACTAAAGAACAACGGCAACAGTTACATTCTCAGAATGAAGGAAAAATTAGAGAGAAAGTAAATGAGATAAAAGAGAGAAGAATAAGAAGGAATTAATTTTTTTTACTACCTTGTGCCTAAGTAAGTAGTTGATATTTCAATTGCTTACTTTTTTAATTTAATGAATACGTGGAAAAATTTCTGACCCTAATTTTTTGTTTATCAGTAGTTTTTATAGCTTCCTCTCAAGAATTATCCGATAAAGAAACAGATGATGTTATTGATGGTTTATTTGAGAATAGTAAAACCTTGGATGAGGTTTTAGCGTCTTTTACAAAGTATCAGTTTTTGTATCTTTCTATAAATTATAACGATAAAACCTTCTTTTCAGGAAGAGATATAGGAGTGAGTCAATTTAGTCTTACGCCAAAAATAAGTTACTTACATTATTCGGGTTTTTCTGCCACTGTATCTGGAGCGTATTATAATAAATTTGATCCAAAATGGGACTTAACCATTGTAAATATTGGTTATGGAAAGAGTTTAGGGAAAAATAGTAACCTTAAATATTATACTTCATACATGAGGTATTTTTATAACAATTGTCTTTCTAATTCATTTGAAAACGATATTACGGCTGGATTTGGGGTTAAAAACAAGAAAAAAACGTTAGGAACGCTACTATCAGGGTCTTATTTGTTCGGTAAAGACCATGCCTTACAGCTTGCTTCAACCACCTATGTATTATTTAAATTAGTCAAAACCCCACAATACAGATTGGATTTTAGACACAATTTAGTCTTATTGCAGGAGACCTAACGGTAGAGTTGTCACGAACGTATTTTCAGAATGGTCGTATAGTAACAGATTATACCACAAATAAACAATTCTATTTGATTAATAAACAACTTAATTTGCCAATTCAATTTAGTACAAATTCTTTTGATTTTGAGTTGGGTTACAACATCAATTTCCCTTCTGCCATTGGTAGTGAGACCAATTTAAAAAACACGTGTTATTTTAATTTTTCGGCTGCTTATTTGTTTGATTTGAAATAAAAAACCATAACTATCTAGATTAAAAGAAAATTGTGGTTTCAATAGTGAGTAATATTGATTAAACGGGTATAAATAATTGTTTTTCTAAAGGACATCAAGTGGATAAAAATAAAAAATTAAGTTCATTGGTAAAAAAATAAGTACAAACCAAACAGTTGTTTTTTCCAATCCGACAATTTAGCCAAATGGTTTTTAATCTTAATTTTATTGACTTTGCAAAAAGAAAAACAACTAAAACAAAAGTTGCTTAGATATCAATAAAATATAATTACAATATTTATGGGTTATTCACCAATGACAATAGCGAACTACTTCATACAAGAAAAAGCCAAAATTGGCAAATTGACTTCAATGAAGTTAATCAAACTGGTTTATATTTCTCACGCTTGGTGTATTACATTAAAAGTGAAAGAAAATCCATTAAAAACTTAAATACCAAGCTTGAATATGAACCAATTTTTCCTTCATTAGATAAAGTAATAAAGAGTGAAAGGACAATCGAAGTTGAAAAACCTTTACCAACCGACAAAGAAGATATTATCTCGAGTGATAATGCTGAATTTTTAGACTAGATTTGAAACTTATACGGAAAATATAATGGTGTAGAGTGAGTGCATGACACATGCATAAAATACACCTTGGAGACAAGTTTATTGCAGAGATTGTAATTCAGAAATTCCAGATGATTTAATAATTAATCACTATATCTCAAAAACTAAAATCTTATTCATAAGTGATGATTTAAATAAATTACCAAATACCATTCCTGACAATTTCAAAGATGCAGATATTGCTAGAGCTATTTCCGATGTGAAAACGTAGAATAAAAATATTTCACCCGAAGAAGAGAGGTATCGTGGAAATACAATCCTGAGAGATAATTTAGCAAAGTTTTTTACTATTGTGATATTTTTGGTTAGTATTAGTTATTCTAATACTAGTCGGTAATAATTGTAACATTAATAATTTAAGTGACACGGTGTCAATAACTCTAATAACTACCACAAAAATACAAGTTTTAGGTTTGGTATATATCCTACTTAAAGACTTATTTCGTATGTGCTAGTTAAAAAAATATAAATTTAAAACTCGACTATTTACATATAATTAAAATACAATAAAAATGACTCTATTACACAAAACAATTACAAGTTTACTATTACTAATCACAACTACAACTTTATTTGCCCCAAACAGGAATGTAGAAGGAGTTGTTAAGGATAAAAACAACCAGCCTTTAGAATTAGCGAATGTACTTCTTAAAGGCACAAAATACCATGCATTAACGGATGCTAATGGAAAGTTTACAATTGATACACGAGAAAAATTACCTTTCACATTAATTGTACAATTTGTAGGTCACCAAACAGCAGAATTACGATTTACAAGCTTGCCTACTAATCCCATTGAAATCGTTTTAAAAAGCGAAAATCAACTGAATGATGTTGTCATCACCTCTAGACGTAGAATTGAAAAAGCACAAAATGTACCTATTCCAATCTCAGTTGTCGGAGGAAGACAAGCAGAACAAGCGGGTGCGTTTAATGTAAACCGTTTAAAAGAATTAGTACCTTCAGTACAATTGTATTCATCTAATCCAAGAAACACGACCATCAACATTAGAGGACTAGGTTCTACCTTTGGTTTGACCAATGATGGAATTGATCCTGGAGTAGGCTTTTATGTAGACGGAGTGTATTATGCGCGTCCTGCTGCAACCACTCTTGATTTTGTAGATGTGGATCAAATTGAAGTTTTACGCGGACCTCAAGGAACTCTTTTTGGCAAAAACACTACTGCAGGAGCTTTTAACGTAACGAGTAGAAAAGCTAGCTTCACATCGGGCGCTAATCTTGAATTAAGTTATGGAAATTACGGTTTCATTCAAGCAAAAGCCTCCATTACGGGAGCTTTAAGCAAAAAAATTGCAGCTAGATTATCGTTTTCTGGAACACAACGCGACGGATTAATTGAGAATATAGTTACAGGCAAAAAAGTTAACGATTTAAACAACCAAGGAGTGCGTGGACAGTTGTTGTATACACCTACCGAAAATACGGATATTACCTTAGCAGTTGATTATTCTAAACAAAGACCTGATGGCTATGCTCAAGTTATTGCGGGTGTGGTTCAAACTAATAGAGCAGCTTACAGACAATTCAACAACATCATCAATTCATTAGGATATAGTTTGCCTAGCACTAATCCATTTGATAGAAAAATTGATCACGATACTCCGTGGCGTTCAGGACAAGATTTAGGTGGCGCTTCATTGAACATTAATAGTAAAATTGGAAATGGAAAACTTACAGCCACCTCAGCTTGGCGTTTTTGGAATTGGGATCCATCTAATGACAGGGATTTTACTGGACTATCTGTTTTACGACTATCTCAAGCTACTTCAAAACACCAACAATGGTCACAAGAAATTCGTTATGCTGGGACATTTTTACCAAAAGTAACAGGAGTTGTAGGGATATTTGGGATTGGACAAGATTTAAAAACCGATCCATATCATATTGAAGAGTCAGGCTCCGCACAATGGCGTTTTTCACAAGACTCAACTGATCCGCTATGGCAAACTCCGGATTATTTGACGGCTATGGTATAAAAACTAAATCTACTTTAAACACGTTTAGTGGAGCAGTTTTTGGACAAAACCGACTGGGCAATTACCGATAAATTACACGTATTAACTGGCTTACGTTACAACTATGACAAGAAAAAAATAGATTATAATAGAACCACTTACGGAGGTCTTCAAACAACAAATACTGCATTGTTAGCCTTAAAGAAAAAAGTATATTCTGATCAAGCCTTTAAAGTGGATGTAGAAGACACTAACTTTTCCGGAAATGTAACTCTAGCTATAAAGTTTCAGAAAAAATCAACACTTTTGCCACTTTTGCTAATAGTTATAAACCAGTAGGAATTAATCTTGGAGGCATTCCATCAGATGCCAATGGTCCAATTATAGCTTTGGCTAAAATTAAACCTGAAAAAGTAAATCATTATGAAATCGGTATCAAATCAACCCCATTTAATAGTACTACAATTAATCTAACCATTTTTAATACCGATATTGATAACTACCAAACCTTAGTTCAAAGTGAAGATCCTACTTTAAATCGTGGCTATCTTGCCAATGCTGAAAAAGTAAGAGTACGAGGTTTTGAAGCCGATTCAAGAATAACAATTAACCAATATCTATCCTTTAACGCAGCAATAACGTATAATGAGGGTAAATACATTAGCTTTAAAAACGCTCCTCTACCATTAGAAGAGACCGGATTAAAAGTAAATGGTGTCTCTATTTATTCTAAAGATGTATCTGGCGGAACCTTACCTGGAATTTCAAAATGGGCAGGGACTTTAGGAGGAGATCTATCTAAAGAAGGACAGTTTTTTGGTAACAAAGGAAGGTTTTTTATTGCTATTGATTCCTATTCAAGATCAAGCTTTTCATCAAGTGCAACTCCTTCAAAATACTTAAATATCCAAGGATACAGTATTTTTAATGGACGTGTTGGATTTAGAGCTTCGGAAGGCTTATCGGTCTATCTTTGGGGACGTAACTTATTAGACAAAAATTACTTTGAGCAATTGTTACCAGCCTCTGGAAATGCAGGACACTATGCTGGAGTTTTAGGAGATCAAAGGACCTATGGAATTACTTTGAGATACAATCTTTAATATCCTCCTATTTAAAAAAACACCACATCCAACTCATTGAATGGGGTGTTTTTTTTCATTATGGACTATATTTGTAAACTATCATATTCAAATTTACTGCAATGAAAAAATCACCATTATTAATTTTATTACTATTTACAATACTATTTACAATACTATTTTCATTGAATGCAACAGCCCAAAATGAAAAAGAAACTTTTCCTAAAATTACGGGGTTTATTGCTATTCTTCACCCTTTGGTGACTTTTTCAGCTAACGAAACAACCACAAATTTTAACGATTATTATGCTGTTGGAATGCCAATAGGTTTAAATCTTTGGAAAAATGAAAAAATAGGCTTCTCATTTGAAATTGTACCTACAATAAAAAGTGATAACCAAATAAGTAAAGTTAGTAACATTCTAATCCATCCAGGTTTATTAGTTCGATTGAAAAAAGGATATACTTTTGCTGGTAGATTGGCTTTTGAAACATCAGGACGCTATGGGTTTACTCCCGTAATAGCTAAAGTAATAAAAAAACATACCGACCACAATTATTATGTTTCCATGCCTTTTCCTGTTCGATTTGGCAACAATCATGATGCCTCTATTAGTGTTGGAATACAATTTGGAATTGCATTTTAAAATTTCCAAAAACTTTACTATTTTGATTTAAAATACTAACTCCATTACAACAACAAAAAGTCCCGATTTCTCGGGACTTTTTTATTATTTCTCTCTAATATAAATATCGATTGGCACTCCAGAGAAGTCCATTTTTCTCTTATTTTGTTTTCCAAATACCTTTTATAAGGTTCTTTTACATATTGCGGCAAGTTAGCAAAGAATACAAACTGTGGCGTTTGTGTTGGCAATTGCATACAATATTTAATTTTTACATACTTCCCTTTAGTAGCTGGTGGCGGATACGCTTCAATTACTTTCAACATGAATTCATTGAATTTAGATGTTGGAATACGTTGTTGTCTATTATCAAACACTCTAACCGTTGCTTCCAATGCCTTCAATAATCGCTGTTTAGTTAAAGCCGATACAAATAAAATTGGCACATCCGTAAATGGCATTAACTCTTTTTTAATTTTTTCTTCGTAATCGCGGGTGGACATGGTATCTTTTTCGACCAAATCCCATTTGTTTACCAAAATCACCAGTCCTTTACGGTTTTTCTCAGCCAACCAAAAAATACTTTGGTCTTGCCCTTCAAATCCACGGGTAGCATCAATAACTAATATACAAACATCGGCATGTTCAATCGCTCGTACAGAACGCATTACCGAATAAAATTCTAAATCTTCTTTTACTTTTGCTTTACGACGAATCCCTGCTGTATCTACCAAGTTGAATTCAAAACCAAAACGGTCAAATTTAGTATCAATCGCATCTCGTGTAGTTCCAGCAATATCAGTCACCATGAAGCGATCTTGCCCAATTAGAGCATTAATAAAACTCGATTTACCTGCATTGGGTCTTCCTACCACAGCAAAACGAGGCAATTCTTTATCTTCTTCTTTTGGTTCTGGTTTTTCAGGAAAAGCATCAATTAAAGCATCTAACAAATCTCCCGTTCCACTTCCTGAAATACTCGCAAAAGTGAAATAATCGCCTAAACCAAGATTATAAAACTCTACTGCATCCTTCTCACGCATGGCATTGTCCACCTTATTTACAGCTAACAAAACCGGTTTAGTAACTTTGCGTAATAACTTGGCTACCGTTTCGTCCATAGGCGTAATCCCTTCTTCCACATCAACCACAAAGATGATTACATCAGCCTCATCGATTGCTAATTCTACTTGTTTACGAATCTCACCCTCGAATACATCATCCGATCCACGCACATATCCTCCTGTATCGATAACAGAAAACTCTTTTCCGTTCCACTCACTTTTTCCGTAGTTTCTATCTCGGGTTACCCCTGAAACTGAATCTACAATAGCTTCTCTTCGTTGAATTAAACGATTAAAAAGAGTTGATTTTCCTACATTAGGTCTTCCTACTATGGCTACTATGTTGTTCATAATCTAATTTGAAATATTTTGCAAAGGTACACTATTATTTTTAAGCTACTCGCGTGTGCGTGAAGGATAGTAGTAGAAATCCTTTTTAAGTTGCCTTCGAGAACCTCAGTCAACTTAAAAAGATTGAAACGGATAGCCTGACCCTTGTGGTCACGCCAAGAAAATTATTGATTGTACCCAAAACGTTTTAACATATTGGCATTGCTTCGCCAATTTTTATTGACTTTTACGTACAATTCAATATGAATTTGTTTGCCAAAAAACTGCTCTAAATCGGCGCGAGAATCCATTCCTACTTTTTTCAAAGCAGCACCTTTGTGACCAATGATAATTCCTTTTTGCGTATCGCGTTCCACCATAATCAATGAACGAATACGGATGATATTGTCGTCTTCTAGAAATTCTTCGGTAATGACTTCTACTGCATACGGAATTTCTTTGCTGTAATTCAACAAGATTTTTTCGCGAATGGTTTCGTTCACAAAAAAACGTTCTGGTTTATCCGTCAATTGGTCTTTTGGGTAATAGGCTGGCGATTCTGGAAGCAATTCGATGATGCGTCCAAAAACTTCAGGCACATTAAAATTTTGCAATGCTGAGATTGGGAAAATTTCTGCATTAGGTACTTTAGCTGTCCAGAAAGCCACTTGTTCTTCCAATTGTTCTTGATTCGAATTATCGATTTTGTTCAACAATAACAAGACCGGAATTTTGGCGTGGATGATTTTATTAAAAAAGGCATCGTCTTTTAACTCTTGTTCACCTATTTCGACCATATAAATCAAAACATCAGCGTCTTCGAAGGCTGACTTCACAAAGTTCATCATCGATTCCTGCATTTCATATGCGGGTTTGATGATTCCAGGTGTGTCTGACAAAACCAATTGAAAATCTTCTCCGTTTACAATACCCAAAATTCTATGACGCGTGGTTTGCGCTTTAGACGTAATGATAGACAACCTTTCGCCAACGAAAGCATTCATTAAAGTTGATTTTCCTACGTTTGGATTTCCAATGATGTTTACAAAACCTGCTTTGTGTGCCATTTACTGCGTTTTAATTTTTGGCAAAGGTAGTTATATCAAGCCAATAGAAGAAATAAAAGATTTTTTAATTTTTTTGTTGCAATAGTCGAATTTCGTTGTATATTTGCACCCGAAACATCGCGGGATAGAGCAGTAGGCAGCTCGTCGGGCTCATAACCCGAAGGTCACAGGTTCGAGTCCTGTTCCCGCTACTAAACAGGAACCATCTTCATTTTGAGGATGGTTTTTTTCTTTTTTACCTCCGTATGTGCTTGAAAAACTGGCAGTTAACTCGAATAATTTACTTGTTTTTGAGGTTCGATAATTTCGATTTTTGATTGAATAAAGTAAACCTGTTGGAAACAGTAAAGATTGGAACCTTCTTTTTTTATTGTAATCTAAAGAAGTATAGAATTTACTGGGGTTCTCAGCGATTTTCAAAAAATATTTCATCCCTTTTTCAAGGTTCGATTTTTTTGAAGGCATAAATTCTAAATCTTTTACTTTTTGGTCTATCTCTTCTTTTAGTTTTTTGCCTTGTCTATCAAAAATATCTTTTGAGATTTCATTCATAGCATAACGAAATTCCATTTTATCATACGCTTCTTTCAAGTCATTTATATCTCTTGACAATACTCTTTTTCGCTCCGAAAGATTCGCCATATCATCTTCCATTATTTTCTTCAATTGGACAGAGAACAAATCGTGTAATTCTTTTGAAAAGGCCAACTGATTTAAAACATCATAAAACTGTTCATGCACCCCTTTGTTCAAAGAGCGATTAGATGTTTCAGCATTTAAAGTCTTATTGCAACAATTGCACTTATAATAATAAATTTGTTTTGACTTATTTAGGTACGATGTCATTGTATTATCGCAATCTGCACACAATAGAAATTTAGGTGCTAATGGAGTAGCTTCCTTTCCTGAGAGTTTAGCAACACCTAATTGTTTTGACTGAGTTAAGAGTCGTTGCAATTGATTAAATTCTCTTAAAGTTATCAAAGGTTCCCAATTACCTTTTACTAATTTTCCTTCCAATAGCGAATTGGATATTCTTCCAGTATAAAATTGGTTTCTCCACATTTCAGAAATTCGTTGCTTTGAAATTTTTACTCCTTTAGAGTCCAACCATTTTATAATTTCCGAGTCAGGATAACCTTCATAAATTTTCTTCTTAAAGGCTTCCTTTAAATATCTCCCTTCTTCATTAATCTTTATTTCTTGAAAGGCCTGTACTTTGGTTGGATCAGTTACCCTAGGCCCGAAATGGTCATAACCTCTTGGAGTTCTCCCATATACTTTTCCATTCTCTAAAGCATTAATCAATCCAGGAATAATAGTATCTTGTCTGCTAAAGTTTTCTTTCTGTGCATATAACAATTGGGTAGAAAACTCATTCTCTGCCCTCTCATTAAATGTATGGTTATTTGTACTTACAGAATACAGATATACGTTGTAATCTTTTCTTAAACTTACAAATAATTGTATATGTTCTGCCCCTGCCCTACCAAACCGACTGGGAGACCAAATTAAAATAATCTTAGGTCTTTTTGAGGCTGGAGTCTTTTTAATTTTCTCCATCAACTCACGGAGTGTACTCTGAGTATTGATCCGTTTTGAACTTTCATATTCAGCATCAAACTCTTCAGTAATAATCAGGTTATTCTCTTTAGCAAAAGATTTAATTTTATTTACTTGAGTTTCTATACTTCCATTATTAACAAACTGGTCTTTTGTAGATACTCTAGTGTAAGACCAAACTATAGCGTTGTTAAAATCACTAAGTATTAAATTCTTCTTTTTCATCTTTGTATTTTTCGTAAACTAATTTTGTCAATTGATATAACTGCTTTGAAAACTCAAAAGCAGTTTCTTTTGAAAGCACTGTTTGTAAATTTGGTGCGATTGCAATAATCGCGTCATAATCCAATAGAAACTCTAATTCACTAGATTGGAAATTTTGTTGGTCCATACCGTGTCGAGATAAACACGGGCTGAATTCTCAGGGACCGATTGAGTGCTACAATATACATATTCTATGCTTTAATAGTTACTTTAAAATTACCTTGAGCTCTAGTCTCAATTAAAATTTTGGCCCCTAAAGGCAATTTATTATTCAAGAAGAATTTAGCAAGCTCTTCCGCTTTTTTATGCTGTTCGGTTATCGTAAATACTTTAACATCTCCTTCTTTTTCTAACTCTATCTCTAGTAATTTAGGACGGTCGAAAAACAAAACCCTTCTTAATTGATTTTCTAATGATGATAAATAATCTAAATCAGCTTCTCTTTTCTGAATTTGAAATCCAACAATTTTTTCTAAAAGTGGAACCAAAGGGATTGAAATCAGCGTTTTTCTAAAACACAAATTATTCAAATCCGATGTAAGACTAACTGAATTTAGATTAAAAAAATGCTCTCCTGTTCTAGGGCAATAAATCAAAGAAATAATATTGCTTTTTTCAAAAAGACAAGTTTTAATTGCATTAGTAAAGGGGTTGATTTCTTTTCTAAAGACAGTATCCATAATAGGTTCAAATCCCAAGAAGTGTTTTATCCAATTCTTATCTAATTCGTGTAATTGTTTATTATTATCTAATTCTCTTTTAAGCACCTTATCTGCATACTTTTCTTCCATTGGTTTTTTCCAAATATCAGATGCAAGTGTCGCTATACGTTTTGTATCTAAACCTATTTCCGCTAATTCATTTACAATTAATATCCATAATGCTTCTGGAATATTCAAGAATCCCTTTTGGTCTTTTTCTAAAAAAGGAATAATTTGCTTTGACTTCCAAAAACTGACCTGTTTTGAGGTCAATCCGATATTAGGAGCAAGAATGAATTTGTCACTCAAAATTTCTCCTAATCGAATATAATCGTTTCTTTTCATACTTTTAAAAATTTTTGTTAAAAAAAAATTTTTTGTTCCAACAAGTGCGAAGTTAGAAATAAATTTTAACTTTGCAATTAAATTTTAAAAATAAAATTAAGATATCAATGGAGGGCAATACAATGAAATCAGAAAACCTAAATCATTTAATCGGTAATTCAAAAATATACGAAGAACAAAATTCAACCTAAAAATAGGTTCAAAATTCATGCAGATTATAAGCAGAAGAGAGGTAAACATTAAATCTACCTGACGTAAACCTTAAGTATACCTTAGGTATTTCTTAGGTATACCTCAAAATAAATTAATACTACTAATAAAAAAAGAAAAAAATGGAAAATTCAAATAACAGAAATATTACTTTAAGTACTAAAGTAACAGCAGAGCAAAAAGCAGAATTTACTAAAATTGCAGCAAAACATAATATCTCCTTATCAGAGTGGAGCGCTAGTCTATTAGAAATACACAAGGATTCATATGACAAAATTGGAGACCCAACCTTGAGAGAAATAAAACTTGAAGATGAACTGCAAAAAAAAGAACGCGAAATTAAACGACTAACTGCTAATTTAGAAAGTGCAGACTATAAAGCACAAGTTGAAATGAAAAGAGCTGACAATGCTATTAGAAGGAGAGACGTTGAAATATTAAAACATAAAGAAACAAAACTAGAAAAAGAAAAAATAGAGAATGAGATTGAAAAAATGAACTTACTCCTTGCTCAAGTAAATACAACTAATTTAAAAGATTCTAGTTCCAATAAAATTCAATCCGCTCTACTTCCATTATCACTAGCAACAATAATAGGAGGAATATTTCTAGCAAAAAGATAATGTATATTTAACAAACTCTAAATTAAATGAATTCTTCCCAATATTGCTAAAATAAAATAACTGATTTTGTGAATGTTATAATTTCGATATAAAACAAAAGAAGGCTGTTTTTAGTAACTAATTAGAGAAATTTAAAATTATTTTTCATGATTATTCAAACTTTATTAGACTTCTTAGGTCTAAAAAAAAGACATCAGTTACAAAAAAGTATAATTAAAAACAATCTTAAATCTTAAATTTTAAAAACATGAAAAATCAACAAAAATCAATTTTAGCTTTTGCATTATCTGTAATGCTTTTTAGTTGTTCTAATGATGAGCCTATTGGAACTGGGACTCAAGTAAGTGCTACGAACTCAACTTATGAAGTAGTGGCAGCGGCAGCACTACCAACAGCAGCCTCAGCTTATATTTCTTCTAATTATGCTGGCGCCACTACTACCGAAGTAAATTTGAATTCGAACGGGACTTATGCTGTATATATTACAAATACCTCTGGCACAACTGCAAAATCAACCGTTGCAACAGCAAATACGAAAAGTTTAATTCAACTAAATTTTACAGTTAAAGGAGCGTTTGTATCTGCTAAAACACAGACTTTAGTAGCTATTGTAGACTTATTACCTGCTATAACTACTTATATTTCTACGAATTATGCAGGAGCAGTGATTAATGCCGCACATGTTGAATCTGATGGAAGCTTTGATGTATTATTGACTGCTGCAGATGGGAGTAAGGTAAAATTAAATTTTAAATCAGACGGGGCTTTTGTATCGGCAAAAGCTTTAAAAGCCAACGGAAACCATAAACACAACCATAGTAATGGGCATACTCCTATAGCTATAGCAGATTTGGCTGATGCTATTAAAACCTATATTACTACTAATTATAGTGGGGCTACAATAACATCTGCCCATAAAGAGTCGGATGGTACTTTTGATGTATTTATTACAACCGCTTCTGGAGCTAAATTAAATATTAATTTCTCTGCTTCAGGAGATTTTGTTTCAGTAAGTTCGGACGATATTCATCATTCAGATAATGGGACTGTAATTGCAATCAGTACTTTGTCCTCTGCAATTACTGCTTATATTAACACAAATTATGCAGGAGCTACTATTGTAAATGCAAAACAAGAAACAGATGGAAATGTTGAAGTTTATATCTTGACTGCAACAGGAATTAAATTAGAATTAAAATTTGATGCTTCGGGCAATTTTGTTTCTTTAAGTTCTAATAGTAATAATCATTTCCCATCAAATGAGGCACCAGTAGCTTTGGCTAATTTATTAGCAACTATTAAAACTTATATTACAACAAATTATATCGGCGCAACAATTAAAGAGGCCCATATAGAATCCGATGGAACGTTTGATGTGGTTATTGTTACCTCTTCAGGAGTTCAAATCAAGTTAAAATTTAGTGCTACAGGAGCGTTCTTGAGAATCAAAAATTAATAAAGAAAGTATCCCTTTTCAAAATGCAAAAAGGTTGCCTCCAATTGGGTAACCTTTTTGTTTATAAATAACGATTATGTCATTATTTGTAGTTTGATAATATAAAGCATATTTTTATAATCATAAAAAAATATGTTAAACTAAATTGCATATAGAAGGTCTAATAGTTAAATGAAATTATTTTTTTAGTATTTTAAAACGGCTAAAATTGAATAGCGAAGAAGATTTTATCAAAAAGCTGATTAGTAATAGTCAGAAAGATGCTGCTTTCAAGAAGTTACTGGACATGTATCAGGTTAAGTTGTATTGGCTAATTCGAAAATTGGTAATTACGCATGATGACGCAAATGATGTTTTGCAAAACACATTTATAAGAGTGTATAAAGGGTTGCCTAAGTTCACACAGAATAGTTCTCTGTACACATGGATGCATAGAATAGCCTATAATGAAGCACTTCGGTTTATAGAACAAAATAAAAAAAAGCACCATGTTTCGATAGATGATGTAAATAGTAGTTATTTAGACACCTTAATGGAGGATTCTTTTTTTGAGGGTAATGAAATTCAGACAAAACTACAACGAATATTGGCAGGCTTGTCAAACAAACAAAGAGAAATATTCAATATGAAGTATTATGATGATATGAAATTTAGAGAGATTGCAGCCCTTACAGGAATTAAGGAAGGAACACTCAAAACGTCCTATTATAATACAGTAAGTTTGATTCAAAGTACAATTCAAAATATAGAAACAACACCTTTACAAAAGGCAGATTAAAGATATTTATTAGTAAAATTTTAAATTACACTTGAAATGGAATTAGATAGAAAAGTTAAACGTCAATTAACTGATGAACAAATGAATAAGATTCATTTGGAAGATTTGGGATTTGATATACCAAAAAATTATTTCGAGTTATCTAAAAATGAAATTTTAGAAATTACTATTAAGAGAGAAAAAGGAATTTTCAGATTGTTTTCTGAAAATAATCCGTTTTTAAAAATTGCAGCAAGTGTAGTCTTGCTCTTAGGGGCATTTATTTATATACAATTCGTTAAACCGCAAGTAATAACTAAAGAGAATGCGGTAGCGCAATTATATAAGGTAGATAAAACAACATCTTTAGGCGCCTTAGATTCAAATCAAACAAATGTTGTTAGGGCAGTAGAAATATCAAATAAAAACAAGTCAATTAAAAAGAAAAAAAAGAATGAAGAAGATGTAGTTCAAAATGAAAATGATATCTTAGTGAAATCATTATTTGTTGAAGAATCAGAAGTAAATCAATACATTGAAAATTCTATATTAGAAGATATATAAAAGATAGGCATTAAAAGAAAATCAGATGAAACCAACAACTACAAAGATACTACTTGTTTTCACCTTTTTCATTGGAGTATCAACTGTCCAGGCGCAAGAAAAAGATCGTGCTACAACACTCACTATTGAACAGCAAAGACTATTACAAGAGCAACGAGATGTGGTAAAAGCCAATAGAGAAGCGTTTAAGGCATCCCTCACAGCGGAACAATTAGCAATACTGAAAGATAAATCATTGAATAAAGAGCAACAACAAGCTGCTCTTATAGCTACTTTAACTGAAACGCAAAGAACTTTGTTAAATGAGAACAGAGAAAAAGCCAAAGTATTCAGAGAAGAGTTCAAAACCTCGCTTACTAAAGAACAACGGCAACAGTTACATTCTCAGAATGAAGGAAAAATTAGAGAGAAAGTAAATGAGATAAAAGAGAGAAGAATAAGAAGGAATTAATTTTTTTTACTACCTTGTGCCTAAGTAAGTAGTTGATATTTCAATTGCTTACTTTTTTAATTTAATGAATACGTGGAAAAATTTCTGACCCTAATTTTTTGTTTATCAGTAGTTTTTATAGCTTCCTCTCAAGAATTATCCGATAAAGAAACAGATGATGTTATTGATGGTTTATTTGAGAATAGTAAAACCTTGGATGAGGTTTTAGCGTCTTTTACAAAGTATCAGTTTTTGTATCTTTCTATAAATTATAACGATAAAACCTTCTTTTCAGGAAGAGATATAGGAGTGAGTCAATTTAGTCTTACGCCAAAAATAAGTTACTTACATTATTCGGGTTTTTCTGCCACTGTATCTGGAGCGTATTATAATAAATTTGATCCAAAATGGGACTTAACCATTGTAAATATTGGTTATGGAAAGAGTTTAGGGAAAAATAGTAACCTTAAATATTATACTTCATACATGAGGTATTTTTATAACAATGGTCTTTCTAATTCATTTGAAAACGATATTACGGCTGGATTTGGGGTTAAAAACAAGAAAAAAACGTTAGGAACGCTACTATCAGGGTCTTATTTGTTCGGTAAAGACCATGCCTTACAGCTTGCTTCAACCACCTATGTATTATTTAAATTAGTCAAAACCCCACAATACAGATTGGATTTTAGACCACAATTTAGTCTTATTGCAGGAGACCTAACGGTAGAGTTGTCACGAACGTATTTTCAGAATGGTCGTATAGTAACAGATTATACCACAAATAAACAATTCTATTTGATTAATAAACAACTTAATTTGCCAATTCAATTTAGTACAAATTCTTTTGATTTTGAGTTGGGTTACAACATCAATTTCCCTTCTGCCATTGGTAGTGAGACCAATTTAAAAAACACGTGTTATTTTAATTTTTCGGCTGCTTATTTGTTTGATTTGAAATAAAAAACCATAACTATCTAGATTAAAAGAAAATTGTGGTTTCAATAGTGAGTAATATTGATTAAACGGGTATAAATAATTGTTTTTCTAAAGGACATCAAGTGGATAAAAATAAAAAATTAAGTTCATTGGTAAAAAAATAAGTACAAACCAAACAGTTGTTTTTTCCAATCCGACAATTTAGCCAAATGGTTTTTAATCTTAATTTTATTGACTTTGCAAAAAGAAAAACAACTAAAACAAAAGTTGCTTAGATATCAATAAAATATAATTACAATATTTATGGGTTATTCACCAATGACAATAGCGAACTACTTCATACAAGAAAAAGCCAAATTTGGCAAATTGACTTCAATGAAGTTAATCAAACTGGTTTATATTTCTCACGCTTGGTGTATTACATTAAAAGTGAAAGAAAATCCATTAAAAACTTAAATACCAAGCTTGAATATGAACCAATTTTTCCTTCATTAGATAAAGTAATAAAGAGTGAAAGGACAATCGAAGTTGAAAAACCTTTACCAACCGACAAAGAAGATATTATCTCGAGTGATAATGCTGAATTTTTAGACAAGATTTGAAACTTATACGGAAAATATAATGGTGTAGAGTGAGTGCATGACACATGCATAAAATACACCTTGGAGACAAGTTTATTGCAGAGATTGTAATTCAGAAATTCCAGATGATTTAATAATTAATCACTATATCTCAAAACTAAAATCTTATTCATAAGTGATTGATTTAAATAAATTACCAAATACCATTCCTGACAATTTCAAAGATGCAGATATTGATAGAGCTATTTCCGATGTGAAAACGTAGAATAAAAATATTTCACCCGAAGAAGAGAGGTATCGTGGAAATACAATCCTGAGAGATAATTTAGCAAAGTTTTTTACTATTGTGATATTTTTGGTTAGTATTAGTTATTCTAATACTAGTCGGTAATAATTGTAACATTAATAATTTAAGTGACACGGTGTCAATAACTCTAATAACTACCACAAAAATACAAGTTTTAGGTTTGGTATATATCCTACTTAAAGACTTATTTCCAGGTAAAAAAAGAATAAATTTCGAAAACAAATAAAATCTAAAATTATAGTAACATCCAAACATTTGTATTACAAGACACATAGTTTCTGCTTAATTTAAAAATAAATTTTGCTCCGTTAAAGTTCCAGTAACAAACTAAATTTTAACGGTTTTTCGAGTTCTGCTACTTTCAAAGCCACAAAACGGTTAGCATTCAACTTAACTTTGCTTAAATGTTTATTTTTATCAATCCCAAAAAAATCTTAGGCTGTACTAAGTAAAAGCAAACGTTTGGTAAACAAATCGACCTTCTATTAAGGCTTTTAATTGAGTACGGAGGCTCAGATTTCTTCTTTCAATTCTAACTGATTCTAAAAAGGATGACTCTATGAATAGTGTTGTGATTTTAAAATTTGTAGTGAATCAACCCATCAGTATAAATTCTTTTGGGATTAGAAAGTACTACGGTTTTGATAACTTGATTAAGTGTTTTCTTGGATCTTGAACTAACTGCAAAACTGATTATATTTTTGTTGATTTGGTCTAAATCATATACTTCCAAATTACCTTGCCTTTATGCCATAAAAAAGTTCTCATCTCATCTACTTCATAGGTTTGACCAGAATAAATGGGTGGCGATTGAACTTCTTTGGCAATGAATACTATACAAGTTTTAGTAAAGCTGTGGTAGAAGTACATAAAACTTGAGCCATACTTCTAATTCCCATTCCTTCTTTAATAAGCATTATGATATGAGAGTATTGATTTCTTTACGACATCCCTTACTTGTATAAAAATCAATATACCGTTTCGTACATGTTTTACAATAAAATTGTTGCTTTTGATTAGCTGTAAACCCGTTTTTAATAAGTGTAGAAGCAGTAAAGTTAGAACAAATTTTAATATCACTAATTTTGACCCGAGCCCCAGCGAACAGAACAAAGTTATACTCGAAGAAGTAATAAAAGCAATTTTAAGCGTTTTCAAGAAAAAATAAAAGAAAACAAAAGGTAACCCTAATAAAATAAAATCAACTTAAGTATTGATTATCAGCATCTCAATTATAAAATTTGAATCATCCCTAATTTAAATACAAAACCCTTCTGCTTTTCTATTTTCAAGCATGCTCTAAACTTTTCAACACTGCTGTTACAAGGAAAACAAATATAGGTTTAAAATTAAACTAAAGAAATAATTCCTTGATTCTGAAGAATAATTCACTAATGTACACTACCATCTTAGCCATTTAAAATACATATTATACTATTGTAAAAAAAATCAAGCTGGTTATGGATTTAATAAAGTTAACGAAATGCTCAAAAAGTAATGTTTCTAAAATCACATCGATATTAGAGTATAATTGTATCGAGGCTTTCATTACAAAAAAAGCTTCCTCAAAGATTGAAATTAAAGTTTATCGAAAAGATTTTGTATATGCAAAGCTACTAACCGAAAAATTTCTAAGACAAGAAGAATTGTCTTACTTTGAGCCTATTCAAAATGCAGAACGGTTAAGAAAAATGCATCATCTAATCAGCACTCAAACAACAGAAACTCCAACATTATTTGCTAACAAATTAGGTTTAAGCCAGAGACAATTGAATGTCTTTTTGCAGCACTTAAAAAATCTAAATGCCAAAATTGGGTATGATAATGAAAAAAATAGTTACTATTATAAAAAACCATTTAGCTTAGTATTTCAATTTTCACTTTTGAGTATAACAGATAATGATGTGGTTGAAATCATATGCACGTCTGAAGATGAATTAGATATGCAGTTTAAGAAAAAAATAGATTTTTTATTATAAATCAAACATAAGTTTAAATAATAACCAAAAGACGAAATAAATACTTTAAATCAAATAATCAATTCCAATTCTACAAAAAGATAATATCACTAGTTTTTATGAATATTTCACTGATTTATTAGTTTCTCAAAATGTAAATTTTACACAATATCAAATTACATTATTCTTGTATTTTAAAAATTCTGATAAATATGAAACATACTTTGATTTTAATTTTATTATTGTTATTTGTCAAAGCCCATCCCTGTGTTCAAGACAGTATTAGAATAAAAGTAGATATTGTTAGAAACAGTTCATTTTCATCTGGATGGCTAGAGGGGTTTGGTATTAAAAAATATAAATTATTAGAATTTAAAATAAAAGATGGTAAAATAGATTTTTTTTTACCTAATTCAATTGAACCAGGAGTCTATCGTTTACATTTAGATACAGTCAATTCCAAACCTTATATTGATTTAATAGTTGATGGAAAAGAACCTTATATTAGTTTTAATCTCGATATATATGGTTTTGATGTATATCCGTTTTTCTTTGAGTCTGTTGAAAATTCAAATTGGTACTTTTATTTAAATGAGTCCCAGATGATGGTTGCTCGATTAGATTCCTTATTTTGTCATTTATCAATGTTTAATCCTAATTTGAATGAAGATAGATTAACGGTTCGTGTTTATCAAAAAGAGCGTAAAAAATATTATGCCTTATTTGATGCTTTTATCAAAAAAAATGAAAATAGATGGTGTGCTTTACTTGTAAAGAATCGTCCTTATTATTATTCTGATTTAAATACAAAACCCGTCGAAAGAGACTTTGTTCGTAAAAATTTTTATTGGGAAGGTATCGACACAAATAATGACAAGTTGATTTTCACTCCTCTGTATGAAGAATTAATTGATATTTTTTTAAAAAAATATTACTTAAACCCTACTAATCAGTATACTATTAATCTAAATGAAAATTATTTAAAAAAGGATATAGAAGAAGTAATTAGTAAATTTTCTAATAATAGTAAAACTAAAGCATTTATTTATAATTATCTTAACACATATTTTAACAAACTAGAAAGGCACGACTTAATAAATTATATCAATAGCGTGAATAATAAATAAAAATTACGATACAGATTGAGTTAATATTGTGGGGGCAATTTTACCTTATTATTACTTTACTTCTTTTAATAATAAGTGTTATTAACTCGATTATACCCTATTGATAATTTAATTATATTTGGAATATGTATAGTTATTTTTCAAAAAGGGGAAAACTGCAATTATACTGACCAAAAGTCAGTATAATTCAGTTTTTTTTAAAAGCTCATTTTTGCCTTTAATAAAGTCTTTTCTTCAAATTCCAAGATGTTGACCAATGCTTTCTAGTACAAATTGATTGTTTTCTCCAATATTACAAAAGAATACGACTAATAATTAAGAGATGAAAACTATATTTTAGAATCATAGTTGTTGATTTAGCTTTACTCTAGAATATTGCTTGAACAAACTTAGATTAACTCAAAAGTTTAAAAAATAAATTCGTTTTACAGTATCTAAAAAACAAGAAACCATCTAAATTGGTTACTCATTGAAAAATTGATAAAAATAGAACACTTCGAAAGATTTTGTTTTAATAATTTCGCTAGCTTTTTTAAATGTGGGATTAAAAAATTGCTTTCAGCGAAACGAATTAACTAAAGAATGGAACTAAATAAACAAGAGTAAAATATTTTGGTTGTAAAATTAGCCTAATGTTATTTTGATTTGTCTCTACATTAATTAGCTCAAAAATGGCACATGAACAACAAATTTTTATTTCATAATCAAGTCAAAAAGAACAAAATTAATCACTTCTCTATCTTATGCTTTTCTATGTGGTAAAAGTGAATTTATATAAATAACAAGTTTATTGATATGGACTTTAAAAAACTTAAAATTAATATGTGGGTACAATCTAAGTACGATTTCAAACCATTATATAATGTATGTTGTATACTGATAACTATAACTGACAATGACAAAAGAGCAGTTTACACTACAATTAATGAAGCAAAATTGAAGCATATAAAAATTGTAGGCTGGCTAATTAAAACGAAATAAAAGGCGTTATCAAACGTAACATGTTCACGACAGACTCGTCACGTATAAACACAGATAAGATTGGTATTGATTAAAATAGTTTATTTAAGTTTACATATTCTAAATCATTAAACAACTTGGCTTAACATAAGTAGACGCCTTTTTTAAAAGAGGCTAAATAATTTAAATAAAATGGACAACTACAGAAAATGCTATTTAAAAAAACAAGTGCCAAAATTAAAAATTAATAAAAAAATATCTTAGAATTGTTAACTAAATACTTTTTAGGCTAGAATCCAATTTAGTGTGAAGACTTACAATTTAATGAATACTATTTTAATTATTCGGATTAGAATTTGAATAAAAATAAATTCAATTGAAATCTAGATAAATTTTAAAAAGCACTTTTGTAATATTGAAATTAGGATGTTTCCGTCTGTATTTTAAAAGCGTGGCATAAAATCTAATAAATTCTATATTTTTAATTACTTTCTTATATATTTTTTTCATTGTAACTTGGTAATTTTTGAAATTAACTTTAATTATTTGGACAAGTGAAGCATTTCGGATACAAATTAAAACGATATAGTACAGAAAGTTCATATACTCCTCCTGTGCTTAATCCTTTTAAATGATTGAAATCATATGAGTAACCAAATTGTAAATGTTCATAATTTAGTCCTCCAAATAAACCATACGAATTAAAGATAGTCCTACCGCCTGAGGAATCTTGCAAATTTGAATTTGCACTAATTCCAAAAAAATAATTTGAATAAATTAATGCTCCTCCTAAATCAATTCTCCTAAAACTACCTTGCTTTAAAAAGTTTGAGGTTAATTTTAGTTTTGCTTCATAAGGAAAAGAGATAATATCAAAATAATCAGCAATAGTAAATTGATATCCTAAATTGACAGAGAAAAACATATCTAATGGGACATCCCCATTAGACAAGATCGAAACATTTGGTTTGTTAATATGCTTTAAAGAAGTGCCAATAAAAAAATTTTCATTGTTTAAAAGTATTCCTGTAGAAAAATCAAAATAATTAATTTTTTCATTTAAAATTGAAACCTCAGATGAATTTTGATTTATTACACCATTCGAAATATCAATTTGGTCTTCTAAAACAATCCTTTTCGAATTAAATCCTCGTAAACCATATCCCAAAGCTATAGAGGGATGAAAAATCCAATTCTCTGTTAGTTGTACCTTATAAGCATAATTTATATTCACTTTGGTGAAATTATAATTGGTAAAATTTTGTCTTTGATTAATTATACTAATACCTATTCCACTATTAATTCTGTCATTCCATGTATTTATAAATGCAAATTCTGAATCTAATTGCAAATTCAAATCCGGCCATTGTACTCTATGTAACAACCCCACACTATTAGACTCTGACAATCCCGTAAAAGCAGGATTCAATGTTTCTGGGAACAAAGAATTTTGGGTAAACAATGGGTCTTGAGCCTTTGCCGTGCAGGTAGACATAATTAAAAAAATGAGTATTATTATGATTCTAATCATTTACTATCGTACTAAAATAAATGGACCATTATATTCGACTTCATCTCCATAAAAAGTTGTAGCAATTACTTTGTAATAATAATTGCCACTTTCTACAAAACGGTTATTGATTTCCCCTGTCCATCCTTGTAATGAAGTCCCTTCTTCAGAATATAACAAACCTCCCCATTTGTTAAATACTTCAATTTTAATAGTACTCAACCCTTTAAAGACAGGTTTAAAATTATCATTCAATCGATTATTGTTGGGCGTAAATGCATTAGGAACAACTACTTCGTAGCCTTTATCAACTTTAATGGTTGTAGTGTACGAATAATTACATCCAAAAGGATACTTTACTGTTTGTATTATAGTATATGTCCCTTCTTTTAAATAACTATGTTTAGGACTTGATTCGGTAGAAACACTCCCATCTCCAAAATCCCAAGTAACAGATTCAAAATCTCCTGTTGAGTTATCTACAAACTCAATTGGGTCTTTGATAGAATATATTCCATAAGTAGACAATCCAATTGAACTAGTAGTAAAATTAGGATAACCCAAGATTGGTATTTTTAGATTTAAACTATAATTAGATTCACATCCTAAACCATCTTGTACTTTTAAAACCACAATTCCGTTTTGATTGGTAGTCATAATTTCATTATTCAATCTACTAACTTTGCCACTTAACCAATTATAGCTGAATGGTGGTATTCCTCCTGAAGCCTCCGCAACAAAAATCTGACTTACTAGTCTGTTTGTACAATCAAATTCGTTTTTTGTGTTAACTTTTATATCAATTGGATCTTGCCTCATAACACTGTAATATTCTTGCTTCACACATCCTCTACTATCCGTTACTGTTACACTATAATTTCCTGCTGATAAATCTGTTAGATCTTCTGTTTGGGCTCCATTAGACCATTGATATAAAAAAGGTGCAGTACCTCCTGCTACTAACAAATTAATAGAACCGCTGTTTGCGTTGGTGCAATCAAATGCATCAATAGTGTTTGCTGTCAAAACTAATTCTTGTGGGTCAACTAAAAGAAATGATTTAGTGAGGGTACATTTACTTGCATCCGTTACAGATACCTTATAGATACCGGGTTTCAAATTATTCCTGTCTTTGCCGGCTAAGGGGCTATCTTCCCAAACTAATTGTATTGGAGACTGTCCACCTATAATAGCTACAGTGATACTACCATTATTAGCTCCATGACAACTTATTTCTTTAACTGCTGTATCTATCCTGAATAATGGAGGTTCAGGAATAGTAATGGTAACATTCTTTATACAGTTCTTACTATCTGTAACACTTACCTGATACTCTCCTGCAGCAAGATTATCTTGAGAGACTCCTCCTCCCAAGTTGCTCCAAGTGGTTTGATAAGGAGCCGTTCCTCCTGTAATATTTAAAGCAATAGAAGCATTATTAGTCCCTGAACATTTTATAGAAGAAGTAACCACATTTACTTTAATCTCTGGATTTACCGTTACTGTAAGCTTAAAATCAGCCCCTATACAACCCTTTGCATTTGGTGTCACAGTATAGACTGCATTAGCTGAAGTTAATCCAGAATTAATTAAATTTTGTTGAAAATTTTCCTGTACGATTGATACCATCTGAGCGCCTGTAATATTAGTGCTACTTATTTGAGGATAGGTCCAAGTATAAGTTGTACCTGATGGAATAACATTTCCTGAACTCTCTGATGGAATAACCAAAATCTTTTCTCCGCTACAACTAATGGTTTCTATTGAACCAATGATTGGATAAGTACTCACAATTATTTGAGCGGTATTAGATGTAATTTTGTTACACCCACTATCTAGAAAAGAAATGACACAATAGTAATATTTCTTACCTAAAACATTAGATGGAGGTATAAAATTCGAATTGGTTGCTCCAGCTATTAGTATTCCTGACTCATTAGAATCTATAGTATTAGAATACCACTGATATTGAGGAGTGCCTGCTCCATTACTGTAGCTTACTTTCAAATCCTTAGCAATTGCATCTAAACATATACCCCCAGAAAGTGGTTGTTCTGAAATTGTTGGGGGCAAAACAATTTCAATTTTAGCCAGTTGTGAAATCACTTCACATCCTTTATTGATTTGAGTAATTGAACAATAATAGTAGACTTCTCCTATATCTATGGTTGGGGGTATATAATTTTCAAACTCTTCGAAAGGGATCTTTCTTGCACCGGTTATAGAATTAGTCGTATTTTTATACCATTGGTATTGATAACTCGTTCCAGCCCCTCCACTAACACTAACTTTTAGTTCATGAGCGCCTGTATCTCTGCATAAAGTTTGAGCCAGCACGGGTTGGTTTGTAACTGATATATTATCCACAACTATTACTTCTGCTGGATTACTTCTAGCAATACCACAACCACTACTACTTAATGAAATAACAGCATAGTAATAAAACTTGCCTACTGTAGTAAAAGCAGGAGGTGTATAACTTAATGTTGTGGCAGAAGGAATAAGTGTTCCTCCTATATTACTATTAATGGTATTAACATACCATTGATATATTGGTGTACCAGCTCCCCCATTATAATCAACTTCTAATGGAGCTATAGTACCTCCAACGCAAATTGATTGGGTGGTTTTAGGTTGTTTTTTTATAGTAACTAAAGGATTTACATAAAAAGTTTTACTTGATTGACAACCCTTGTTATCAGTGTATATTATATCTGTACGTCCTACAGCAACGCTATTTATAAGTCCTGAATCAGAAATAGTAGCCACAGAAGTATCTGTAGAAGCCCAAGATGCAACTAAGGTGTTGACTGGATTAGTTTGTAACTGAACAGCTGTGCCTCCTAGACACATTTCTAAATCTCCTGTAATAGTTGTTATGGGATTGACAATAACTTCAACAGGTTTAAGTATAGAACATCCTGTGAGTTTATGAGTAGCTTTTATATAATATGTTCCTGAAACAGAAATTTGGTATGGTTTAACTAAAGAACTTGTTGCATTATTATCTTTCCAATACGTATAGTCCAAATTCGATTCTGAGCCTGTTGTCACTGAAGCATCTAATAAATCGACCACTTTAGGAGCACAAACTGGGCTTGGGTTTGTCACAACGAATGATGGGATGGGAGCTATGATTAGCTCTCTGTTTTCAGCTACTGCAATCCCACATTCATTTGTAATTGATAAAGAAATGATATAAGTCCCTGGAAGATAACTAACAGTAGGATTTTCGTCAGTTGAAGTGGCTGGAGTACCTCCTGGAAAACTCCAAGCATAGCTCATGCTTCCCGTAGATGTACAATTATTTACAGTTGCAGTTGGATGTACTACTACAGCAACTCCTTCTTTTTCTTGACAAATAGAAGAAATAGAATTAATTAATTGAAACTTCTGGCTTTTTATTCACTTTAACTTCCTGTGATAAAGAAGTAACTTTACCACAAACGTTAATTGCCGAAAGTTGTATGATATAAATACCTGAAGTTTCAAAGTTATAAGATGGATTTTTAGATTTATCATCAGTGGAGTTAGTATAAGACCACACTGGGGTTTCTATACCACAAATTCCTTTTGTATAGGATACTGTCCATAAATAAGAAGGTACAGCTGTTATATTCGTATTTAGAGTACTATTGGTAGCATTTAATGCTAACGGACTACATCCAACAGTTGTGTCTAAAGAAAAACTAGGAACCAAAGGAACATCAACTGTAATAGTTGTAGTTGTTTCTGAAACACCACACCGATTACCAACACGCATTTTTATAGTATAGGTTCCTGCAACGGTAAATGTAGGGCAAATAATAGCAGTACCTTTATCCCAAAGACCTATTATATCAGACCCGTAATCTTTACCGAGTGTACTACCTGAGGGTAAAGTGTATCCAGTTGAAGGTGTAATGGTCCAAACTGTTGCTGGAGTTGAATTACAAGATGCATTTCCGCTGGTTACTTCTATTGAACCTATTGACGTATTTTGAATACAAATTGACTGATTCAAACAACTATTTGAATCTGCAGTAATTTTAGCCTTTGGGGGTGAAGAAACAAAAATAGGACCAACGCTAACCACAGCAGTACCACAAGGATTAATAGCCTTTACGGTACCCGAAAAAGAATTTGGTATAGACGACGAACCACTAACATAAGTACTCCCACAGGAATTTTTATCAAATTTATGCGTAATTTGAGTAGGCAAATTAGCTTGCGTGTAGCGTTCAATATCAGTACCATCACTGAAACTAACCTCATAGGTTGTACCAGGAGGATTATTTATAGTCCCCGATAAAGGAAATGACAGTGTTTGTCCAACACAAATATCTGCATTTAGAGCAGCTGTAAATCCTACAGCAGGATTACTCCCTAAAAAAACCTTATATGTTTGGGTTGCGGAACATCCAGCGCTATTAGTTACAGTATAAAGCAATGTATAATACCCTACATTATAAGTGTGTTTTTTAGAAGTCCAAGAATTTAACGTTTCCGTTGTTCCATCTCCCCAGTCAATAGTATAAGATGTATTTGTACCTACCGTTGTAGATGCATTAACAAACTCAAACTCAGAAGCAGTATTTCCACAAATTTTAAATACTGTACTCCCGTCAAAATCAAACTTCCCTGTGCCATTGATTTGAGTATTAGGAAAGGGTAATGGATTTACAGTAACAGTAGCCGATTCATTAACCGATGTTACTGTTCCAGCTGCATCAATATAAGAAAGCAATTTATAGACAAACACTCCTGCAACATCAGTAGGAACACCAACTGTCACAATAGCTGTGCTCGAAGACACAGTTAAAGCTGGCCCTCCATTAATCGTGTACACAAAATTTAACGGTAGATTAGCTGTCGAAGCCGTAAAAGTAACTATGGGTTGAGTTGCATTTAAACAAACTGAATTACTACTAACTACTATTGGGCTTGAAGGAGGAGGGATTACTTGATTATAACTTTTACTAAAAGAATATGCTCTCATGATAGGGAAAAGCATAAAACATAGTGGAATTATAATCAAATTTACTTTATTCATAAAAACATTAAATTGTAATTGATTGCTATTTCAAAAATTGTTCTAAACAATTATGAAAGCTATTAATTATATTCCCTTTCCCTGACAAATCAACAACAGGATATTCCTGAATCAATTGAAAAGAACTAAATAGTCTTTTGTTAACCGTTCCAATTATTATTGATTTTGAAATTGGAGCTAATTTTACTAATTGTATAACATCTCTTGGCTCATAAATAACAACAAAAAAAACACTAGGTCTTATCAATTCTGTTTCAGCACACTTAAGAATAGAATTAACTGTTTCTATTGAAAACTTATTTTTTCTAAAGCCTTGAAACAAAAAAGAAAATTTATTTTTTTTATCTATCAAAAGTATATTCTGCCTATTTCCTTTAATCATAAAACTAGTATTGTGTTATAAATTATTTAAATAATCCTGAATTATTTTACAATCTGATTCATTACTACTTAGCTGTAATGATTCGCTTTTTCCAAAACATTTTACTAAAAATAAATCTAAATCCGAATCATATGAAATAATCGCAAATCCTGCAGAAATTACATCTAAAGAAACATCACTATGAATAATATTAGTTTCAAATAGCAATACTTTTTTAGTTTTAGTGATACTGTACTTTACTAATTTCATAAGTATAATTAATTTTATTAACTGAATTTATCCATACTGGCAAAGCCAGTATGGAATTCAGCCTTCAACACCCTAATCACTAATGATTTTAAATATCCCTAATTACTCAAAACAAGAAATTAGAATGTCAAATAATTGAAAAACAGAAATTATTTTCAAAAAAAATTGAATAATTAATACCCCCACAGATAAGTTTTTCAATATATCAAAAAATGAAAAAAATACACAGATTCCTAAAACACGAATACAATATTAATTTGAAAAAAAATAAACACAATCATGAAATATAAAAAAGCTTATTTCAATGACTAATTTGTTAATAATAGTTACGTTTATAATAAAATAATTAATTTGGATACCATTTAAAGACAAATAAGTTTATATATTAAGCAATATAATTTGATTTAATTCTTAGTTTTTGAGGATTCAATTACCCAATTTGCCCCATCACTAAACACTACCAAAATAGAATTTATAACATCATTCGCAAAAGTGAAAACTGATAATTTATCGATCGTCTCTCCTGATTTAGCTTGAAAGACAACTATCTTCAAATCAGCAGTAAATACAAATCTTCTCCCTGGAATACCTACTGCAGATGGCAAAATCACACTTGTCCCACTTGTCAAAAATTTTATATAATGTGCATCGTCTGTAGCAACCTGATATGTACTAGCTGAAACTTCTTTATATCCTAAAGTTAATCCAGAAGTAAAAATAGAAGTTGCTGTAGCATTACCTAAACTTGGATTAATAAAAGTAGGACTATCATTAAGAACAACTTTACCACTTCCTGTTAGCTCAATTTCTTGAATTGATGTACTTGAACTACTAGTGTTCCCTAAAATTCTATTCGGACTTACATTTTGAATTTTACTATATGTTACATTAGAGTCTAATAACTTACTTGTTATTATTTTATCATTAGCTATAGTCAAATTATCAAAGGTACTCCCTGTTAAATCTCCAGAAATTTTAACACCCCCAGTTGCAACATCTGTAGCATTTGGTATATTTATTGATAAAGAATTTGAGTCAACCCAACTAGGTGCTAGAGTACCATTCGACTTCAATATTTGTCCCGTAGAACCAGATGGTATAAAACTTGTAGTACTCGGTTTAATTTGATAAAGAATCTCTCCGTCTAAACCACCATCAATATTTGTTGCTTTAGTTGAATTTGTTGCTGACTTAATATTAATTAAATTAGATCCGTCACCAAAGAAAAAATCGGCAGTTACATTCCCTGTAAATGTAGGATTATTTAAATTTGCTTTATTATCTAATGCACTTTGAGTTAAATCAGAAATAGGTTTATTTTTATCCGAAGTATTGTCAACATTTCCAAGAGTAATATCGCTAGGCGACAAAACAACAGTACCTAACTTCCCATTAACTGATTTGACTGGAGAATCTGGAGTAACTAATTCTACCCAATTACTTAAAACTGTTGGATCTGAGCTTGCTAAAACATAATTCTTTGTATTATCGGTTCTAATTGCAATACTCCCTTTGACAGCAGATGTTAAAGAAAGCATTTCTGATTCATCATTGACTACATTAACTGATGAAAATGAAATAGAAGGTATTTGAGAAAATGGAACTTTGCCAGAAGAGTCCAAACTAGCAGCTCCACCGCTAGCTCCTAATTTTGCTTTGTCTAATTTTAAATCTAATGCATCAAAAACAGCATTTTGTGAGGGAGCTGAAGTAGTAACAGCATCAGTTATACCATTAACTACTTTTGAATCAGTATATACCTTTACTGCATTTTGTGTAGGAAATAATTTGTCACTTGCACCTAAATTAGAGTCGTTTGATTTATTGGCGGTGTCTTCTTTTAGTCCTATTGCGGTAACATTTGCTAATTCAGCAGCTCGAGCTGTAGCAGCCTCAGCTATAATGGCGTTGTTAAGCGTTGTTACATTCCCATCCACATAGGTTTTAACAGCATTTTGTGTAGGAAATAATTTGTCACTTGCACCTAAATTAGAGTCGTTTGATTTATTGGCGGTGTCTTCTTTTAGTCCTATTGCGGTAACATTTGCTAATTCAGCAGCTCGAGCTGTAGCAGCCTCAGCTATAATGGCGTTGTTAAGCGTTGTTACATTCCCATCCACATAGGTTTTAACAGCATTTTGTGTAGGAAATAATTTGTCACTTGCACCTAAATTAGAGTCGTTTGATTTATTGGCGGTGTCTTCTTTTAGTCCTATTGCGGTAACATTTGCTAATTCAGCAGCTCGAGCTGTAGCAGCCTCAGCTATAATGGCGTTGTTAAGCGTTGTTACATTCCCATCCACATAGGTTTTAACAGCATTTTGTGTAGGAAATAATTTGTCACTTGCACCTAAATTAGAGTCGTTTGATTTATTGGCGGTGTCTTCTTTTAGTCCTATTGCGGTAACATTTGCTAATTCAGCAGCTCGAGCTGTAGCAGCCTCAGCTATAATGGCGTTGTTAAGCGTTGTTACATTCCCATCCACATAGGTTTTAACAGCATTTTGTGTAGGAAATAATTTGTCACTTGCACCTAAATTAGAGTCGTTTGATTTATTGGCGGTGTCTTCTTTTAGTCCTATTGCGGTAACATTTGCTAATTCAGCAGCTCGAGCTGTAGCAGCCTCAGCTGTAATTGCGTTGTTAAGCGTTGTTACATTCCCATCCACATAGGTTTTAACAGCATTTTGTGTAGGAAATAATTTGTCACTTACACCTAAATTAGAATCGTTTGATTTATTGGCGGTGTCTTCTTTTAGTCCTATTGCGGTAACATTTGCTAATTCAGCAGCTCGAGCTGTAGCAGCCTCAGCTATAATGGCGTTGTTAAGCGTTGTTACATTCCCATCCACATAGGTTTTAACAGCATTTTGTGTAGGAAATAATTTGTCACTTGCACCTAAATTAGAGTCGTTTGATTTATTGGCGGTGTCTTCTTTTAGTCCTATTGCGGTAACATTTGCTAATTCAGCAGCTCGAGCTGTAGCAGCCTCAGCTGTAATTGCGTTGTTAAGCGTTGTTACATTCCCATCCACATAGGTTTTAACAGCATTTTGTGTAGGAAATAATTTGTCACTTGCACCTAAATTAGAGTCGTTTGATTTATTGGCGGTGTCTTCTTTTAGTCCTATTGCGGTAACATTTGCTAATTCAGCAGCTCGAGCTGTAGCAGCCTCAGCTGTAATTGCGTTGTTAAGCGTTGTTACATTCCCATCCACATAGGTTTTAACAGCATTTTGTGTAGGAAATAATTTGTCACTTACACCTAAATTAGAATCGTTTGATTTATTGGCGGTGTCTTCTTTTAAATTTAATGCTGATTGAACAGAAGTAGAAATAGGTAAAGTTGAAAAAAAACTGATATCATCTTTTGCAACCAATGCTCCTCTTGAAGGAAAAATTACATTTTCAATACCAATTTTTTGTCTTATAGTACTATCAGTTTCATCCCCTGTATTCACACCACTCAAATTACTAATTTTTTGCTTTTCACTCGATAAAAGAAAAAATTTATTTGGTGTTTCATTAATGTCTTCTGTTGTTGCTACTTCTCCTTTTAGCACTAGCCCTTTCTGATCATAAGTGATTTTTGTTCCAGTTCCTGAAGTAATTAATGGATTAGAAACAACGCTATTCAAAGAAGAAAATGAATATGGTACAATAGAAAAAGGACCACTACTAATCTCAATAAAATTTAAACACTCGTTTGAAATGTCTAATTCAACCTTCAAGATTTTATTTAAAACAGTCCAATCAATTAATTCAATTTTTTGACCTGAAAGAGTAGAAATTCCACTTCCAATTATAACATTTACAATGCCGTATCTATCCGTTTTTGTTTTGATTATTTCTTCATAATCAATATTTCCATTAGAATAAATAGTAAATCGCAAACAGATTTCCTTATCAAGCAGAAAAGCATTAACATTATTTCGCCCTGGCAATTCTTCGTTGTCAGGATTCATAATAACAGCTTGATACGCTATCCCTCTTTGCGAATATACAGATGAACAAAACAAAAAAAGTAGAAAAAAATATACTTTCATATTCATAAGAAAAAAGATTAGTAAAAGTTAATTTAAAAATACCTTAGAGTATACTTTGGAACTAAATCTCCTAAGAATTTAAACTTTATTAAATCATAGGAAGAAATAAAAATATTTCTCACTATGATTTTAGTAACACAACTCAGTTATAACAAATATCATTAAGGGACCGATTCAAAACCTGTTAAATAGACATTAGTGTCGTTCTTTAAATCAATATATCTAATAATACCTAAACCAGAAATAAGTTTCTTGCCCATTTTATTAACTTTAATTGTTCTTAAATCTTTATCATAACTCAAAGAAATTAAATAAAATGTTAAACTATCAGAATCATCTAAAGAAACTGGAACTTGAATATTAATATTTTCAGATGACTCTCTAATGTTAATATATATAAATCCAGAAGATACTTTATCTAGAGAAGAATAAAACTTAAATCTTATTTGCTCATAAAAATCATTAATTATAGGCAAAGTTCTAGTAGCATTGCCAAATAGTCTTACTGAAGTAGTACCAGTAAATTTTATATTATTAGAAATACCTGTCAGTTTTTTGGCGTCTCCAACAAAAGATTTTGCAGATAACTCGCCTGATACTGGATTAATTTTGATTGAAGAAGATTTGTCATAAACTGGTTTTACAGCAGTAACATCTATAATTCCTGTACCAGTTTGAAGCAGTAAAGGAGTGTAAGTAGCATCTTTAGTTGTAGAAACTTTTACAAATTCGGAGGTTTGTGAATTAATATTTGTTAAACCTGATCCATCTCCTACAAATTTAACTGCGTTAAAAGCCCTATTAGATGAATCATAAAAAACACTAGCTCTAATACCTATTGAACTTTGTGAATCTTTAGTAGCATCATTAGTCGCTATAAATGTTGGATAAATTTTTCCTGTAGTAAAATCAGTGGCTCCTGGAGCTAAAAGACCAGATTTAACTTTGACAGATTCAGCATTAACCGAAGTCAAACCAGAACCGTTTCCAATAAATTTACCAAGACCACTAATTAGAATGTCACCGTTAATTGCTGCTATATTACCTCCTAAAGCATTGAAACTTTTGGCTTCAAGAGAATTAGTTTGTGGATTATAAGAAATTTCTTCAAATTCCTGTTTTTTTAAATCAATAAATGGATAGGTAGTGTAAAGGTCTGTATCACCAGCCGAATATGTTATACCATTGGCTTTTGAATAAACAGGGATAGTTAATCTTTTATATCTTATATCACCAACTTCATAATTCTTAATATCTATGGGTTTCGCAGAAATTTTAATATTTTCGCTAGAAATTCCACTCAAAAACCCACCATAGCCAGTGAAACTTGGAGCAACTAAACTTAAATAATTTTCATTGCCTATTTTGGCCGTCCTAACACTAATTGGAGGTCCTGCTTCAGAACTTGCGACTGCCAAATTAGTCTTAAATGGAGTGAGATTACCATCATCATAATGTCTCGTTAACATAGGAATTGTATATTGATACTTATCCATATCCTCTAAAGAAATTATTGATGAGCTAAGATTCCCAACATTTGTCAATCTAGACCCGTCACCTTCGAAATTTGTAGCTGTCAAGGTTCCTGTATTAGGTACTAAACTTAGTCTTTTACTCGCTACTTTTTGCGATAAATTTCCTGATGTTTCAGTTACAAAGGTAGGATATACAGGTTTATCATAAATTGTATCATTAGTAATTGCTATTTTAGTTGCATCAAGAGCTGATACATTAGTCAATTTTGCCCCGTCACCTATGAAATTTGTAGCTGTCAAGGTTCCTGTTTTAGGTACAAAACTTAGTTTTGTACTTGCTATTTTTTGTGATAAATTTCCTTTTACATCAGTTACGAAGGTAGGATATACATTTTTATCAATAGTTGTATCATCAGTAATTGCTATTTTAGATGCATCAACAGCCGATATATTTGTCAATTTAGACCCGTCACCTATGAAGATTTTAGCAGTTAAAGCTCCTGTTTTAGGTACAAAAGAAAGATTTTTTTCATCAGAAACATTTTGTTGTAAATTTCCTTTAACTCCTGATACAAAAACAGGAAAATATGTTTTGTCAGAAGTTATTTCTTGAGTAATAGTTGCACTTTTTGCAGAAGTTGCAACAACATCTGTTAAATTACTTCCATTACCTTTTAAATATTCTGCTTTTAGTGTCCCTGTAAATTCAGGATTATTTAAATCTGCCTTTTTGTTCAATGCCGCTTGAGTCGATGTTGAAATGGGTTTGCTTGTATCGCTTGTGTTGTCAACATTGCCTAAGCCTACTTTTGCCTTATCTATTCCTGTAGCTATCTTTTCATTGGTTATAGCATTATTAGCTATCGCAGGTGCATCTGCAGTACCTGTTAAATCGCCTTTCAATTGAATTATTCCCTTGTTAACAGTTGTAGCATCTACTACATTTTCAATAACTTTAGTATCAACATAGTCTCTAACTGCTTTCACGCTAGGATATTTATCATTAGATGTAGGGTCTGTAGAAATATCAATACTCTTATTTGCTATACTCTCCTTTAACTCCAATGCCGTTTGAGTAGCTATAGATAAAGGTTTGCTTTCATCAGATGTATTATCTACATTACCTAAATTAATATCAGTAGCAGTTAACAATATATTACCTGTCTTAGCGTTAACAGTTTGAACAGGTGCGTCAGGGCTTAAAAATTGAACCCAATTACTCAAAATAGTAGAGTCTGGATTAGACAAAATAAAATTTTTTGATAAATCTGTTCTAACCGCAATACTACCTACAACCAAATTTGGTAAAGCTAACATTTCTAACTCGCTATTAACTACGTTAACAGATGAGAATGAAACTGAAGGAATTTGTGAGGATGGAATCTTTCCTGTTGCATCCAAACTAGCTACACCGCCATTGGCCCCTAACTTATTAGAATCTAATTTTAAATTCAATGCATTTTGAGTAGCTATAGATATAGGCTTGTATTCATCAGATGTATTGTCTACTTTATCTAATCCTACTTTTGACTTATCTATTCCAGTAGCTATTTTGGAATTGCTTACAGCACCATTGGCTATCATAGGAGCATCTGCAGTACCTGTTAAATCGCCTTTTAATTTAATTATTCCCTTGTTAACAGTTGTAGCATCTACTACATTTTCAATAACTTTAGTATCAACATAGTCTCTAACTGCTTTCACGCTAGGATATTTATCATTAGATGTTGGATCTGTAGAAATGTCAATACTCTTATTAGCTATATTTTCCTTTAACTCCAATGCCGTTTGAGTAGCAATAGATAAAGGTTTACTTTCATCAGATGTATTATCTACATTCGCCAACCCAACTTTAGACTTGTCTATTCCTGGAGCTATCTTTTCATTTGTTATCACACCATTGCCTATAGTTGGTGCATCTGCAGTTCCAGACAAATCGCCTGCTAATTGAATTTTTCCTTTTACCGTAGGACTAGCTTCAACCACTCCTGAACTAATTTGTGTATCCACATAACTTTTAATCGCCTTTACACTTGGATATTTTTCGTCTGAAGCTTCATCTAGTGCAACATTGATACTTTTATTAGCCAAACTTTCTTTAGCCTCTAATGCAGTTTGAGTTGCAGTTGAAACTGGCTTGTTTAAATCGCTAGTGTTGTCAACATTATTCAAGCCTACCATTGCTCTATCTATACCAGATACTGTACCAGTAAAGGTTGGGGAGTCTGTATTTGCCTTTCCAGCTAATGCAGTTTGTGTAGCCTTAGAAACAGGCTTGTTTGTATCAGAAGTATTATCAACATTACCCAAGCCAATCATAGATTTTGTTATTCCTGATACAGTACCTGTAAAGGTTGGTGAAGCTAAATTCGCCTTTGAACTCAGTGCCGTTTGTGTAGCTGTCGAAATAGGCTTACTTAAATCGCTAGTATTGTCAACATTGCCTAAACCTACCTTTAACTTATCTATACCTGAAGCTATCTTAGCATTTGTTACAGCACCATCTGCTATCAGAGGGGCATCTGAGGTACCTGTCAAATCGCCTGCAAGTAGAATTTTACCTTTTATATTTGAACTTGCATCTACAACTCCAGAACTAACTTGTTGATCCACATAATCTTTTATTGCTTTCACAGTTGGGTACTTCACATTTGAAGTGCCATCTGTTGAAATGTCAGAACTCTTATTGGTTAAGTCCTCTTTCAAATTTAAAGACACTTGTGTTAAAATTGAAACTGGCTTATCAATATCCGAAGTATTATCAATTTTATCTAAAAAAATATCTTTAGGAGTAAGTTGTACAATCCCTGTTTTTCCATTTACTGCTTGCACAGGCGCATCAGGACTCAATAATTCAACCCAACTGTCACGCAAAGTACTATTGGGATATGACAAAATATAATTTTTGGAAACATCTGTTCGAATCACTACAGTTCCAATAGAAGGATTAACCAAAGTTAGCATTTCTGTTTCATTATTTAATACTAAAACTGATGTAAAAGAAATAGGAGGAAGTTGTGTTGATGGAATTCTACCGTCTACATCTAACATTGCAATACCATAACTAGAACCCAACAAATCAGTTCCTAATTTCATATCCAAAACTTGTTGAGTTTTGGCAGAAATTGGCTTATCAATGTCTGAAGTGTTATCTACTTGATCTAATCCTACTTTTGCCTTGTCTATACCTGATGCTATCTTAGAATTGGTTACAACACCATCAGCTATTGTTGGCGCATCTGCGGCACCTGTTAGATCACCTGCTAGTTGTATTTTACCCTTAACAGTAGAACTAGCATCAACAACTCCTGCACTTGATATAGCATCAACGTAACTCTTAACTGCTTTTACAGTTGGGTATTTATCATCAGAGGTAGCGTCTGTGGTAATATCGATACTCTTATTCGCCAAACCCTCTTTTAAAGCTAATTGAGTTTGTGTTTCTTTTGAAATGGGCTTGTTTAAATCGCTTGTGTTGTCAACATTATTCAAGCCTACCATTGATTTATCTATACCAGATACTGTCCCTGTAAAGGTTGGTGAAGCTAAATTAGCCTTTGCATCCAAGGCAGTTTGTGTTTCTTTTGAAATGGGCTTGTTTAAATCGCTTGTGTTGTCAACATTATTCAAGCCTACCATTGATTTATCTATACCAGATACTGTCCCTGTAAAGGTTGGTGAAGCTAAATTAGCCTTTGCATCCAAGGCAGTTTGAGTAGCTGTTGAAACAGGTTTGTTGGCATCAGATGTATTGTTAACTTGATCTAAAGACAAATTAGTTAAGGCCTCTAACTTTGTAGACGCTCCAGTTCCTCCATTTGAAATACCAACAACTCCAGAAACATTATTTGCAGTTATAGCATTAAATGCAAAAGGTGCAGAAGAAAAAGATTGCTCACTAATCAATTCAAAGGAACTACAAGCAGAAGTAATATCCAATTCAACCTTTAAATTTTTATCTGTTGTATTCCATCTAATTGAAGAAAAAGAGGAAGCAAAGCCCCCAATTTGGTTTCCTTTACCAATAGTAACATTGACTACACCATATTGATTCGTACTAGTCTTAATTATCTCTTGATATTCAAGAGCATTAGAAGAATCTGAAAAACTAAATCGCAAACAAATTTCAGAATTTATTAAGGGTGAAGATGATACCTGTACACCTGGAAGTGTTTGGACATTTGGTCTAACAATAACTGCCTGATAAGCAATACCATTAGTTTGTGAATAGATTAGCGATGAAAATAGTAAGAAAAGTATATATTTTTTCATAATTTATTTATATTGTTTAATTATTGAATACTGTTTTTTATATTAAAAATTACACCTAAACAAATACGATTTGTTGATATAGAAAATTTTTCTGAACCATTTAGTGTTGGATTAAAACTATATATGTAATCATAACCCAAACTAAATCCTCCATAATCAGATGCAAAATATTTGACCTGAAGTCCTGCAACTCCACCAATAAAAATTCCCTTAAATGAATTTGTCTTTTTCAAATCAAAAATTTCACTACCCAATTCTTGCTTTCCATGAATCATCTTAGAAATAGTAGTTCCTAATTTCAAATCCAATTTGATTTTCTTTGAATTTAGTACTTGTAATAAAAGTGAATTATCGAACCCTACATATAATGTTTTCCAATGCACTAACAAATTTTTGTTATAAACAGATGCATTAAACTCATCAAATGAAAACTCAGAATCATAGACTATTGGAAATTTGTTTAATTTGTATTTTAGTAGTTTAGAATACCCCATAGAATATGTATTTCCAAACTCAGAACTTAAATTTGAGGCCGTACTACCAAACTCATTGGTATACGAATAATTTGTTAAATTTTTACCTGTTTTAATAAAAATTGATTTCTGAGAATGTGCTCCAATACACATCAATAAAAAAAAATAAAGAGAATATTTCATAAATTAAAGTTTTAAAAGTTTATTAGTGTAATTAAAATTCGAAGAGGAAAGTTTAATGATATACTTCCCAGAAACAAGAATTTGAGAAAGGTCTAATGACATCAATTTCCCAATAATTTTTTTATCCCCTTTATATATAACTCTACCAGATATATCAAATATTTCTAATGTAATAACTTCATTAAAATATTTAGTAAACTCAAAATTTAAAATTGTTTCAACTGGATTCGGATACATTATTGTAATCGAATTATCTAATGAATTTGGCAGAGTCAAAACTTTAGAATTATTCCAATTCAATGATTGTTGAAATCCTTGTTGAACATAATAATTTGAACTTGTATGACTGGCGAAAACACCAAACTGACCAATCGTCTGACTTACATATGTCCCATTGGATGTTTGCATACTGCTTCCAAGTGAAGAGATTACCTGATGATGCAATACCTGAGAATGAGAAGCGATGTAAAATAAAAACATGATAATTCTGCACATGACCTTAAAATTTAGTTATGCAAATCAAAATAAAAATGGAGAAATTAGTTTTTAACGAAAAAAAAATAGCAGAAAACAGTGGATGTTTTGTGTAAAATAGTGATGAATACTAATTACTTATGAACTCAAAAGGATAGAATATATATTTAAAGATGACTTTAATTTAAATCACATGTAAATAACACACTGATTTAGTCAACTACTTTGAAATGCTTTTAGCTATTATTAGACAAAATAATTAAGAAAACTATAAAGAAACTGAAAATATGGAAAAATACATTGAATTGATAAACAGTCACATAAGAGAAATTTTAGTATAGAATATAAAATACAAATCTATATTGAAACATAAATTTCTGAAAATATATCTTGAAGAATTAATTTTGGAAAGTTACCATAAATTAATCCCATTTATATAAAAGCCAAACTAAATATAGAAGTTGTTGACTAGGACTTTTAATTAATTTTTCAAAAGAAATAACTGTTATGAAGTTGTAGTACTTAAGAAATAAAATAAGGGTTTAATTGAAAAATAAAAATTAAGTAAATCGATTTTCAATTCATATATAGCCTAATAACAATTTAATAATATACAAATACATGAAATAAATGAAAATAAAATATCAAAAAATCAATCATTGATTCTCATTCAGAAATAGGGTAAACAGACAATTGCTTGAGGTTGAAACTGTCAAGAAAAATAATTTACAATTTGTATAATGCTTAAAGTAATAACCAAAATATAGTTTGGCTTCCAACCTAAAGAGTGACAAATAGACAATGATTCTGCATACTATAATTGAATAAAACTTAATTAGGAAATCGCTTTGAATTATCCAAATTTATGGAAACATGACTTGGGTGTAAATTGAAAGATGACTCACAAACATCCATATCAGAATCAAAGAATTAAAAAATTAAAAATCAAGAAGTTTAATTTATACCATCACTTCTTTAACTTTTTGGAGGCATTGAATAAAATTAAAAAAAGGTTATTAGGTACCTATAATCTAAGTCTGATCTTAATATTGATTTTTGAGACAAAACTTTACAAAGTTGCATTCAATTAGATTATGTAAAAATAACAGTTTAAATAATAATTTGAATTCTAACATATCCAAAATAAATATCTAAAAACTACAAGTAGTATTGCATTAAACTTAAATTGAATTAATGTTATCAATTGTAACATATAATAGTACGAATCTATATCATAACATATACAGGGAAAAAAGAGGTCATATAATAATATATACCTTTAAAAGACCAGATAACACTTTGATTAAGAACAAATAGAAATTGCAAAATATACAATAATGAAAAACATAAGAAAGGATTAACCTACTAATTAAAGGGTTAAATATTCTAGTGAAGAATCAAGATTAAGGAACGGAAAAATTAAAAGAAATTTGAAATTAAGAATCGCAAAAATGAAAAAAAATTCAAGAAAAATTATCCTCAAATTATTAACTTAATATTCTATTTTAGAATTTTACATTAGTTCAAACTCTTAGAAAATTAATAATCAACATAATTGAATAAAGTTCTAAAAGGTAAGCGAATATTAATAAATGAACGAGAAAAAAATTCAAAAAAACAGCTTTAAATTGATATTTAAAATGAATTCAAATACACCTTAAATTGAAAAAACTCTAAAAAAATCTCGTGTAAATAAATTTTGAACAAACTGCTTTAAAAATACAACCCAAACTGAATTTGATGATTTAAAAATGATAATTTTTCATTTGATGAATTATCAAATTTAATTACTTTGTTAAATGAATACCCAATACTTACCGAAGTGTTTTTAAAATAGGAATACTTAAAATCAATCCCAAATGATGGAGCAATAAAAATACCTTTAAATTCATTTTCATTAGCCAGATTAAACCCAACCCCATCAATAGCCTGATTCCCAGAAAGTAATGTTGAAAATCCAATGCCTACTTTAGGTATTATATTCAAATCATTATCTGGAAAAAGAGAATAATACAAGATGCCCTGTGTTCCCAAAAACTGGGTATCCCATGTGTATTTATTAACTACATTCCCTCCAGTAGCATTAAAATCATTTAATACAACAGAAGCTGAATAAAAAAAACGGTAATAATTACAACGACAATGATTAAAGTAATGTAAATAGCCAAACTCAAAAAAGTTGCCAGCCCCACTCCTTAAAGTGGGATTAGGTAAACCCTTACTGTTCAAATAATCAAATGTTGTAAAATTTTTACCAGTTTTAAAATAAAATTCTTGTGAAAAAACTGCATTGTAAAGTAAGAACACAATTACAAAAACTCTAACTTTATACATAAAGGATTATTTAAAATTATTATTATATACAGCTCTTATTAAATCATTTGAAGGAAAATCAAAAAAAGTTATTCCAAATCCTACATTATATTTTAACTGTTTGGAACCATTTAAATAAATCGTTTTTGAAGCATCATAATTTTTGATTATTTCATTTAAAAAAAACATATTCATACTTTTAGAATAATCATTAGGAGTAGTAACAACCCCAGACATTGAAATAAAATTAAACGAAAAAGGAGTTTTTGTATTTATCCCTCTAAAAGTATTTTTTGCCATTTGAATTGCGAGCTCATTTCGTTTAACCATAAATTCATTAATCAATCCCTTTTTAACTTTTTCGTCTTCGTATTTGGATGAGTACCATGTGTTTTTATAATAATCCTGAATTAGTAAAAGAGGATTAGTTGTAGGTAGTAATTGAACCTTTTTCAAATTATCTCCATAAAACCCTACAGATACAGAATTAATTTTAGAGAAAGACTTCGGAAACTTAGAGTAATCATAAAATAATAATGCTTTGCCTCTTAAATCACTAATTCGAATTTTATTATTTACATTGATATTCTTAGTAAACATAGTAGCATATTCCTTGTTAATTTCTTGTGCAATTAAAAATTGCGTTAAAAAATTTTCAAGTTTAACATTATTCTTGTAGGTATTGTACTCATTTAAAAAAGACACATTCTCTTTTCTATAATCTGGTAAATCACATTCTGCACCAGTGTCTCTAGAAATCTTTATTAATACTGTTTCTGTAGGATTGACTTTTAAAAATTGTTTTACATTAAGTAAAACATCATTAAAACTTGTAGCACTAATAAATGTATGGCTCAATTTCAAATTAAAGTTATAAACAGAACCGGTCCCTTGAGGTGTAACGCGAATGTCTAAAAAACGAATCCCTGCATTTAATTGAGCGCTTATTGACAAATCTTGACATTTTGCTAAAGGCATTAAATCATGTGTGCCAGAATCATGAGTGGCTGGTATTGAAACATCTCTAATATCTATGTCATCCGTTAAAGATTCCATCCAGTTATTACTGCCTATATTCTTAATAGGTATTCTGCTTTTAAAAGTTAAACCTACAACACTAGTTGTATTTTGCCCGGAAGGAACTTTCCCATCTTCAGTCAAGTTGTCATTTGAACACGAGTACTGCCCTAAAAACAAAGCAAAAAATAGTCCAAAATAAAAAGGTTTATTGAAAGAATAATTATATGTCTTTATATTCATTTTTAAATTAATTTAAATTAAAAAAATTAAGGCACAGCCCAAAAATCCGTTAAATAATACTCTGCGTCATTCAAATAATTTGTATATGTTATAGTACCTGCACTACCAGCAGTAATGGTTTGCATGCCTACTTTTGTAATTGACAATACCCTAGTCGTTGCATTGTATGCAACTTGAATATTATATCTTCTAAATTGAGTAGTTGAATCCATTGTACCTGTAGTAGGACATTCTAATGTGTATAAAGAATTGGAATTTCTTAAATCAATAAACATCCAAGCAGTACCAAATCCTCCAAATCTAACTCTAACTCTAAGAAAATTATATTTAGTTTCAATATCTGGCAAAGTCCCAGGTAATGCTCCGGTAATATTAGGTATTTCAGTGGAAGAAAATGATCTAGGAACGGCGCCTTTATCATTAAGTGCTGTTTGTGTGGCTGTTGAAATGGGTTTGCTTGCATCAGAGGTATTATCTACACTATCAAGTCCAACCGATGACTTATCAAGTGTTTGCCAACTCTTATCACCACGCCAATATTGAGTGTTAGTTCCTGCACTAATAGTACTTTCTTTTCCGTTTAAAGTTGTTTGCAAATCATTACCCCCAAGCTTTATTTGTGGTGTTATAACTTGCCCGTTTGTATCAACAGCAAATTTTAAAACTTGAGAATTACTCTCTGTGTATAAGAAATAATTAGCAGCACTATTATCGATAACGCCACTAGTTCCTCCACTCCTCAAATTCCATAGAACATTTGTATAGTTGGCATTGATACCTCCTCTTAAAAACGTTGATGGTAATCTTGTGTTTGCTAAAGTTCCTGAAGTTATATTAGTAGCATTGGTAGCATCTACATTTGGAACATTCCCAAGCCCTACCATAGAATTAGTTATCCCCGATACAGTTCCTGTAAAGTTTGGTGAAGCAAGTGGAGCTGCTCCTAAATTTGTCAAAGCTGCCGATGCTGTTGTTGCTCCTGTTCCTCCTCTCGCAATTGGAAGCGTTCCTGTAGAAATATTACCAGCATTAATAGCAGTTATACCTGAACCGTTTCCACTTATAGTCCCTGTAAAAGTTGGAGAGGCAAGTGGTGCTGCTCCTAAATTTGTCAAAGCTACCGATGCTGTTGTAGCCCCTGTTCCTCCTCTTGCTATTGCTAATGTCCCTGTTCCAATATTTGAAGCATTCAAATTGGTTAATGAAGATCCTATACCAGTAAAAGATACAGCAGTAAGATTACCTGTCGAGGGTATAAATGTTAAATTGGTAATTGCCACATGTGGTTTCACGTTACCAAAAGTAGCAGTTGCAAAAATTGGATATGTCGTATTTGACGTAATACTATTATCCTCAACTTTTACATTAGTGGCATTTGTTGCAGATACATTACTCAAACTAGAACCATCTCCACTAAAGTAATTTGCTGTTACTGTACCTGTAAAGGTTGGCGAAGCAAGTGGAGCGGCCCCTAAATTTACTAAAGCTGACGATGCTGACATTGCTCCTGTTCCTCCACTGTTAATTGGCATTATTCCAGCTACAATTTGGGATGCATCAATTTTCAATAAGGTACCATCTCCACTAAATTTTGTAGCAGTTAATGTTCCCGAAAAAGGTTCAAATTTAAGTGAAGAATTTCCATTCAATATCTGATTATTACCATTAGAACTAGATAAAAAAGGAATATAATTCGTTCCAAAAGCTGTATTTTGAGTTACATTAATTTTAGATGCATTCAAATTACTCAAAGATGACCCATCTCCGCTAAAGTTAGTTGCTGTTACTGTTCCTGCAAAAGTTGGAGAAGCTAAATTAGCCTTTGTATCTAATGCTGTTTGTGTGGCTGTGGAAATAGGTTTGTTGGCATCAGATGTATTATCCACATCGCTTAATCCAACTTTTGACTTGTCTATTCCTGATGCTATCTTGGCATTGGTTACAGCTCCATCAGCAATTGTTGGTGCATCTGCGGTACCCGTTAAATCACCAGCTAATTGGATTTTTCCCTTAACGGTTGAACTTGCATCTACAACTCCTGAACTAATTTGTGTATCCACATAACTTTTAATTGCCTTAACACTTGGATATTTCTCATCTGAAGCAGCATCAGATGATACATCAATACTTTTGTTTGCCAAACTCTCTTTTAATGCTAATTGAGTTTGAGTAGCTGTTGAAACGGGTTTGCTTGCATCAGATGTATTATCCACATTACTCAAACCTACCATAGATTTTGTTATCCCTGACACGGTACCAGTGAAACTTGGAGAAGCAAGTGGTGCAGCTCCTAAATTTGTTAAAGCTGCCAATGCTGTTGTTGCTCCTGTTCCTCCGTTAGCAATGGCTACTGTTCCTGATGCAATATTTGAAGCATTTAAACTAGTTAATAAAGAACCGTCGCCACTAAATTTTGTTGCAGACAAGGTTCCTGTAGAAGGTATAAATGCTAATCTACTCGCGCCTATTTTAAAAGGTAAATTTCCAGATACTGTACTAAAAAATGGAATATAATTAGGTGAAGTCGAAGTTTGATCAATATTAAATGTAGCAGTAGCAGCATTTACATTAGTTAAAGATGATCCATTACCACTAAAATTAGTTGCAGTTACAGTTCCTGTAAATGTTGGTGAAGCTAAATTAGCCTTTGCATTCAAGGCAGTTTGAGTAGCTGTGGAAACGGGTTTGCTTAAATCGCTTGTATTATCCACATCGCTTAAACCAACTTTTGACTTGTCTATTCCTGATGCTATCTTGGCATTGGTTACAGCTCCATCAGCAATTGTTGGTGCATCTGCGGTACCCGTTAAATCACCAGCTAATTGGATTTTTCCCTTAACGGTTGAACTTGCATCTACAACTCCTGAACTAATTTGTGTATCCACATAACTTTTAATTGCCTTAACACTTGGATATTTCTCATCTGAAGCAGCATCAGATGATACATCAATACTTTTGTTTGCCAAACTCTCTTTTAATGCTAATTGAGTTTGAGTAGCTGTTGAAACGGGTTTGCTTGCATCAGATGTATTATCCACATTACTCAAACCTACCATAGATTTTGTTATCCCTGACACGGTACCAGTGAAACTTGGAGAGTCCAAATTAGCCTTTGCATCCAAGGCAGTTTGAGTAGCTGTGGAAACAGGTTTGCTTAAATCACTTGTATTATCAACATTACCTAAATTAATATCACCAGCAGTTATCAATACATTAGCTGTTTTACCATTAACGGTTTGAACAGGAGCATCTGGATTTAACAACTCTATCCAGTTACTCAAAACTGAAGTAGGTGAAGCTGATAATACATAATTCTTTGAATTATCGGTTCGTACGGCAATACTACCTACAACCAAATTTGATAACGCTAACATTTCTGATTGGCTATTAACCACGTTAACAGAAGAAAATGATACTGAAGGAATTTGTGAGGATGGAATTTTTCCTGTTGAATCCAAACTAGCCACACCTCCATTAGCCCCTAACTTGTTTGAATCTAATTTTAAATTCAATGCATTTTGAGTAGCCGTTGAAACAGGTTTGCTTGCATCAGATGTATTATCCACATTACTCAAACCAATCATAGATTTTGTAATCCCTGACACGGTACCTGTAAAACTTGGAGAGTCCAAATTAGCCTTTGCATCCAAAGCAGTTTGAGTTAGCGTTGAAATAGGTTTGCTTGCATCAGAGGTATTATCCACATTATTCAAGCCTATCATAGATTTTGTTATCCCTGACACGGTACCTGTGAAATTTGGAGAGTCCAAATTAGCCTTTGCATTCAAGGCAGTTTGAGTAGCTGTGGAAACGGGTTTGCTTAAATCGCTTGTATTATCCACATCGCTTAAACCAACTTTTGACTTGTCTATTCCTGATGCTATCTTGGCATTGGTTACAGCTCCATCAGCAATTGTTGGTGCATCTGCGGTACCCGTTAAATCACCAGCTAATTGGATTTTTCCCTTAACGGTTGAACTTGCATCTACAACTCCTGAACTAATTTGTGTATCCACATAACTTTTAATTGCCTTAACACTTGGATATTTCTCATCTGAAGCAGCATCAGATGATACATCAATACTTTTGTTTGCCAAACTCTCTTTTAATGCTAATTGAGTTTGAGTAGCTGTTGAAACGGGTTTGCTTGCATCAGATGTATTATCCACATTACTCAAACCTACCATAGATTTTGTTATCCCTGACACGGTACCAGTGAAACTTGGAGAGTCCAAATTAGCCTTTGCATCCAAGGCAGTTTGAGTAGCTGTGGAAACAGGTTTGCTTAAATCACTTGTATTATCAACATTACCTAAATTAATATCACCAGCAGTTATCAATACATTAGCTGTTTTACCATTAACGGTTTGAACAGGAGCATCTGGATTTAACAACTCTATCCAGTTACTCAAAACTGAAGTAGGTGAAGCTGATAATACATAATTCTTTGAATTATCGGTTCGTACGGCAATACTACCTACAACCAAATTTGATAACGCTAACATTTCTGATTGGCTATTAACCACGTTAACAGAAGAAAATGATACTGAAGGAATTTGTGAGGATGGAATTTTTCCTGTTGAATCCAAACTAGCCACACCTCCATTAGCCCCTAACTTGTTTGAATCTAATTTTAAATTCAATGCATTTTGAGTAGCCGTTGAAACAGGTTTGCTTGCATCAGATGTATTATCCACATTACTCAAACCAATCATAGATTTTGTAATCCCTGACACGGTACCTGTAAAACTTGGAGAGTCCAAATTAGCCTTTGCATCCAAAGCAGTTTGAGTTAGCGTTGAAATAGGTTTGCTTGCATCAGAGGTATTATCCACATTATTCAAGCCTATCATAGATTTTGTTATCCCTGACACGGTACCTGTGAAATTTGGAGAGTCCAAATTAGCCTTTGCATTCAAGGCAGTTTGAGTAGCTGTGGAAACGGGTTTGCTTAAATCGCTTGTATTATCCACATCGCTTAATCCAACTTTTGACTTGTCTATTCCTGATGCTATCTTGGCATTGGTTACAGCTCCATCAGTAATTGTTGGTGCATCTGCGGTACCCGTTAAATCACCTGCCAATTGAATTTTTCCCTTAACGGTTGAACTTGCATCTACAACTCCTGAACTAATTTGTGTATCCACATAACTTTTAATTGCCTTAACACTTGGATATTTCTCATCTGAAGCAGCATCAGATGATACATCAATACTTTTGTTTGCCAAACTCTCTTTTAATGCTAATTGAGTTTGAGTAGCTGTTGAAACGGGTTTGCTTGCATCAGATGTATTATCCACATTACTCAAACCTACCATAGATTTTGTTATCCCTGACACGGTACCAGTGAAACTTGGAGAGTCCAAATTAGCCTTTGCATCCAAGGCAGTTTGAGTAGCTATTGAAACAGGTTTGCTTGCATCAGAGGTATTATCAACATTGCCTAAACCTACCTTAGACTTGTCTATTCCACTAGCTATCTTGACATTGGTTACAGCACCATCAGCTATCAAAGGAGCAGCTGCTGTTCCTGTTAGATCACCTGCTAATTGAATTTTACCCTTAACATTGGAACTAGCATCCACAACTCCTGAACTTGATTGTGAATCAACATAACTCTTAATCGCTTTTACTGTTGGGTATTTCAAATCCGAATTACCATCTACTATTACATTAACACTTTTATTACTAATACTCTCCTTTGCGGCTAATAAAGTTTGTGTAGCTTTAGAGATAGGCTTGTTTGCATCTGAAGTGTTATCAACTTGATCTAAGCCAACTTTTGACTTGTCTATTCCTGATGCTATCTTGGCATTGGTTACAGCCCCATCAGCAATTATTGGCGCATCTGCTGTTCCTGTTAAATCGCCAGCTAATTGTATTTTACCCTTAACAGTTGAACTTGCATCTACAATTCCTGAACTGGATATAGCATCAACGTAACTCTTAACTGCTTTTACAGTTGGGTATTTAACATCAGAAGTAGCGTCTATTGCAACATCAACACTTTTATTTGCTGAATTCTCCTTAACATCTAATGCTATTTGCGTAGCCGTTGAAACTGGCTTATTTACATCGGAAGTATTATCTACTTGATCTAAGCTTACCATAGATTTTGTTATACCTGATACAGTACCTGTAAATGTTGGTGAAGCTAAATTAGCCTTTGCATCCAAGGCAGTTTGTGTTTCTTTTGAAATGGGCTTGTTTAAATCGCTTGTGTTGTCAACATTATTCAAGCCTAAATTTGTTCGTGCTTCCATTGTTGTTGTGGCTCCTGTACCACCATTCTCAATTGCTACTACTCCTGTAACATTATTTGCAGTAATTGCATTAAATGCAAAAGGAGCAGATGAAAAGGATTGTTCACTAATCAATTCAAATGAAGTACAAGACGAGGTAATGTCTAATTCAACCTTCAAATTTTTATCTGTTGTATTCCAGGCGATTGCAGTAAATGAACTAGCATATCCACCAATCTGTGTCCCTTTACCTATCGTAACATTTACAACTCCATACTGATTTGTAATAGTCTTAATAACTTCTTGATACTCAAGACTATTTGATGAATCAGTAAAACTAAATTTCAAACAAATATCAGAATTAATTAAAGGAGAAGAGGGGATATCTACTCCTGGTAATGTTTGAACATTTGGTCTAACAATAACCGCCTGATATGCTATTCCCTTGGATTGAGAATACAATACCGAAGTAAAAAAAATAAAAAATAAAATTTTTTTCATAGTAATTAGAATATTGATTAATTGATTTTCTGACTGTCATTGGTTTTCTGACTGTCCTTTTTAAGGTTATAATACACTCCAAACCAAACACGATTGGAAGTAATCGAAAATTTTTCTGAAGCGTTGAGTGAAGGATTAAACCCATTTAATCGATCGTAACCTATACTTAACCCTCCCGTTTCAGATACTGAATACTTTGCTTGAATACCTATAACTCCTGTCAAAAAAACACCTTTGAAAGAATCTGTATTTTTGATATCATAAATCTGATTATCTAGTACTTGTTTGCCATAAATTATTGTAGAAATATTAGCACCAAGTTTAAAATCCAATTTAAAATTTTTGGGTTTTAGTACGGTAATGAGCATTGAATTATTAACCCCTGCATAAAGAGTTCTCCAATTAACTAAAAGGTTTTTGTTATAAACCGAAGAATTAAACTCATCTAAAGCAATTTCGCAATTGTAAAACAAAGGAAATTTAGTAAGTTTAGGTTTCAACTGCTTGGAATAACCAAATGAATATGAATTTCCAAAATCTGAACTTATATTATTTGCTTTGATATTTAATTCATTGGTATAGGAGTATTTTGTTAAATTTCTTCCTGATTTCAAGAAAATAGAATTTTGAGAAAAAGAAAAAAGAGAGAATAAAAAAAATGAAAAATAGATATACCTCATAATTTATAATTTTAAAAATTTATTAGTGTATTTATATTTAGAATTCATAGAAGAAAGTTGAATTAGGTAATATCCTGGAGAAAAAATTCCCGAAAGTTTTAATTGAGCTAATCTATCTATCGGTGTTATAATACCACTGTAAATTACTCTACCAGAAATATTAAAAATTGATACACTCAAATCACCATTAATATCTTTAGAAAATTCAAAATTAATATCAGTATCAACTGGGTTTGGGAACATTTTAGTAACAACACTTTCAGATTCAATATCTTTTTTAGAAACACTCAAACTGTTGTTACCAGCCAACGATTGCTGAAACCCTTGCTGAACATAAAATTTTGGATTTGCAAAACTTGACAATGCCCCAATTTGACCAATTGTCTGACTTACATAAATACCCCCAGGGGTAGTAAAGCTAGTTCCCATCGAAGAAATTGCCTGATGATGCAATCCTTGAGAATAAGAATTTGAAAAAAATAAAAGAAGTAAGAGTTTTTTCATAAATCAATACAATTAATACATTAATGTGCAAAGGAATACAAAGTATTGTGACAACTTGTATTAGTAAAAAAAATATTAAAAAACAGTTACTGATTTTAAGAAATTAGTGAAAATAAAAACATATTCTAACCTATCTGCAAACAAGTATAATGCTCATAATAAGTAGAAGTAATAGTTAGGGAAAAAGAAAAATAACAATGCAGGTTTTAACACTTTTTAATGATTTTTCTATTTCGATAGAACTCAAAAGGAGAAACACCAGTTAAATCTTTAAAATTCACTAAAAACGGATTATACGATGAAAAGCCAACGTGCTTAGATAAGGTGACTAATTTATTTGACTTCAAGTAGCCCGAATTAATTAATTCAACAGCATCATATATTCTAACCATTTTCTTGTAATCATTAAATGAAACTTTGCAATAAAATTTAAAAATAAAATCTAAATAGTACTTAGGTATTCCAATTTCAAGAGATAAATTATATAATGAATAATCCGGGTTGCGTAAAGCAAAGTCGATTAAAACAATTTTCTCAATTTGTTCTATATAATCACTAATATTATTCATTATCCTTTCATTAAGCATCCTTTCTTTTGGATTCATAGCGTCAATGTCAATTTTAACTTCCCAAACACTTGTTATACATAATTTTGAAACAGATGATGATTCAATTCTTTTGAAGAGAGATGGATTTCCATAAAAAATAAATGGAGAAAAAATAATTTTAAAATATATAGTTGAATATAAGATTAGCAAAGCAATTTCGTAGTAAAAATTACATCTTTCTTTTCCTTTAATTATACTCTCAATTTTTAAGGAATAAATTATAATCAAATACAAAATTTCAATTACAAATAAAAATTTAGTCCAAGAACTAATCATTGAGAAATCATAAGTAAATGGGTGATTTTTTTTAATCCCCCAATAATTGTTTTTTAATAACAAGAAAGTTTTATATATGTAGTAAGTAGAATAAGATAACATTAACGAAAACAACAAAATATTTTCAATAGAAAATAAAAAATTAAGCAAAACTACTGGTAAAATGAAGTGTTGAAAATCGTTTTTCTCTCCTATTTTTAAATTTTTAAATAATTTTTCAAAATACAAATACAATGTTGGCATCAAAATCAAAATTATTTGATAATAATTAAAATTCGGATAATAAATGTTCTGAAATAAGTCTAAATTGCTTAAGCCATGAAAGATTAAGTATAAACTTGCAAAACTAAATGTAAAAAGTAGATATACATTTAATACTCTATTTGAACTAAACCAAATAGACATGACAAAAGTTGTGATTAAACAAATAGAACCGAGAATTAGAAATAAGATATGAATGTACATGAGGGGTTTTTTACTTTATAAAATGAAATGGATAATTTTGTTTATACTTTAAAAACAAAAATACATTTAAAGGATTCTTGCATAAAAACAAAACAATCACTGTTTAACTGTAAAAAAATACTGAATTAGAATACTATTTCACTATAAACAAATAATTAGAATTTGAAAGAATCTATTTTGTAATTAAATCTTATGATTTCGGAAAAAATTATAATAATAACTGGTCGATTTTTTTTACCAAATTATTATACTCTTTTTTAATATTATCAGCTGAAATACCTTTCCTATCTCCCCTAACACATTGTCTAACATATTGTTTTGAAATTTTCAATTTAACTGAAACAGCGTTTACAGCTATAACATTGTATGAATTATTTTTTTTTATATTATTTTTGTCCATTGCTCTAATTGTTTCTTAAAACGAAACAAATATAATTCAAATTATTTGAATTTATACAAATAATTTGATAAAAATAATCTAGTTATGATTTACTTCCAAAAAAATTTAATTTATTTAAGATCGAAAAAAAAATTAACACTAAAAGAAATTGGTGTTGAGCTTGATTTCTCACCATCTCAATGGAATAATTATGAGCTAGGTATCTCTTTTCCAAAGTTTTTGGACTTAATTAAAATTTCAGAATATTTTAAAATATCTGAAACCGATTTAATTCATCAAAATTTAGAATACAAACAATTGACAGGTATACATAATGACATAAATGGAAGCTTAATTGAAAATCGTAGCGAAGAATTAATTCAAACTCAGAATAAATTAATCAAAATCCAAGAAGAAAAAATTTCAGAACTACAGGCTCAAATCTCAAAATTAACTACTAAAGCTAGTGAATAAACTATCTAGAAAGAATATTGAATCTGATTAATACTTAGGTAAATTAAACCAAATAGACTACTTTAAACAATTTTGTATGTCTTCAAACTAAACTGGACTTTTCCTAAGAGAATATTTAGTTAATAATTCAAAGATAAATGTTTTTTTGATTTGTTATTAATCTTAATTTTTAATACTCATTTCTACGGTTAACAATTGCAATTTTATTTAATCGTTCTCGTTCATTTAAAAATCAATCCACCTCTACCAAAATAAACATTTACAGGTGTTAAGTTGTTTAATGATTGATGATATCGTTCATTATTGTATCGGTTAACAAACTTTTGTAAATCGGCTTATAATTCTTAAGGTGAGAAGTAGTCATCAAGTTTCACAACATTTTTCATAGTTCTGTGATAGCATTCAATCTTTCCTTGTGTTTGCGGATGACTGGATCTAATATGAACTTGCTGCATTTGATAATTGACTTTTAAATACATTTTAATTCACTTACAATGTATCACGAACGATTGTCTGAAAAGGAGTTTAGATTTTTGTTTAGTTACCAATTTTGCTTTTTTAATGGCATTATCAACAGTTCTTTTTACATCATCAGCTTTCATATTGAACCAAAGTTCCCAGTGCACAATACAGCTGCTGTAATGGTCTAAAACTGTATTTAATTAACCATCCCCATCCCAATATTTTAAAATAGGCTTTTCATAAATTGAATTGCTTGGTCTTTGATTATGTGTAATAGAGAAAGTCAGATTAAGAGCGGCTAATGAATAATAAATTTAATATGATGTTTACTTTTTAAATTGAAAGATTTTCAGATACAAGTTCACTAGAGTAAAATCTATCTTTTATTCCGTGGTCCGCCGTAAAATAATACAAATACTCTCGTTGTTTATCCATTTCTTTAATGAAATCAAAGGCATTGTCAACAACTCTCATTTGAATTTTTGTATAATCTTTCCAATTCAGTCTTAATAACTTCTTGTCGATTGAGTATCCACGAAAATTATTATGCTTTAGTTGGTTTAGACATTCGTAAAACTGAATAAAGTCTTCTGTTTTTACTCCTGTAGTATTTTCAATTGTTTTGTGAAGCGATGCAAACAAATCCCTAATCCAATTGATAACTTGTTTTTTATAATTCAATGACTCTTAGTTAAAGTATGAGAGAAAGGAAGGTTTATCAACTTATCAAACACGTTTCTTCTCTTCGTTTATTCTCTTCTGTATATGGAAAATATTTTATTCTATTCGATTTCAATTCCATTAATTAAAACAACCATTTAATTCCATTTTTCTGGTGTATATCGTATGTCATTCCCATTTTTGGGGTCAAAAGTTACAATTGTCCCGCAACATAATAAAGTTGTCGAATTGGCGAGGAAAGTTGACCCAATTGGTCTTTGGGTCTTTCTCTTGCTGCGTATAATAAAGATGTCAAGTCTCCTAAAAGCCATTTCGTGTCATATGTTGCAACAAGGTCTTTGAATGCTTGTGATTTGATTTCTACTCATTAATATTCGAATTTTTTTTTATTTATTATGCCGTCTTACGGTTGCCCATAACACCCAAATATATGCATTGAGTTAATCTAAAATTAAAAGTATATATAGATTAATTTATTATGCGATTCTGTTTTAAATATAATTAGTTCATTATTAATAAATTAGAAATATAAAAAAATAAATATTTTTTTTATTTGACACAAGTTTCTTAAATTTATGATTCAACCCAAATCGTTTATTATGAATATTCAAAATTACTTACAGTGCTTTATCTCGCATTTACAAATAAAACGCTATAGTCCTACCTCTATAAAGAATTATCAAAGCAACCTACTTTTATTTTTAACAGTTGAGGCTCATAAGTATAGTACTGCAACAGAAATTGAAATAGCTGCTATTGAGAAATATTTTCATTTGAAAATAAAAAAGGACAGCATGAGTGATTCTCATCATCGTATCATTTTAGCTAGTATTACTAAATTTTATGAGTTGGTATTAGAAAAAAATATCAATCTAAAACATCTTTACCCTCAGAGAAAAGATTATAAATTAACTAATTATTTATTAAGTACTGCCGAAATAAAGAAACTAATTGAGGTAACTTATAATTTAAAACACAAAAGCATTATTATCTTATTGTACTTGTGTCTTAGCGAAGTGGTCAATTTAAAAATTACCGATATCGATTCTAAAGCCATGACCATCTATATACGACAAGTCAATGCTAAGAAATACCGTCAAGTAATGCTTTCTAAAAATTTTTTACTTATTCTTAGACATTATTATTTAAAATTCAAGCCTACTATTTTTCTATCTGAGGGACAAAATGGTTTACAGTATTCAGCTAAAAGTATTCGACAAATAGTCAAGCAAAATGCTGCAAAATCAGGAATAAACAAATCCGTTTCTCCTCATATTCTTGGACATTGTTATGCAACCCATTTAATAGAAGTTGGAACAAAAATTCACTATATCCAAGAGTTATTGGGACACAGTCACCTAAATACTACTAAAATCTATACCCAATAAACTTTTGATGTAGCTAAAAATAAGATTAAAAGCCCTTTGAATCTAATTTAAGGTTAAACTCTAAAGCATTACAATTATAAATTATTGAGACTACAAAAGTTATTTCGTCAAATTAAATCAACTAGATATGTTAAAAAAATCTATTCTTATTGAAAATAAATCTTCTGTTTCTGTTAACAAATTACAATTGATTATCAAATCAGAAATTAGAGAGAGCTCGATACCCATTGAAGAAATTGGATTCCTAGTTATTGATAATTCTGAGACATTTTTAAGCATCCCTGCAATGAATTTATTAGTTGAGAACAATACCGCCTTGATTATTTGTTCTCAAAATCATCTCCCAAATGGAATGTTCTTAAATCTTAACAGCCATCACATACAACAAGAAATTTTTAAAAATCAAATTAATGCAAGTATGCCATTAAAGAAGCAATTATGGCAACAAACAGTTGTAGAAAAAATATCCAATCAAGGTATATTATTACAAAAAATAACCCATCAAAAAAATAATTTTGATTTTTTAGCTTCAAAAGTATTAAGTGGTGACACCTCAAATATGGAAGGTGTAGCGGCAAACTTCTATTGGAAATCATTTTTTGAATGCGATTTTAAAAGAGAACGATTTGGAGATTACCCTAACAATTTTTTAAACTATGGATATGCTATTTTGAGAGCAGCCACCGCCAGAGCGCTGTCAGGAAGCGGGCTCTTAAACACTTTAGGAATTCATCATAAAAGCAAATACAATGCTTTTGCTTTAGCAGATGATATTATGGAACCGTTTCGTCCTATTGTTGATGAAACCGTTTTAAATATTATGAAAAATTATGAAGAACAAGAGTTGAACACCAAAATCAAATCTGAATTACTTCAAATTCTAACTCGAACAGTGTATTTTAAAAATGAAAAAAGCCCACTGATGATTGCATTGCAAAAAACAGCCAGCTCCTTACAACAATGTTATACGGGTGAACGGAAAAAGATAAAATACCCTAAATTATGGAACTCAACGGATACCGAATAATGTGGTTGTTTGTTTTCTTTGATCTGCCGACTGAAACAAAAAAAGACCGAAAAAACGCCTCGGGATTCAGAAACAATTTATTAAAAAATGGCTTTTCAATGATGCAATATTCAGTTTATATCCGGCATTGTGCTAGTGGTGAAAGTGCCGATGTACACGAAAAACGAATCTATAAACTCCTACCTCCATTAGGAAAAGTAAGTGTCTTGCGAATAACAGACAAACAATTTGGTAATATTGCTAATTTTTGGGGTCAAGTCGAAGTACCTAAAGCGCCACAACCTACGCAATTAGAATTATTTTAATATTTACTATAAAAACGGTCTTCAAACCATTTTTGAGGATTTCTATCTATATAATTAGAAATTAATTGATATTCTTTTTCATTTTTTATAACATGGTCATGAAAAGACCGATGCCAAGAAAATTTTGAAAATCCTAATTCGTGTATTTGTTTAGATGTGGTCGTTTTTAATGCTACCATTAAACTTGAAACCGATTTTATTTTCATCTCCTTTTCTATTCTAAAACTATTTATTTCAAGAATTAAATGAAAATGATTGGGCATAATCACATAATTATGAATGCAAGCATATGAATATTGAACCATTAACCATTCTATTTGCTTTTTTACAATATCACCCAATGCACTATTTTGCATTATAATATTTTCGGGATGATTATTTTCGGGATGATTATTTTCGGGATGATGTACGGACAGGTCGCGACCTGTCCCTACGTTTGGCACGCAAATCACATTACCTAAACAACACACATTATTTTTAACACAATTTGTAATGAAATACAATTGATTACTCGAATAATCAAATCCTTTCATTCGATTTCTTTTTCTATTAATCATGCTTTTATTTTTTGAAATTAAAAAATGCCTCAATCTTGCCTTATCACTGCAAAAAAGAAGCATTTTTTATTACGATATTTTAATTTAATCTCTTGATAATTAAAAGGTAACACACCGTCTAATATCGTGTTTTCTAATCTTTAATCAAACCACAACTAAAATGCAATTAACATCAGAACAAGAAACAATATCGTGTTTTCTAATCTTTAATCAAACCACAACGAATAGTATGTTCACCTTCCTCTTCAACATAATATCGTGTTTTCTAATCTTTAATCAAACCACAACGCAGTAATAGGTGTCAGTTAGAAAAAGAACAATATCGTGTTTTCTAATCTTTAATCAAACCACAACGCTGTCTAATGCTGGTATTGTTTGGCTTGTAATATCGTGTTTTCTAATCTTTAATCAAACCACAACTTCTTTTGCTGATGGATATAATTATACCAAAATATCGTGTTTTCTAATCTTTAATCAAACCACAACGGATGTACTATTAATGAATTTTCAGTATAAATATCGTGTTTTCTAATCTTTAATCAAACCACAACACACTTGGAGTACATTCTATTAATAAATCAAATATCGTGTTTTCTAATCTTTAATCAAACCACAACTCTTTTTAATCGTTCTAAATATAAGCAGAAAATATCGTGTTTTCTAATCTTTAATCAAACCACAACGATATAATCAGCTTTTTTATTTTCCTGAATAATATCGTGTTTTCTAATCTTTAATCAAACCACAACATGGATGCTGGGAGTTATTTGATGATTCTAAATATCGTGTTTTCTAATCTTTAATCAAACCACAACTACGTTTGGTTTTACTTCAATACCACCGTTAATATCGTGTTTTCTAATCTTTAATCAAACCACAACTCTATTAATAAAAGATTCAGACTTTTCATAAATATCGTGTTTTCTAATCTTTAATCAAACCACAACCTTTACCTTTTGCCTTAATAGCATCGTCAAAATATCGTGTTTTCTAATCTTTAATCAAACCACAACCTGTTGTAATGGCTTTGAACGTGTCAAAAAATATCGTGTTTTCTAATCTTTAATCAAACCACAACTTCGGCTGTTTATGCAAAGAAAAGAAAGGGAATATCGTGTTTTCTAATCTTTAATCAAACCACAACAAAAAAGCATCTGCTATGGTAATGGCTTCCAATATCGTGTTTTCTAATCTTTAATCAAACCACAACACATGAAAAAAATAATTTTCTTTTTTTTAAATATCGTGTTTTCTAATCTTTAATCAAACCACAACTCCCACTAAAGTTAACACTGCAAAATAACTAATATCGTGTTTTCTAATCTTTAATCAAACCACAACTATTTCTGGTAAAAAATATCCTTCGCCATTAATATCGTGTTTTCTAATCTTTAATCAAACCACAACTGGCAGCATCGGCAAAAGAAGGGTCAGCAGAATATCGTGTTTTCTAATCTTTAATCAAACCACAACTGGTTTGATTTCTGAATCAGGATGATACTTAATATCGTGTTTTCTAATCTTTAATCAAACCACAACCCCACAGGCAATATTTATTGTTTTTATTTTAATATCGTGTTTTCTAATCTTTAATCAAACCACAACACATTGACTTTGCAGCCATTTGATTAACGAAATATCGTGTTTTCTAATCTTTAATCAAACCACAACTGCTTTCACTTTGCTTTGTCACGTGGTTTAAATATCGTGTTTTCTAATCTTTAATCAAACCACAACTGGTTGATTGAAAGTTGCCAAAAGTATCCAAATATCGTGTTTTCTAATCTTTAATCAAACCACAACGCTACATTCTTTTTTTTCTTTTAATATCTCAATATCGTGTTTTCTAATCTTTAATCAAACCACAACACAAAAAGTATTCTTAAACTCCGCCATACTAATATCGTGTTTTCTAATCTTTAATCAAACCACAACCATTTGTTTGGAGTTAAAGACGCAGAAGAAAATATCGTGTTTTCTAATCTTTAATCAAACCACAACGGACGATGAAGAATTATTGGCGAAAAACAAAATATCGTGTTTTCTAATCTTTAATCAAACCACAACCATTGATTTTATATTTTTTACCCCCCGGCTAATATCGTGTTTTCTAATCTTTAATCAAACCACAACGCCCAATAGTTTTATATATAAAATTCGCTCAATATCGTGTTTTCTAATCTTTAATCAAACCACAACCATCTGGCTTGTAAATGTTAATTATTGCTTAATATCGTGTTTTCTAATCTTTAATCAAACCACAACAATTTATACCTCCATAATAACCATAAAATAAATATCGTGTTTTCTAATCTTTAATCAAACCACAACATTTAAGCAAAGCCGATTATTTAGTAATGCAATATCGTGTTTTCTAATCTTTAATCAAACCACAACATATGTTTAATAATTATATTACAAATATAAAATATCGTGTTTTCTAATCTTTAATCAAACCACAACAGATAATGCAGCAATAATTTCGGTTTTAGTAATATCGTGTTTTCTAATCTTTAATCAAACCACAACTAGATTTATTTTAAGCCCGTTTTTTGTTTGAATATCGTGTTTTCTAATCTTTAATCAAACCACAACACGGCGGTATTTAAATTCATTGATAGTCCTAATATCGTATTTTCTAATCTTTAATCAAATACATTCACAAACACTCTTATAAGAAATATAAACTTAGTGTTTGTAAACCACAACGTGTGAGCTGTCGCCGAAACTCCGTTGTGGTTTGAGAGGTTTAAGATATTGAATTTATATGTCAATGAACTATTTGTCGTAAAATACTAATTCTAAATTGTTAGAACTTATACTACACTATTAACTAATTTTACGATTTCTCCCTATGGTCGAAATGACAAAGTAATACTATTAAAAATCTTGTCTTCCTATGATGGTAATGATTTCAACTAAATCATCATGTAGTATTTTGTAATAAATAACATCAGCTTTACAAACACAATACCTGTATTTTTTATCTAAGTGTGTAGATGTTGGAAACATATAAGGATTTGAGGCTATTTTTTCAAAATTTTCAAACAATAGTTAATAATACTTATCTGCTTGTTGCATTCCAAATTTAAAAACACCAAATTCATGAATCATATCTAAATCTTCTTCAGCCTCTTTAGTAAGAAATGACTATTCATTTTTATACTTGCTTTTTATCTTTGCTAAAAGTTGCTCTTTAGATAAAGTACAGTGTCCACTTTTTTCAGCTTTTTCGATTTTATTTCTAACAAATTTATAATACTCTTCTTGTCTTCTATCTTTTTGAATCAAATAATTTACCGCTTCACTTTTACTGGTAAATTCTTCCTTAGCTACTTGCTCTTTTAACCATTCATCGTTTTGATTGGCTAAGGTAATGCTTTGTCATGCCATAATATTTTTGTTATGTGGTGTAAATATACACCAAAATAAAATTATTTTACAACTTTTGTATTTTACCTGAAACAGATATTTTTACTTTGATTGGATTAAATGTGTCCCAACCTGTTTTTCCATCACCAAAACTTTGAATTCTGATATAAAATGGTTGGAAATTATTTTGAATTGATGCTTGTGAGCTTTGCCTAAATTCATAAAACTTAGAAGACAATTTTTGCACTCTATACAAATGCTCTTTCAACATTTCGTAATCTGGGTTTTCCCAATTAATTTCGTCTTCGTTTAATCCTAATACAAACATATCGTTAATGTGTAAGGTAGTTACAATCTCTTTTCCGTCAAGGGGTAATTGATACCCAGCTTGTCCTGTTCTCTTACGTTCTACTACTGTCCAGAAAGTAACTACATCTTCCTTAAAATTTCCTTTTTCATCTTTGTAAATTAAAACATGGTGGTTATTTCTTGGGTTTACCCATTGATTTACATTTTCTTTTAGTTTTTCAGCACCACCAATATTTTCTTTCATTCTTACTTTTAAAATAGGAACTGGAGCACCATTTTTATTGGGTAAAAAGATTTGTGGTTGTTTTACTCCGTGTTCGTCAACTACAAAAAAACTATTAGCAGGCACTTTTTCTTTTACAAAACCGCCCAATTCGTTTACTCGTTTCAATATCAACAAACGTATAGTTTGATCAACTACTTTATCAATTTGTTTTGCCGTTTCTAAGGAATCAATCGCTTTTCTAACATGATAGGCTTCTTCTCCATTAAAAGTACGCTTACCATAAACCGTTTCTTTATGCAACTGCCCTCTAGCCGCAACACCTAAATTAGTATGTTTTTTACCGTTTTTTTCAACGGTTTTGGTTCTAATAGTAATGTCGTTTGCTACTCTTTTATGCGATACTAGTATTTTTTCAACAGCTTTTTCGGCATCAAAATTAAAGCTTTCCCAAGGTAACGGAAATTGTTTTAAGTCATAATTTCTATTATATCGGTTCCACTTAGATAATTCCTGTACATACGATAGTTTAGTACAAGCCATTACCAAAGCATCAATAGCATGATGACGGTGGTCTTCTCTAGTTTTAGCATTTTCATCGTTCAAAATATGGTTAAGTCCCCATTTTTGTCTCAAATTTGAAGTTGCTTGTCCTGGAGAAACCATTACATTTTTGCAAATTTTAGAAAGATAGTTTTTAGCTTCTTTACTGATATAACGGGTATCGTTTAATTGTCGAGAAGAAAAATCATCATCAAAACTTTGTTTCACAAATCGCTTAAACTTATTATACGAATCTGGATATTCTTTTGTAAATGAAAATAATTTCAACGCTCTTTCTTTTATTGCTGACCAATTCGCTTCGTCATTTCCATAAAATTCAAAAGGCGTTTTATTTCCCTTTTTAATATTTTCTGTTCCTAAACACAAGGTTTTGTTTGAAAAACTATCATTCAACGATTTACTCCATGGATGAATATGTTCTATCTGCCATTTGTTGGTAAACAATTCATTGATAGGTATTGACAAACCAGTATAAGGACAAGTTCGTTTACATTCTTCCCACAGTTTAAATTTCAATATATTATCGTGTGATAAATTGGTGTATTTTAACACTTCAAGTTTTACTCTATCATTTTCACGTTCTAATCTATTTTGTTCTTTTCTTATTTTACTACGTTGCGATTTAGAAATTTTTAAATCACGAGCCATCTCTACTTTTATTTCGTCAATTTTTCCATGTTCGTCAATTAGTTCGTTGACTAATTTTCGTAATTCAAATAAAGCTGTAATTACAATAGGATTTTTTATTTGTTGAATTTCCTTATCGGCATCTTTTCCTAAAGGTAATTTCTCTACTAATTCAGTTACATCAATTGTGGCAGAGTGATGATATAATCTTCGTAATTGATGGTCAGAAATATTGTAATCATTCCGCAAAATATCTTTGATAATATCAATAAAACCGCCTTTAGTTTTAGAACGTACAATTCCTTCCACATTATCAATAAGGAAGTTTCTTTTCTCATCAGATAATTTTTCCCAATCGGCACCAAATACATTTTTTATTCCACCTAGTACAACCGACACATCATAGGTAAAACCTAATTTAAAAAAAGGTAAAATATTAGAAATGGCTTTTCTACTTAAACTAGCATAACCATCTTTAACATTGAATTTTGAAATAGCTTCTGCTTGTTCTTCAGTAAAATTCCATTCTTCTAGAGCATATTTTTTTAGGTTTGATTTGCTATCAAAAAAATACAAAACATGCCAAATATCTTCTTGCTCCTTTTCTGTAAACTCAAACCATTTTTTACCGAAATACTTTTTACTTGATAGATTAGAAATGGTATGAGTTCCTACTATTTTATCGTCATCTTTATAATTGAATTTGAACTCGGCACTTTCTTTTCCAATTACTTTTCTAATTTTTTTGAAGTCTGGCTTTTCATTGGCATACAAAAATTCCGCGATTTTCTTTTTTTCGTCTTGCGTAATTTTTTTTCCGTTGTATTCAACTGTATTTACCCATTGCCATACTCTAAATTGTTCAAAAGGAATTGCACTTATTGGACACTTGGTTTTGGTTGTTTCAAATGAACAATTACCTACTAAATGTTTTTGCGAACGTAAAGGTCGTTGATGAAATAATATACCATCTTCTTTGTAGCCGTCTAATTTTCTTCCACCAAATTTAGTTTTTAACTCATACGTTAATTCCGAATGATATTGAGCTTGTTTGTCCCATATCAATTCAAATTCATCTACGTACATTTTACGAGTAGTGTATCGGTTTCTAATTCGTTCCAAACCATCTTGAAAAGGTTGATTTTCTTTTGGATAAATTTCAAACAAATAGGATCCCAAAGTTTTATCTTGAATACTCTCTTGAGTTTCTGTTATCCCAATTTTTCCTTCTTTTGGATTTCCTTTAAAAATAGCGCCATCATCATTTCCTCCTTTTCTGCTATTACTTAAAAAACCTCGTCTTTGAATTAAATGATACAATATTCTACCAATTTCTTCTAAAGATAATGTTTCACTTAAAGCTCTTTGTCTTAATTCATATGGATTTAAAGCAAACCAATTTGCTAATTTATCAGATGGAAACTCTTTTGTCTTCTTCCAATCTTCAAAATCACTTGCAACCATTGGGCACATTTTATTTTCAAAAAGTGCTTTTAACAGCACTTTCTTTCTTAGTTTTCTTCTAAAAAATTGACGTCGTACTCCTCTTGCCCCTGTTCTTCCAGCGTTTTTAGAAATTTCTCTTCCTTCCCCTTCTCCAAGGTTTTCAACTCCCATTGGGAATATTCGACTTCCAATACCTAAAATTTTATTTTGAGTATCGTCTATTAATGCCCATCCAATACTATTCGTTCCTAAGTCTAATCCTAAAATTTTTGTCATTGTATGTAAGATTTGGTTTAGCTAATTTAATTAAAAAAAATATAGATATATAATTTAATTTAATTAAATTTGTTCCAGATTAAACTTTCTAATCTTTAATCTTATCACAATAAGGCTATGTGCCGTAGATGAAAATCTTTAGTCCTGCTTCGGTGGGACTTTTTATTTTTTTGTCTTGTTCTGAAAAAAGTTGACTAAAAATTAAGAATTATGTCAACAACAAAAGAATTCCAAAAATTAAAGAGAGCTCCTCAAATTTATAGTGAGGCTTTCAAAAGACAAGTTGTAAGTGAATTTGAGCGAGGTTTATTTACTAAAGCAGAACTTCGTAGACGCTACACTATTTTAGGTAATAATTGTATTCCAAGGTGGTTAAAAAAATATGGTAAATTTACCTATGAAGATAAATTAACACTTGGTAGACCTATGAAAGACCCGCAGCAACAAAGAATCAAAGAATTAGAAGCTCAATTAACTAAAAAAGAAGAAGAACTAAAAGTTTTCAAACGATTTATCGAAATAGCCGAACGCGAACTTAAAATTGACATTGTAAAAAAGTCTGGTTCCAAGCAGTCGAAGAAATAAGCACAAGTAGTTTATTGACAACTTATGAGTTATGCCAACTGTTTGGATATACAAAACAGGCATTTTACAAACGGAAATCCAGCGTTAAAACATCTAAATATAGCTCAGAATTATTACGAAGTTTAGTTCTAAATGTTCGTAAGCAATTACCTCGAACTGGGGGTAAGAAACTTTATGTAATGTTACAAAATGAATTTATAAAACATCAAATATCAATTGGAAGAGATACCTTTTTAGATTTTTTAAAAGCCGAATATTTACAAGTTCCTAAAGCCCGAAGATATTATAAAACAACAAACTCAAGACATTGGATGAGACGTTATCCAAATTTAATTAGTACTATAGAACTTAACAGACCTGAACAAGTTTGGGTTGCTGATATAACTTATTTACGAACAAAAGAAAAAACATATTATTTACATTTACTCACAGATGCTTGTTCAAAAAAAATAGTAGGTCATCAACTATCAGATAATTTAATGAGTTCAACTACAGTAAAAGCTTTAAAAATGGCTTTAATTGACAGAAAAACACAAAATGAACTCATTCACCATTCCGATAGAGGTTTACAATATTGCAGTAAAGAGTATACTGATTTGTTAAAGAAAAACAACATTTTTATTAGTATGACACAAGCATACGATCCCTATGAAAACGCAATAGCTGAAAGAGTAAATGGAATCTTAAAAGAAGAATTTGGTTTGTATGAAATCTTTGAAAACTATCAAAATTTAAACAAACAAGTCACACAAGCGATTGCTTTATATAACAATTTTAGGATACATATGTCTATTGATATGATAACTCCAAACCAAGCACATCAACAAAAAACAATACATTTAAAACAATGGAAAAAAATAAATCGTAACAGAATTAATTCTGTTACGATTTAACTATTTTTGAATTATTAACGAGTCAACCTTTTTTAGGACAACTCATTTGACTAATTATTAGGAGATTTTTTTAAAATTTTAGTAAAAAAATTTAACCAAGTTGTTTTGTCTGATTATTTATAAAGTTAAATTTTCAATCAACATAAATCTAACTAATTCGATATTTGTACCTACGCCCTTTGAGGTTTTTTTATAGACTCAAATAAGTCTATAAAATCTTCCATTTCGTCAACTAAAGATTCGATTTTTTGGTCTGAATAGTCTACTAGTTGTACCAATGACCTCAAGAGAAATCTTGAGGTTTTTTTTATATTTAAAATTTAAAGAAGATTTCATTTTGATTTTATCCAATACAGCACCATTTTTTCCATTCTTAATTTGTACTTTTATCAAAATTTCTATCCCGAATTGAAAGCTGTTTATTCACACACTATTTATTCAACTATTAACCATCTGCCGAAAGAGTGGGATGAATTAGCCGCTTCCACCATTTTCTTATCAAAAGAATACCTTGCTATTCTTGAAAAATCAGCTCCTATAAATATGAGTTGCCACTTCATCGGTATATTTGATAAAGAGACTTTGGTTGGGATAGCCGTTTCGCAATTTATAGATCTAAACCAATTAGAATCTTTTGGAGAACGAGACCAATGCATCAAATCTTCGGTACGCAATATTGTATTTAAAAATTTCTGTTCCCACATATTATTGATTGGAAACAATACATTAACTGGACAAAACGCTTTTGTAATTTCAGAAAATGCCAATCCAACTGAAGTTTTAAAAACACTCCAAAAAGCCGTAATAGCACTCAAAGCCATTTTCAAGGCTAAAGGAAAAAAAGTACATATGTGCGGGTTAAAAGATTTTTGCGAAGACAAATTAAATTTATTAGAAATCCCTGAATTCAAACCTTATTTACGTTTTTCTACCCAACCCAATATGATTTTCACTGTGCGAGACCATTGGAAAACAGAAGAAGATTACGTAGCCGCCTTGTCCAAAAAATACCGAGACCAATACAAACGCGCCAGAAAAAAAGCAACGGGACTTGTTAAAAAACAATTGTCTTTGGAAGAAATAATGGCTCAAGAAGATACAATATATGATTTGTACCACCATGTAGCCAAAAATGCACCGTTCAATACATTCTTTTTACCTAGAAACCATTTTGCTGTTTTCAAAGAACAACTTCAAGAGAACTTTTTGTTTTACGGCTATTTTGAAAATGACAGGCTAATTGGCTTCAATACCTTAATTAAAAATGGGACTGATTTGGATACCTACTTTTTAGGTTATGATGATAGCCTTCAAAGAGAGAAAATGTTGTATTTGAACATGCTATACGACATGATTGGCTATGCTATCAAAGAACAATTTAAGACGGTTATTTTTGCCCGAACTGCTTTAGAAATTAAAAGCTCGGTAGGCGCATCTCCTTTAAAAATGTACGGTTTGATGAGTCATGACAATACATTAATTAATAGCCAACTCGATTTCTTTTTCCGCTATTTAGAACCAGAAACGGTTTGGAAAGAGCGCCATCCTTTTCAGGATTAAGTTTTTTTTACTTTTGCCGCTAAGGCGCTAGGACGCAAAAAACTCAAATTAAACTATCATCTCTGATTTGCAAAGTCTCCTGACTTTGTGTCAATAAAAAGAATAGCTATCGGTCTGTAAATTAGCCGCAAAGACACTCGGTCAAACTCAATTCAAACTATCAATTTCTTCCTGAACGGTTTCCCAATCAATTAATAATTGATCTAATTCTGACTTCTTTTTATTATAGGCGGTAAAAAAAGACGCATCTTCAATATGTTTGTCATAATTGGAGGCTAACATTTTATCATCGTGCTGAATATCTTTCTCCAATTGCTGGATTTGACTTTCAATTTTACTCAATCTATTTTGAAGAGTTTTTACTTTTTTCTGATCTTCGTAGGATACTTTTTTGTTTTCTTTTGGGGCTTCTTTTTTAGCAATGTCTTGTTTCTCAACTTCACGCATGTTTTCTAAATTGCGCTGCTCCAAAAAGAAATTAATATCACCTAAATATTCTTTTATTTTTTGGTCTTTGAATTCGTACACAATATTAGACATTCCTTGCAAGAAATCCCTATCGTGAGAAACCAATAACAAGGTGCCTCCAAATTTTTGTAAAGCCGCTTTCAACACATTCTTTGATTTAATATCCAAATGATTCGTTGGCTCATCCATCAACAACACATTAATGGGTTGCAACAACAATTTACACAAGGCCAAACGGTTTCTTTCCCCTCCCGAAAGCACTTTTACTTTCTTTTCTACATCATCGCCGCGAAATAAAAACGCCCCTAACATATCACGCACTTTCATTCGATTAGTGTCGGTTGCCGCATTTTCCATCGTTTGTAACAACGTTAATTCCCCATCCAAATATTCGGCTTGGTTTTGGGCAAAATACCCCAACTGAACGTTATGTCCCAATTTAATCGAACCCTCGTATTCAAACTCGTTTACTATCGCTTTGATGAAAGTTGATTTTCCCTGACCATTTTGACCCACAAAAGCAATTTTACTGCCACGTTCTACGAGTAAATTGATGTCTTTTAAAATGATTTTATCGCCGTAACTTTTGGTTACATTTTCAGCCTCCACCACTACTCTACCCGGCTCTTTTGACACTGGAAAAGAAATATTCATCACTGAATTATCATCTTCGTCCACCTCAATGCGTTCTACTTTATCTAATTTTTTAATCAACGATTGCGCCATCGAAGCCTTGGAAGCTTTGGCACGAAACTTCTCAATTAGTTTTTCTGTTTCTTCAATTTTTTTAGCTTGATTTTTTTGAGTAGCCAATTGCTTTTCGCGAATTTCATGTCGTAATTCTAAATATTGCGAATAGGGTTTGTTGAAATCGTAGGCTTTTCCTAGTGAAATTTCGATAGTTCTATTGGTTACATTGTCTAAAAACATCTTATCGTGAGAAACTATCACCACAACTCCAGGAAAATTTCGTAAAAATCCTTCTAACCAAATGATACTCTCAATATCCAAGTGGTTCGTTGGCTCATCTAGCAACAAAATATCATTGGATTGCAATAATAATTTTGCCAACTCAATACGCATGCGCCAACCTCCTGAGAAAGTTTCCGTTTGATTGTTAAAATCCTCTCTTTTAAAACCCAATCCCAACAGAATTTTTTCGGTATCGCCTACATAATTGTAACCCCCTAATAATTCAAATCGGTGCGTATAATCAGATAAATCTTCTATGATTTTGGAATATTCTTCACTTTCATAATCGGTTCGGGTTACCAATTGATGATTGATTTCTTCTAGCTTTTTTTCGACAATTTTAATTTCGGTAAACGCTTCATACGCTTCCTCCAAAACCGTTCTTCCTTGTTCAAAATCAATGTCTTGGCGAAGAAATCCCATCTTAATTTCTTTCTCTTGGGCAATACTTCCCGAATCTGGAGCAAAATCACGTGCTAAAATTTTTAGCATGGTCGATTTTCCAGCACCATTTTTACCTACAAGACCTACTCGGTCTCCGGCACCAAGGCGAAAAGTAACTTCTTCAAATAAATAAGAACCCCCGAATGAAACGGATAAATTGTGAATATTAAGCATAGTTTGTGACTAATGTTACATTGGTACTTTCAAAAAAATGTACCTTTGTTAAAAATTTTTGCAAATGTTAAAAAAAGGATCCAAACTAAATAGTATTTTAACAGGAAGTTGTCCTAAATGTCAAAATGAAAGTATGTATGTAGATAAAAATCCACTGCATTTAGGAAATGTCTTAAAAATGAATGAAAATTGTAGCCATTGTGGTTTGAAATATCAAATAGAACCTTCCTTCTTTTATGGCGCCATGTATGTGAGTTATGCCTTAAACGTAGCCGTTGGTGTAGCTGCATTTATCATTTCTCATATTTTCATTGGATTAAATCTTGTACAATCATTTATTGCCATCATAGTAACACTTATCATTACCTTTCCATTTGTGTTAAGATGGGCAAGAAATAGCTACATCAATATGTTTATATCCTACGATCCAAACGCTTCTAAAGAATAACTTATTTCTTTTTATTCGTATAGCGCTGAATGTCAATTTCTTTATTCAAGGGTATTTGACATTCAATAGATTCATACAACGCTTTTGCCATAGAAGGTCCAAGCATTACCCCTCGGGTTCCTAAACCATTTAAAATATGTAACCTTGTGTAAATGGGATGAGTGCCGACTAGCGGTCTTCTATCTCTAACTGTTGGACGTACTCCTGCAAAATGAGTCACGATTTCAAAATCACAATCGATGATTTCTTTGATTCGTGTGACCAACTCGGCTTTCCCTTCTTTAGTCGGGACATCTGTTTTATCTTCCCAATTATAAGTTGCTCCCACTTTAAATAGATCATTCCCTAACGGCAAAATAAATACGCTAGTGTTCACAATTACATCCAAATCTAAGTCGGGAGCTTTAATAATAAACAACTCGCCTTTAGTACCGTCTAATGGCAATTGATTAAAATAAGGATTGGCACGTAGACCAAAACCTTCTGCGAAAATGATATGCTTGGCTTGAATATCTTTATAACGAACACTATCCTCTTCAAAAACAATCGCAGCATAATCAAATGATTCTTGGCGAAACCAATGATTTTCTTTCAAGTAATTTCGGTACGATTCTAACAATGAAGCAGTATTGACATAACCCGTATGTAGTACTTCTCCATAACCGAAAGACGCTGTGATACCTTTATATTCTTTGAAATGTAATTGGTTAGATAAAAAAGGAGCTAACTTGGGTTTATCGGAAGCGGCAAACCAATTGTTTTGCTCTTCCACAGAAAAGAATTTTCTTAAAATGGGCATTTTAAAATCCAATTGTTGCTCAATTCTAGGCTTTAATTGGGTATAAAATTCATTCATGATAACCAATTGAGCTTGCGCTTCCCAAACTTCGCTAAAACGCTTTAGAATAACCGGATTGTACAAACCTCCTGCAATCTTAGAGGAATTTTGAGAATCGTTGTCTACCACTACAATCGTTTTATTGTGCTGCAAAGCTTCTTCAGCAAAAGAAATTCCGGCCAACCCACAACCTACAATTAAATAATCAATCATAACATCATTTTGAATACTATAAAGTAAGGACTTTCAAAGAAAAAACTCCTACCTTTTGGGTAAGAGTTTATCTTTTTTTTGGATATAATGAATTAATAATTCCACATATCTTGCTCAAAACCACGAATTTTTTCTTTAACTCGATCCGATTCTAACAACTGACTTTGTGCATTATCTTTCATGTAATCTTTGATATCTCTATCACCGTAAACATTCTCCTCTTTATAAATCACACTATTAAAACGGCGTGAATTTAAGATTTGATCGAATGATATTGGCATGGAAGAGTTTTTTTCATTAAATGCTTTGGCACTGTACAACGTTTCTCTGGCATCAGGAAAAAACACCCAGAACAACTCAATATAATCAGGATCTTCACTATTCATAGTGTAAACATCTGGAGTTACCGGACAAATTCCTAATAAACGGTATTTCAATTCGCCTTGGCGTTTGTCAAAATACCATAATCCTTTGATTTTGTACTGAGTCACATCTTGAGACGTTAAATCTTGTTGAACAATATATTCTGGAGAAATTTTTTGACCTGCATTCAATTGTTCTCTACCAGCATCTGTAGTATCTATTCGAGACAAAGATGCTTTTATATCTTTATACGACTTCTTGGTATTAAAGTAGCTATCAGTATAAACTTCAGTAATTTTTTTATTTTTAATTCCTTTAATAAGTACATCGTATAATGAACGTCTTTCTGGACCTACATTAGCCGTATCAATTGGGAAATACAATGGAAAATTAATTTTTTCTCCCAAATCAATAATTTCCCATACAGTTCTACTCATTAAAATATCTCTATCATGAACATACCCGTACGCTAGGGGTTTATCATTATCAGCATCTTTCTGAGCATTCGATTTAATCCCGATTTGACTTGGCGATTTTGCATTAAGCAAGTTCGATTGTCCAAAAGAGACTATACTAGAAATTGAAAAAATAGCTATTAAAAAACTTCTACTGTTTATCATGTTTGAATATATTGAGTAGTTTATTTGTACTACTAATTATTGTATTTCATAAATTACTGGAGCCGTTCTTGGTAGCATATAGCTTCCAGCACCCACTAATTTGGTTTTAATTTCAGAAATAGTAACTTGATCACCTCTCCCTGCCTTAGCTAATACCGCTTTACATTGTGCATTCAATTTATTTCCTGGAACTACTACAGTAGGTTGTCCTGTCACTTTAAAGTTAAATCCTACCACATCTAATCCTACTTCAAAATCAAAGTCAACTAACTTAGCTCCTACAGTAGAAATTTCTAAACTCGATTTTGGACCTTTTACAACTCCCATTTCTCCTCTAATTGTTCCTACAGGACCTGGAATTCCTTTAATTCTAAACGTTTTTTTGTCTGATACTTTAGATCCATCTGGCAAAGTTCCAGTTACGCTTATTACCGCTTCGTTTCCTGCACCAGGATTCATTACATACTTACCTCCTCCGACTGGACGTAATCCAGGACCAGTTGCAATTACTTTATCTGCTGGAACTCCTGCAAAAGATACTGATATTGGGTTAGCAACTCCTCGGTACACTACATTCATCTTATCTGCTGAAATAGTAGCCGAATTTGGACGAGGTACTACAACATACTTCCCTTCAAATGCCAATGGAATCGTTTCTCCGTCTTGAACGAAGGTAAACTTACCATTGATTTTTTGTTCTCCAACCGCTCCTGCAGTTAACGAAATAATTGCTTGACCATTTTCTAATTTACCAGGACCTTGAAATGAAGTTGGTTTAGTATTGGCATCATATTTACCTAATACTACTTTACCTGTTACTTTTTCTCCTTGATAATACGCATTTTTGTCTAATACTACTAAAGCCGTAAAGTTTTTCATTGAAGACGCTTCAACTGCCGCTTTTCCTAATAAAATACTATAGATATCTGCTTCTGCTTTCTTCACATCATTTTGAAATGAAGTGATTTTTGTCAACGAAGCAATCGCTGGAAAACCTTTGAAATGGTAATCTAAATATTTTTTAGTTACCCCTTCGTGGTCTTTCACATCAGTAGTAGCAAACTTTGTACTAATTTCAGAAATAACTCCTTTCAATTTACTGTTATTCCCAACAGCAGCTTTCATATCGGTTACATACTTTGAAAATCTAGATACGATTTCTTCTCCTTTTTTAGAATAACCATCTCCTTCAAACCAACCTTCATCAATAGTAGCTCCTTTGTCCATAGCTTCATAAGGTAATTTACCAGTTTCAGGATCTACTTCTATACCTGCAGTAGCATCAGCTTTCAATGTTCCTAAATACTCGTAAAAATCTTTAGAAATACTTGCTACTTTTTTAGCATCTGCAGCTGCCTGTACGAAGTGAGCATCTTCACTTGCTTTTTTATCTAATGCTTGCAACATACTTGCATTCATTGACTCAGCGCTTACATTTGCTGCATCAAATTTTTCATTCATCAATCCAAAAGCAGATAATACTTCTTTGGACATATTTAAAGCTAACATTGCGATGAAAACCAAATACATTAGGTTTACCATCTTCTGTCTAGGACTTAATTTTCCTCCTGCCATTTTATTTTAAATAATTAGTTAGTAAAGTAATTTAGTTTAAAACTAATTATTATCCTTTGTTACTCATTGCAGAAAGCATTCCACCATATACTGCGTTTAATGAAGCAATATTAGCCGTCATCGATTGCATTTGTTGTTTCAACATCGCTGCATTTTCAGCGATATCTTTATTCGCTTCTGCATTTACTGATGCGCTTTCTAATTGTAATTTATACAAACTATTCAACGACTCCATTTGAGCAGCCGCTTTGGTTAATTCCTCACTGTATTTTTTCGTCGAAGCCAAAGAATCTACTGTTGGAGCAATTCCTTTAGCTGCTGATTCAAAGTTTTTAATACTATTTCCTAAGCTAGCCATTAATTCTCCATCAATTTTAGCTTCTTTCAACATTGCGTCTAATTTTTGAGAAAGTAATCCATTGGCATCTGCACTATCTTCAGCTTTTTTAGATTTTGGTTTGGCTTCGCCTCCTGCTAATTCTGGATACACTAAAGTCCAGTCCAATTCATCTTCTACTTTATCAAAAGCTGATAACGCAAAAATAAACGCTTCTGTTAAAAGACCTATTACTAATAATTGACTTGCTCCTGTCCAGTGTTGAATTTTGAACAATGCCCCTACAATTACTACTGCCGCTCCCATACCGTAAGCGAAATTCATTACTTTTTTGTTAATTAATGCCATGTTATTTAATTTTATAAGTGATATTTACGTTTTATTTTTTTGTTGTTTTTTTAGTCGATATTTTTTGAGTTCCCATATAATCTTGAACGGTTCTAAAACCAATGTAGCTTCTTGCTGAATCAGCATACTCATAATCTCTAGTCGATACTTGTAACATATAAGCCACATCTTTCCAAGAACCTCCTCGAACTACTTTTCTTTTGTTTTTATTGTCTTGAATATTTGGACTCATTGTCGACACATAGTCGTAAGCGCCCGAATCATACGCTGTTGCTGTCCATTCTGCTACGTTACCCGCCATATTGTACAAATTGTAACCATTAGGATCAAATGATTTTGCTTCTACTGTATATAATGCATTGTCTGCCGCATAATCTCCTCTATTTGGTTTGAAATTAGCTAAGAAACAACCTCTATCATTTTTTGTATAAGGACCTCCCCAAGGATATGTCGCTGATTGTAATCCTCCTCTAGCAGCATATTCCCATTCTGCTTCCGAAGGCAAACGGAATTTATTAACTAAATCTCTCCCTTTTTTCTTCGATTTTACATACGAATTTTTGTATAATGTTCTCCACTCACAGAAAGCGACTGCTTGGGTATGTTTTACTCCTACAACTGGGTATTCACCATAAGCCTTATGCCAAAAATAATCATTGTGCATCGGCTCATTGTAAGAATACGCAAAATCTTTAATCCAAACTGTGGTGTCTGGATATACTTTTACTTGTTCTGTTCTAATAAAATCTTGTCTTTTACCGCCTTTTGATTTTGCTGCTGCTTGAATATCCATCCAAGAATAACGGAATTTCAATTTATTTACATCAATCGTTCTCAAACCATTATAAGAGGCTTCTAAAGGCAAGTACATAGAATCCATTACCTCCGAATAATACTCATCTGGATATTTTTTAGTGTCTTTGATTAATTTGACTTTCTTATTAATTTTTCTACCCGCATACTCATTATCGCCTGTTCCTAAACTATAATAATTATCATACATGTATTTATCGTAAGCATTCATTTTTTCAGGGTCAGTATCGTTAAATGCAAAATCACCAATACTGCCTGAATTTTTCCCTTTTCCTTTTCCATCACCAGATTTTTGGCCATTTTGATCTGCCAAAATAGCGAGACGCATACGCATTGTCGAATCTTTTACCCATTCTACAAACTGACGATACTCGCTATTAGTAATCTCTGTTTCGTCCATATAAAAAGACGGAACTGTTACTGTTTTTGTAGGTGCATCTTCAACACCTGCAAGGTCTTGATCTGACTTACCCATAATGAAGGAACCTCCTGGAACCAAAGACATTCCGAAGGGTTTTTCAGGATGCCACTTGGCTCCTTTTACCCCAACTAACTCTCCTTTATCTCCAGACTTTCCACAACTAATTAATAGTGTCAAAATTGCTGTAAATGCAATGAAATTCTTCATATAATTTTGCGTTATATTTTCTTTATTTTTCAAGGTGTAAACGTATTTAATATTTTCCTAAAAAGCAATTTTTTTTATTTTCCTGTTTTTTCACTTCAAAATCACCCTTTTTAAATACTGTTTTTGCGCTGTGCTTTCCACCATCTTTCGGGTAATTCTTGATTACATGCTGTAAGATATTCTTCATACGAACAGGGTAATAACGTGTTTCTTTTTAATTTATTATTACCATTAGTTATAAAAGGAATTTCTATCCACCAGCGGTCCGTTTTATCACTTTTATAAAAAATCAATTCTTCGTCTTCTGAAGGAACTATATACTTTAAATAATTCTCTCTACTTCCAAAAGGATATTCATTTGACCGGTAATGATACCCCTCTATGAAATACCAAATGATTTGGGCTACCAAAACCGCTTCTTGAGGTGTGTCATTATGATTGAATACCCCAAAAGAAGTAACCTTATCACTTATTCCTGCATATCTTGATAAAGCACAAATTTCTTTACCGTTAAATCCATTAGGAATAAAATTAGCGAAATTACCAGAGTCAGAGGTCTTTACCGAATTCATATCAACACTAACCAAATCCGCATCTCTAAAAACAGGCTCAGCAATCGCTATCGTATTAGCAACTTCTCCTAATCGATAGGCATCAAAAAATAATTTTTCTATCAAATCGATTTCTTCTTGCGAATTATAATAGGTTTGATACCCAATATTGCAATAATTGAACAAATTATTAGGCTCTTCAATCACTATCTTTGTTAGATAAGATGATGCAGAAATAGGATCACTCTCTTTTCCAAAATCAAATTTACTGTCTATCGCCACCAAATTGACCATTTGTTCCAAGTCATCATACGCTCTGTAAAGCGCAAATGTTAAATCTTGCGAGCCTCCTATAACAATTGGAAGTATTTTATTTTTAATCAAGTGCGAAGCTACCTTCTTTAATGCAAAATAAGTATCTTCAATAGAATTTCCAGCTATTATATTGCCAAAATCAGCAATTGACACATCCCAATTCCCTGGATACAAGCTATAAAATTCTCTTCGAACAGCATCCAAATCAATCTCAGGATTACCGTTTTTATTACCTCTATTTTCTAACACTCCAATAATCCCAAGAGTTACCATACTTACCTCTGGAAATGCCTTTGGGGTATGCAAAACCACCTTACTCCCCAATTGTTGAGAAGACAATCCGTCAATATATTCAAGGATTTCAGTATCTAAAGGAGAAAGAAAATCAAATTCCATTTTTTATTTCTTTTTAGCAGTCGTTTTTTTAGCAGGTGTCTTCTTTGCGGGTGTTTTCTTTTCAATCAGTTCTTGAACTTCTTTCAATGTCAATTTACTCGCATCAACATCTTTATTCAATTCAATTTTGATTTTACCTTTAATAATTACGGAGCGCCCCCAGCGTGCTTTTTCTACAACTATTCCTTCTTCAGGCCAGTTATGTACTACCTTATCAATATTTTTTTGCAATTTATCTTCAATCAATTCTTCAATATCAGTTTGAGATAAGTTATCAAAATCGTATTTTTTACTCACATTGATAAAAAGACCATCCCATTTTATAAAAGCACCAAAACGCCCCACGCCTTTTTGCACACCTAACCCTTTGTAAACGGCAATTGGCGCATCGGCTTGTGCTTTTTGATCAATTAATTCTTGAGCTCTATCCATGGTTACATCCAAAGGATCCTCTCCTTTTGGTAATGAGATAAACAAAGAACCATGTCTTACATAAGGTCCATATCGTCCATTACTTACTTCTACTTCCTCTCCTTTATATAGACCTAAATTTTTAGGTAAAAGAAACAATCCCAAAACCTCATCCAAAGTAACATTACTAATATTTTGGTCAGGTCTTAGACTTGCAAATTTCTTATCTTCATCTTCAGCTTCTCCAATTTGAGCCATAGGGCCAAATTTCCCTAAACGAACTAAAACCGGTTTACCAGTAGCTGGATCAATTCCTAAAATTCGTTCTCCACTCTCTCTATCTGCATTGGCTTCTACATCTTTCACATTCGGATGGAACTTATCGTAAAATTCCTGCATCATGGTAGCCCATTCAATATTTCCTTCAGCAATTTCATCAAAATCTTGTTCTACTTTTGCTGTGAAATTATACTCTAAAATAGCTCCGAAGTTTTTCACCAAGAAATCAGTAACAATTGTTCCAATATCTGTTGGTACTAATTTACCTTTATCAGAACCCGTATTTTCTTTTAATACTTTCTCATTGATTTTACCAGACTGTAAACTAAGTTGATGGTATTTTCTTTCCTGCCCTTCAAGATTCCCTTTTTCAACATAGTTTCTGTTGATAATAGTAGAAATTGTTGGTGCATACGTTGAAGGACGACCTATACCTAATTCTTCTAATTTTTTCACTAAAGAAGCTTCCGTATATCGTGCTGGAGGTCTTGAATATCTTTCTGTTGCAGTAATATAATTATTCTCTAATCGTTCGTTAACTTTTAATGCTGGCAACATTCCTTCTTGTTCTTCTTCATCCTCATCATTACCTTCCAAATACACTTTCAAGAAACCTTCAAATAGTAATACTTCTCCCGAAGCCGTAAACACTTCACTATGGTTATTGGCTTCGATTTTCACATTGGTACGTTCTAACTCGGCATCACTCATTTGCGAAGCCAACGTTCTTTTCCAAATCAAATCATACAAACGTGCTTGATCTCTATCAATATTTACTGTGTGACGCGACATGTCTGTAGGACGTATTGCCTCGTGAGCTTCTTGAGCGCCTTTGCTTTTATTAGCAAACGTACGTGGTTTAGAAAATTCTTTCCCATAGGATTTGATAATCTCAGCTTGTGCAGCATCCATCGCTTCCTTAGACAAGTTGACACTATCCGTTCTCATATAAGTAATTAATCCTGCCTCATACAAACGTTGTGCTAACTGCATGGTAATTCCAACCGGCAAATACAATTTACGAGCTGCTTCTTGTTGCAAAGTAGAGGTGGTAAATGGTGCTGTGGGCGATTTTTTAGTAGGTTTTGTTTCTAACTCTCCTACTTTATAAGTGGTCCCTATATTTTGATTTAAAAAATCTTCTGCTTCTTTTTTAGTAACAAAATTTTTAGCCAATTTAGCTTTAACAACCTTACCCGATTCATTCACAAACTCTGCTGTAACAGAATAACTAGCAACTGGTTGAAAACTCTGTATTTCACGTTCCCGCTCTACAATTAATCGAACAGATACTGATTGCACACGACCTGCCGAAAGCCCTCCTTTCACTTTTCTCCATAATACAGGTGACAACTCATATCCTACTAAACGATCTAATACACGACGGGCTTGTTGTGCATTTACCAAGTTATAATCAATTTCGCGGGGATTTTCTATAGCTTTAAGAATTGCTGATTTGGTGATTTCATGAAAAACGATACGTTTCGTTTTCTGTTTATCAAGTTTTAATTCTTCAGACAAATGCCAAGATATCGCTTCTCCTTCACGGTCTTCATCGGAAGCCAACCATACCGTTTCAGCTTGCTTTGATAGGGATTTAAGTTTAGTTACTAATGCTTTTTTATCAGCAGAAACTTCGTATTTGGGTTTGAAACCATTTTCAACATCTACACCAATTTCTTTAGAAGGTAAATCTGCTATATGTCCATAACTGGACTCCACTTGAAAATCACTTCCTAAAAATTTTTCGATTGTTTTAGCCTTTGCAGGTGATTCTACTATAACTAAATTCTTTGCCATATCCCGTTTGTTTGTGTTGGCAAAAGTATATGATTTTTTTAAATTTTATGTTTTTAAAATTTCAAAAATAATTTTTATCGACGAAAAACGATTTCTATCGATATCCTACAATACCTAATATTATATAAAAAAACAACATCTTTAAAATTAATTTAGTAGGAAATAACACCTACCAATAAAAACCATTTTTTTAGACTCAACCGAACTTAAAATACTGTTAAAAGTTTAACTGCCATCTTGTCATATATATCTAATTTGACGTATCTTTGCACTTTGAAAAAATGCAATGGAAAAGATCATAGAAGAAAGCAAGCAAGGTGAAACCCTTGTTCTAGAAAACAAAAAAGAAAACACAAAAAAACTCTTTATAGAGAGTTATGGTTGCGCCATGAATTTTTCAGATAGTGAAATTGTTGCATCCATATTATCTGAAAATGGCTTTAACACTACTCAAACTCTTGAAGAAGCCGATTTAGTCTTGGTAAATACTTGTTCCATTCGAGACAAAGCGGAACAAACCATACGAAAACGTTTGGAAAAATACAATGCTGTAAAACGGACTAACCCTAAAATGAAAGTAGGTGTTTTAGGCTGTATGGCTGAACGTTTAAAAAGCCAATTCTTAGAAGAAGAAAAAATAGTAGATCTAGTAGTAGGCCCAGACGCTTACAAAGATTTACCCAATTTACTAGCCGAAGTTGAAGAAGGTAGAGACGCCATTAATGTTATCCTATCAAAAGAAGAAACCTATGGAGATATTGCTCCTGTTCGGTTGAATTCAAATGGTGTCTCTGCGTTTGTATCTATAACTCGAGGTTGCGACAATATGTGTACCTTTTGCGTGGTTCCCTTTACGCGTGGCCGAGAACGCAGCCGAGAACCACAAAGTATTCTAAAAGAAATTCAAGATTTGTGGAACAATGGTTTTAAAGAAATAACATTATTAGGACAAAATGTAGACAGTTACTTGTGGTATGGTGGAGGACTAAAAAAAGACTTTGAAAACGCTAGCGAAATACAAAAAGCAACGGCGGTTAGCTTTGATCAACTTTTAGAAACTGTAGCTAATACTTTCCCTAAAATGAGAATTCGCTTCTCTACGTCTAATCCACAAGATATGCATGAAGAAGTATTGCATGTTATTGCAAAATACCCTAATATTTGCAAACATATCCACCTACCTGTTCAATCAGGAAGCAATCGAATTTTAACTAAAATGAACCGTTTGCACACCCGAGAAGAATACATGAGATTGATTGACAAAATTAATACGATTATTCCTGGATGCGCAATTACCCAAGATCTCATTGCGGGATTCCCGACTGAGACTGAACAAGATCATCAAGATACTTTATCACTAATGGAATATGTAAAATATGATTTTGGATACATGTATGCGTACTCGGAACGACCTGGAACACTAGCTGGTCGTAAAATGGAAGATGATGTTCCTGAGGCAACAAAATTAAGACGTCTTCAAGAAATAGTTGATTTACAACGCGTTCATAGTGGAATTCGAACAGAAGCATTTTTAGGAAAAACGGTTGAAGTATTAATAGAAAAATCATCTAAAAAATCCCCTAACGATTGGGCTGGTAGAAACTCGCAAAATATTATGGTAGTTTTTCCTAAAGAAAATTATGCAGTTGGAGAATTTGTTAATGTTACAATTACTAATTGCACCAGCGGAACTTTAATAGGAAAAGCGGTGGGATATTCTGAAATGAATTAAAATGAGAATTAAAAATTCACAATCAAGGTAGTATGGAAACAGTGCAATCAATAAAGCAACGATTTGAAATTATAGGAAATGACTCAAAACTAAATCGCGCTATTGAAAAAGCAATTCAAGTAGCTCCAACTGATATTTCAGTATTAGTAGTGGGTGAAAGTGGTGTCGGAAAAGAAAGTATTCCAAAAATAATCCATTCCCTTTCTCACAGAAAACACGGTAAATACATTGCTGTAAACTGTGGAGCCATACCTGAAGGAACTATTGATAGTGAGCTTTTCGGTCACGAAAAAGGAGCTTTTACAGGTGCCACAAATACACGTGAAGGCTATTTTGAAGTAGCCAATGGCGGAACCATATTTTTAGATGAAGTAGGCGAATTACCATTAACCACTCAAGTTCGTTTGTTGCGCGTTTTAGAAAATGGTGAGTTTATAAAAGTAGGTTCCTCACAAGTGCAAAAAACCAACGTTAGAATTGTTGCCGCGACTAATGTCAATTTATTTAATGCCATCGAAAAAGGAAAATTCAGAGAAGACTTGTACTATCGTTTGAGTACAGTAGACATTAGTTTACCTCCACTTCGTGAACGCAAAGAGGATATTCATTTATTATTCAGAAAATTTGCAGCTGATTTTGCTCACAAATACAAAATGCCTCCTTTAAAATTAGACGAACATGCAATACAATTATTGCAGAAATTTCGTTGGAGCGGTAATATAAGACAACTGCGTAATGTTGCCGAGCAACTTTCTGTTCTTGAAACCAACCGTGATATCAATGCAGTAACACTACAATCCTACCTACCTGCAGAAGGGAATAACTTACCATCTATAATAAACGACAAAAAAAGTGAAAGTGATTTCAATACCGAAAGAGAAATTTTATACAAAGTTCTTTTCGATATGAAAAGTGATTTACACGACCTTAAAAAATTAACTTTAGAATTGATGAAAAATGGAAGCTCTAAAGTTCAAGAAACCAATCAAGGTCTAATCAAAAAAATATACGGTTCTCAGGAAGACGACACCGCAATTGATTTTGAAGAAACTCCGCGAACTGCAATCATCACAACTCCTGCCAATAAAACAATTTATCAAGAGCCAGAAGACAATTATCTTTTTGCAGAAACCATTGAAGCCGAAGAAGAAATTCTAAAATTAGAGCAAAAAGAAATCGAAATGATTAAACGTTCGTTAGAAAAAAACAAAGGCAAACGCAAAGCCGCTGCAGACGAATTAGGCATCTCTGAACGAACATTATATCGAAAAATAAAACAATTTAATCTTTAAAACTGTATATCGATTTTAGCTACCTTTGAATAATCTATTAAAGAATGAAAAAAACATACTACATATATATAATAATAGTACTTGTATTACTTAGTTCAAGTTGTTCGATTTATAATTTTACGGGTACAGGAAAAATTGATGCCAAAACATTTCAGGTTAATTTTTTTCAAAATAATGCTGAATTAATTGAACCTGGTATAGACCGTACCTTCACATTAGCACTACAAGATTTAATTCAAAATCAAACTAATTTGAACTTAGTTAAAAATGGAGCCGATTTAACTTATGAAGGAGAAATTATTGGGTACAGAATTAGCCCTATGACTGCAACTGCTGATCAACAAGCGTCTCAAAACCGTTTAACAATAAGGGTTAATGTACGATTCACTAATAGAAAAACTGAAAAAGATAATTTTGAAAAAACATTTGAATTTTATCATGACTATCCTGCCACATCACAACTTAACGGCAGTACATTGAATAAAGCGATAAGCGAAATATTTGAAAGGATTACTCAAGATATTTTTAATGCATCTTTAGCCAAATGGTAGTCTAAAATAAAGATTTGTTTATTTGTAAATTCGTAGATTTAAATTTACCATAAACAAATAACCAAATCCCCCAAATAAACTAATAACCTTTATGAACGTAACTGATTATACATTTTTAATTAACAAACCTGATGCTATCAACGAAAAGCAAACAGAATCTTTAGGTCATATTTTAGATGAGTTTCCGTATTTTCAAAGCGCAAGAGCCTTACGTTTAAAAGGTTTGTACAATCAAAATAGTTTCAAATACAATTATGCTTTAAAAGTTACCGCTGCTCACACAACAGATCGAACGGTTCTTTTTGACTTTATCACTTCGGATACTTTTACGGCAATCCAAAAAGGCTATTACGACAAAAAAATTGCAGAACTCCTTGATATTAATGTAATCGATAGCGAGACTATTACTCCTGAACCAATCGAAAAACAAATTGATTCGATCGAATCATCAATACATTTTGCTACTGAGCATGCAGAAATAAATTCTAAATCAGTATCCGACAAACTCGAATTAGGAAAACCTCTAGATTTTTCTGCAAATGAAAGGCATTCATTTCAAGAATGGTTGCAACTTTCAAGAATTCAACCTATAGTAAGAGAAAAAATAGGCACAGAATCTTCGGCTCCATTGAACGAAGCACAAAAGAAAAAATTAGAATTAATAGATAAATTTATAGAAACTAATCCTAAGATACCAGCTATCAAAACAGCAACCGCCTCTAACATAAATTTTGACTTAAACAAAGAGGATCATTCTATGTTAATGACAGAAACATTAGCCAAAGTTTACTTGGAACAAAAAAAATATCAAAAGGCAATTCAAGCTTATGAAATATTAATTTTGAAATATCCAGAAAAAATTACTTTCTTTGCAGACCGTATTTCGGATATTAAGATTTTACAACAAAATAACAATAATCAATAATGAGTACATTTTCAATTTTCTTAGTTTTAATTACAATAGTTTGCTTTCTATTGGTAGTAGTAATTATGGTTCAAAATCCAAAAGGCGGAGGTTTGTCTTCTTCTATTGGGGGAACTCAAATGTTAGGTGGGGTTCAAAAAACTACAGACTTTTTAGACAAGAGCACATGGACATTAGGAACCATTTTGATTGTACTTATTTTGCTTTCAAGCTTGAGCTTTACAGGTTCATTAAGTGATACTGATTCTAAGATTATTGAAAAATCAGAAGTCCCTGCAGCAGCGACTCCAACTACTCCTACTACTCCAGCGAATAAATAATCCAAATAACAATACAAAAATGCCAGCTTTGACAAGCTGGCATTTTTTTTAGGAAAAAATGTCAGTTAAAATGAGATGGCACAATTTCTGAAATCATAGCAACATTAATTTAAAATAACTTTAAAACATACAATCATGGGATTAAACATTAAACCACTATCCGACCGAGTTCTTATTGAACCAGTCGCAGCAGAAACAAAAACTGCTTCAGGAATTTTTATTCCAGATACTGCTAAAGAAAAACCTCAAAAAGGAACCGTTGTTGCTGTAGGTAATGGAACAAAAGACCACACAATGACTGTGAAAATTGGAGACACTGTCTTGTACGGAAAGTATGCTGGTACCGAATTAAAATTAGAAGGTAAAGATTATTTAATTATGCGCGAAGATGATATTTTAGCAATTATCTAAATCAAATAAACGAATAAACTAATCAACAAATAAACATTAATATGGCAAAAGATATAAAATTTGATATTGAAGCACGTGACGGATTAAAACGTGGAGTAGATGCATTAGCTAATGCAGTAAAAGTAACTTTAGGACCTAAAGGACGTAATGTTATTATTGGAAAAGCTTTTGGCGGACCTAACGTAACTAAAGATGGAGTTACTGTAGCTAAAGAAATCGAATTACAAGATCCATTAGAAAATATGGGAGCGCAAATGGTGAAAGAAGTAGCTTCTAAAACTAATGATTTAGCTGGAGACGGAACTACAACTGCGACTGTTTTAGCACAAGCCATCGTAAAAGAAGGTTTGAAAAACGTAGCGGCTGGAGCCAATCCAATGGATTTAAAAAGAGGTATCGACAAAGCGGTTGATGCTATTGTTGAAGACTTATCTAAACAAGCTAAAGTAGTTGGAAATAATTCTGAAAAAATCAAACAAATTGCCTCTATCTCTGCTAACAATGATGAAGTAATTGGTGAATTAATCGCTAGTGCTTTCGGAAAAGTAGGTAAAGAAGGTGTAATTACTGTGGAGGAAGCTAAAGGAACGGATACATTTGTTGACGTTGTTGAAGGTATGCAATTTGACAGAGGGTATCTTTCTCCTTATTTTGTAACCAATCCAGAAAAAATGGAAGCTGAATTAGACAGTCCTTACATTTTATTATACGATAAAAAAGTATCTTCATTAAAAGAATTATTACCAGTATTAGAGCCAGTTGCACAATCAGGGAAACCATTATTGATTATTGCTGAAGATGTAGATGGTGAAGCTTTATCTACTTTAGTAGTAAACAAACTGCGTGGAGCTTTGAAAATTGCAGCTGTTAAAGCACCTGGTTTTGGAGACAGAAGAAAAGCCATGTTAGAGGATATTGCCATCTTGACTGGTGGAACAGTAATCTCTGAAGAAAGAGGATACACTTTGGAGAACACAACAATCGATATGTTGGGTACTGCAAAAAGAGTAACTATTGACAAAGACAACACTACCATTGTTAGTGGTGCTGGTGATGCGGATACAATCAAAAACCGTGTCAACCAAATCAAAGGTCAAATGGAAACTACTACTTCTGACTATGATAAAGAAAAACTACAAGAGCGTTTAGCTAAATTAGCTGGAGGTGTAGCCGTATTATATGTTGGCGCTGCTTCTGAAGTTGAAATGAAAGAGAAAAAAGACCGTGTAGATGATGCCCTTCACGCTACTCGTGCTGCTGTTGAAGAAGGAATTGTAGCAGGAGGTGGTGTTGCATTATTAAGAGCAAAAACAGTTTTAAGCAAAATTAAAGCGGATAATGCTGACGAAGCAACTGGAATCCAAATCGTATCTCGTGCTGTAGAAGCTCCTTTGAGAACTATTGTTGAAAATGCTGGTTTAGAAGGTTCTGTAGTAGTTGCAAAGGTGGCTGAAGGAAAAGGTGATTTTGGTTACAATGCAAAAACGGATGCTTATGTAGACATGTTAAAAGCAGGAATCATTGACCCTAAAAAAGTAACTCGTGTGGCCTTAGAAAACGCTGCTTCAGTTTCTGGAATGATCTTGACAACAGAATGTGCTTTAATTGACATTAAAGAAGAATCTGCCCCAAGTCCAATGGGTGGAGGTATGCCAGGAATGATGTAATTCAATTTACGAAGTACGATATACGAAGTACGAAGTAAATATTTAATAAAAAATCCGAAGTTTTCACTTCGGATTTTTTTTTGTCTTGTATTACTTATCTTGAGGTCGTTTCTTCAATAATTTCAAAAAAACAGGAAAGGTGGAAATCAAAATTATTCCGATAACAATCATTTCTATATGTTCTTTCAAATCAATTCCGAATCCTAAAAACACTCCGTAAAGATAATGACCTGAAAAAACCAAAACGAAAGACCATAAAAACGAACTTAATGTATTAAAAAACATAAACTTCTTTTTGTCCATAGAAACAATTCCAGCTACAATTGGTGCAAAAGTTCTGAATATAGGTAAAAAGCGGGCATAAATTATTGCTTTTCCTCCATATTTTTCAAAGAAATCTTTTGACTGTAATAAGTACTTTTTCTTGAACCAAAAGGTATCTTCCTTTTTAAATAAATAATAGCCACTTTTGGCTCCAAACCAATACCCAACTGTATTTCCTAAAATTCCTGAAAAAGCAATCAATAAGGCCAATAAGGTTACATTGATGAAATCACTTTCAATTACTAGTATGTTGCCTATTAAATCGCCACTATAGATTCCTGATAAAAAAAGTAAGCTATCTCCTGGAAGAAAAAATCCTGCAAAAAGTCCTGTTTCGGCAAAAATGATAAATAAAACAATGTACAACCCAACTTGAAACCCACCAATAGATAAGGTAATATAAAACTCTGGGTTCAGTAATTGAGTCCAATCAAAATGGTTCATACAATTGTGTTTAATTAGTATCTTGGGTGTGAAAGTAAGAATAATTTAGCGCAACCACAATTTATACCTTGCTTTTACAATTTTATTAACGCTTTTAGGCCTCTACAAAATCATTTTCTTTCGTACAAACAACAATGGTGTAAACTTTCGTAATCTTCGTCCTTGGCCCTCACCTCATCGGTGTCATGTCCTACTTTAGCAATCGCTTTTTTCACATCCAAAAGCGAACATTTTTCTTCATTCAAAATTACGCTCAATTGATGCGTTTGGATATTCCAAACTGCTGATTTTACACCTTCAACTGAAAAAGCGGCTTTCTGAATTCGTTTCTGACATTGTTCACAATTCCCATTTACTTCTGTAACGTATTTGGCATTTCTATTTTTTTTCACTTGTGCTTGAACTGAAAGTCCAACAAATACTAAAAGTACTATTGCAATTATTTTTTTCATGATTTCTATATTTTAATTAGTGTTGTTATTTTATTTATTGTTATTGATCTTGATTTTTGACATTGTCATTTATTTTATCTTAAATCGCAACCCTGCATAATACATCTGCCCAAAAACGGGCGCATACACAATGGAAGAATCAAAAGTTGCTCCAAAAGGATTTTCTGTACCTAAAACAGCTTTGGACTGCGTATAATTCCCGATGTTTTCTCCACCAACATACATTTCAAATACGGGAGAAAACACACGGGTAATTTGGGTATTCATTAACGAATAAGCAGGAGAAAAATCAGGTAGTCGACTACTAATTGGATTCGATTGCGTATTAGGCAATTGTTGTTCGCCAATCCAATTGTAGGTAAAATCGAATCTCCAGTGTTGTGAATTATTTCTCGTTGCAGTTTCGTATTCTAGATTTCCAAAGAATCGGTTTTTAGCTTGTAACAGTTTTTGAAAAGTGCCCGAAAGATAATTCGTTTGCACATCATACATTTTGTAAGCCGAACGCAATCGAAGATTTTTCACCATCTCATAATTGAATTCGATTTGAAAACTATTGGCAAATGATTTCCCTCTTAAATTATAAAACAAAGCTTGTTGTGGACTTTGCATTACATCCACCACTACTTGATTCTGAAAATCAGTACGGTACCAATCGAAAGTCACATCGGCACTTTTGCCAAAAAACAAAAAAGACTGAGTAAAACTCGTACCATAATTCCAAGCAATTTCGGGATTCAATCCGTAAATTTTGCCATTGGTATCCAAAATTGAGAAAGCTCTCGAACTAGCAAAAAGCGATTGATTTTCTGCAAAAATATTCGCACTTCGCTTTCCTCTTCCTGCTGAAAATCGAACAACGGCTTTCGCCCAAGGATTGTATCTCAAATGCAAACGGGGAGTTACAAAAGTCCCCAAACGGTTATGATTATCAATTCTTCCTCCAAGAATTAAACTAAAATTATCGCTATTATCATAGGTGTATTCGAAAAAAGCACCAATAGAATTATCCGTTCTACTCCAATTTTGGGCAGTAACCAATTCCTGATAATTATCTAACGTAAAATTCAAACCAGTGGCAAACTTATTCATAGTGTTATTGATAATCGAATTAAAAATTAAGTTCGAATAATAACTATTTTGCTTGATATTGTATTGGCTCAAGCCAAAATACGATTGCTGGTTATGAGTCGTAAAAGCATGCTGAAAACCGATACTTTGATACGGTAAGTCTTTGAATACATAACCCAATTTGGTAGTAATATCCAAACGTTCTGTATTAATTTCTGAACCCCAAAAATGAGTTGTCCCTCTATCGGTATCTGGATTGAATTTAATTTGTCCCGTTTGTTTTTTATCATTCATATACCTGAAATTGATAAAACTCACCCAGCCTTTTTCAGCATCATAATACTGATACCTGTTCAAGATATTGATTTGTTTTGCCAATGGATTATCTAAAAATCCATCCTCATTTTTATCCATTTTGGACGTACGGGTGTTGCCATGTAAGAACAAACTACTGCTCCATTTATCTGAAAGATGCGTATTAAAATGCGTATTCAATTCAAACCTTGAGTCGGTTGAACCATAAGCGTTCAGAAAAAATGGAATATCATTAATCGGTTTTATGAATTCGGTATTAATTTGCCCCGAAATACTTTCATAGCCATTGACCACACTCCCCGCTCCTTTTGTAATTTGGATACTTTCTACCCAAGTACCTGGGGTAAAAGACAAACCATAGGCTTGCGAAGCGCCTCGAACAGACGGAATATTTTCTTCAGCAATTAATAAATAAGGACTGGTCAAACCTAACATTTTGATTTGTTTTGTTCCAGTTAACGCATCTGAAAAATTCACATCGATAGACGGATTAGTCTCAAAGCTTTCTGCCAAATTACAACAGGCGGCTTTGAGTAATTCCTTACTCGTTACCAAGGTGGTGTTACCGGTAACTGTAAACGACTTTTGAAGTCCTTTACGCTTTGTGACCACTTTTACTTCTTCCAATTTTTGTTGTGCAAAAACAGGAATTACAAGTAAAAAAAGCACAAAAAACAAGATTGATTTTTGCATATAAAAAGATTTTAATGTTTGTAATAAGCAATGTCAAGTCATAAAAAAACTCAACTTATAAAACATTAAAAATCAGGCGTAGAAAATATAACGATGATACAACTTAAATAGCGGAGGCGCATTGGCATCACAATAATAGGTTGCAATGGGTTTATTTATAAAAGCAGCTTGTAAAGTAGCTATTTCTACTTTATTTTCGGGAACTAGATAAGCAACATACGATTCAAAAGAAAACGCTTTTAAGGTTGCATTATCCGATTTTTTTTGAAAATGAACTGTTTTATTTTTACAACAAGAGTCTTTTGCGACTGCTTTTTTAGCACAACACCCTTTTTCAGAATCGGTTGAATTTACCAAAGTTTGAATAGATACAGATGCTATTTTATCTCCGCAATAATGCATAGTGAAAGCCAAACCAACATTGGAAAACAATATTAGCAACGCTAAAAATAACCCGATGTATTTTTTACAATTCATACTGCAAATTTACATAATATTCCATCCCTTAAATTTAAAATCCTGTTAAAGTTCAAATTCTTGCCCCATCATAGCAACGGAACAATCGTAGCAGTATTTTTCTTGAATCTTGATACGAAGTTCATCGGCAGGTTCATTTTCTCCGTGAACGATGAATATTTTTTTAGGTTTCACCTCCAAATCCGAAAGCCAATGCAACAAATCATTTTGATCTCCATGAGCTGACAAGCCTTTAATTTCGAGAATATTCGCTAAAACGGGATGGTATTTTCCATGTATTTTAATTTCCTTAGCCCCTTCCAATAATTTTCTACCACGTGTCCCTTCAGCTTGATAGCCTACAATAATAATTGTGGTCTCTGACAACCCAATATAATGCTCTAAATAACTCAACACACGTCCACCTGTTACCATTCCGCTAGCCGCAATAACCACTTTAGGTTGTTGATCATAAATAACCGATAGGCTTTCTTGGTAATCGGAAACTAAAAGAAACATTTTATTCATTCCTTCCAATGCTTCTATCGAAAGTTTATGCCATTTTTTATTATTCGAAAAGATATCTAACGCATTAATTCCCATTGGTGTATCTATAATATACGGGATATTTGGAATTCGACCTTCTTCTTTCAATTGCCAAAGCAAGTACATCAAGGTTTGCGCTCTTTCAACTGCAAAACTTGGAATAATTAAAGTCCCTCCTCTATCAACCGCATTGTTTACATAGGCTTCCAATTCAAATTTAGCATCTGAGGTAGGATGAATTCGATTCCCATACGTACTTTCTAGAAAAACATAATCTGCTTGTTTGGGTTTGGTAGGTGGAAACATCAAAATATCATTATCGCGCCCAATATCTCCCGAAAACACCAAAATTTGATTTTCAATGTGCAAAGCGATACTACAAGCCCCCAAAATATGACCCGCATTGCTAAAAACGGCATTAATCTCAGCATCCAAAGGAATTGATTCTTCAATCGCAGCAATTCTGAAAAGAGGAAAAACAGCTTTGGCTTGATCCACCGTATATAATGGTTCGGCTACTTCGTGTTTAGAGAATTTCTTTTCATTGGCTAAGCGTGCTTCCTCTTCTTGAATTTTAGCCGAATCCAACAAAATTAATTTGGTAATCTCTTTAGTAGGACCACTACAATAAATTTTACCTTCAAATCCTTCGGCAACTAATCGAGGTAGCCAGCCACAATGATCTAAATGTCCGTGAGTCAATAGCACATAATCAATACTCGAAGGCAGAATAGGCAAGGGTTCCCAATTCAGTTCTCGCAACGCTTTAATCCCTTGAAATAAACCACAGTCTACTAAAATTCGGACTCCATTACTTTCTATCAATGTTTTTGAACCCGTAACAGTTCCTGCTCCTCCTATAAATCGTATTTTCATCTTTATAATTTTAAAATTGGATTTTACATATAACGACACAAGTCTGTGACTTCTTTCAGTACATTTTTTATTCGGCTTGGACTGATTCCTATTTTTTCCAAGCAATCGGAATTATTGATTATTTCTTTGACCAAAATCACATCCAAAATCAATAATTTATCTTTTTCAGCTAGCGATAATGTGGTCAAACAGGTTACTGGATACAGCGCATTCACATCGTTTTTAGTTTTCAAATTATTATTTTTGGGATAATCCCAACTCATTAAGTTTAAACCCGAACAATTGGCAAATGTTATTGCATCCAAAGTGAACCGATTATTCGTTACAATCCAACATTTAGTGATATGTTCTCTATCATCAAAAACAGGATGGAATCTTTCTTTCAAATCATTGAATCGTGATAGAATATACATAGGCACCTTAACGTCTGAAGCTGCATCACGACCTTGATGAAATTTACATTCCACCATAGCAATGGAATTGTTTTTTTTTAGCAAGACATCAATTTCATGAGTAACGCATTTCCCTTGCAATGTAAGATTAGTCATTGTTTCAAAATGTTCTGAAGCAAAAAGTCGTGCTATATATTTTTCAAAGAAAAAACCTGCAGGTCCTAACAATCGAATGGACTCTCTTAAATTGTATCGGGCAGCATGCGCATTAGCCGTTTTTTTTAAAAGTCCAAAAGCCATTTTATAAATTTGCTTAGTAGTCATTCCTTGAAAAAGCTCTTTTTTAATCTCCTTTAAAATAGAATCTACCACCTGACGTTCTGCACCCGATTTCAAAAGGGAACTTCGGAGTTTTTCAGGATCAAAATCGACTATATCACCTGAATGTTTTACAATTTTCATAACACATCTCTTTATATCTCCTTAAAGGTACGAAATAAATATCATGTGTTTTTATTTAATACATTTGTGAAAAACAAATTTTGATGAACTTTCAAGAATTACAACCAAAAGTAACCGCAATCGTTGCTACTACTCCCCTTTCAAGGGACGAAAAATTACAAGCCATCTGCCAATTACTTAACGAGAATGTGGCGCATTATAACTGGGTAGGTTTTTATTTTGCTAATCACGAAAGCAAAACACTGCATTTAGGGCCTTATGTGGGCGCGCCAACAGACCACACCGTAATTCCTTTTGGCAAAGGTATTTGTGGACAAGTTGCCGAATCCAACTCGAATTTTGTGGTCCCAGATGTTGCTGCTCAAGATAATTATATTGCCTGTAGTTTTACAGTGAAATCTGAAATCGTGGTTCCTTTATTCGTCAACGGAATCAACATTGGACAAATTGATATTGATAGTCATGTTTTGGATCCTTTTACTGTAGAAGACGAACGTTTTTTAGAATTTGTAAATACTGAAATTGCTAAATTATTTTAATTCCAAAATTAATGCCCCCATGAAAAAACAAATTCCCACACTATTTTTACTATTAATTTCTTTTTTAGGCCACAGTCAAATCAATTCAAACGACCAAGTTGTATATTTAGATTCCCTAAAAAGGATTGGTACTATAGAAAATTACAAGTATCTAAGAATAGTTAAAGAATACAAGCTTGATAAAAAGTTATATGATGTCGCTATTTATTACAAATCGGGGAAACTCAATATGAGAGGTAGTACAACCGATAAAGATAATTTAAAACTCGAAGGGTCTTGCGTGTATTTTTTTGAAAATGGAAATCGAAAAAAAATAGCAAACTATATTAAAAATAAACCCTTTGGAAAAGAATTTGAATGGTACGAAAATGGAGATGTTAAACTAGAATCCGAAGTTATTCAAGATTATAAAGACAATACTGAAATTACTAGAATAATTCAATATTGGGACGAAAATAAAACCCAGAAAGTAATTGATGGTGAAGGAGAATATACAGAAAAAGAAACAGACAAAAAAACTTTTTCAAAAGGGAGAATTAAAAATTATCTTAAAGAAGGTACTTGGATTGGTAATTCTTCAAAATACAAAATAAGTTTTGTAGAAACCTATAACAAAGGCAAGTTGATATCCGGTGTAAGTACCGACTCGCTTAAATTTCAACGTAATTACAATCAAATTCTAATAAATGCTACCCCTAAAAAAGGAATAGTTTTTTTTCTTAAATATTTTGGAAGTCAAATTAAAATCCCTGCACAAAAAAACACGATACTTAAAGGCACTATCTATTTATCTTTTACAATTGATAAAAACGGAAAACTACTGAATGTCAAAACACTAAATAAAGATAATTATGGAATTAGTGATAATGCATTAAAATTAGTCTCTAAATTTGATGAATGGCTACCTGGTTACTATAGAGGGGTTCCCATTCAAATAACTAATACGTTCCCAATTACTTTAAAATAAATTATTTTTTTAGCATTCTTTCTTCTTTTAATTCATTTTTATAAAAATAAATATTACTTTTGCACCCGTTATACAATAGCTGTATAGCATACATAATAATCATTTAAATAATATTGGAATGTATTTAACTAAAGAAATTAAACAAGAAATCTTCGCAAAACACGGAGGAAAAGCTGAGAACACGGGTTCTGCAGAAGGTCAAATCGCTTTATTCACACACCGAATTGGGCATTTAACTGAGCACTTGAAAAGAAATCGTCACGATTTTAATACAGAACGTTCATTGGTACTATTAGTAGGTAAAAGAAGAGCTTTACTAGACTATTTGAAGAAAAAAGATATCAACAGATATCGTGAGATTATCAAAGTATTGGGTATTAGAAAATAATCAATATAGAAAAGAGGTGCGAAAGTGCCTCTTTTTATTTTTACACAACAACAAAAAAAGTTTGGTTTTTCATTGGGATTTTAAACAACAACTACACACAACAACACAACTAATTCCAAAGGTTTAATCAATATTTAAAAATTTATGATTCCACAAGTTTCAAAAGAAATTATCGATTTAGGAGATGGAAGAAGCATCTCAATCGAAACCGGAAAATTAGCCAAACAAGCTGATGGTTCTGTTGTAGTTCGTTTAGGCGACTGTATGCTTTTGGCTACAGCCGTGTCTGCAAAAACTGCCAATCCTGGCGTAGACTTTTTACCACTTACGGTAGACTACCGTGAAAAATTTGCTGCTGCAGGTCGTTTCCCTGGAGGTTTTTTCAAAAGAGAAGCGCGCCCAAGTGATAGCGAGGTATTGACCATGCGTTTAGTAGACCGTGTATTGCGTCCACTTTTCCCAGATGATTACCATGCCGAAACACAAGTAATGATTCAGTTAATGTCGCATGACGAAAACGTAATGCCAGATGCTTTAGCAGGATTAGCTGCTTCGGCTGCTTTAGCTGTTTCTGATATTCCGTTTTACAACTTGATTTCTGAAGTACGTGTAGCACGTATTAACGGAAAATTAGTTATCAATCCAAGTAGAGCAGAATTGGAACAATCTGACATCGATATGATGATTGGCGCTTCTAAAGATTCTGTTTGTATGGTAGAAGGTGAGATGAAAGAAATTTCAGAACACGAAATGGTAGAAGCTATTAAATTTGCTCACGAAGCAATTAAAATTCAAATTGAAGTACAAGAGCGTTTAAGAGCAGCTGTAGGTTCTCCAGCTTACAGAACGTATGAAGGTGAAAAGGAAGACGAAGCGGTTTATGCTAAAGTAAAAGCTGCCGCTTACGATAAATACTATGCCATTGCTCAAGAAGCATCTGCTAAAAGTGAGCGTAGTGAAAAATTTGCTTTGGTTAAAGATGAAGTTAAAGCGTTATATTCTGAAGAAGAATATGCAGAGAATGCAGATTTAGCTGAATTAGTAAGCAAATACAACTACAAAGTTCAAAAAACAGCCGTTCGTAATGTAATTTTAGAAAAAGGAATTCGTTTAGACGGAAGAAAAACCACAGAAATCAGACCAATTTGGTGTGAAACAGATTATTTACCTTCTGTACACGGTTCGTCTTTATTTACTCGTGGAGAAACGCAAGCCTTGGCAACAGTAACTTTAGGAACCTCTAGAGAAGCCAACCAAATTGACTCTCCATCAGAACAAGGAGAAGAAAAATTCTACCTGCACTATAACTTCCCTCCGTTCTCGACAGGTGAAGCAAAACCATTAAGAGGGACTTCAAGAAGAGAAGTAGGTCATGGAAACTTAGCACAACGTGCTTTGAAAAATATGATTCCTGCTGATTGTCCTTACACCATTCGTGTCGTTTCAGAAGTTTTAGAATCTAACGGTTCTTCTTCTATGGCAACCGTATGTGCTGGAACAATGGCCTTAATGGATGCGGGAGTACAAATGGTAAAACCAGTTTCTGGAATTGCTATGGGATTAATCACTGACGGTGAAAAATTTGCTGTACTATCTGATATTTTAGGTGATGAAGATCACTTAGGTGATATGGACTTTAAAGTTACAGGAACTGCTGACGGTATCACAGCTTGTCAAATGGACATCAAAATCGAAGGATTGCGTTATGACATTATGGAACAAGCGTTGGGTCAAGCACGTGACGGACGTATGCACATCTTAGGTAAAATCACAGATACAATTGCTACTCCAAGACCGGACGTTAAGAAACACGCTCCAAAAATCATTACCAGAACTATTCCTGGCAACTTCATTGGAGCCTTAATTGGACCAGGTGGAAAAGTAATTCAAGAATTACAAAAAGCTACTGGAACTACTATCGTAATTAACGAAGTGGACGAACAAGGTGTAGTTGAAATCTTAGGTACAGATCCAGACGGCATCGCAACAGTATTAGCAAAAATTGATTCGATCATTTTCAAACCAGAAGTAGGCGAAGCATACGAAGTGAAAGTAATCAAAATGTTAGATTTTGGTGCGGTTGTAGAATACACAGCAGCTCCAGGAAACGAAGTTTTATTACACGTATCGGAATTGGCTTGGGAACGTACTGAAAATGTTTCTGATGTAGTGAATATGGGCGATGTATTCCAAGTGAAATACCTTGGCGTTGACCCTAAAACTAGAAAAGAAAAAGTGTCAAGAAAAGCACTTTTACCAAGACCTCCACGTGAGGAGAAAAAAGAGTAATCCAATCTTAGTTTACTAAAGGTTTATTGATAGCAAAAATCCCGTTCCGAAATAGTGGAACGGGATTTTTCGTTTTTATGAAAAAAACTTACAATGTATCTAAAGGACTTTTTATTGGAGATTTGGCAGCTTTCGTTACTAAAGTATAGGATTCAGTTGATTTTAAAAAATTATGGCCTAACAATTCTTGAATACAACAAATATCAATTCCAGATTCGATCAAGTGTACTGCAAAACTATGTCTTAAAATAAATGGAGAAACCGTTTTCTTTAATCCTGATTTTATAGCGCTTTGTTTCACTATTTGTTGAACACTTCTTCCTGAAAACTGACTTTTATTTTGACCTTCAAACACGTAATTAACAGGTTTGTATCTTAAATAATATTGCATCAGATAAACTACTAAATTTTCAGATAACATCACTTTGCGTTCTTTTTTGTCTTTAACTTGTCGAATGAAAATAGTCCTATTTTTTAAATCAATATCGGTTGTTTTTAAGTTAATAACTTCACAAAGACGTATACCAGTAGAATATAAAAACATAATTAAGCACTTATGTTTTAAATTTTCAGTTACTTCAATCAATTGTTTTACTTCTTTTAAAGTTAAGAAGTTGGGCTGTTTAATTTCTGATCGTTTAGGATATAAATGGTTTAAATTGATTTTTATACCCAATACAAAATCATAAAATTTTGAAATACTAACCAAAATCATTTTTTGATGTGTGCCACTACATTTTCCATTATTTATTTTCCAAAAGATGTAGTTTTCAATATGTGATATTTCAATTTCTTCAATACAAGAAAATTGCTTTGAAATATAATTAAAAAATAATACCAAATTACTTTGATAGTTTTTAATTGAGGAAGGACTATATCTCTGAATTTTTAAACATTCAGCAAAACGCTGCAAGAGATCTTGAATATCCATGGTAATCGATTTGGGTTGGGATTATAAAAATAGAAAAAATGCGTCAATAAAACAATATTAGAAAAATGAATTTTAGTATTTTATTGATAATAATGAAAGCATAAAAAAACAATCTTGTACTGCAAAATGGATTGACGCATGTTATTAATTTTGGATTATTTCAATAATTATATTTGAATATTGCAAAAAACCCAAATCTACATTACGTTTCATTTAGTCGCGAATAAATAGAACCGTTACCTTGCAAGGATGTTACTATTGGGTAATGCATAGGCAGAAAATCCATAGTGGAAAACAACAGCAGAAAATCTTTGACTGCCTTAAAGAGCCAGAAGCTCTTGCAAAGATTCAAGCACAATTTTTATTAATTATGAAAAAAAATTCAATCAAAGATTTAATTTATGCATATCTAATTATATTTGTTTTATTTTGTTTTGCTTTTGTTAGTTGTTCAATTGACAACGAAACACAAAAAGTGATAAATGAAAAACAAATTGTCGAAAATTTAAAAAAATTTTCTAAAGATTTTTTACAAAAATCAATTGAACTAGAGGAAGCTTTTGCTAAATCACCCAGTTCAAATAGGATAATTAGTTATAAAAACGAATTGTTAAATGTAAAAAGTGATTCGGAATTTAATCAATTAATGACTAGTGCCGGTTTTATTAATAGTAATGAAATTTTAACATTATTAAAAAGCAGGATTGAACTTGAAAACAATTTTAGAAATCAAAATCCCGATTTTTACCTTTTTGATGTTAATAAACGAAATTCTTTACTTAACAAAGAATATAATATAGTTCTTGAAGAGTATATTTCAACTCAAAACAACAATATTACATTAAGAGGTTGTGGCAGTACTTATAACAGAGATGTCAGTCGTTGTAATAGAGACTACGGTAAATGTGCAATAACCGCAGTAATTGCAGCAGCTGGAGGCATATGGCCCGGATTAGCTGTTGGAGCGATTTGTGCATGGGATTTAATAGACTGTAAGTCTGATGCATTGGAAGATTATGAGGACTGTATTAATTAAAAAATAAATAAGATGTATTCAAAAATTAAAAACATTATTTATTCAAAATATAATTATATAAATTATTTTTTCGTTTCTACTTATATTTTTTGCAACTTAATTTCTGGTAGAGAATATCGATCTAGAATTACATGGATATTTATATTTATAATGCTACCTGTTTTTTTTATTAAATTAATTCAAGATTTAAAAGTAGATAAAGAGAAAAATAACAATAATACAAAAGAGACGATATTGAAAATGTTAATAGTATTTGGACTATTAACTTTATTATATGTTTTATCTGAATTTAGAATTATTGATCAATAAATTAATTCTAGTTTACTACATTTTTTTTTGTTAATACATAAATATAATAATTCTTTTTTGTAACTTTTAACTCCTCCCCTACGTATAACCTTTGTACACTTAAAAAATTGAGAAGACAAAGACATGAGACAACTTAAAATTACCAAGCAGGTTACCAACCGTGAAACCGCTTCATTAGACAAATATTTACAAGAAATAGGAAAAGTTGACCTTATTACTGCTGACGAAGAAGTTGAATTAGCACAACGAATCAAAGCCGGAGACCAACGTGCTTTAGAGAAATTGACCAAAGCTAATTTACGTTTCGTTGTTTCGGTGGCTAAACAATACCAAAACCAAGGATTAACACTTCCCGATTTGATTAATGAAGGAAATTTAGGTTTGATCAAAGCGGCACAACGTTTTGACGAAACGCGTGGTTTCAAATTCATTTCGTATGCCGTTTGGTGGATTCGTCAGTCTATTTTACAAGCTTTGGCCGAACAATCTCGTATCGTTCGTTTGCCTTTAAATAAAATTGGTTCTATCAATAAAATCAATAAAATGTACGCTCTATTGGAGCAATCTAATGAGCGTCCACCTTCTGCAGAAGAAATTGCCAAAGAATTGGACATGACCGTAAATGATGTAAAAGAGTCTATGAAAAACTCAGGACGTCACTTATCTATGGATGCGCCTTTGGTAGAAGGAGAAGATTCTAACTTGTATGACGTATTACGTTCAGGTGAGTCTCCAAACCCAGACCGCGAATTGATTCACGAATCGTTGCGTACGGAAATTGAGCGTTCTTTAGAAACCTTAACTCCAAGAGAAGCAGACGTAGTTCGTTTGTACTTTGGTTTAGGCGATCAACACCCAATGACGTTAGAAGAAATTGGAGAAACTTTCGACTTAACTCGTGAGCGTGTGCGCCAAATTAAAGAAAAAGCGATTCGCAGATTGAAACATACTTCAAGAAGTAAAATATTAAAAACCTATTTAGGGTAAACCTACCAAAACTCCGGCTTCATTCCGGAGTTTTTTAATTACAATTACACATGAAAAACACACTTATTGCCCCATCCGTTTTAGCCGCTGATTTTGCCAACTTACAACGCGACATCGAAATGATTAATGCTAGTGAAGCCGATTGGTTTCATATTGACATTATGGACGGTGTTTTTGTTCCCAATATTTCTTTTGGAATGCCGGTTTTAGAAGCGATTTCGAAACATGCTAAAAAAACTATCGACGTCCATTTGATGATTGTAGATCCAGATCACTACATCAAAACCTTTGCTGATTTAGGTGCAAATGTATTGACTGTACACTACGAAGCGTGTACGCATCTACACCGAACACTACAAGCTATTAAAGCTGCTGGAATGAAAGCAGGTGTGGCTTTGAACCCACATACAAGCATCAATTTATTGGAAGATGTAATTAATGATATCGATTTGGTTTGCATCATGAGTGTAAATCCAGGTTTTGGCGGACAATCATTTATTGAAAACACCTATGATAAAGTACGTCAACTTAAAGCATTGATTACCAAAAAAGGTGCTGCCACTCAAATTGAAATTGACGGAGGGGTAACCAATAAAAATGCTAAACAATTAGCCGAAGCAGGTGCTGATGTTTTAGTTGCAGGCAGTTATGTTTTTGGCGCCCAAGACCCAATTGCTACCGTTGCCGATTTAAAAAAAATAACCGCTTTCTAACTTTATAATACAAATAGATTAAGGGCTTAAATTAACTTTTAAGCCCTTTTATTTTTATAAATATTAGTTCTATTTTTGTTTCAAACGAAAAGATATGAGAGATTTACTTACTGCCAGTTACGGATTTGTTTTTGAAGACCAACTTATCGATGAAATTATTGCCGTAGCGACTTTGGTCGAATTCAAAGAAGGAGATATTTTAATTGATTTTGGCGATTATATCAAAAAAATGCCTCTGCTAATTGAAGGTGCAATTAAGATATTACGAGAAGATTTTGATGAAGGCGAAATGCTTTTATATTTCATTGAAAAAGGCGATACTTGTGCCATGACTATGGCCTGTTGTATAGGCGAAGCTAAAAGTGAAATTAGAGCAGTAGCCGAGACCGATGGTAAAATCATCATGATTCCCGTAACTAAAATGGAAGAATGGTTGGGTAAATACAAAAGTTGGCGAAACTATGTTTTCAACAATTACAACAACCGTTTAAAGGAAATACTTTCGGCTATTGACAGCTTAGCATTTATGAATATGGAAGAACGTTTACTCAATTACCTTTTTGAAAAATGCAAAATCAATAACTCTCGTGAAATTTTTAGTACCCACAAAGAAATCGCTTACGACCTGCATTCATCAAGAGAAGTGATTTCGAGATTGTTAAAAGCATTGGAAATCAAAGGCCGAATCAAATTGAATCGCGCTTCGGTTGAAGTTTTAATATAAAAAAACCAGAACAATTGTTCTGGTTTTTCGTTTTTAACGTGGGGACAAATTAGTCTTTTACGCCTAATTTGGTTAAAATATCTTCCATCAAACACCATTTAGTGATAGATGATTGCAATAAATTAGCGCCAACAAAAGCCGTAAACCACAGCCAATTTTGGCTTACATAAATAGATAATAACAAACTGATTAGTACAAAACTTCCAGCGATAGCTCTAATAATTCTATTTTTCATTTTGATCTATTTTTAAGTTAATTTGATTTTTCAATATTGACTACTGCTACATGTATTTTTGACAGTGTTTCTTGTTTTTCATTGAAAGCAGACACTAAATCAAATACTACATCAACATTTTCTTTCTTAACAAAGGCATAGAAAAGAAAAGAGTCTGTTTCATTCATTTCACTACCGAACCAATTCGTTTCAGCTTCAACTTTGGAATTATCCTGAAATCCTTTGACTTCTCGGTAGGAAAAAGTAGTTACTTCAGCTTGTTGAAGCATTTCTTTAATGTCTTTTTCAAAAGCTGCGACTGCGGTGATTATTAATAATTTCATTTTTATATAAGTTTAAAAAGGTTAAAAGTTTATGAGTTTAAATAGCTTCAGGATTCAAAAAAAGCAACCTGAAACAACCCTTTTATTTTTCCCATTTTTTTCTCTCGGTGATGTAGTAAATCAAAGGCACAACAATTAATGTCAAGATGGTTGAAACAATAGCTCCTGCCACTAACGAAATCGCTAAGCCTTGGAAAATTGGATCAAATAAAATAATCGATGCTCCAATTACTACTGCACCTGTCGTTAATAAAATTGGTGTAGTTCTAACAGCTCCCGCTTCTATAATTGCTTGTTTTAATGCAACGCCATCGTTCAAACGGATTTCGATAAAATCAATCAGCAAAACCGAATTTCGCACCATAACTCCTGCCAAAGCAATCATTCCAATGAATGAAGTAGCCGTAAAATAGGCGTTCAACAACCAGTGTCCTAACACAATTCCGATTAACGAAAGTGGAATCGCCAACATCATTACCATTGGGGTTTTAAAGTTTTGGAACCAGCCCACAATCAACATGTAGATAATTACAATCACTACCATAAATGCGACTCCTAAATCACGGAAAACTTCTAACGTAATTTGCCATTCTCCATCCCATTTAACGGTAAAATCGCTTTCATCTGTGGGTTGCTCCATGTACAATTCATTTACTTTGTAACCCGCTGGCACTTTTATTTTGGCTAATTTTTCATTCATCCCCAAAATAGCATATACTGGACTTTCTAAAGTTCCCGCCATATCTGCAGTAACATATACCACACGTTTTTGATCTTTTCTGTAAATAGTTTTTGGTAGGGTATCTTGTACCACTTTAACCAAATCACTTACCGCCACCATATTACCTTGACTACCTTTGATTTTCAAATTCTGAATCTCTTTCAAGCTGGTTTTGTCTTTGTCATCAAGCGAAAGCACAATTCCTACATTATCATTCGAATTTTCGTCATACAAATTAGAGACTGGATATTCTTTCATCAAATACGTTAGATTACCCACCACTTGCTGTGGAGCAATTCCGTTTAACATAGCTTTTTCTTTGTCCACTTGTAAACGGTATTCGGTTTGGTTGTCTTCTACCATCCAATCGGTGTCGACCACGTCTGAGATATTTTTCAAAATGGTTTTCACTTGGTCTGCCACTTTGATTTGTTCTTGATAATTAGGCCCATAAATTTCGGCTACCAAAGTGGACAATACCGGTGGTCCAGGTGGCACTTCGATTAGTTTTACATTGGCTCCGTATTTTTTAGCAATTTTCTGAATTTCAGGACGCATTGCTTTAGCAATATCATGACTTTGTAAATCACGTTCTTCTTTATGCAATAAATTCACCTGAATATCCGCCATATTACTTCCTCCACGCAAATCGTAATGACGCACTAATCCGTTGAAGGTAATTGGAGCTGAAGTTCCAATGTAATTTTGATAATTCACCACTTCTGGTTTGGTGGCCAAATACTGCGCAATTTCTCTAGTCACTGCCGAAGTTCGTTCCAAAGTAGTTCCTTCGGGCATATCGATTACGACTTGGAATTCGTTTTTGTTATCAAAAGGCAGCATTTTAACTACTACCGATTTGGTGAAAAACATCAAAACCGAACCAAACAACAATACCACAGTAAGAGCCAAAAGCATTCTTCTTTTTGGACTACTATCTAAAAACGGACGCTCAAATTTATTGTACATTTTATAAATCCAGCTGGTATCCATCCCTGCGGCTTCTTTGTGCTCTTGCTCCTCTTTTTCTTGCAACAAATGGTATCCTAAATATGGTGTAACCGTCAACGCTACAAACAGCGATAACAACATTGCGATGGAAGCTCCAATGGGCATCGGACTCATATACGGCCCCATCATTCCAGATACGAAAGCCATTGGTAAAATCGCAGCAATTACCGTGAAAGTGGCCAAAATAGTTGGATTTCCCACTTCGTTAATGGCATAAATCGCCGCTTGTTTGAAAGGTAATCGCTTCATTTTAAAATGGCGGTGCATGTTCTCTGCAATGATAATACTATCATCTACTACAATTCCCACCACAAAAACCAAGGCAAAAAGTGTAATTCTGTTTAGCGTATAACCCAATAAATAATAAGCAAATAAGGTCAAGGCAAACGTTAATGGAACAGAGAAAAACACGACCAATCCACCACGCCAGCCCATCGCTAACATTACTAAAACCGTAACAGCGATAATAGCAATACCAAGGTGTATTAATAATTCACCCACTTTATCTGAGGCTGTTTCGCCATAATTACGCGTTACTTCTACATGAACATCATCTGTAATAATCGTTTGTTTTAAACGATCTATTTTTTCAATAATTTTCTCCGAAATTTTCATCGCATCAGCACCTTTCACTTTTCCAACCGCAATAGTTACCGCAGGATATTCTGAAGGAGCTGTTTTGAATTTTTCATTGGCTTTGCCAAAACCAAAAGACACATAACTTCGAGGCGTAGCGGCTCCGTCTTGTACTTTGGCCACTTGTTTCAAATAAACTGGCATGTTGCGATTGACACCAACTACCAAATTCTCAACATCGTCTGCATTTTCTAGAAATTGCCCCGTTTTCAACAAATATTCCTGGTCGTTTTCTACAAAAGCTCCTGATTGTGAACTGCCATTATTAGCTTGAATCATTTGCATGATTCCCAAAGCATCCATGCCATTTTCGGCCATTTTATCTTTGTCCAAAATCACTTTTAGTTCGCGATTGCTTCCGCCTATTTCTTTGGTAATCGCAACATCTTTTACTTTTTCGATTTCTGAAGTAACCTCCTCAGCTATTTGACGCAATTGAAAATCGTCTTGTTTATCACTCCAAAGCGTGATACCCAACATCGGCACATCATCAATAGAACGGGTTTTTACCATGGGTTTGTACACCCCTTGCGGAAACATATTTTCGTGTTTCGCTAATTCGTCGTACAATTTTACATACGAACGCTCCACATCTTGACCTACATAAAACTGTACAATCAACATTGCTTGACCGTTCATTGCCATCGTGTGAACGTGTTCTACTCCTTTGATATTCGAAATTATTTTTTCTAATGGCTTGGCTACACGGCTTTCTACTTCGGCAGGAGTAGCCCCTGGATACCCCACCATAATGTCGGCCATTGGCACATTAATTTGCGGTTCTTCTTCCCTTGGAATTAAAAACGAACTGTAAACCCCAATAATCATCAACGCCACCATCAACAAAATGGTCAATTTTGAGTTGATGAAAAAATGGGCTATTTTACCTGATATACCTTCTTGCATAATATTAATTTATAAATGTGAAAATGGAATAATTTGAAAATGAATTACATACAATGAAATTTTTCAAATTGTTGAATTGTTTAATTAGACCATTGAATTTTAGCGCCATTAAATAGTTTCCCTTCTGCCGAAACAATGTATTGCTCGTTAGTCGAAAGGCCTGATAAAACTTCTACTTGGTCACCCATAACTTTTCCTATGCGTAACCATCTTAGAATAGCCACATTTCCTGTCCCAACGGTATAAATCCCTGTCAATTGACCTTGGTGTACTAAAGCCGATTGAGGTACCAAAACCGCCGTTGTTTTTTCAGTTGATTGCATTTTATTCTGGATTGGGAATTGTACATTCACAAACATGCCCGAAAGAATCTTACTTGACGTTTTGGCTAAATTGATTTTTACCAAATACTGTCCCCCTGTATTTTTAGCAGACAAGCTCAGTTCGGCAACTTCACCATTCAATGTTGTGTTAGTTGATTTTACCAAAACCGTAACCGGCATTCCTTTATGAATACTATTAATGTCACTCTCAGCCACCATCGCCGTTACTTGCAAACGCGAAGCGCCTTCAACACTTACTAATGGCATTCCAGGATTGGCCATATCGCCTTCTTTAACGAACGTATTCGTCACTTCTCCCGAAAAAGGTGCTGTTATATTCGAGTATGAAAATTGCGCTTGTACTTCGTTACGCATTTGTTTAGCCCCTTCTAAACCTGCTTTCGCCATTTCGTAACGTGCCGTCATATCGTCTAATTCTTTTTGAGATGCACTTTGTTGTTTGAACAAATTGGTAAAACGATCGTAGTCTTTTTTAGCATTGTTATAGCCTGCCGTAGCTTGCAAAACCGCTGCTTCTACTTGGGCTCTTTTTGCTTGTAAATCCGAACTATTGATGCTTACCAAAAGTTGTCCTGCATTAACGTGTTGTCCCACTTTGACATGAACTTTGGTTACATACCCCATCATTCGAGTGCTTAAATTAGCACTGTTTTCGGCTTCAATTTTTCCGCTTGCGGTAACAAATTGACCGTTGTTTGTGGCACCAACTGCACTTAACTGTACCGTAATCGCTGGTTCATTATTGGTTACTTCTTGTTTTTCTTTTCCGCAGGATAGAAATGCGACGGTTGAAAGAGTTAGGATCGCTATTGTCTTTTTCATGTTTTGATGGTTTTATTTTTGTTTGTAATTCCTGCAAGGTCTCTTTTGACCTTGTAGGTTTTTTATTTATACCTACAAGGTTCACAAACCTTGCAGAAAATGAACTTCTATTTCGTTAAAAACTGCAAATATTCTTTCGTGAAATTATACTCGAATACGGCTTGTAAAAACTCCAATTCTTTTTGAGCCATTAAGGTTTCTGATTGCAACAAATCGGTTGTTTTTTCTAATCCTTGTGTAAAACGGTTCGAACGAATACGATACGCTTCTTGCGATTGGTCAAAAGCCAATTTGAATAAGTTTACTTTATTCTCGGCATCTTTCAATTGGCGATTGGTTTTGTTGAGTTCTAGCTGACTTTGGGCTTTGTATTGTTGACTTTCTAAAGTTGACTTTTGAAAATCGGCTTGGGCTTTTTCTAATTTTCCAATGCTTTTGAAACCGTCAAAAACTGACCAAGACAATTGCGCACCCACTACATATCCTTTGGCTTTGGTACCTAACAAAGCTGTATCGTACAATTCGTAGCTTCCAAAAGCATTCAATCTAGGCAAGAAACTCATTTTATTAGACAATACCATTTTTTCATAAGCCTGAGTTGCTTTGTCTAGGGCTAGAATGTCTTTTCTGTTGCCAGAAAGAGTTGTATTTACCGTTTCAATCGCAATACTGTTGTCCAACTTTTCTATAGGTTTGTAAACTTTGTTTGTAGTATCTTCATTTAATAAAAAGGACAAATAATCCGATGCGTTTTGCACATTAGTTTTGGCATATTGCAATTGGTTTTTAATTTCGTTCACACGTACTTGTACCGATAACAAATCGGTTTTTTGTAAAATACCCTGATTGAAATAGTTGGTAATCAGTTTTAAATTAGCATCCGCTGTTTGATTCGCTTTGGTCAAAACCGTCACTGCTTTGTACGCCAGTTGCAACTGCATGAAAGCTTTATTGACTTCCAATGTTAAATAGTCTTGGGTTCTTTCTGTTTGTAATTGAAAGGCTTCCATTTTAGATTTGGCGGCCTGTCTGCCGTATATTCCATCTACATTAATTAAAGGTTGCAACACCTCAATTTTGGTAGCAAAATTTTTAGTTGTAGCGGGATTGTTCAATAGATTGGGATCAAAATCAGAAGGTGTCAAAATTTCCTGATTCAATTTAGATCCAAAAGCCATCAAAGGATTGGTAGTTGAAATGGCCGTGTGCGAAGCTGAAACACTCGGTAAAAACAACGCATTCGATTGTCTAAAATCAGCCTGAGCCGATTTATAATTTTGATGGGCAATTTGGATTTGCAAGTTTTTCTCCAGTGCTTTTTGCCCAATTTCTTTTTTAGAAATAGCTAAGGTATCTTGACTAAATCCTAAACCGGAAAAAATCAAACTCCCTACTAATGCTAGTACCTGTACTGTCTTCATAATTATTTTCTAATTGATGAAGCAAAAGTAGAAGGGATATCCTAGCCAGTCAGTAACAATTGTCACAGTGATTCAAAACTTATTTAGGAGCAGTTGTTTTTAATTTCTCCACCCGTGCTGTCCCGCTATCCGCGCTACAAGGTAGCTTGCTACTATCGGGGCTAGAATACCCGTTTATTTTTCAGCACAAAAAAAAGCAACCGAAGTTGCTTTTTTCTTAATTCTCAGATTACTATTACTTGCCACGCGAAAGGATTGACTTCGTCAAATTTCATTTCGCGCGGGAGCGGGGTCATCACTAACTTTGATACACGACCACACTACCACTTTTATTTATAAAAAAAATCTAATTTAAATTTGTTTTTTACAGAGTAAACATTACCCCCTCTCAAAGACCTCTCTAAACTGAGATATAATCTTTTCCTCTCTATTTCTTATCTCTATTCTGACTTCTTTTAGCAGTCCATTATTGTACACATAATTTCTAGTTAAAACAAAATTCTTAAAAATAAATGAATCATCTTTAAGTAATCTACTTTCTATGTTATAAGTAAACGCACTTAGAAGTTCATCATAAGGAATGCCATATTGAGTAAATAACGAAGGAATAATTTCATTTTTAAAACTATACTCTTTAATACTTTTCATAGGATGCTTAGATAATAAGAATTCTATGTTATCTATATACTCTTTTGACAAATTATACTCATCTTTAATCCGGAGTAAATCATCATAAGAAGACTTTTTAATTTGAATGCAATCAACATTTAACAATTCATAGTTTTTTATAAATCTATTTTCTACATCATATATTGGCTGATAGAATTTTTCACAATACTTCCCACCTTTTTTTTGACAAACAACTGAATCAATGATTTGCCATCCATTGGAAGAGTAATTAAGCTTGTAAATTATACTTTGCCCTTTAAAAATTAATTTTTGGCAGATGTAATTTTTATTAGGAAAACTCTGTGTCGATTTTGAAAAACACTTTTTTATTATAATATTACTCTTTTGAGAATATCCTACTTGACTTATAGTAAAAAAAATACATACAAATAATAACTTTATTTTCATATTGTGCTATTTAATTTTCCAAAATATTGTTTCTCCATACACCCACTGCTGGCGCGAGCATCTTGCTCGTGCCTATCAATCCAACCCAGCTGCATCAAGTCTCCTGACTTTGAGCTCAATCAAATATAATAAAAAAACTTTCAGAAAAATACAAACAAAAAAACCTACTGCATAACAGTAGGTTTTTTTGTGACTGCGGAGGGGTTCGAACCCCCAACCCTCAGAGCCGAAATCTGATATTCTATCCAGTTGAACTACGCAGTCTTATTATTTACGATATACGAGGTACGATTTACGATATTAGCTTCACTCCGTTCGGCTTCGCCTCGGGTCGATTTACTAATTACGAAATCAATTGTATCCTAAGATAATAATTTCTTAACAATAGTTGAGATGGTTTTTCCATCCGCTTTTCCGGCTAATTCAGCAGAAGCTAAGCCCATGACTTTTCCCATCGCTGCCATTCCTGAAGCACCATTGTCGGCAATGATTTTAGCTACTATCGCTTCTACTTCGGCTTCTGATAATTGAGCGGGTAAGAATTTCTCAATTACGGCTGCTTGCTCTAATTCAGGCGCTGCTAAATCAGGTCGACCTTGTTGGGTATAGATATTCGCACTGTCTTTACGTTGTTTGACCAAACGTTGTAACAATTTAATTTCTTCCTCGGCACTGATTTCTTCTTTGGCACCGCTCTCCGTTTGTGCTAAAAGCAAAGCCGATTTCACTGCACGCAATGATTCTAATGCTACAGTATCTTTGGCTTTCATGGCGTTTTTGATTTCGTCCATGATTTGTGTGGCTAAACTCATATTTTTGACTCTTAAGTGAATGATTTTCTTTTTGCCCCAGATGGTAGTGAAAAGCCTTTTTAGGAGAAAATGTATTTTTTCTTGGAGTTAAAAAGCGACTTTAGGAGCTCTTTTACCTCCTTAGAAAAAAGCATTTTCGAGAAAAAGCTTGCAACGACAGCTGGACTAAGGCTCGCAAATTTAACACAATTTACCCGAACTAACAAAAGATTGATTGCAACGACAATAGGATAAAAAAATAACCCGAAAATCGGTTGAATTTCGGGTTATCTTGGTTTTGGTTAGTTTGGTTAGTCTACATTATCGTGTAAATACGAGTTATTAGAACGCAACTGCAAGTCATTGTTGCTGTCTGTTCCTACCGATATTCTCGAATTAGTAGTATTCGGTTGATTCGTAGAAAGCTCTACTCCTAATCTTTTGTAAGCAGGCTCTTTTTCGTACTCGTCAATTTTAGACACGTTGTTGTGAAACTTATAATTGAATTCTTTCAACTTTCTTCTTCTTTCGTCAGCACGGGCGCGTAAGGTTTCCTCGATAGTCATTTCCATTGGAGAAATTGATTCAAACTCTGAAGCAGCAATAGTTGATTCGTCTATTTTCTTCATCGTGATGTTCAATTCTTCTGGAACCACTTCGGCAACTTTTTCAATAGTTTTAGTAGCTACAACTTCTTGCTCTACTTCCATGTACTCTTCTAACGAGTGACGGATTACTCCGTTTTCAGCCACTTCGGTTACTGGTACAAATTGAACTGGATCTACTACTTTGATATCGTTGATTTCATTATTAGTCAATTCAAAAACTACTTTGTTTTCTTCTACCGCTGGCTCTGATTTGAACAAAGGTAAATCGAATGAAAACGTAGCTTGTTCTTCTCTTTGAACGGCTTTTGGCTGTGCTGTTTCGATAGCATGTGCCTCAGGCGTTGTAAAAGTAAAATCGATGTCATTAATTGGTGAAACGATTTCAAAAGTCACATCTAAATTTTTGATGAATTCAGACATTACGATTAAATCATTTTCATTAGTAATTGGTTCGTAAGCAGCAACCACTGGCTCAGCTACTACTTCGGCAACTGACTCTTCTTCCTCTAACAATTCAAAAACAATACGTTCTTCTGTAGCAGCTACTGGAGTTGGCACATCCAAATCAAATGTAGCCACAGGAGTGTTTGATAAATTGTGAGTGATTTTTTGCTCATCCTCTAAAGCGTGAATAATCTTTTTTGGCTCTGTATTAACGATTTCGTTTTGTTGATCTAGGTCAAAACCTGTAGCGATAACAGTTACTGCAATACCGTCACCAAGAGTTTCATCTTCACCAACTCCCATGATAATATTCGCGTTGAAACCAGCTTCTGATTGGATATGGTCATTGATTTCACCAATTTCATCCAAAGTGATTTCGTTAGTTCCAGAAACGATAAGCAACAATACGTTTTTGGCACCTGTGATTTTGTTGTCATTCAATAATGGAGAATCCAAAGCCGAAATAATAGCATCTTTCGCTCTAGTTTCACCTTCAGCTATTGCAGAACCCATAATAGCTGTTCCACTATTAGACAATACCGTTTTAGCATCACGTAAATCGATATTTTGAGTATAGTGGTGTGTAATTACTTCGGCAATACCTCTTGAGGCAGTTGCCAAAACTTCGTCTGCTTTTGAGAAACCAGCTTTGAAACCTAAGTTTCCGTACACTTCTCTCAATTTGTTGTTATTAATAACAATAAGTGAATCGACTTGTTTGCGCAATTTTTCAATTCCGATAATAGCTTGCTCTTGACGCACTTTCCCTTCAAACATAAAAGGAATCGTTACAATTCCAACTGTAAGAATATCACGTTCTTTGGCTAGTTGAGCAATTACTGGAGCAGCTCCTGTTCCTGTTCCTCCACCCATTCCGGCAGTGATAAATACCATTTTAGTATTTTGATCTAACATTTTTTCAATATCAGAAACACTTTCTATGGCTGATTGTTGTCCTACATCTGGATTTGCTCCAGCCCCCAATCCTTCCGTTAAGTTGACTCCTAACTGAATTTTGTTAGGTACCGGACTATTTTGTAACGCTTGTGAATCTGTATTACAAACAATGAAATCTACCCCTTTGATTCCTTGTTTAAACATGTGGTTGATAGCGTTGCTCCCGCCGCCTCCAACACCAATTACTTTGATTACATTTGATTGGTTCTTTGGTAAATCAAATGAAATACTTCCAAATTCTGAGTTGCTCATCATTTTATTTGGTTTTTGCTATTTGTTATTATACTATTATACTGTCTTGGCTTAGCCTTTATTCTGCATTATCTAAAAATTCCTTGATTTTATCTACATAGCGATCAAAGAATGATTTTCTAATTTTAGTTTCGGTTGATTCGGGCTCATTTTTCACAACCTCTTCTTGTTTTGCTACAATATTAGGTGCTTCTGAAGGTGCTTTTATCTCAACTTCTGGGGCTTTATACTCAGGAATTTCTGGGGCTGGAGTCTGAGTAATTTTTACTGCACTTTGAGTTTGATTTTGAATACTATTCATCACCAAACCTACAGCTGTTGCGTATAAGGGACTTGATATTTCTTCGCTTGAATTGCCTGCTAAATGCTCGTTGGGATATCCAATTCTGGTATCCATTCCGGTGATGTATTCTACTAATTGCTTAATGTGTTGCAATTGTGAACCTCCACCTGTTAGAACAATTCCTGCGATTAATTTTTTTCTTGGGTCTTCATGACCGTAGGCTTTAATTTCAACAAAAACTTGTTCAATAATCTCCACTACGCGCGCATGAATTATCTTAGACAAATTCTTTAATGAAATCTCTTTAGGCTCTCTTCCTCTTAATCCAGGAATAGAAACAATTTCGTTTTCTTTATTTTCTCCCGGCCAAGCGGAACCAAATTTTACCTTTAATAATTCGGCTTGCTTTTCTATAATAGAGCACCCTTCTTTAATATCTTCGGTAATTACATTACCTCCAAAAGGAATTACAGCCGTATGGCGAATTATTCCGTCTTTAAAAATTGCTAAATCGGTAGTTCCACCACCAATATCAATTAACGCCACTCCTGCTTCTTTTTCTTCTTGACTCAAAACAGCGTCAGATGAAGCCAACGGCTCTAATGTTAAACCAGACAATTCGATTCCAGAATCGTGAATACAACGTCCCACGTTTCTGATTGACGAAGCCTGCCCCACAACTACGTGGAAACTAGATTCTAGACGTCCGCCATACATCCCGATTGGTTCTTTTATTTCGGCTTGCCCATCAATTTTAAATTCTTGAGGCAGTACGTGAATAATTTCTTCACCAGGAAGCATTGCTAATTTATTTACTTGATCAATCAACATTTGAATATCATTCCCCCCTATCACTTCTTCGGGATTGCTTCTGCTGATATAATCTGTATGTTGAATACTACGAATATGCTGACCCGCAATACCTACTACACAATCCTTAATTTTATAACCTGAGTTATTTTCTGCTTCCTTTACAGCATGTTGAATAGACTGAATTGTTTGTGTAATATTATTTACAACTCCTCTCGCCACACCTAAACTTTTGGATTTTCCAACACCCAAAATTTCTAGCTTTCCGTATTCATTTTTCTTACCTATCATTGCGACAATCTTAGTTGTCCCAATATCAAGTCCTACTGCAATATTATCTTTTTCCATTACCTCTTATTTTGTGCAAACTACTTGGTCCGTAAAACGGAGATCTATTTTTTTATATTTATACAACGAACTATCTACAATGGCTTTTTGAAAAAATGCTTTGTAATTATTAATTTTTTGATTCACATTAATCGTTCCTCCAAAATCAATTTGAAAATCAAAATTTCTATTTAGCATTTTTAAGCTACCATTCGGCATAATTTGTATGGCAATGATGTTTTTTTTCAAAAACGCATCGTCATAAATTTTTCTAAATAACCCTACTAAAGCTTCTTTATTTTTTTGGTTTAGCATCCCAAAAACTAGCGGAACTCTTGCTGTAAAATTAGCCGACAACGGCATTGTACTTCCCTTGTAATCAATATAAAAAGAACGCTGACCGTCAAAAACTCTTGCTATTGGCGTTTTTTGTTTTACTACTGCTTTTAGCACTCCGTCAATGGTTACAAATACGTCTGATTTTTCAATCATTGGGTTTGCATTAACGGCATTTTCTAATTTATTCAAATCTAATTTATCTTTTCGGATAGCTAAAGCCTCTCCGTTTTTTTCTATTAACAATTTATTAACCGTTTCTTGTTTAATGAATGGGTTGTTTTCTTCGACAAAAAATATTTTAGAACCCACTAATTTTCTATTTCCATTTCTATTGGAAGTAAACGAAAATAAGAAAATAACTACCCCAAACATGAGTACTAATCGAATCGTTATCCAATTAATTTTTTTCATACAATGCATTTTTTATTGATGGCACCATCTCTCCTAAATCTCCCGCTCCAATCGTTACAATAATTGTAGCGTCTGTTGCTAAAATTGTCGGAATCAAATCTTCTTTGGATACCAATTTTTTATCTTCACTTGTCATTTTGTTCATCAACCATTGCGAAGTAATTCCTTCCATTGGCAATTCGCGTGCTGGATAAATATCCAATAACACCACTTCATCAAAATTGGACAAACTTTTGGCAAAATCATCTGCAAAATCTTTTGTTCTACTAAATAAATGCGGTTGAAAAACAGCCAATACTTTTTGGTTAGGATACAATTCGCGAACGGCTTGATGCACTGCATTTATTTCTGTAGGATGATGTGCATAATCATCGATATATACCAAATTTGGTGTTTTTATCTGATAGGAAAAACGTCTTCTAATTCCTTTAAATGAAGCCAACGCTTTTGCAATCGCTTCTGACGAAGTTCCAAAGGTTTTGGCCATAGCCAAAGCCATCAACGCATTCATTAAATTGTGTCTGCCCGGCAAACCGAAAGCAATATCGCGTATCGTTTCTGTTGGTGTTTGTACATTAAAAACATAACTACCATTTCCAACTCGCACATTAAAGGCTTTATACACTGCTTCTTCATTTACTGCACAGGTCACTCCTTCAATTGGCAATTCATTCGTAATAAACAATTGACTTTTATCTTCTACTTTATTGGCAAACGCTACAAACGACGCTTCGATTTCTTCACTTGTTCCATAAATATCCAAATGATCCGCATCCATAGAAGTAACACAAGCAATATTGGGATGTAAATGCAAGAACGAACGATCAAATTCATCTGCTTCAACTACTGTGACCGTTTTTCCAGTTCCAATCAAATTCGAATTGTAGTTTTCTACAATACCCCCCACAAAAGCCGTGACATCCGCTCCACTTTCAAACAAAATATGACCTAAAATACTTGAAGTAGTTGTTTTTCCGTGTGTTCCGGCTACTGCAAAACAGAAGGTATCTTTAGTAATGATTCCTAAAACTTCGGCACGTTTTTTTACTTCGTAATCGCGCTCTAAAAAATAATTCCATTGCGAATGTGTCACTGGAACAGCTGGTGTAATAATTACTAAAGTATTCTCTACATAATACTCCGCAGGAATTAAATCAATACGGTCTTCAAAATGAATATCGATTCCGCTTGCTATTAATTCATCGGTCAACATCGAAGGGGTTTTATCATAACCCGAAACATTTTTCCCGATGGTTTTAAAATAACGTGCCAAAGCACTCATTCCAATTCCTCCGATTCCTATAAAAAAGACGTTATGTATTTGATTTAAATTCATTTTAAATATCAATTTCAAAATTCAATTTCAAAATTCAATTTTTATCATTGAGTTTTGAAATTGAAATTGTTATTTTATTAGTTTTAGTATCTCTTCTACTATGGCTTTGGTTGCATTTGGCAACGCCAAGTTTTTGATGTTTCGACTCAATTCGTTTTGCTTACTTTCATTGGTAATCAAATCTGAAAAAGTTGATTCAAAAGCGGTATCTAATTCACTTTCACGAATCAAAATAGCGCCATTTTTATCGGCAACTGATTGAGCATTTTTAGTTTGATGGTCTTCGGCTACATTAGGAGACGGAATAAAAATCACCGGTTTCCCCACAATGCACAATTCCGAAACAGAAGAAGCTCCCGCTCTCGAAATCACAATATCTGCCGCAGCGTAAACCAAATCCATTCGTTCTACAAAGGCCATCACCTGTACGTTATCTGAATTGTATTTTTGGTACTCTTCAAAATACAATTTTCCGCATTGCCAAAGCAATTGTACTTTTTGCGAAGCGAAAAATTCCAACTCTTTTTCAATCAACTGATTGATGCGACGCGCACCCAAGCTCCCACCCAAAATTAGAATGGTCTTTTTATTTGGATCTAAATTAAAATGTGCTAGTCCTTCAGCTCTTTTACCATCAATTGCAATCAAGTCTTGACGAACAGGATTGCCGGTTAAAACGATTTTCTCTTTAGGAAAAAAGCGCTCTAGTTTTTCGTAAGCAACACAAATCGCATTGGCTTTCTTGCTCAATAATTTATTAGTAATTCCAGGATAGGAATTTTGCTCTTGAATTACAGTAGGTATCCCTGCACTATTAGCCATTTGCAACAAAGGTCCACTCGCAAAACCTCCTGTACCAATTACTACATCAGGTTTGAATTGTTTAATAATTTGTCTTGACTTCAACAAACTACTCAATAACTTTACTGGAAACAACGCATTATCAAAAGTCAGTCGTCTTTGCAAGCCTGCAATCCAAAGTCCTTTTATGGGATACCCGGCCTGAGGCACTTTTTGCATTTCCATTTTGTCCTGTGCACCCACGAAAAGAATTTCTGATTCAGGAAAACGAGATTTCAATTCATTAGCGATAGCAATTGCTGGATAAATATGTCCTCCTGTTCCTCCTCCGCTTAATATGAATTTGTATGTTCTCATTTTTATTTTCTATTTATTGATGACTGCATCTATTGGGTTTTTTGAACTGTCTTGTATGGAGTAATTTTCTGATATCTTATGTTCGTCTGCCTCTAACTGTTGGTCTATTAATTTTTGAAGTGCTTCTTCACGTTTGGCAGCTTCTTTTTGTTCTTGTTCGATTTCTTCTTCTTTCTTGGTCACATTGATAATAATTCCAAGTGCAAAGCAAGTCATCCAAATAGAACTACCTCCACTACTTATCAGAGGTAAGGTTTGTCCAGTTACAGGCAATAATTCTACAGCTACCGCCATATTAATTAAGGCCTGAAAGATCATTGGAAAACCTAAACTAATAACAACTAATTTTCCAAAGAGTGTATTGGCCTTATGGGCAGCGATTACAAATCGAAAGAGCAGTAAAAGATATAATCCAAGTACAAGTAATCCTCCTACTAAACCATATTCTTCAATAATAATTGCAAAGATAAAATCAGAAGATGATTGTGGTAAAAAATGCCTTTGAACACTTTTCCCAGGACCTAAACCATATAGGTTTCCTGAAGCAATTGCGATTTTAGCTTTTTCAATTTGGTAGTCATCTTCACCAGGTTTATCTGAACTAAAATTTTCGATTCGACTTGTCCATGTACCTACCCTACTAAAAAATTTAGAATTAGGTAATGCCTTTGCTAACAAAAAGAAAAGTAATAGCCCTGCAATTGCCATTCCAATAATAAAACCAATATATTTTAATTGGTACTTACCAATGAAAGCCACCATAACTACCATAGCAAACATTAAGGCTGTAGTAGAAAAGTTGGCAGGCAAAATCAATGCCAACGTGACAAATACAGGCAACCACAATTCGAATAAAGAAGATTTAAACGTAATAGGAGTTTCTCTTGTTTTTGAAAGATAACGAGCTACATAGATGTATAGCATTATAGCAGCAATTGAGGATGTTTGAAATGAAATTCCAATAAATGGCAACTGTAACCAACGACTGGCATTGGCTCCTCCAATATGAGTCCCTTTAAAAAGAGTAAGGACTAATAATGCCCAAACAAAAGGAAGTCCTATCCTAGAAATGACTCTAAAATAATGATATGGCACTTTATGAACAAAGTAAATAATCATAAAACCCATCCCTAAATGAGCCAAATGTTTTATTAAATATGCTAATGTATTACCATCTCCATCACGACCAAAAGCTAAATTAGTACTGGCGCTAAAAACAGGCATAAAGGAAAACAAAGCCAATAAAGCCAAGAATGACCAAATTACCTTATCTCCTTTTAGATTGCTTAATAGCTGTTTCATTTTCATATCGCCTAAAGTCTAATAATTAGCTGTATTTTTTTAGAGATTATATACCGCTTGCTTGAATTGTCTTCCTCTGTCTTCGTAATTTTCGAATAAATCAAAACTAGCACAAGCCGGAGACAATAAAACCGTATCTCCTTTCTCTGCCATATGTTGTGCCATTCGAACTGCATCAATCATATTGTCTACTTCTACCATTACATCAACCACATTTCCAAAAGCATCAATGATTTTTTTATTGTCTACACCCAAGCAAATAATTCCTTTTACTTTTTCATGAACCAAAGACATCAATTCGTTGTAATCATTTCCTTTATCAACACCTCCAACAATCCAAACTGTTGGAGTGGTCATACTATCCAAAGCAAAGAAAGAAGCATTCACATTAGTTGCTTTAGAATCGTTGATGTATTGTACGTTTTGAATTTTCAATACTTTTTCTAAACGGTGTTCTACTCCTTGAAAATTAGACAAGCTTTCTCTAATGGTTGCGTTTCTAATTTGCATTAATTTAGCCACAGAAGTTGCTGCCATTGCATTCTTCATGTTGTGTTTCCCTTCTAATGCGATTGATTCTGTTTCCATTGAAAATTCTTCGTGATTCATCATCTTTACTTCCATTTTATTATCTTTTATAAAGGCTCCTTCTGTGAAAATTGGGCTCAACGAGAAAGGAATTAATGTTGCTTTTGTTTTATTTTTTGTTAACCAATTGGCTATAGCTTCGTCTTCGGCGTCATAAATCAAATAATCTTCTTCAGTTTGATTCATTGTAATTCTAAACTTCGAATCGATGTAATTTTCATACTTGTAATCGTAACGATCCAAATGATCTGGACTAATATTCGTTATAATGGCGATATGTGGTTTATAATTAATAATTCCGTCCAATTGAAAACTACTCAACTCTAAAACGTAGTAATCAAAATCATTGTCGGCAACCTGCCAAGCAAAACTTTTTCCGATGTTTCCTCCCAATCCCACATTCAATCCTGCTGATTTGAGCAAATGATAGGTCAACATCGTAGTAGTTGTTTTACCATTACTCCCTGTAATCCCTATTGTAATCGCTTTGGTAAAAGGAGCAGCAAACTCAATTTCTGAAATTACCTTGATTCCGTTTTCGATTAGCTTTTTCACAATGGGGGATTTATCAGGAATTCCAGGACTTTTCATCACCACATCTGCATTCAAAATCAAAGATTCTGTATGTGTTTCCTCTTCCCAAGCTATTGCATTATGATTAAGAACTTCTTTGTAATTTTCTTTTATCTTTCCAAAATCGGACACAAAAACTTCATATCCTTTTTTCTTTCCCAGAATGGCTGTTCCCACTCCGCTTTCGCCACCACCTAAAACAACTAATCTCATCTATCGTAGTTTTAAAGTCACAATGGACAGAATGGCCAACATAATTGCTACAATCCAAAATCGGGTAACAATCTTACTTTCGTGATACCCTTTTTTCTGATAATGGTGATGCAAAGGCGACATCAAAAATATTCTTCGGCCTTCGCCAAAACGTTTCTTGGTGTATTTGAAATAAGCTACTTGAAGCACTACTGATAGATTCTCTGCTAAGAAAATTCCACATAACAAAGGAATTAGCATTTCTTTACGAACGGCTATTGCCAATACTGCTATAATTCCTCCAATAGTTAAACTTCCTGTATCCCCCATAAAAACCGATGCTGGATACGAATTGTACCAAAGAAACCCAATCAATGCCCCGACAAAAGCAGAAATAAATACTGTCATTTCTCCTGAATTTGGGATATACATAATGTTCAAATAATTCGAAAAAATGATGTTTCCAGAAAGAAAAGTAAAAATTCCCAATGCCAAAACTGATACTGCAGAAGTTCCTGCTGCCAATCCGTCAATACCGTCAGTAAGATTCGCACCGTTAGATACTGCTGTAATAATAAAAATTACGACTGGAATAAAGATTAGCCAAGCCCAATTTTGATAGCCTTCGCCAGTCCAAGCCAAGATTTCTGCATAATCAAATGCGTTATTTTTAAAAAAAGGAATTGTAGTAGCTGTTGATTTAACTTCAACAGGAGCTTGAACTATTGAACTGATGGTAGTTTGCTTAATAACTGGAGAATTGGCAGCATTTTTTAATACCGTAACCGCTGGACTAAAATACAATACCGACCCAACTATTACTCCTAATCCAACTTGTCCAAATACTTTAAAAATACCTTTTAGACCTTGTTTGTCTTTCTTAAAAATTTTGATATAATCATCGATAAACCCAATTGTTCCCATCCACAAAGTAGTTACAATAAGCAATACGATATAAATATTGTGCAATTTGGCAAACAATATAACAGGCAACAAGGTTGCAAAAATGATAATCAAACCACCCATAGTTGGTGTCCCTGCTTTTTCATTTTGTCCTGCTAACCCAAGTTCGCGAACAGTTTCTCCTACTTGTTGATTGCGCAAAAAATTAATAATTCTCTTACCATAAATAGTAGACAATAGCAATGACAACATAAACGCTAAGCCCGATCTAAACGTAATATATTGAAAAACTCCAGTTCCTGGTATATTCAAGGTTTTATCTAAATATTCAAATAAGTAATACAGCATAATGTTCTATTTATGGAGTTGTTCTAATAGTTCTTTTACAATTTTCATATCGTCAAAATCGTGGCGAACACCATTGATTTCTTGATAGGTTTCATGACCTTTCCCGGCGATTAAAATAATATCATTAGGCTGAGCCAATTGACAAGCAGTTTTAATTGCTTGCTTTCTATCGGTAATCGATAAAATTCTTTTAAAGTTTTGCGGTGCAACTCCTTGTTCCATTTCGCTAATGATTACTTCGGCATCCTCATTTCTAGGATTATCCGAAGTCAAAATTGCTTTATCGCTTAAGTCTGATGCAATACTTCCCATTACGGGACGTTTTGCTTTATCGCGATTCCCTCCACAACCCACAACAGTGATTAATTGTTCGTTTTTGGTACGGATATCGTTAATCGTTTTCAACACGTTTTCCAAAGCGTCTGGCGTATGTGCATAATCAACAATCGCGGTAATATTGCCCTCTGAAACAATATATTGGAAACGCCCTGAAACACTTTCTAACTCCGATAATAATCGAAGTGCTTCCAAGCTATCCATTCCTAATTCAATCGCCGTACCGTAGATGGCTAATAAATTATAAGCATTAAAAGTTCCTATTAATTTTACCCAAACTTCATTGCCATTAATCTTCAACAACAAACCAGATAATTGACTTTCTAAAATTTGTGCTTTATAATCTGCATACGACTTTAGGGCATAAGTACATTTTTTAGCTACTGTATTTTGTAATAAAACAGGTCCGTTTTTATCGTCTAGATTAGATAAAGCAAAAGCTGTTTTTGGTAAATGATCAAAGAATGATTTTTTTACATCTCTATACTCCGCAAACGTGGCATGATAATCCAAATGGTCGTGAGACAAATTAGTAAATACGCCACCAACAAAATGCAGAGCTTCGGTACGTTTTTGATGAATTCCGTGTGAACTCACCTCCATAAAACAGTACTCCACTCCAGCAGCTACCATTTTTGCTAGATAATGATTAATAGTAATCGAATCAGGTGTAGTATGTGTAGCTTTAAATTCTACTTCATCTACCATAATTTTTACGGTAGAAAGTAAGCCTACTTTGTATCCCGCTTTTTTATACAATTGATACAATAATGATGCAATAGTAGTCTTGCCATTGGTTCCAGTCACACCAACCAATCGTAATTTTTGTGACGGGTTATCAAAATAATTAGCCGCTAGAGTTGCTAAAGCTGTATTAGTGTCTGTAACTTGAATATAGGTAATTCCTTTCACTATATTTTCTGGAATGCTTTCACAAACAATTGCTTTTGCTCCTAATTCAATAGCTTTTCCAATGAAATCGTGTCCATCAGAAATAGTACCTCGAATGGCTACAAAAACATCATTTTGTTCCATTTTTCTGGAATCAAAATCGATTTTACCAATAGTAATTTCTGTCGAACCTTGTATCGCTTCGATAGCTACTTTATACAATATGTCTTTTAAGATACTCACGATAATTCTAATACTATGGTTGTGTTTTTAGCTATATTTTGACCCGCTTGAAGGGATTGTTTTTTCACTTTCCCAATTCCTTTAATTTTTACTCGAATTCCCAAATTTTCTAAAAGCGCTACCGCGTCCATTCCCGACATTCCTTTAACATCTGGAATCACATTTTGTTTTTTCTGAGAATGATTATAATAGGCTGCATAATCCAATTCCTGTTTTGGGATTTTTCTATCAATTTTTCTAATCTCGTTAGTGGATGGAGCATCTGTAAATATTTTTTGAGCGATTCGCTTAAAAACAGGACCTGCTACATCAGCACCATAATAATTGTTATGAGCAGTGTTAGGTCTATGAACCACCACTATACATGTATATTGCGGTTTATTTGCAGGAAAATAGCCCACAAAGGAAGACGCATAATACATTCCAGATCCTGATTTGTTGCCATAATTCATTTGCGCCGTACCAGTCTTTCCAGCCATAGGAAACTCTTTGGTATACAAACTCTTAGCCGTTCCTCTTCTAACAACATTTTCTAACACCACTCGGATTTTCTTTAATGTTTCTGGCGAACACACCCTAGGATTTATAATTTGTGGCTGAATTTTCTTAATTGTAGTATTCCATTTTTTTATCTCTGAAACCAACTGAGGTTTTACCATCACCCCATTATTTGCCACTGCATTATAATAGGTTAAGGTTTGCATTGGGGTAACATTAATTCCGTACCCAAAAGCCATCCAAGGCAATGAAAGTGCAGACCAGCCCTTTTCTCCTGGCTTAGGAATTTTTGGAGTGGCTTCTCCTTTTAATTCTAATCCTATTTTTTTATCTAATCCCCAAGATTCAATATGTTTAATGAATTTGGATGGATTGTTTCTATAATTTTTATAAACAGATTGAACCATTACAGTATTAGAAGACACTTCGAACCCATGGGCCAAGGAAACTTTACCTAGACCATGATGAGAATCTTCAACTGGTTTACCATGAATTCTGATTATTCCACCGTTAGCATCAAAAACAGTACTTGTATCAGCCACCTTATCTTCAAGAACTGCCATTAAATCAACTAACTTAAATGTTGAACCTGGGTCATGAGCCTCAGTGATCGCGTAATTTTGAGTTTCATAATAGGTCCCATCAGAATCATCTCTCCCTAAATTAGAAATCGCCTTAATTCGACCTGTTTTGGTTTCCATTACTACAACACAACCATGTTCTGCTTCGTATTCTTCTAATTGTTTTAACAAAGCGTGATGTGCAATATCTTGAATAAACACATCAATTGTAGAAATAACATCATACCCATCTATTGGATCTACTTCATTCAAATCTCTAATAGGTTTCCATTGTCCTTTAGCTATTTTTTGTTTTAGAATTTTACCATCTTTCCCATTTAAATAATTTCTATAAGCCCATTCAATACCTTTTCCATCATGTGTGTGGTCTGGCTTAACCCTTTCATAACCAATGGTTCTTTCGGCTATTTTACCAATAGGATATTCTCTAATAGTTTTTTGCGCAACAATAATACCTCCTTTATTAGCTCCTTCTTTAAAAAGGGGAAAACCTTTTATCTTAACATAATTTGTATAATTTAAATTACGAGCAATTAAGAAGTATCTATTCTGTTTAGCCCTAGCTTTCCTCAATTCATTTTCATAAAAATGAGATGGTTTGCCTAGTAGATAGGCTAATGAATCGGCTAAAGAGTCAACCGCTCTTTGAAACAATTCTGTTTTAGGTGCCATGGCATCAAAACGAATCTCGTAATTAGGAATTGAAGTGGCTAACAAACTCCCATCAGCCGAATAAATATTACCCTTATTAGCGGGTATCACAAAGTTTTTAACGGTTCTTTCTTTTGCTAATTTTCTATAATGAGCCCCTTCTACCCATTGAATATTAGTCAATTTTACAACAATAGCCACAGCCATCAAGAACATAGCTAAAGCCACTAGATAAATTCTATTTGAAATATGTTTATCTTCTACTGCCATAATTGACTAAAAAATCCTTTTTCTTCTTCTTTTTTTACTTTTATTTTAACTGGAGGAACCGTTGATGGTTTTATTTGTTTTGCCTCCATTTTTTGAGCAATCGTGGACTCCATCTTTAATTTCATCAATTCCGAACGTCTGTCCACAAATTCTGAACGCAACTCCTTTACTTCATTAGTCAACTCTGCAATTCTAAAGACTTTTTGTTCATAGCTTTGTGTATTGGCAATCATTGCAATAGCAAGTAGTATAATAAATACGATAAATCGCCAGTTTTTAATTGCATCCTCATCGAGAAGAAACCGCGCTTTTAATATACTATATACACCATGTTTCATACTATATCTTTTCTGCAATTCTTAACTTAGCACTTCGCGCTCTGTTATTTTCTTTTATTTGTTCGTTATTGGGTACAATTAACTTTCCAATGGTTCGAAATGGTACAGAAAAGTTGCCAAAAAAATCACGTTCTGGCTCTCCTTCAAACATTCCATTTTTAATAAATCGTTTCACTAATCTATCCTCAAGAGAATGGTACGAGATAATACTCAACCTACCCCCAGGCTTCAAAACTTCTAATGACTGTTCCAAAAACTCTTTTAAAACATCCATTTCTTGATTTACCTCTATGCGTATTGCCTGGTACATTTGAGCTAAAATTTTATGACTTTTATGAGTTGGCAAAAACCGACTCAAAACCTGTTTTAACTCCTCTGTATTTTTAATAGGATGTTTTTCTCTTGCTTCCAAAATGACTCTAGCAATAGCCGGAGCATTCTTCAACTCTCCATAATCCAAAAACACCCTACGTAAATTTTCTTCGTCATACTCATTCACCACGCGATACGCATTCAAATCATTCTTTTGACTCATTCTCATATCCAACTCGGCATCAAATCGTGTTGAAAATCCTCTCTCGGCCACATCAAACTGATGAGATGAAACACCTAAATCTCCTAGTATCCCATCGACCGCTTTAACATTATGAAAACGCAAAAAACGTTTAATAAATCTGAAATTTTCATTAATGAGAACAACCCTCTCGTCTTGTATTGCATTTGCTAAAGCATCTTCATCTTGATCAAAAGCAAACAATTTACCATTTGGTCCCAACCTACTTAAAATCTCTCTGGAATGCCCACCGCCACCAAAAGTAACATCTACATAAATCCCATCAGGTTTTATATTCAAGCCATCTACTGATTCAAGCAGCAAAACTGGATTATGATATTCCATTGTCACCTTCATTTACATTACCCATCACATCCTCTGCCAAATCAGCAAAATCAACATCTTCTCCATTTATTGATTTTTCATATAAATCCTTATCCCAGATTTCAACAATAGTAACTGCCGAAGAAAAAACGACATCTTTGGTGATACTTGCAAAACCTATCAAATCTTTAGGAACCAATAACCTACCCAAAGCATCTATCTCAACTACCTTAACACCTGCCGTAAAACGACGAATAAAATCATTGTTCTTCTTAACAAAACGATTCAGCTTATTGATTTTTTGCATCATTACATTCCATTCTTGCATAGGATACAGCTCCAAACAAGGCTGAAAAACAGAACGCTTCAATACAAACCCTTCCTGCAACGAAGAGATCAATTGTTTTTTCAAAGGAGAAGGCATCAAAACCCTACCTTTTGCATCCACTTTACATTCGTATGTCCCAACTATTGTGTTCAAAAAATTCATTTTAAATGATACAAAGCAAAAATATAAAATATTTTACCACATTTTACCACAAAATACCACTTTGTTAATAAGTTTCCCCATTTTTCTTCCAAAATCCTTATTTTCTATACAATCAGAGGCTTAAGTTTAATTTATCTTGTTTGTAAATTTTGTTAAAGACTTGGTTCAACAAAAAGAATTTTGTTTAGTTTTTTACAATAAAAAAAGACTTGTAGATGGAAAAAATCTAATCAGAAATCGATTTTTATGTATTAAATCCTATATTTGTCAAAATTGAAAAAATTGGGATCCGAAAAAATGGAAGAACACTATAAAAAAGAAGGTAAATACAGTTATTTTGAAGCCGGAGAAGGAACTCCTATTGTTATTTTACACGGTCTAATGGGCGGATTAAGTAATTTTGATGGAGTTGCTCGCTATTTTTCGACCAAAGGATACAAAATAATTATTCCAGATTTACCTATCTACACCCAAAATATTCTAAAAACGAATGTCAAAGCCTTTGCCAAATATGTAAAGGATTTCATTACTTTTAAAGGTCTTGATAATGTAATTTTACTAGGAAATTCGTTAGGCGGGCATATTGCATTGTACCACACTAAAATGTACCCAGAAAAAGTAGCTGGACTAGTAATCACAGGGAGTTCTGGATTGTACGAAAGTGCTATGGGCGATAGCTACCCTAAAAGAGGGGATTATGAATACATTAAGAAAAAAGCTGAAGATGTCTTTTACGATCCAAAAGTAGCTACTCCTGAACTTGTTGACGAAGTCTATGCCTCTGTTAATGATAGAATTAAATTAATAAAAACATTGACAATTGCAAAAAGTGCCATTCGACATAACATGGCAAAGGATCTTCCCAAAATGAAAGTGCAAACTTGTATCATTTGGGGTAAAAATGACAAAGTAACACCTCCAGAGGTGGCTGAAGAATTTCATAATTTACTACCCAATTCAACATTGTATTGGATTGATAAATGTGGTCATGCTGCTATGATGGAACATCCTGACGAATTCAACAGAATTTTAGAAGAATGGTTCACAACTGTTTTTAAACCTGTATCATAGATCTAAAAAATAGCCATGAAAATTACTAGCGCTGAATTTATTATTAGCAATTCGCAGGTTGATAAATGTCCGAAAGATTTTTTACCTGAATACGCTTTTATTGGTCGTTCTAATGTAGGGAAATCTTCTCTAATTAATATGCTAACCAATAATAAAAATTTAGCTAAAACTTCAGGAAAACCAGGAAAAACTCAATTAATCAATCATTTTTTAATTAACAAAAATTGGTTCCTAGTCGATCTACCTGGATATGGTTATGCCAAAGTTTCTAAAAAAACAAAAAATATTTTTCAGCAATTTATTACTAATTATTTTGAAACTAGAGAACAATTAGTTTGTGCTTTTGTTTTAATTGATATCCGACACGAAGCGCAAACTATTGATATCGAATTCATGTCCTATATGGGTGAAAGCGAGATTCCATTTTGCATCATTTTTACAAAGGCTGATAAAATAAGTAAAACAAAAATAGATTCACATATTGCGGCTTATAAGAAAAAAATGTTGGCTAATAATTGGGCCGAAATGCCACAATATTTTGTTACCTCATCAACAGAATCCATAGGAAAAGAAACGCTTTTAAATTATATAGACGAAGTAAATCTAGCGGTTATTAAAAGTCAAAATGAATTTTAATCTTTAATAAAAACAAAAAAACCAAAACGTTGTTTTGGTTTTTTTTACGAATATTTGGTGTTTATTTAATCAATTCTAGTTTTTCAGCAAAATAGTCACAAAAATCCTTCATTGTATTGGCCATCTTTTCATCATCAGTGGCGCGTTTAAAGGTATCTGACATAGCAACTAAAGTTTGATGAAAGAAAATCTTCATCTCGTCCACGGGCATATCTTTAGTCCATAAATCGATGCGCATCGTTTCTTTTGCTTTACTATCCCAAATAGACAGCATTATGGCTTTTGCCTCTTCCTTAGTAACACCTCCATCTGCAGCTGTCCAAGACAACTTTTCAGGCACCCGATTAGCATCTAGCTCAATCTCAAACTTAATTTCTGAAGTGATCGTTTCTGACATTATTTCTTTGGTTTATATTTAGATTTTTCAAATATTTCTTTAGCTGGCATTTTTAACAAATCAGTCAAAGCAACCGTATTATTCTCTGCAAACGAACGGACTATTTGCCATCCCATCCAAGCTCCAACTTGACCAGGAGAATCGTTGTCTATTTCTAAATAAAATTTAGAAAACGGAGCCGGAGCAATGAAACGAGAACTCAATTTAGAGTCATCACTATAAAGAAGATTGTTTTCTAAAAAATACCTCCAAATATACATTTCATTTTCTTGACACCAAATGATTTGCTTTGAAGTATAGCCAATTTTTTCAGCATCAGTATAACTTGGCAATAATAAATCCTTCAAATACAATTGTTTTCCATAATATACCATCTGACCCAGAAGCGTTTTGTCTTTATTTATTCCTATTTTACTTGTTGCAAAACTAGTAACAACATCAGGCATAATTTGTCGCTGCTCAAAATTTTGTTTAATATACTTTGGAAATTCATAAAATTTATGATTCTTACCCAAATACAACTCAAGGGACACAATAACCAAGCTATCTGCATAAATGGATTTATTAGTATAATCCATTTCTGCAATAACAGTAATCAATTTAGGGGTTCTTGTTTTAGGAAAATAATGCTTAATATGCTTAAACAAGGTAACCATATCAGACTGAACAGGTTCAATGTTGCTATATTTTTTCTGAACCTCTTTATATAACTCTCTCCACAACGGATGTTGAATTTTATTAACCCAAACACTATCTGGAACTCCTACCGGGAAGAAAAAAGGATATTGTTGCTTTATTTTTTGTAAATCTTCTGGTTTCGACTCAAAAAACACTTTGTCAAATCGTTCCACTTTGATCGCAACAGGAATTTCTTTCACTTCTTTTTCTACCGATGCCTTTTTATCACAAGAAAAAAATGCAAAACAAAAAACAATTGAAAACAGATACACCCTCATACAAGAAAATTTAATTGCAACACTTGATGTGTTTTATTGTAAAAATAAATTAGTTACGCCTAGTTTCACATTTATTAATTAAATTTGTTTTCAAAGTAGTAGAAAACAGATGATTTCAAAATGGTTTTGCAAATATACATCCCTACTTTTTAATACTTAAATTATTATGTCGAAAAAAAGCACCCTTCAAGTTGAAAAGGCAAATGAATTTATTGTAAATTGGCTAAAAACCTACGCTACTAACGCAAAAGTAAATGGTTTTGTTGTGGGTATTTCGGGAGGAATTGACTCAGCAGTTACATCAACTCTTTGTGCACAAACAGGACTTAAAGTTGTATGCGTTGAAATGCCAATTCATCAAGCAGAAAGTCAAATTAATCGTGCAAAAGAACATATTAACCAATTAATGCAACGATTTCCTAATGTTTCTCGTGCTGAATCCAATTTAACATCCGTTTTTGAATCTTTCAAAAAAGTAGTCCCAAACGATATTCACGAACATCAACTCAACTTAACTTTAGCCAATACTCGCGCTAGAATTAGAATGACTACTCTGTACTATTATGGTGGGATTTATGGCTTATTAGTAGCTGGAACGGGAAATAAAGTAGAAGATTTTGGAGTAGGTTTTTATACAAAATATGGGGATGGAGGAGTTGATTTGAGTCCAATTGCCGATTTAATGAAATCTGATGTTTTTGCGCTAGGTGCCTTTTTAAAAGTTCCAGAATCTATATTGAAAGCTTCTCCCACTGATGGACTATTTGGTGATGACAGAACAGATGAGGACCAATTAGGAGCTAGTTATGACGAATTAGAATGGGCCATGTTACAAGATGAAAAAGGAAATTCTGCAGATTCATTTTCAGGAAGAGAACAAACGGTTTTTGAAATCTACAAACGCTTAAACACTGTAAATCAACATAAGATGAACCCTATTCCTGTTTGTATTATTCCAGAATCGTTAAAATAATACATTTTAACTGATTTGCAGTTATTTAGATAATTTATTTGTTACTTTTACGGTTCCAAAAACAACAAATTATTAATTCTTAAAAACAACATTATGATTAAGGTATGTGTCGCCGATAATTATCCTGTGGTTCATTTTGGAATAAAATCCTATTTCAAAGATCACAAAGACATTTCAATTGTAGCTAATATTGGAAATTTTTCAATGCTGAATGACATTCTTCTAGAAAAAGAAATAGATGTTTTGCTTTTAGATTTAGAACTAGAAGGCTTGTCTAGCATTATTACGATAAAATCAATCGTTAAAAATTTTCCAAACACTAAAATTATTATTTATAGTGGACTGCCAGAACAAATTTACGCTCCAAACGTTATTAAAGCAGGTGCTGCCGGATTTATTCACAAAAACGAAAAATTAGGGACTTTAGCCGATGCCATCATTAAAGCACATGAAGGTAAAATTGTAATGAACGAAGAAATCAAAAAAAGCTTTGCCTTACTTGCTAAAAAAAGTAAAAACGAACGATTGTATCGTAAACTTTCTAATAGAGAAGTTGAGGTTCTACGGTATCTAAGTGATGGTAAAAAAAATCACGAGATTGCTACCATTCTTAAATTAAATGAAAAAACAATTAGCACCTATAAACTACGATTACTTACTAAATTAAACGTGACCAATTTAGTCGATCTAGTGAATAAAGCTAAGACATTAGAAATTGTTTAGACAAAAAACAATTAGTAATAAACAAAAAAATGGGAGTCTAAGGATTTTCATTTTTTTGTTTAAATATAAGTGGACCTAATTCTACCTATTGTTGCCGTTAAGTTAACTTTTAACTTATTGTAATCATTAATCATCACTTTCAATTCTTCTTGTTCTTCTTCTAGCTTATCGGAGAATTCATTTACTAAGTCTAAAATTAATTTATTAATTAAATACTCCCGCATTGAAATAATTATTTCAGAAGTATATTGACTTATAGTTTCTTTTTTTTGTTTAACAAAAATATTCTGCCCGTCCCAATTATGGAGATTAAGGCGTTCATCTTCCATTAATATATCTGTAACTTCTTGTGCAAAAGCTTCTGGCAACTGTTTTAGATAATTCTCAATTCCAGAATTTTCATTTTGCAAATAATAGGTAATCAAATCATTAAATAATGCCCTAAACAAAGGATTAGCTAACTCCACCTCATCCTCTTGTAAACTAAGATAAATGCGCTGGTATACTTTGTATTCCTTTTTTTCTACTATTTGTTCGATTTTCCCTTCTGAATTTGTTTTTAAAAGTACATCTTGAAACATCTCTGTCATATCACCGTAAAGTAATAATATTTCAATTATTTTTCGCTCCAGTTGATACAAAATATCCAACTTCTCAGTCTGAATTGAGGTTTCATTTTTAACAATTTCAAAAGCCTTCTGTTCTTGTTTTTGTTTCTTTCCTATTTCAGCAATATCCTTTTGTACCAATTGCGCTAAAGTACTCATCAAGACCTGTTCTGAAATATCCATTATTCGAGAACACTCCTGAATATAGATCTCTCGCTGAATTCGATCTGGAATTTTAGAAATACTTTGTACCATATCTCTAATCAAATCGGCTTTTTTTATAGGATCGTTCTGGGCTTCTTTTATTAAAAGCGAAGCTTTAAACTGAATGAAATCTTTGGCATTATTTTCAAGATAGGCAATTAAATCATCATACGATGTTTTTTTAGCAAAGCTATCCGGGTCTTCCCCATCAGGAAATGCACACACCTTTACATTCATGCCTTCTTCTAGTATCAAATCGATCCCTCGTATTGAAGCTCTAAGGCCTGCTGCATCACCATCAAAGAGTACTGTTATATTTTTTGTTAACCTATTAATTAATCTAATTTGGTCAGGAGTTAAGGCAGTACCTGAAGAAGCAACAACATTTTCTATTCCTGCTTGATGGAATTGAATTACATCTGTATAACCTTCAACTAAGTAACAATTATTCAACTTTGCAATGGCTTGTTTTGCTTGGTAGATACCATACAGCACTTTAGTCTTATGGTAAATCTCGCTCTCTGGAGAATTCAGATACTTAGCTGCTTTCTTATCATTCGTTAAAATCCTACCCCCAAAACCCAATACTCTTCCTGACATACTATGTATTGGAAACATAACACGCCCTTTAAATCGATCAAAAGGTTTGTCTTCTTTGGGAATAGTTAAGCCTGTACTTTCTAAAAATTCTAATTTATATCCCTTTCCTAAAGCTTCTTTTGTAAAAGCATCCCAAGCTTCGGGAGAATAACCTAAACCAAATTTTTGTATAGTTTCATTAGTAAATCCTCTTTCTTTAAAATAGGAAAGCCCAATAGCTTTGCCCTCTTCTGAATGCAGTAATGTATTGTGAAAATAATTTTTTGCAAACTCTGAAACCAAATACATACTTTCTTTAATATCTGCATTGGCCTTCTCTTCATCTGTTTGCTCTGTTTCCTCTATTTCAATATTATATTTTTTTGCAAGATACCGTATCGCTTCTGGATAGGTAAAATGCTCGTGTTCCATCAAAAAAGCGACAACATTGCCTCCTTTTCCAGAACTAAAATCTTTCCAAATTTGTTTTACAGGAGAAACCATAAAAGAGGGAGAGCGCTCATCTGAAAAAGGACTAAGCCCCTTAAAATTTGTTCCTGCGCGTTTTAATTGAACAAAATCTCCAATAACCTCCTCAACTCGGGCAGTTTCATAAACGGTATCTATGGTGTTTTTTGATATCATGCTTATTTTGTAGCAAAAAACAAATATACAAAGTTTCAAATCGATTTGTAATGTGATGAAACCTTATTTTCAACTTCAAAAACAAATATCAAATCAATATTTAAATTTATACTGCTAAAAAAATGAAATTTACTAATAAAACATTTATTTTTATACCATTAAAAAGTTATTTGCATTAACATCCCGAATTCTAATTGCACTTTAAATGCAACTAAACAATACACTTATGCCCTTAAATACTGTCACTCCAAAAACGATTCTAAGTACTCCTTCCTTTCAAAAAGAATGCTTATCAATACTCACATTAACTTCAAAAATTTGTGAAATCCCAATTATTATTTTGTCTTGTGTAGAATACGATACAACCGCATTTATAATTGCACAAACAGAAACCAATTCTAAAATCTCTAAAAAAAAACTTGAGACACTCAATAATTCAATTATTGCCAATAAAAAACCTCAAGTAAACTCTGATACTACTTTTTCAATGGGAATCCCAATTATTTTTGAAGGAGATACAATTAATGGAACTTTAAGTCTTTGGGACTATAAACCAAGAATTTTAGAAGATATTCAATTAAAAACTATAGAGAACCTACTATGTCAAATTCAAAATCTATACCTTTTAGAACGTCAAAAAATTGAATTAAGAGAAAAAGATCTTTATAAAAAAATTTTAGATTTTCTACCAACTGAGATAGCTGTTTTTGATAACAATCACAAGTATTTATATGTCAATCCTGCAGCTATTCAAAATGAAGATCTTCGTAACTACATCATCGGTAAAGACGATTTCGAATATGCAAAGCATACACAACGCGATACACAATTTGCAAAAGAAAGAAGAGAACGATTTTCTAAAGCAGCCAAATTAAATACCATCATCGAATGGATTGACGAAATTAAAAAAAAGGATACAGGAGAAACTTCTTTTTATACTCGTAAATATGCTCCTGTTTTTAAAGAAAATGGAACGTTTGAAATGATGGTTGGTTTTGGTGTTGATATTACGGCACAAAAAAACGCTGAAGATGCATTAAAAATAAGTAACGAACGCTTTAGCTATGCAAGTCAAGCAACATCCGATGCCCTTTGGGACTGGGATTTAATAACTAATGAAATTTTTGTAGGAGAAACCTATACCGCTCTTTTTGGACATGAATTTATAGAGAATCGTATTTCAGCTTTAAGCTGTGAGAATTTTATTCATCCTGATGACAAAGAATCGTATACTAAAAAATTTGAAGAAATACTAAATAGTAACTCATTAAAATGGTCTGATGAATATCGCTATTTAAAAGCTGATGGAACCTATGCTTATGTAAGCGACAAAGCAATTATCATACGTGATAAAAAAGGGAAGGCTGTTCGAATGATTGGTGCAATTCAAGACATTACAAAAAGAAAAAATGTTGAAGAACAAAACCGATTATTAATTGAAGAAAATAATCGAAATAAAATTATCCAACTCAACGAAGCTAAAAACATGTATCGCCTTCTAGCAGATAATACTGTAGATCTTGTTTGTTTACACAACTTAGATACCACGTTTGAGTACATTTCCCCATCCATAATGAAACTCATGGGATATACTCCCGAAGAACTAATAGGACAATTCCCTATGCAATATGTTCATCCAAAAGACCTCGAATTAATTCAACATAGTTTTACAAGTTTCATCAGCGAATCTGAAGACGAAAATGCCTATGTAGAAGCGCGTTTTAGAAATAAAAAGGGAGATTATGTTTGGTTCGAAATTAAAGCTACGATTGTAAAAGAAAATGGAAAACCAGTTAGTTTTCAAACAAGTGCAAGAAATATAACCCAACAAAAAGAAGTGCAATATGCAATGAAAAAAGCATTAGCACAAGAACGGGAGCTCAATGAATTACGAACTAACCTAGTTTCGACTATTTCCCATGAATTTAGAACACCAATGACTACAATAAGGACAAGTGCCGAACTTATAGAAATGTATATTGAAGGCCATAATTTTGTTCATTCAGCCCAATTACAAAAAAGAATCAACACCATTACAGAAGAAATTGATCGAATAGTAGAGTTAATGAATGCTGTATTAACCATTTCCAAAGACGATGCAGGAAAAACCAATTTCAATCCAATCTATTTTGATTTGAAACAAATCTGTATGGATGTGATAGAAACTAGCTACTCGCATCAATTTGGAGGGCGTAAAGTACTAACTTCCTTTGTAGGAGATGATTTTACTGTATTTGCAGACAAAAACTTAATGGAATACTCTCTTTTTAATTTGTTAAACAATGCCTTTAAATATTCTGAAGGAACGGATCATATTAAATTAAACATTATATCAGACACTCAAAAAATTCAAATTCAAATTATTGACAAAGGTATTGGGATCCCTGAAAAAGACGTTCCAAAATTATTTAATACTTTTTTCAGAGCCAGCAATACAGAAGGAATTCAAGGAACTGGATTAGGTCTTTATATTGTAAAAACGTTTACAGAAAGAAATTCTGGTAGTATTCAAGTTGAAAGTACGTTAGGTAAAGGAACCACCGTTACTCTTGAATTTCCTATATCTAAATCAAGTTTCAAACAACCATGAAAACAATATTAATTATTGATGATGAAGTTAAATTGAGAGAAACCATTGTAGAAATGTTCTCGTTTATTGGGTATAACATTATTGAAGCCCAAGATGGTGTTGAGGGGTTAGAAAAAGTTAAATCTGAAATTCCAGACTTAATACTATGTGATGTAATGATGCCTAAATTAGATGGGTATGGTTTTCTGAAAAACCACTCCAACTCTGCATTCTCTCATATACCTGTACTACTTTTGACTGCTAAAACTGAAGAAAAGGACAAACAAATAGGTTTTAAGAACGGTGCGAAAGGTTACATAAAAAAACCGTTTGCATTCCATGAACTAAGAAAATTAGTTGAGGAATACATATAAAATATAAAAAATATGGAATTTAAGAGGAATCGAAGTAATTAGATTCTTACCTAAAGCAGCCTACTTTAACTAAATTGTAATCATAAATTCATTGCCCCCAATAAATTTTCTGAGTAAGCTGCTCGGTAAGAAAGATCCCAAATCTTGAGTCAAAAATAATACATGTTTTTTTATTTTATTTTAATTTAATTGATAAATTAAAATAAAATACTAATAATTTAATTTCTACATTGCTATCGAAAAAGTTGAAATAATTCTACATATTAAAATCACAAAAAAAATGCCCTAAGGCATTTTTTAATCGATTAGAAGAAGTACTCCAAAATAAATTAGCACCATAAACCCAAGAGCTACTATAAGTCTATTAAAACCTATTTTTTCACTGTTATTTTCTTCTTGATTTAATAGTTCATCTAATCTATCCCATGCTTCTTCAGAAGGTCGTAGTTTCATGTTAAGGGGACATTTACATTATACTTCTCTTGACTATGGTAAGCAATATTGCAGACACAGTACTAAAGTACTGTTTGGATCTTACAAATGAGTCTTTTTTACTGCTATTTTAAATAAAAATAGCAGTAACCAAAAATCAATTAAAAAAACAAAGAATTAAATTGAAGAATTACAATTCAAAATTAGAAGCCTGAATTGACTTAATGTAATCTCGGGGTGTCATATTAAGATATAATTTAAAACTTGTAGAAAAATATGAAAAAGATCTAAACCCTGTCTGATCAACTAAGAATTGTATATTTCTTTCTCCCAAGTTAATTAATTTCATTGCATACTGAATCTTAAACTCTCTTATATATTGACTAATATTTTTACCCGTAAGCTTTCGAATTCGTTTATCTAAGGTTGATTTACTTATAAATAATTTTCTAGATAGTTCATCCAAATCGGGTTTGCTTTTCATATCTTTCAAAAGCAATTCGTTCAAGGAAGTTAAAAAGTCTTTTTCAGATAATTTAATAGTAACTTTAGAGAAAGGATCATTTCCAAAATTTTTCTCGATATTTCTCCTAAATTCAAGAACATTATTGACTTTAAAAATAAGTTCTTTTACCTTAAATGGTTTCATAATGTAATCATTTACACCATGTTCCAATTGTCGTAATTTGACTTCGTCATCAACATTAGCGGTAATGATAACAAATGGGACTACATTAAATTTTTTATTCTTTCGAATATTCAAATATAATTCTTCCCCATTCATATCAGGCATCATCAAATCACTAATCACTAAATCTGGAATATTTTGAGTCAAATAATGCAATGCAACCCTACTTTCCTCAAACCATACGACATCAAAATTGCTTAATAACAATAACTCTAGGATGGAGTTCCCTAAAGCTACATCATCTTCAATTAAAACAATTTTTTTCTTTTGGATTTTCATGTGACAAATTTAACTATAATATTTTTAAATTATCTATTTTTATTTAAAATTATAGTATTTTTTAAAATTAATAGTCATAAATTATAAATTATGACGCAATTTTTTATACCTAAAAAAATAAATAAAATCAATAAAAAACTATATCTTTCTGTTAATCACATAATTAACCATTAAAATTAAGGCCTCTTTGAACGGAGAATCAGGATAGTGAGTCAGAAGCTGCAATGCTTCTTGTTGAAATTGAAGCATCTTTTGTTCGGCGTAAGCCAAACCATTATTGTTTTTAACAAAAGTAATTACTTCTTTGACACGCTTTTTGTCTTTATTGTGGTTTTTTATAGAGTTAATTAACCAACTTTTTTCTTTAGCCGTACAGGTATTCAAAACATGAATTAAAGGCAACGTCATTTTTTGCTCTTTGATATCAATCCCCGTTGGTTTTCCAATGGCGTCATCCGTATAATCAAACAAGTCGTCTTTAATTTGGAATGCCATTCCTATCAATTCTCCAAAACGATGCATATTCTTTACTTGCACTTCATCGTCTATGACTGATTGCGCTCCTAAAGCGCAACAAGCCGCAATTAATGTCGCTGTTTTTTTACGGATAATATCATAATACACTTCCTCAGTAATATCTAGTCTTCGGGCTTTTTCGATTTGAAGTAGTTCACCCTCACTCATTTCTCGAACGGCAACCGATATGATTCGAAGTAAATCAAAATCGCCATTGTCAATAGAAAGCAACAACCCTTTAGAAAGGAGATAATCGCCCACTAAAACAGCAATTTTATTTTTCCAAAGCGCATTCAAGGAGAAAAATCCGCGACGACGATTACTATCATCCACTACATCATCATGAACCAAAGTTGCTGTATGTATCAACTCAATCACACAAGCACCGCGATACGTTCGCTCGTTTACTTTCCCTTCCGAAACCATTTTGGCAGTCAAGAATACAAACATCGGACGCATTTGTTTCCCTTTTCGATTGACAATATAATAGGTGATTCGGTTCAACAACGCCACTTTGGACGACATCGATTCGTAGAACTTTTTTTCAAAAAGTTCCATTTCGGTCAAAATCGGTTGTTTTATTTGAGAAGTGATATTCATTGACTCCAAAGATACAAAATGATTATTTTTTCAAAGCCAATTATTGATTAAATGTATTTAGGATTTGTTAGCCAATTGACCGCAAGCCGCATCAATGTCTTTTCCGCGACTTCTTCTCACTTTAACCACAACACCAATAGCTTCTAATCCTTTAATATAAGCCACAATAGCTTGTTCTGATGCTTGTTGAAATTCGCCATCATCAATGGGATTGTATTCAATTAAATTCACCTTGCAAGGCACATATTTACAGAATTTTACCAAAGCATCCACCGACGCTTTATCATCGTTGATTCCTTTCCAAACTACATATTCGTACGAAATCTTACTCTTGGTTTTTCGATACCAATATTCTAAGGCTTCACGCAAATCAGCCAGCGGGAAATTTTCGCTAAAAGGCATAATTCGAGAACGAATTTCATCAATGGCCGAATGTAATGAAACCGCGAGTTTGAATTTCACTCCGTCATCGGCTAACTTTTTAATCATTTTGGGAATACCCGAAGTCGAAACCATAATTCGTTTAGGAGACATTCCCAGCCCTTCTGGCGAAGTAATCATATCAATCGCTTTGATGACATTATTGTAATTCATCAAAGGCTCCCCCATTCCCATAAAAACAATATTGGATAAGGGGTGATTGTAATATAAACGACTTTCTCTATCAATAGCAACCACTTGATCATAGATTTCGCCGGGTTCCAAATTGCGCATTCGCTTCAATCGAGCAGTGGCACAAAAATTACAATCCAAACTACAACCCACCTGACTGGAAACACAAGCGGTAGTTCTAGTTTCGGTAGGAATTAAAACGGATTCTACAATCAATCCATCGTGCAAACGAACGGCATTTTTTACCGTTCCATCTTCACTTCGTTGCATCGTATCAACTTTGATATGATTAATCACAAAGTGTTCTTCTAGCATTTGACGAGTGGGTTTAGCCACATTGGTCATATCGTCAAAAGTATGCGCTCCTTTGCTCCACAACCATTCGTACACTTGGTTGCCGCGAAAGGCTTTGTCTCCATTGGCAACAAAAAAATCGCGCAGTTGTTCTTTGGATAAGGCTCGTATGTCTTTTTTCTCGATTTGCATGGCGCAAATTTAAGGAGTATTTGTTGATTTATTTCATCAATTCGTATAAATGCTCGTGTGTGATTTTATAATTTGATAACTTTGCCCCAATTGAAAAAATTATACAATGCACTTCATTTCTCAAGAACTCGAAGATTATATCGAACAACATTCTGAAAAAGAACCACAACATTTAGCTGCTTTAAACAAAGAAACCTACCAAAAAATTTTGTTGCCACGAATGTTAAGCGGTCATTTTCAAGGGCGTGTTTTGAGTATGTTGTCTAAATTGATTCGTCCTATAAATATTCTTGAAATAGGTACCTACACAGGTTATTCCGCTTTGTGTTTGTGTGAGGGAATGCAAGAAAACGGACAATTGCATACCATTGACATCAAAGAAGAGTTAGTTGATTTTCAACGCAAACATTTTGATAAATCGCCTTGGGGCAACCAAATTGTGCAGCATTTAGGAGAAGCCCTTGACATTATTCCTACTCTTGATATGCAATTTGATTTGGTTTTTATTGATGCCGACAAGGAAAATTATATTCATTATTTTGAAATGATTGTTCCCAAAATGAATAAAGGCGGTATTATTTTATCAGATAATGTGTTGTGGAGTGGCAAAGTATTGGAACCGCTTCAAAAAAATGATGTGAGTACCAAAGTACTTTTAGAATACAATGAATTGCTAAAAAATGACCCTCGAGTAGAAACGGTTTTATTGCCTATTCGGGATGGATTAACTGTTTCGAGAGTGCTTTAAAACGTATTTTTGATACAATTTGTACGCTATAAACCCAAAACTAGCACCAAACAAATAACCTGTTACAATATCCAACGGATAATGCAAGCCCAAGTAAATTCGGCTATACGCAAAAATTAGAGGAAATAAGAATAACAAAAAAGCATAACGATAGTACTTTTTCAAAAGCAAGAATAGAAAAGTCATCGTTGCCATAGAATTAGCGGCATGACCTGAAAAAAAACTAAAGGTATCGCTTGATTTTACAACTCGTATCACCGACTTTATTTCTGGATTATTGCACGGGCGTAGTCGCTGAAAAGTATATTTGAAAAGATTACAGGTTTGATCAGAAACCAAAAGTAATAGCGCAACAAACAATAGTAAGGTTAGTGTTGGTTTTGTTCCTAACTTTTTATAGACCAAAAACAATAGCATTAAAAAAAATGGCGTCCAATTAGATTGTTTCGTGATGAATAACCAAAATCCGTCATACGTTGCCGTACCTAAACCATTCAAAAAGACGAATAATTGGGTGTCGAAAGCTAGTACTTTTTCAAGCATTACATTTGGCGTTTAATAGGCCCTTCCACCTCTTCTTCTTTGGCTACAGCTGCTACTTCTGTTTTATTTTCTTCAACTGAAAGCCCTTGTTTTACTTGAGTCAGTTCAGAAGTCACTGTATTGGAAAAATCAGTCAAAGTACTTGTGTTTCCTAGTAAGTTTTCTTTTGCCTTATCGATTTCGGCAGTAATATTTCCAGTTAAATCTGCCAATGATTGCTTATCAAAACCATTTTCTTCAGCTCCTTTTTGAATTTCGTTTTTAATATCATTAGTAGCATGCTTAATCTGCGCCATCGTCTTACCTAATGTTCGTGCAATTTCTGGTACTTTATCAGAACCAAAGAGCATTAAAACAACAAACATGATGAAAATTATTTCACCTCCACCTATACCAAACATAATTTATTTTTTTTCTTGGGGACAAATATACCAAAATTCAACTCGGTCTATTTTAAATTTTTCATAAAAAATACAGCTCCCCTAAACTAATTTAGATTAGATTTTATTAAAAATTATAAAAATCAAAAACCATTAAGAAATTAAGGTAATTAAGGTAAAACTTAATGAATCTTAACAACTTAATGGTTTAAATAAAAATGTAATTGTTCCCTAAATGTAGAACTTTTTTTATTCAAATTTTGATTTCACTTCTTGCTTTGGCCAAGTGTTATTAGTAACATCAATATCAGCTGTTTCTAAGTTGGGATCAATTTGAATTTTTTTGATCGCTTTTGCCGTAGCATACACTTTGCGCGCAGTATCGTTATTTTTTCTCCAAATTTGTGCTGGATATTTAAAGCTTTCCTTAGAATCATCCTCATATGTGATTTCAACTAAAATAGGCATCAACATACCGCCTGGTTTATTGAACGTTACTTCATAGAAGTATTTAGGTGCTTTTAAATTCGCTTTTTCATCTGCAGATAAATTTTGATTTACATAGTCAGAAAGCAATTTAACATCCTCGATTTTCAATGCTTTTTTGTCATTTGGATTCACCTCCGCATTTTGTCCTGAAACCAAATACACAAAAGGCCCTTTATCTAAACCAAAACGTCCTCTTCTCACTTTCACGTCTTTTAAATCAGTCGTTGCTGTTTCAGAAACATAATATTGTTTAACGTCTTCCACCCCAATATCTACAAAATCAGTGGAATAAAACCATCCTCTAATGAACCAATCCAAATCAAAGGCTGAAGCATCTTCCATAGTTCTAAAAAAGTCTTCTGGAGTGGGGTGCTTGAACTTCCATCGGTTAGCATATACTTTAAAAGCATGGTCGAATAATTCGCGTCCCATAACGGTTTCTCTCAAAATATTCAATCCTGTTGCTGGTTTCCCGTACGCATTATTACCAAATTGGTAAATGTTTTCAGAATTAGACATAATTGGTTCCAAGAATTTTTGGTCACCACTCATATAAGGAACAATGTTTTTTGCTGGCCCACGATTAGATGGGTAATTAGCCTCTAATTCTTGTTCTGCCATGTATTGCATAAACGAATTCAATCCTTCGTCCATCCAAGTCCATTGACGCTCATCAGAATTGACAATCATTGGAAAAAAATTGTGACCTACTTCGTGAATAATCACACTAATCATTCCATGTTTAATTCTATCGCTGGTCACTCCATTTTCATCTGGTCGACCGTAGTTCCAACAAATCATTGGATATTCCATTCCTTGATCTTCTGCCGAAACCGAAACTGCTTTTGGATACGGATAATCAAACGTATGCGATGAATAACTTTTCAAGGTATGCGCCACCGTTTTTGTAGAATAATCCCCCCAAAGTGGGTTGGCTTCTTTTGGATACACCGACTCCGCCATGACTACTTTGTTGTTCAATTTCACAGCCATCGCGTCATAAATAAATTTTCTTGACGAAGCAATTCCAAAATCCCTCACATTTTTAGCACTAAAACGCCAAGTTTTTTTCTTATCCGAAAATCCTTTTTCATTAGCGATAGCCTCTTCTTGAGTAACAATTACTACTGGTTTATCAAAAGTTTTTTGAGCCAATTCGTATCGCTTCACTTGAGCAGGTGTAAATACTTCGGCACGGTTTAGTAATTCTCCCGTTGCATCAATTACATGATCTGCAGGTACTGTAATATTCACATCAAAATTTCCAAAAGGCAAGGCAAATTCACCACTTCCCCAGAACTGCATGTTTTGCCAACCCTCTACATCATTATACACTGCCATTCTTGGGTAAAATTGAGCAATTACATAAATTTTATTGCCATCCTTTTCAAATAATTCATATCCTGAACGCCCCCCTTCTTTTCTATAATTGTTGATATTGTACCACCATTTTGTAGAAAAAACGAATTTGTCTCCTGGCTTCATTGGCACTGGCAAATTGATGCGCATCATCGTTTGATTGATGGTATAGGATAACGGAGACCCTTTAACATCTTTTACATAGTCAATATGAAATCCGCGATCTGGTTTTTCTCTCAAATAGTCTGTCGCAAATTTTTCAGCGGGCAAGACCTGGTCAATTTTTTGGCTTTCTGCCAAAGGAGATTGCGATGTTTTTGCTTGTTGGTTTTGATCCAATTGCACCCATAAATACTCTAAAGTATCTGGCGAATTATTCGTATATGTAACCGTTTCTGAACCACTTAATTTTGAATTTTTATCGTCTAATTCAATGTCAATTTTATAATCTGCTTGTTGCTGATAATAAGCAGGGCCTGGTGCTCCTGCAGCCGTACGAAACATATTGGGCGTAGCCAACAAATCGTACATCTGACTGAATTTATTCGTATCATATTTTCCGGTTTGCTTTGGCGCTACCGGCGCTGACTTCTCTTGAGCCAAAGTAATTACTGGTAACAGTACTAATAATGCGATTTTTTTCATTTTGGGGAATTTTAGCTTGTGAAAATACTACTTTTTAACAAATGGACTAATTATAATTAGAATTTTAACACTTCGGTTTTGTTTGAAGCCGTAAAAAGAACCGTTTGCTTGTTTCCAAAGGCAGTGAAATGCAAAATGTTTTGTTGTTCTGAATTCCAATGCGTTAACAATGTATTGGTAATTTCAGCCGAATGTAATTTAGTAACATCGGTAACACGACAATAACAAATCAAGACATCGCCTTCTAGTTCTTTGCTTAAAAAAACCACCGGCTTGGATTGACCGTTGACTTTGATTTGCAAGTTTTCGGCAAAATATTTTTTGAGTACTCCTTGATCGTCTGCCGACTCTTTCTCTGAACCCAAATACACTTTTTTACCGTATTTTTTTTCGATTGCCAAGTTCAAGTCATCGACAAAAATGCGGGACGTGATTTGGAGCATCTTCTTTTCTGGCGCATAGTTCACCTGAAAAATAGCCATATAAAACTTATGGACTACAAAGGCCGAAACACTACAAAACAGCAGCCCTAAAAAGGCCATACAAATGATTTTCTTCATTTTTCAAAAGTAGTAATTCTTTTGAAATGAGAGTAGCGCTTCACTAAGTCGTTACTTTGTAACTTATTTTTTATATTTTAGCATTACGATAAAAACGAATTCGTATCAGACTTATACACACCAAACAAGACGCTATGTGTGATTTTGTTAGACATGTAAGCACATTAATAGGCATTTTTTTGAAGAAACCAACAGAAATATCAAATGAAGAAAATATCTATAATTTTAATTTTATTATTTAGCATTAAATCTTTTTCCCAACAGAAAGACGCTATTAGACTTTCCGATATAAAATTGTGTAACTTAACTTTAGAAGATTTAAAACAAAATGACGCAGACTTAAAACAAGCCAATTTAGAAGAGATGAATTTATGTTCTGACGAGTTTGTAGAAGATGGTCGATTTGAAAATAGAATCGGATATACCTCAAAATTATATCCTGGAGTTATATTCCAAAAATATCATAAGGATTTGAATATAATTGCAAAAATTCATTTATCGAAAGATTTCAAAGGGTATTTGCCTGATGGTACATATGTTGACTTAAAAACTATCCAAGCAAGTGAAATAATTGCAAAATATGATAGTTTAGACATTTGGACTTCTCGAGGTTGTTCAGATTATTTAGGAATAAATAGAAATAAAGAAATTTACTTTTACGTTAAATTAAACCAGAAAAAAAAACCTCGTTATCCAATTGACAACAAATATTATTCAGAACAGCAAATCGAAGGAATTGATATTGTTTCCGATTGTTATTCAATTCAACAAAATGAACAAAAAATCCAACCTCTTTATATTGTTGATGGAAAAGAAGTGACCGAAAAAATTATCGCCGAAATAAAACCTGATGACGTGGACTCTATAAATGTTTTAAAAGAAGTAAGCGCAACCGAAAAGTATGGTGAAAAAGGTAAAAATGGGGTAATTGAAATTTTTCTGAAAAAGAAATAAAAAAACTAACCGATAGAGTTGATTTTCAAACGAACTAAGTGAACTGACGAAGTAATCCGTGCCCACAATTATTGACTTCGTCCAGTTTCATTTCAGGCAGCAGTTGAATAGAAATTCATTTTAGAATAATTGCTGAAATCAAATCCTACTTAATTCTCCTTTTTGGGAACAACAATTTCAAGGTATTGTCTAGCCAATTCAGCCAACAAAAACTCAATGGAAGTGTGGTTTTTGGTTTCCAAAACTCGTGTGAATTTTGGATTTTCAACAGCAAAATACAAAAATCCTTTTACGTAAATCGTTGGAATGTGCAGGGTATTGACCAAATGATTTTGATCAAACATCGATTCAAGTTGGGCCAAAAAAGTCTCTTTCTTTTCTACTTCCAATTCTTTTTTTAGCATATTTGTTCTGCCCGACATTAGGTTTAATAAGGGGTCTAGCCCAAATCCCGAAGAAGCTGTTGCTAATTTGCGCTCTGCTGGGGTATATTTTTTTATTCCGTTTGGGATAATCCCTAGGGCTTCTGCAGAGATATTCGGATAACGACTTACAACAACTTCTTTCAATTCGTTCATAATAGGTTTCATTTCTACAAAAAACACATTAGTTTGAAGATGCTCTGGCGTTAAGGCTATTTTAACCGACTTGAATTGGTAAGCCGATAATAGCAACGTATCACCCACTGCTGCCTTGATGAAAAAATATCCCTCTCTATCTGTTATCGAAGCATTTTCAGTTTTTAGATTAATCACATAAATCCCTTCTAGATTAGTCATATCGGCATTGACTTTGCCATGGCATTCAACAGGAACGTTGCCTTGAGCAAAAAGCTGGGCGGTACACCAAAAAACTATAAAACAAATCAGTCGTATCATACTATAACCATTCGGGGCGGTTGGAATTGTTCACAAAAGTATTTGAGTACACTCCAAATTAATTATTAATGAGTTGGTAAAAATTTGTTAATTAAAAAACGGGATTATGTACCTTTACCCTACTATACAATAATTTTGAAGATGAAAAATATCCTATTGGCAAGCACCTCAACGGTATATGGAAGTGGCTTTTTGGACTACTTACTTCCTGAATTGGTGCAGCATTTTAAGGACTGCAACACCCTACTTTTTATTCCGTATGCTCGTTCTGGCGGAATGACACACGAGGAATATACGGCTAAAGTGGCTTTGGCATTCGCCAAAATTAACATTGCCGTAAAAGGAATTCATGAATTTGAAAATCCTGTAGAAGCCGTTCAAAATGCTGAAGGAATTTTTACCGGAGGAGGAAATACGTTTGTTTTGGTTTCCCAATTATACAAAAATCAAGTAATGGATGTTTTGGCTGAAAAACTAAAAAGTGGAACGCCTTATTTAGGTACCAGCGCCGGAAGTAATATTGCAGGATTAACCATTCAAACCACTAATGATATGCCTATTGTGTACCCACCAAGCTTTCAAACACTGGGAATGATTCCGTTCAATTTGAATCCGCATTTTATAGATTCTGAAGGGCCTGACAATCACATGGGAGAAACCCGAGAAGCAAGAATTAAGGAATTTCATGCCTTTAATTCCATTCCTGTTTTAGGACTTCGTGAAGGAAGTTGGCTAGCAATTAAGGGGAATACAATAACGTTAAAAGGCCATCTCAAAGCGCGACTTTTTAGACAAAATCAGCTACCTGAAGAATTAGAAAGCGGTGCCGATTTAAGTTTTATAAAATAAATCTGTTCTGTCCGTGAAATCCGTGGCAAATATTTAACCGCAGATTCGCAGATTATTTTACAAACTTTTTACCACATAGAAACATAGAAAGGAAGTCTTTGAAAGATTGTGATAGTCATTTCATTCTTCACATAGCTATGTGAAAAATACGATTATTTCTATCTTTTCTTTTTGTTTACTAATAGCCCTATGTTTCTATGTGGTTAATTTATATCTAATAAATTATATCAATAAACAAAATAAATTTTAAGGAAACCGCAGATTCGCAGATTATTTTACAAACTTTTTTACCACATAGAAAATAAAAAAGCCGAAACAAAAGTTTCGGCTCTAAAGAGCGGAAGACGAGGCTCGAACTCGCGACAACCAGCTTGGAAGGCTGGAGCTCTACCAACTGAGCTACTTCCGCATGAAAAACAGTAAATAAAAAACCTCAAATTAAATTTGAGGCTTTAGAGCGGAAGACGAGGCTCGAACTCGCGACAACCAGCTTGGAAGGCTGGAGCTCTACCAACTGAGCTACTTCCGCATTTCAACGGTGCAAATATAAATAATAAGTTTTCATGATTGCAAGTTTTTTTCAAAAAAATAACAAACTTCTCTTTTAAAAAAATCAATACCTGTACTCCATTTAATTCATAAATATTTTAGTATGAAATTATTATCTCTTTAATTTGTATTAAAATTTTGCTTTGAAAAACACCCATTTTATTCAAGAAATTACGGCAATCGACACCTACCCTGTACGACACGCCATTTTAAGAGCGGGCAAGCCTATTGAAAGTTGTCATTTTGTAGGAGATGAATTATCCTCTACTCATCATTTTGGCTATTATATAACAACTGAACTCATAGGAGTGATCTCGCTATTTGAAGCTGAAAATACTACTTTTGAGCAACAAAAATCCTTTCAAATTAGAGGAATGGCCGTTTTAGAAAGCCATCAAAAGAAAGGCATTGGCGAGGCATTGGTTAGAGAAGCAGAAACCTTTTGTAAAAAACAAAAAACCACATTAATTTGGTTCAATGCGCGAACTTCAGCGGTTGGATTTTATAAAAAAATGGGCTATGAAATAGAGGGAAACGAATTTGAAATTCAAGAAGTTGGTCCTCATTTCTTGATGTATAAAAAAATCTAAGAAGATAAAGATGACACTAATTTGGGATGGTAAATAAAAAGACAGGATTTGTCTTTAATCGTGCTAATAATTTCTTTAGATAGAGCAACTGGAACGGCTGGACATCCTTGACTTCGACCTAATCTTTTATTGTTTTTAACAAAAGAATTAGACACATAGTCTGCCGCATGCATCACCACTCCCCTATTCCTTGCATTGTCGTTGATTCCTTTTTCAAGACCGTCTAATCGCAGTGACAATCCGTGTTTCCCATTATACACCTCTCCTGTAGCGTAAAATCCTAAACTACTTTTAAAAGACTGTGTGGCGTTCGAAAAACTGTTAGCAAATTCTTCACCTGTATTTCTTCCATGTGCCACCAAGGATTGAAACAAAATAGTTTTTGAGGCTAAATCGATTACCCAAAGGCGTTTCGCATTAGACGACAAACTAAAATCAATCAAAGTCAGAATGTCTTTTTTGATTATTCCTCTTTCTTTCAATTTATAAAACCCTTTCAACGCTTGAGTAAAACTTGCCAACTTAGGCAATTCGTACTGATTCGTCTGTAAACCGGAATACAGTGATACGATTGCGCTTTCAGTAACTAAACTCGTTTCTTTGTTGGGTAATTTTGCTGTAAAAGAATTGGCTCTCAAAGGAGCCGAAAAAAAAGAAAATAAAAAAAGAGAAATCGTAAAAAATTGGACAACCATAGATTTTGATATTATATTCTTAGATTTGAGAATTGCAAAGATAGGCTCAAAAACAAGTTAATTAATTAAAAAACAGTAATTTAACGTTATTTTTAACAAATTAAAACGGTTTAGTACGACTTATCTTAATAGATGAATGAAGATTCTGTAACAAATACGAAATTCTCAAGACTAATGGCATGCAATCCAATTTTATAGAAAAAATTACGTTGTCTTAATCTAACCCTGATAATTGCATCCCCAAAATATGAAATCATTTTTCAACCTATTTGTAGCCTTTGTATGCTGTTTTGGATACAGCCAAAAAAAATCATTGACTACCCAATTTACAACTGAAAAAATCATCGTTGATGGTAAATTTGACGAAACTGCTTGGTTAAAAGCCGACGTCGCTAAAGATTTTGTAATGTGGATGCCAGACAATGGAAAAGCTGAACCCAAAGAACATCGAACTGAAGTCAAAGTAACTTATGATAATGAAGCAATCTATTTTGCTGCTACTATGTATGATGACGAACCGAATAAAATCTTAAAAGAATTAAGCCAAAGGGACGATTCAGGAGCAGCAGATCGTGTAGGGGTTTTTATCAATGGATACAATGACGGACAACAAGAATTTAGTTTCATTATTAGCGCAGCTGGAGTTCAAGAAGATTTTCTTTTTACCGAAAGCAATGGCGAAGATTCCTCTTGGAATGCTATTTGGGAAGGAAAAACGCAAATCACTGATTTTGGTTGGACCGCCGAAATTAAAATCCCATACGCTGCCCTTCGATTTTCGTCAGAAAAAAAACAAACTTGGGGAATTAATTTCATCAGAGATTTCAAGAGAGAACGCAAATTTTATTCTTGGAATTTAATTGACAATAAAATCAATTCTAGAGGCAATCAAGAAGGGATTTTGAATGGGATAGAAAATATCAAAACGCCCACCCGATTATTTCTAATTCCCTATTCTTCTTTTTATTTGAATTCCAATGCCAATCAAAAAACAAAAGGCAATTTAAAAGGCGGAGTCGATATTAAATACGGCATCAATGATGCGTTTACTTTGGATGCTATTTTAGTCCCTGATTTTGGGCAAACCACATTTGATAATGTCATTTTAAATTTAGGGCCATTCGAACAACAATTCAATGAAAATCGTCCTTTTTTTACTGAAGGAACAGAATTATTTAGTAAAGGAAATCTATTTTATTCGCGCAGAATTGGCGGAAGCCCAAGTAGTACCCCTGAACTATCTGCTAATGAATCTATTACTGAATCTCCAGGAAAAGTAAACTTATTGAATGCGTTAAAAATTTCTGGCCGAACCAAAAATGGACTAGGGATTGGAGTTTTGAACGCTGTAACCGAAAAAACAGAAGCCATCATTACTAATGACATTACTGGAACAACGCGCAAAGCTTTAATAGAACCAATGGCTAACTATAATGTATTTGTTTTAGATCAACGCTTTAGAAAAAATTCATCTGTTTCATTTATCAATACCAATGTAACTCGAAATGGGAATGGACGTGACGGAAATGTATCTGCTCTTTTATTTGATTTAAACACAAAGAAAAACACCTACAATTTATCTGGAGATTATAAGTACAGTTATGTTAATTTACTAGATACAGAAAATAAAAAAGGATATAGCTCAAGCATCAATTTTGGAGAAACGAGTGGAAAGTTCCAATTTGGAGCAGGAGCTGAATACATTTCAAAAGGATTTGATAAAGACGATATGGGTATTCAATTTCAGAGCAATTACCATAGTTTTTATTCTAATGGCAGTTACCGCATTTTAAATCCAACCAAGACATTCAACATGTTCAACATTTATTTGAATCTCTATTCAGAATTCGATAATCGTACTGGTCGAATCCAACAAGGAATGTTGAATTTCAACTTAAATTCTATCAATAAAAAAAATAATTATTTTGGAGGAGGATTCAATGCTAGACCAATAAAAACGTATGATTTTTATGAACCCCGTACCGCTGACCAATCTCGATTTTTAGAGATTCCAGAAGTTGTCAATGCTTTCTTCTACTATTCCTCTAATTACAACAAAAAATTTGCATTAGATTTCAATCCTTCTTTCGGAATCGCTAATGAAAAAGGTCGAATAGGTTATGGATTTTCTATTTCGCCAAGATACCGTTTTTCGGATCATTTATCACTAACATACAGTGTAGAATACAGTCATCAAGATAACAACTTAGGCTATGTTGGCAACAACTCATCTTCAAACGAAATTTTTATGGGAAGAAGGGACCGAACTACCTATATCAATGCTATCCAAGGAAAATTTACCGTGAATAGTGACATGAATTTCAACCTTTCGTTACGTCATTATTTAAGTTATGCCAAATACAGTCAATATTATAGTCTTAATACTAACGGAACACTCTCTCCAACTACCCATTTTAGTCAAAATAGTGATTCCATATTCAATGCGTGGAATTTAGATGTGTCGTATTCTTGGTGGTTTGCTCCTGGAAGTCAACTCTCAATTTTATATAGAAACAATGCAACACTATTTGAAAATGAATTTGTCAATGACTTAGGAACCAATTTAAAAAAAGTAATCGATAGACACTACTTAAATCATATCTTTTCTATTAGCATGCGCTATTTCATCGATTACAATTCATTCAAAAAATAACCGCTAATCACAAGAAGAGTCATTTATAAAACAAAAACGATTGTATTTGTTACTATTTGAATAATTGTGAATGGTAAGTATTCGGAGATTTTTAAAATGCCTTATCTTTGCCTAAAATAAATTCCAATGAACAAGAAAGTTATCCTTATGATTTTAGACGGTTGGGGAAAATCTCCTGACCCGAAAGTATCTGCTATAGACAATGCAAATGTCCCTTTTATAAATAGTTTATATTCTCAATATCCAAATGCTCAATTGAGAACCGATGGTTTAAACGTTGGTTTACCTGAGGGGCAAATGGGAAATTCAGAGGTAGGTCACATGAACCTTGGAGCTGGACGCATTGTGTACCAAGATTTAGCCAAAATTAATTTGGCTGTAGCCAATAAAACATTAGCCAAAGAGCCCGTTTTAATCGATGCCTTTAATTATGCTAAAGCCAATAACAAAAAAGTACACTTTTTAGGTTTAGTTTCTGATGGTGGGGTACACTCTCACACTTCTCATTTAAGAGGTTTGATCGATGCTTCACAAGAATACGGATTGGAAAAAGTATTTATTCACGCGTTTACTGACGGACGTGACGTAGATCCTAAATCAGGGAAAAAATACCTTCAAGACTTACACGATTATATTGCGCCAACACCGGTTAAAATTGCCTCGGTAATTGGTCGTTACTACGCAATGGATCGTGACAAACGTTGGGAACGTGTAAAATTAGCTTACGATTTAGTAGTTCACGGAACAGGAACTCCAACAAAAGATGTGGTAACTGCTATAGCAACCAGTTACGGAAACGATGTGACCGATGAATTTATTCAGCCACTTGTTGCTGTGGATGCTAACGACAAACCATTGGCAATAATTGAAGAAGACGATGTAGTAATCTTCTTCAACTTTAGAACCGATAGAGGTCGTGAATTGACCGAAGCGCTTTCGCAACAAGATTTTCACGAGCAAAACATGCACAAATTGAATTTGTATTATGTAACGCTAACCAACTACGATGAAACCTACCAAAATGTAAAAGTAGTCTATAATAAAGACAACATCACAGAAACTTTAGGAGAGGTATTGGAAAAAGCCAACAAAAAACAAATTCGTATTGCCGAAACAGAGAAATACCCACACGTGACGTTTTTCTTTTCGGGTGGTAGAGAAACTCCTTTTGAGGGTGAAACTCGAATCTTAAGAAACTCACCTAAAGTGGCAACTTACGATTTGAAACCAGAAATGAGTGCTTACGAATTGAAAGACGCTTTGGTTCCTGAATTGCATAAAGGAGAAGTGGATTTTGTTTGTTTAAACTTCGCTAACGGAGACATGGTAGGACATACCGGAATTATGGAAGCCGCTATCAAAGCCTGTGAAGCAGTAGATGTTTGTGTAAAAGAAGTGGTAGAAGCGGCTTTAGCCAATGACTACACTACCATCATCATTGCCGATCACGGAAACTGTGAAACCATGATTAATCCTGATGGTTCGCCTAATACAGCTCACACTACGAATCCTGTGCCAATTATTTTAGTAGACAAAGACTTGAAAAAAATTAACGACGGTGTTTTAGGAGATATTGCTCCAACCATTTTAGAATTGATGGGTGTTGCACAACCTGCTGCTATGACAAGTCATTCGTTATTATAATATCCATTTCATCTTACATTAAAACCGTTCCAATTGGGACGGTTTTTTTTATAAATAAAAGTTAAAATTTGAATATTAATAGTAATACTATTATTTTTGCATAAAAATATATCGTGTTATGCAAAACATACTTTCAAACATCATTATTGCGGTTAACGATAAACTGTATGTCAAAAACCCAGAAACATCTGATCTAGGAAAAAAAATAATTGAGCAGAGTATTCTTTTGATTGATGAAATTGGATTTGAAAACTTCACTTTTAAAAAATTAGGAGAAAAAATAAATTCCAACGAAAGTTCAATTTATCGCTACTTCGAAAGCAAACATAAATTAATGTTGTACCTATCCTCTTGGTATTGGGGCTGGATAGAATACAAACTCGTTTTTGCGACAAATAATGTTGAAGAGCCAATGCAACGATTGAAAAAAGCGATTACAATTGTTACTGAAAAAGTTGAAGATGACAATAGCACTTTACATATTAACGAATCTATACTGAATAATATTATCATCCAAGAATTCACCAAAACATTACTTACCAAAGAAGTTGATGAAGAAAACAAAGAAGGCTTCTTTATGGTTTATAAAAGAATAATAAACAGAATCGTTGCAATTATAACAGAAGTAAACCCAAACTATCCTTTCGCAAAAAGCTTAGCCTCTTGTATAGTGGAAGGAGCCTTACACCAACATTTTTTGAAAAACCATTTAAAAACGATCACCAACTGTACTGAGAAAAATTCTGTAACTGATTTCTATATTGATCTAGTAGAAAAAACTTTAAGATAAATTAATTATGAGCTTAACCCCATTACAACGATTTTACAATTTACTCAAACTTGACAGAAGGGATATTTACCAAATATTTTTCTATGCCATTTTTTCAGGTTTAGTAAGCCTGTCTTTGCCTTTAGGAATTCAAGCAATTATCAACCTCATCCAAGCGGGAAGAGTCAGTATTTCATGGATAGTCTTAGTGATTATAGTGGTGATTGGTGTAGCTCTTGTTGGAATTTTATCGCTAATGCAATTGCGTATTACTGAAAATTTACAACAAAAAATATTTGTTCGCTCTTCTTTTGAATTCGGATATCGATTACCCAAAATACAATTCGAAGAATTGTACAACCAATATCCTCCTGAATTAGCAAACCGATTTTTTGATACACTAACAATCCAAAAAGGCACTTCTAAACTATTAATTGATTTTTCTACTGCATTACTACAGATTCTTTTTGGGATACTCTTACTTTCTCTATACCATCCATTTTTCATCTTTTTTGGTATCCTTTTATCTATCTTATTGTTTTCTATTTTTCGATTTTCATACTATCCCGGATTATCATCAAGTTTAAAAGAATCAAAATACAAATACAAGGTGGTCAGTTGGCTACAAGAAATCGCAAGAAATAATTTCAGTTTCAGAAAACAAGAAAATTTTGAATACGCTCTCGAAAAAAACAACTCCCTAGTGACAGAGTATATTAATTATCGTGAAAAACATTTTAAAATAATTAAAAGACAGTACACACAACTAATATTTTTTAAAGTAATTATCACAGCGAGTTTACTGCTTATTGGAGGTTATTTGGTATTAAACCAAAAAATGAATATTGGTCAATTTGTGGCTGCTGAAATCATCATTTTATTAGTACTTAGTTCTATTGAAAAAATAATTATTGGATTGGAAAGCCTATATGACGTTCTTACATCTGTAGAAAAAATAGGCCAAATCGCCGATTTAAAAATGGAAGATACAAGCGAAGCAGATGCTGATTATTGCTTTACAAACATCTCCATAACAACCGAAAACCTTCGATTCAAATACCCTGATTCAACAGATGATATTTTAAGCCAAATTAGCCTTCAAATTGAGCCTTCAGAAAAAATATACCTTGACGGAGTCAACGGCTCGGGTAAAACAACGCTTATTCGAATTCTTTCAGGGTTTATACAACCCTCTTCAGGTTCTTTTTTCATCAACGACGATACGTATAGAAAAATAGACTTATCTCAATATAGATCTCAAATTAGCACCATTACTCAAGGAGAGACTCCTTTTGAAGGCACTGTATTAGAGAACATTACTCTAAACAATCCTACTATTTCAAATGAAGATATAAAATGGGCTATAGAAAGTGTACAACTTGGAGATTATATTAAAACGTTACCAAATAGATTAGAGACTAAAATTTTCCCAGATGGTAGACAACTTTCGTCTTCCAATGCACAAAAAATCCTATTAGCGAGAAGTATTGTAAGCAAACCTAAAATACTTTTTTATGAAGACCCTTTAGACAAAATGGATGAAATTGCTGCCAAAGAGATTATTGACTTTATCACTAATCCTTCAAACAAATGGACGGTTATTGTATCTTCAAAAAACAATTATTGGAAAAAGAAATGCACCAGAAAAATTACTATGAACAATGGGCATATCATTGCCGATGTAAAACAATAACACTATGCTAAATATTTCGAAAAAAAATCCAATTGCTGAAAATATAGAAAAATACAGCACAGTACAGAATTTAACTAATAGACCTCATTATCAAATTTTAAACAAGATTATTCTCTATGTAGCACTTCTTGGAATTATAATCCTGTTCTTGCCTTGGACTCAAAATATTTCAGGCTCTGGAGCAGTAACAACACTCAAACCAGATCAAAGACCACAAACCATTCATTCTGCTATTGCTGGAAGAATTGAAAAATGGTACGTAAAAGAGGGGGATTATGTAAAGAAAGGCGATACTATCCTATTTATCTCTGAAATAAAAGAAGATTATTTTGATCCTAATTTAGTTCAAAACACTAAAAATCAAGTAGATGCAAAATCTTTATCCCTAGCTTCGTATGGAGATAAAGTAACAACCCTTTCTAGCCAAATTAATGCAATTAACAATGAGAAAGGTCTAAAATTAGAACAAGCGCTAAATAAAATTCGTCAATCGATACTCAAAGTTAAAAGTGATAGTATGGATTTAGAGGCGACTAAAACACAAATAAAAATCGCAACAACACAATTCAATCGTTCGATAACATTAAACAAAGAAGGGTTAAAACCGTTAACAGATGTTGAAGAAAAAAGGCTAAAACTACAAGAAGTGGAAGCTAAAATAATTACGCAAGAAAACAAACTATTAGCGAGTAAAAACGATTTGATAAATTCTAAAATAGAAATCAACCGAATCAATGCTGAATATAGTGAAAAAGCTGCAAAAGCAAGAAGCGATCAATATACCGCAATTAGCAATCAATATGACACTCAGGCTCAGGTAAATAAATTACAAAATCAATATGTAAACTACCAAATTCGTAATGGTATGTATTATATCAAAGCCCCTCAAGATGGCTACGTGAACAGAGCAATGCAATCGGGTATTGGAGAAATTATTAAAGAAGGTACCGAAATTGTTAGCATTATGCCTTCTCAATATGATATTGCTGTAGAGACATTTGTATCTCCCGCAGACCTGCCCTTAATCCATAAAGGCGAAAAAGTACGAATTTGGTTCGATGGATGGCCAACAATAGTTTTTTCTGGATGGCCCAATATGAGCTATGGTACTTTTGGTGGACAAATTGTAGCCATTGAAAAATATATAAGTCCTAACGGAAAATTTAGAGTTTTGGTAGCACCTGATCCAAAAGAAGCTAAATGGCCAAAAGAAATCAGTATCGGTTCAGGAGCACAAACCTTGGCGTTACTAGAAAATGTACCTATTTGGTTTGAATTATGGCGAACTCTGAACGGTTTTCCTCCTAACTATTACTCCCCAAAAGAAAGTAAAACCAAAGAAAAAAAATGATGAAAAAACTAATCGTAACTTTTCTGTTTTGCAGTTGTTTTTTATGGGGCCAAAACAAAAATTCTACAGAACTTACCTATAATGAGTTCTTAGGATATGTAAAGAAATACCACCCTTTAGTAAAAAATGCCAATCTAGAAATCAATATGGCACAAGCAAACTTAATGATTGCAAGAGGGGGATTTGATCCAAAAATTGAAGTTGATTATGATAAAAAGCAGTTCAAAAACAAGGAATATTATTCCTTTTTTAACAGTAGTTTTAAAATTCCTACTTGGTATGGTATAGAACTGAAAGCGAGTTTTGACAACAGTGAGGGAATTTTTATTAATCCCGAAAATACGGTCCCAAATCAAGGGTTAACTTCTTTAGGAATAACAATCCCTATTGGACAAGGATTATTGATTAACCAACGAATGGCTGATGTAAGAAAAGCTAAAATTCAAATTCAATTAAGTCAAGCCGAACGCAAGTTGGAAGCAATCGAGGTTCTCTACAAGGCATCATTAGCCTATTTTAATTGGAAACGAAATTATAGTGAAGTAGAACTTTATTCCAGTTATTTAAAAAATGCCCAATTCCGCTATAATGGAATTTTATCTTTAATTAAAAATGGCGACAAACCAGCAATAGACAGTGTCGAAGCAGGAATTACAGTTAAAACAAGACAATGGAATTTAGAAGAAGCTAAATTAAAACTCACCAAGTCTAAACTAGAATTGGCTAATTTTTTATGGATTGACAATAACATTCCTTTAGAATTACAAGACACAATTGTTCCCGAAGAAAAATTAACCCAAACAATCCTAGAAACTTTAAACACAAATGAATTACTAATCCAAGATTTGCCTATCGAGAACCATCCTAAAATCAATGCTCTTCAAGGCAAACTTGCATTATTAGAGGTAGATAGGAAACTCAAAGCAAACAATTTATTACCAAAATTAGATTTAGGATATCATTACTTATCAGAACCAAATTATTGGAATGAAACTAATTTTAATAACTATAAAATTGGGTTAAATTTTAAATTCCCTCTATTTTTAAGAAAAGAACGAGGTAGTTTACAATTATCCAAATTTAAGATTCAGGATGCAAAATTTACATTAGATTTTGAACGTATCCAGCTTACAAATAAAATCAAAGCACAACAAACCGAAATAAAATCAATTGAAAAACAATACCAAATAATTTTAGGACTAGTTAAAGACAATTTGCAAATGTTACAATCCGAAGAACGCCTATTTTCAATGGGAGAAAGTTCTATTTTTTTACTGAACTCTAGAGAGAATAATTTAGTAAACATTCAATTGTCGCAATTAGGATTAGAAAATCGATTTTTTAACTCCAATGCTGAATTATTCAAAATAATGGCAAATCCAGATTAATAGTGTTACTTTTGCATTCTTATTTTTAGAATATGATTATAGTAAAATCACGTGAAGAAATCGAATTAATGCGCGAAAGTGCTTTAATCGTATCCAAAACTTTAGGAATGATTGCTTCCGAAATCAAAGAAGGAGTCACTTCATTATACTTAGACAAACTAGCCGAAGAATTCATTCGTGATCACGGAGCAATCCCAAGTTTTTTAGGGCTATACGGATTTCCAAATTCACTTTGTATGAGTCCAAATACGCAAGTAGTACACGGAATTCCAAACAATACCCCTTTACAAAGTGGCGACATTATCTCAGTAGATTGTGGTGCTTTTAAAAACGGATTTCATGGCGATCATGCCTATACTTTTGAAGTGGGCGAAGTCGCTCCCGAAACCAAAAAATTATTACAAATCACTAAAGAATCATTGTACGTTGGAATTCGTGAATTTCGAGCAGGAAATCGTGTAGAAGATGTGGGTAATGCGATTCAAAAATATACCGAGGCTCATGGTTACGGAGTTGTTCGCGAGTTAGTAGGTCACGGTTTAGGACAAAAAATGCACGAAGAACCTGAAATGCCTAACTATGGTAAAAAAGGCCGCGGAAAATTATTTATAGAAGGAATGGTAGTTGCCATCGAGCCAATGATTAATTTGGGCACCAAAAATATCAAACAACACAAAGACGGTTGGACAATCACCACGGCTGACAACAAACCTTCTGCACATTTTGAACACGATGTAGCCTTAGTAGATGGAAAACCTGAATTGCTTTCGACTTTCAAATATATCTATGACGCCTTAGGAATTGTGAGTAATGAGGAAGATGAATTTAGAAAAGACCCAACTTTGATTTAACTATTTTATTCTAACACAGATTTCACAGATTTCACAAACCCTAATTATGGAAAATTTCTATTTAAAAGATGAGACCTATAAAATAATAGGTTTGTGTATGGAAGTCCATAAAATATTAGGCAGAGGTCATAGTGAAAATACGTACGGAGATGCTTTAGAATATGAATTTAAAATAAATAACATCCCTTACGAAAGAGAGAAAAAATACACTATTGAATACAAAGATATTCTTTTACCTAGATATTATTTTTCTGATTTTACGGTTTACGATGAAATTATCTTAGAATTAAAAGCAATTGAAAGTTTATCAAGTAGCGAAATAAAACAAACTTTAAATTATTTAGCGGCATCAAAGAATAAAATTGGATTATTAATCAATTTTGGAGAAGATAGCTTAAAATACAAACGAATCATTTTATAATTAAAATCTGCGAAATCTGTGAAATCTGTGTTTAAATTTATCCTCAATACCATCCCACGCCCTGTCTTAATTCGATTGAGTATTGTGGCAAGGCCTATTTTAGCATTTTTATTAAAAGGAAACACATTCACCGACCCAATTGACGGAAAAAGTTTTAGAATGTTTTTGCCTTATGGTTATGGTACGCAAAGAAACAATGTGCTTTCGCCAAGTACACTATCGTTAGAAAGACACCGTTTATTATGGCTGTATTTACAAAATGAAACCGATTTTTTTACAGCAACTGAGAAAAAAAATGTACTCCATTTTGCACCAGAACAAGAATTTTACAAACGTTTCAAAAAGCAAAAAAACATTCAATACACCACTACCGATTTATTTTCGCCTCTAGCCGATGTAAAAGCAGATATTTGTAACCTGCCTTTTGAAGACAATCAATACGATGTGCTATTTTGTAATCATGTTTTGGAACATATTCCTGACGACACCAAAGCCATGCAAGAATTGTATCGCGTTTTAAAACCAGGAGGAATGGCCATTCTTCAAATTCCACAAGATTTAAATCGAGCTACTACTTTTTCTGACGATTCCATTACTGATGAAAAAGAACGCGCTGCGATTTTCGGACAATACGACCACGTTAGAGTATATGGACGCGATTATTTCGACAAATTACGAAGTATTGGATTTACTGTAGTTGAAGAAGATTATACCAAAAAAATAAGTCCAGAATTAGTCACAAAGTACTGTTTAGCACCTGGCGAAATTATACCGGTTTGTTTCAAATAATTAACAACCAGTAATTGTTTATATTTACATTTCCGTAATTCTGATGACAATTATGACTCGTTATTTATTTCAAACACTACTCTTTTTTGTATTTACTTTGGCAACAGCTCAAGTAGAAAAAGAAATTGTACCTCCCTACCACATTAAGACCATTTCTTTTGTACAAAACAATCAAAATGTAGTACCTATTTTCCAACTAGGAGATGCATTTCAATTACAATTTGACGATCTTTTTGGGAATGACGCTTCTTATTTTTACGAAATCATTCATTGTGATTACAACTGGAATCCCTCTGATTTACAAAAAAGAGAGTATTTACAGGGATTTGACAACCAGCGAATTCAGGAATCCGCAAGTTCATTTAACTGCTTGCAGATTTACACCCACTACCGATTAAATTTCCCTAATAACAACACCCAACTAAAAATCAGCGGCAATTACATTCTGAAAATTTTAAATGAAGACAAAGAAGTCGTTTTCTCTAGAAAATTTATTGTGTACGAAGATTTAGTCACTGTTCCTATGCAGGTCAAAAGAGCGCGAACTGTAACTAATTTAGACGCTAAACACAATTTAGAATTCACCATCAAATCCAATGTAATTACGTTCCAAAACCCATTAAAAAACGTAAAAACAGTCTTGATTCAAAATGGAAAATTCCACACTGCAATCAGCAATATTACTCCACAATACACAATGGGCAATGATTTGGTTTACAAATACGACGCCCCAACTCAATTTTGGGCTGGAAACGAATTTCTGTATTTTGACAACAAAGAAATTCGAGTAGCAAGCAACAACATCTCTCGAATTGACAGTCAAAAAGACATTTATAGTACCTATTTATTTACTAATGAAGCACGCGCAAATTCCAATTATTACAACTGGCCCGATGTCAATGGCAACTTCGTAGTCCGTCGATTATTTGCCGAAAACAGTGAAATTGAAGCCGATTATTCTTGGATATATTTTAGTCTTTCAGCACCACTTTTTAGAAGTTCTGATGGAGCAATTTATGTAACTGGAATGTTTAATAATTATGCCCTCACTCCTGAAAACAAAATGGAGTACAATACTGAAAAAGGGATTTATGAAAAAGCCATTTTAATCAAACAAGGATTTACAAATTTTGAATATTCAGCAGTGAAACCCAACGGAACTATTGATTTAGAAAATGCCATTGACGGTAATTTTTATCAAACGGAAAACGAATATACGGTTCTTGTATATTACCGAGAAAACACCGATCGATATGACCATGTAATAGGAAAAGGAACCGCAACTTCCTTAAATATAATCAATTAAAAAACATTTTCCAATCAAATTGTTGAAGCAAAATCATTTTTTTGTAATTTTGTAACAATAGATTTGATTTTCAGTAACAATTTCCTATGGTTTCTCAAATAACAAGAGGTATTAAAATTTCAGTTTTGACTAGTTTTGAAGGTACTTACTTCAAAAACTATCGAATCCATTTTGCCTTTAGTTATGAAATCAAAATCGAAAACCACAGTAAAGATTCTGTACAGTTAGTTTCTCGTCATTGGGAAATTTTTGACTCATTGAACGAATTAGAAATAGTAGATGGCGAAGGTGTTATTGGCAAAAAACCAGTATTAAAACCAGGCGAATTTTACACCTATAGTTCAGGCTGTTTACTATCATCTCCGCATGGTGCGATGAAAGGACATTTCAACATGATTAATTTCACCACAACCAAGACTTTTAAAGTAATTGTCCCTTCTTTTAGACTAAGTGCTCCTTTTGCTCTTAATTAATTTTTTTATTTTGTTGAATAAATTTTAATTTATTAGTTCCAATTATCTTTTTTATTGAATTATCCTTTGTACTTTTGTATAAGTTTAAATTATTCGCAAGATTCAGAATAAATTTAATTATTGATTTTCTAATTCAAATCTGTTAAACTAACAGGTTTTTTAATATCAAAGTTATGTTAAAAGGATTTTTTCAAGTACCCAAAGCGGTAAATGAACCCGTAAAAAGTTACGCCCCTAACTCTGCTGAAAAAACAGCTGTATTAGAAGCTTATAAAAAAATGTGGAATACCACTATCGACGTTCCATTGTATATTGGAAGTGAAGAAATCAGAACTGGAAATACCAGAACCATGTCGGCACCTCACGACCACCAACACATTGTTGGAACCTACCATTTGGCTGAGAAATCACATGTAGAAAAAGCCATTGCAAATGCTTTGGAATCCAGACAAGCTTGGGCTAACATGGCTTGGGAACAACGCGCTGCTATTTTCTTAAAAGCGGCCGAATTGATTGCCGGACCCTACCGAGCCAGAATCAATGCCGCCACGATGATTGCACAATCTAAAACAATTCACCAAGCCGAAATCGATGCGTCTTGTGAATTAATTGACTTTTTGCGATTTAACGTAGAATTCATGTCACAAATTTATAGTGACCAACCTAAATCTGATTCGTCTGTTTGGAATCGTTTAGAATACCGACCATTAGAAGGTTTCATCTACGCTATTACTCCTTTCAACTTTACAGCCATTGCCGCTAATTTACCGGCTAGTGCTGCCATGATGGGAAATGTTGTGGTTTGGAAACCAAGCGACAGCCAAGTTTTCTCTGCTAAAATTATTATCGACATTTTCAAAGAAGCGGGTTTACCTGATGGTGTAATCAATGTGGTTTTTGGAGATGCGTTAATGGTGACCGATACAGTTTTGGCAAGTCGTGATTTTGCTGGAGTTCATTTTACAGGTTCGACTCATGTTTTTAAAGATATTTGGGCTAAAATTGGAACCAACATCCATCATTATAAAACCTACCCAAGAATTGTAGGAGAAACAGGAGGAAAAGATTTTATCATTGCACATCCTTCGGCAAATGTAAAACAAGTAGCTACAGGAATTGTGCGTGGGGCTTTTGAGTTCCAAGGACAAAAATGTTCTGCAGCCTCTAGAGCTTATATTCCAAAAAGTTTATGGCCTGCTGTAAAAGAACAAGTAATTACGGATGTAAAGTCAATGAAAATGGGATCTCCAGAAGATTTTTCTAACTTCATTACGGCGGTGATTCACGAAGGGTCTTTTGACAAATTAGCAAGTTACATTGACCAAGCTAAAAAAGATGCCGATGCCGAAATTATTATAGGAGGAAATTACGATAAATCAAAAGGCTATTTTATTGAACCAACGGTAATTGTAACTACCAATCCAAAATATACTACTATGGAAACCGAATTGTTCGGTCCAGTGATCACCGTTTATGTGTATGAAGATGCGCAATGGTCTGAAACTCTAAAATTAGTAGATACGACTTCTGAATACGCTTTAACTGGAGCTGTTTTCAGTACCGATCGTTATGCTATTGAAGAAGCAACTGTAGCACTTCAAAATGCAGCTGGAAATTTCTACATCAATGATAAACCAACAGGAGCTGTTGTAGGACAACAACCTTTTGGTGGCGCTAGAGCTTCAGGGACTAATGACAAAGCCGGATCTGCCTTAAATTTATTGCGTTGGGTGTCGCCAAGAACTATTAAAGAAACTTTAGTAGCTCCCGAAGATTACAGATATCCGTTTTTAGGATAAGACGATATACGAAGTACGATATTCGAGGTACGATATACGATATACGTTATACGAGGTACGATATAAAAAACCCACAAATTGAAATTTCAATTTGTGGTTTTTTTTATTGTAACTATTTACAATCGTATATCGTATATCTTAAATCGTAAATTTCAAAGGTAAATGCACGACTTTCTTGGTTTCAAAAAATTCATCTTCAAAGTAATCGGCTAAGTCGTACAAGGTCGCTTTAGGAAAATCTTTCAATTCTTCGGTTAAGTCGCCACCTTTGAGGTAAAGAATACCATTTTTCAGTTCGTGTTTGTGTTGTTTTTTGATTTTGGTTTTCACCCAAGAAACAAAATCAGGCATATTAGTTACCGCCCGACTAACGATAAAATCGAAATCACCTTTTACATTTTCGGCACGAATTTGTTCTGCTTTCACATTTTCCAGTCCTAAAGCATCAACCACTGCTTGAACTACTTTTATTTTTTTAGCAATCACATCAATCAAATAAAAACGAGTTTCTGGAAAAAGTATCGCTAACGGAATACCTGGAAATCCGCCTCCTGTTCCTACATCCAACACAAAAGTACCTGGAGCAAACGGCTGAATTTTAGCAATTCCTAAAGAATGTAAAACGTGTTTGGTATATAACGCATCAATATCTTTTCGGGAAATGACATTAATTTTTTCGTTCCAATCGTGGTATAATACATCTAACTGACGGAATTGCTCTTTTTGAACTTCAGTTAAATTTGGAAAATGCTTCAGAATTGCTTCCATTTTAAAAATTTTTAACAAAAGTACTCTTTTTAGATTGGAAATAGTAGTTCATTTTTGCACATCGAAAATTTTTAATAAGTATCTTTGTAGATTATTACACAAGTTTATGAAAAACACCGCTCCAACATTTGCAAAGCAAGACGATCTAAAATTTTTTAGAACATTAAACTCGCGGGTCAATACGTATTTCAAAGAAAACAATCTTGACAAAACCGGAAACTGGAAATTGCATCTCAAAGCAGTTGTAATGTTCTCTATTTTCCTGACACCGTATTTTTTCTTGTTAGCTATGGATATGCCGTTTTGGGTTTATTTGTTACTGAATTTTGTTATTGGAGTAGGTATGGCTGGTGTGGGAATGAACGTAATGCACGATGGCAATCACGGGGCATATTCGAGTAAATCTTGGGTCAATAAATTTATGGGGGTAGTATTTACATCTTGGCAGGAAATGTGTACAACTGGCAAGTACAACACAATGTGTTACACCACACTTATACTAATATTTTGGGGCATGATGAAGATTTAGAAGCAGGTCGCATCTTGCGATTTTCTAAAACTGCAAAATGGTATAGCTACCATAAATTCCAACATTATTATTCTGTTTTCCTATACGGTTTATTGACTTTCAATTGGGCAATCACTACTGATTTTCTTCAAATGAAACGCTATTTAAAACGCAATTTGTCGTATGGCGAATTCAAAAAACCAGTTATTCGTTGGACTACTTTAATCATTACAAAAATTATTTATTTCTCTATTTGGTTAGTAATTCCAATGGTTTTAGGCATCACGTGGTGGAAAGTAATTGTAGGTTTTCTAGTAATGCACTACACTGCTGGATTGATTTTGAGTATTGTTTTTCAATTGGCTCACGTAGTTAATGAAACAGAAAATCCAATACCAAACGAAGAAGGCGAAATAGAAAACACCTGGGCCATCCACCAATTATATACTACGGCTAATTTTGCTCCTAAAAATTGGCTAGTGAATTATTATACAGGTGGTTTAAATCACCAAATCGAACACCATATTTTCCCAAATATTTCTCATATCCATTATAGTAAAATAGCTGAGTTTGTCAAACAAACCGCTAAAGAATGTAACCTTCCGTATCATGAGTTTAAAACCACACGAGAAGCCATACTTTCACATTTTACCCATTTAAAAAATTTAGGAATGAAACCCGAATTAAGTGCATAAAAACAAATACTAACTAAAACCTAATTTAACAACTACAAATTAGACTATTCAATACAATTAGAAAATGAGCAATCCACTTTCAGACAGAATTAACAATTTGGCTACATCACAAACTTTAGCCATGGCCGCTTTAGCCAGAGAATTAAAAGCACAAGGAAAAGACATTATCAGTTTGAGTTTAGGCGAACCTGATTTTAATACGCCAGACTTCATCAAAGAAGCCGCAAAAAAAGCCATTGACGAAAATTACAGCACCTACTCTCCAGTAGATGGATATGTAGAATTAAAAGAAGCTATTTGTAGAAAATTCAAAAGAGACAACGATTTGGATTACAAACCATCGCAAATTGTAGTTTCGACAGGAGCAAAACAATCACTATATAACATTGCTCAAGTAATGTTAAACGACGGAGACGAGGTAATTTTACCAGCACCGTATTGGGTTTCTTATTTCGAAATCGTGAAACTTTCAGGAGGAGTTCCTGTAGAAGTTCCAACTTCTGTTGAGTCTGATTTCAAAATCACACCAGCACAACTAGAAGCCGCAATCACACCAAAAACAAAAATGATGTGGTTCAGTTCGCCATGTAATCCAAGTGGTTCCGTATATAGCCGTGAAGAATTAACTGCTTTGGCCAAAGTGTTAGAAAAATATCCAAACATCTATGTGGTTGCTGACGAAATTTACGAACACATTAATTTTTCTGGAACTTTTTGCAGTATTGCCTCTATTCCAGGAATGTTAGAAAAAACGATCACTGTAAATGGAGTTGCCAAAGCATTCGCCATGACAGGATATAGAATTGGGTACATTGGCGCACCAGAATTCATCGCCAAAGCCTGTACTAAAATTCAAGGACAAGTAACTAGTGGAGCTAACTCTGTGGCTCAACGCGCTACCATTACTGCAGTAGATGCTGATCCATCCGTTTTGAAGCACATGGTAGATGCCTTCCATAGCCGTAGAGATTTAGTAGTGGGATTAATCAAAGAGATTCCAGGAATGAAAATCAACGTTCCAGAAGGTGCTTTTTATGTATTTCCAGACGTTTCTTCTTTCTTTGGGAAAACCCTAAGAGGAACTGAAATTAAAGACGCTAACGATTTCTCTATGTACCTTTTAGCCGAAGCCAATGTAGCTACCGTAACAGGAGATGCTTTTGGAAACCCAAACTGTATTCGTTTCTCTTATGCTACTAGCGAAGATATTTTAAAAGAAGCCTTACGCCGAATCAAAGAAGCGCTTTCATAAAACACTATTTAAAAAACTATCAAAGCCTCAAGGAAACTTGGGGCTTTTTCCTATTTTTACAATAACAAATCAACTAAAATGCTCAAACAAACCCACCCCAAACTTCCGATGCGCAATAAAGCCATAACCAAAGATTTCTATTGTAACCAATTGGACTTTGAAGTTTTTGGCAGTGCTGACTTTGAGAGCTATTTAATGTTGCAAAAAGACGAAATTCAATTGCATTTTTTTGAATTCCCCAATCTAAATCCAATGGAAAATTATGGACAAGTCTACATCCGTACGAAAAATATAGAAGACATATACAATCATTTTATAGCAAACAATGTAGCCATTCATCCCGCAGGACAGCTTGAAACCAAACCTTGGAAACAAAAAGAATTCTCTCTCCTCGATCCCGATCATAATCTATTGACTTTTGGAGAAAGTGTTTAGTTTAGTAATACGTGATAGTAAAGAAACTTGAAACTTTGAAACGCTGAAACCTGAAACCTGAAACCTGAAACTCTGAAACCAAAAACTTTTTCCAAAAATCTCAATTATTTATAAGAAATTTGCAGCCTTATTTTTCTAAAAGAAAGTAATCCAATAATGAAAAAGAAAATCGAAATACTAGCGCCTGCCAAAGACTTATTGCATGGTATGGCTGCTATCAATAGCGGTGCCGATGCTGTGTATATTGGAGCTCCACAATTTGGAGCGCGTTCCAACGCTCACAATTCCATCGAAGATGTCGCGGCCTTAGTTCAATATGCCCATTTGTATCACGCCCAAGTTTTTGTAGTAATCAATACCATTTTATACGACAACGAGCTTGAAACCTGTCGCCAAATGATTTGGAAATTGTACCACATTGGGGTGGATGCTTTGATTATTCAGGACATGGCAATTATGGAGATGGAGCTACCCCCTATTGTGTTACATGCCAGTACCCAAGCCAATAACCGAGATCCAAAAAATATTAAATTCCTTGCCGATGCAGGAATCAAACGTGTAGTTTTAGCACGAGAATTGAACTTACACCAAATCAAAGAAATCAGCGAAGCAACCGATGTCGAATTGGAATTCTTCGTAACGGGCGCTTTGTGTGTTTCCTTTAGCGGGAATTGTTATATGAGTGTGGCCAATGGCGAACGTTCTGCCAATCGAGGTTCGTGTGCTCAAAACTGCCGTTTGCCCTACAATTTAATTGACGGTCACGGCGAAACCTTAATCAAAAACAGTCACTTGCTTTCCATCAAAGATTTTGATGTAACCGACCAAATCCCAAACTTGATCGAAGCTGGAATCGTATCTTTTAAAATTGAAGGCCGATTGAAAGACATTGTTTATGTTAAAAATAATGTGTCGTTCCTTAGAAAAAAACTAGACGCCTTCTTAGAACAAAATCCCAATTATACAAAAGCGTCTTCGGGTAAATGTACCTTCACTTTCGATTCGGAGTTGAACCGCACTTTCAACCGTGGTTACACTGACTATTTCGTCAACGAAAGACACCAATCCATCGGTTCTTGGGAAAGCCCAAAATCCAAAGGACAATATATTGGAAAATTGATCCGAACTATTGGCAACTCCTACGAAATTGAGAATGGTCATTTACTCAACAATGGCGATGGTTTGTGTTTTATAAACGAGAACAACGAAGCTGACGGAATTTATGTAAACAAGGCCGAAAACGGCATTATTTACCCCAACGTTTTAAAAGAAATCAAAGACGGAACTTTCATTTACCGAAACAACGACGCAGCTTTCATCAAAATTGTAGAGCGCGAAGACAGTGCCGTGAGAAAAATTAGTACATCTTTGGTTTTAACCGAAAACGAAACTGGTTTTGTACTCACCGCAACTGATGAAGATGGTTATGTAAGCAATGTCCAATTGGAACATGCCAAAGAAACCACCAAAAATAATTTGTCCATAGAAGAAAACATCAAAACACAGTTAGCCAAAACGGGTTTTACACCTTACACAGCAGACGAAATTACAATTCAGTTTTCAGAAAATTGGTTTTTGCCGATTTCAAAAGTCAACGAAATGCGTCGCACCGTATACGAGCAATTGACCGAAATTCGTCTAGCCAATTACAAGCGAGAGGAACACCAAATCGTAAAAACCAATCATCCGTTTCCTGTGGCCCAATTGGATTTCACGTATAATGTTTCCAATAAATTGGCACGAAAATTCTACGAACGTCACGGCGTTACCGAAATTGAAAAAGCTTTTGAATTGCAATGGGATCCGGGTAAATCTCGTGTAATGACGACCAAATATTGCATCAAATACGAATTGGAGCGTTGTCCAAAATACCATCCTGAGCACCGCGACAAAAAAGTCAAAGAACCTTTGGTTTTAAAACAAGGCGAACTCGAGTACAAACTCAAATTCAATTGCAAACCTTGCGAAATGGAAATCTGGGAAAAAGATGCTGAATTTGAAATTGAAGAGGAAGATTAAATAACAATAGCTTATGAAAAAATTACTAACTTTTTTATTTGTTTTAAGTAGCGCCGTAATTTTGGCACAAGACAAAAAAGAAAATTCAAAAATTCAAATTGTAGAAGCCTCTTGTGGCCAATGCCAATTTAAAATGGAAGGAAAAAGTTGTGACTTAGCCGTTCGAATTGATGGAAAATCCTATTTTGTAGAAGGCACCAATATAGATGCCCACGGAGATGCTCATGCAGATGATGGTTTTTGTGCTAGTATTCGCAAAGCAGAGGTAATTGGTGAAATAAAAGACAACAAATTTGTTGTAACTTACTTTAAATTACTACCGCTAAAAAAACTTTAAATCCAAATCAATATGGAAAATTTTATTTTACACAAAGCGAGTTCAAGAGGTCATGCTGATCACGGTTGGCTCAATGCCTATCACAGTTTTAGCTTTGCCAATTGGTATAATCCAGAACGTATCCAATTTGGTATGCTTCGTGTCTTGAATGACGATACAATTGCTGCCGGAATGGGTTTTGGCACGCATCCACACGACAATATGGAAATCATCACGATTCCATTAGAAGGCGATTTGGCTCACAAAGACAGCATGGGCAACGCCTCAACAATTAAAACAGGCGATGTACAAGTGATGAGTGCAGGAACTGGTATTCAACATAGCGAATTCAATCCTAATGCAGATAAACAAACTAAACTCTTTCAAATATGGCTGTTCCCAAAATACAGAAATGTGGAGCCGCGTTACCAACAAATTACTTTAGATACCGCTAAGCAAAAAAATAATTTTGCTCAAATTTTATCGCCAAATCCAGATGATGAAGGTGTATGGATACATCAAGACGCTTGGTTTTACTTAGGTGACTTTGACAAAGACTTGTCTAAAAAATTGGCACTAAAAAAAGAAGGAAATGGTTTTTACATCATGAACATTGAAGGTGAAATCGAAGTGAATGGAGAAAAATTAGAAAAAAGAGATGCTATTGGAATTTGGGAAACCGATGAAGTCGAAATCAAAGCCAATTCAGATTCTCGTTTTTTAATCATGGAAATTCCGATGGAACAATAAACCAAAAAATAGTACTTTTGCTATTATCAATTTTAGAGAAAATAAACAGAAATAAAACTTATGAAAGCATACGTATTTCCTGGACAAGGAGCACAATTTACCGGAATGGGTAAAGAGTTATATGAGAATTCACCTTTAGCAAAAGAACTATTCGAAAAAGCCAATGACATTTTAGGATTTCGCATTACAGACATCATGTTTGAAGGTACTGCCGAAGAACTAAAAGAAACCAAAGTAACGCAACCTGCTGTTTTTTTACATTCGGTTATTTTAGCTAAAACCTTAGCTGATTTCAAACCAGAAATGGTAGCTGGCCACTCTTTAGGAGAATTTTCAGCTTTAGTTGCCAATGGCACTTTATCTTTTGAAGACGGATTAAAATTGGTTTCACAAAGAGCTTTAGCCATGCAAAAAGCCTGTGAAATTACTCCATCAACTATGGCAGCAGTATTGAATTTAGAAGACACAATTGTAGAAAATATTTGTGCTTCTATTGATGGTGTTGTAGTAGCGGCTAATTACAACTGTCCTGGACAATTAGTAATTTCGGGCGAATACAAAGCAGTGGAGCTAGCTTGTGAAAAAATGAAAGAAGCAGGTGCAAAACGTGCGTTAATTTTGCCAGTAGGTGGTGCTTTTCATTCCCCAATGATGGAACCAGCAAGAGAAGAACTAGCAGCCGCAATTGAAGCGACTACTTTCTCTACTCCTATTTGCCCTGTGTATCAAAATGTAACGGCGAACGCCGTTTCTGACCCAGCTGAAATTAAGAAAAACCTAATCATTCAGTTGACAGCTCCAGTAAAATGGACACAATCGGTTCAACAAATGATTAAAGATGGTGCAACAAGCTTTACTGAAGTTGGCCCCGGAAAAGTTTTAGCTGGTCTAATTGGAAAAATTGACAAAGAAGCAATTACTGCTAATGCGTAAATAAAATGTGTTCAAAAATAAAAATCCCAAACTACTCGTTTGGGATTTTTATTTTAATTGAACTAAGAATATGATTAACTTCTAATTTTTTGTTCCCATTTCCAAGCACTTGCCATAGCTTCTTCAAGAGTGAATTGTGCTTTCCATCCCAAAACCGTATTAGCTTTATCAGTATTGGCATACGCTTCTGTTATATCACCTTCTCTACGCGCTACAATTTTATACGGTAATTTTTGTCCACTTACTTTTTCAAAAGCATGAATCACTTCCAAAACCGAACTTCCTGTCCCTGTTCCTAAATTAAAGGTTTCTACTTTATCTTGATTTTTCTTATTCAATAAACGTTGCATTGCAATAACATGTGCTTTTGCCAAATCTACTACATGAATATAATCGCGAATCGCCGTTCCATCTGGAGTAGGATAATCGTCTCCATAAACGGATAATTCTTGACGTAATCCAATTCCAGTTTGCGTAATAAAAGGCACTAAATTTTGCGGAACTCCCAAAGGTAATTCTCCAATTTCAGCTGAAGGATGAGCGCCTATTGGATTAAAATAACGCAGTAAAACAGCATTAACATTGGTAACTTTAGCGGTATCTATAATAATTTCTTCTCCAATTTGTTTTGTATTACCATAAGGAGATAGCGCAGTTTGAACCGATGAATCTTCGGTAATAGGCATTTTTTCGGCTTGACCGTAAACCGTACAAGACGAACTAAAAATAAAATTAGCGGTATGATTTTTCTCCAATTCTTGTAGAATATACACTAACACATTAATGTTATTTTCATAATACAACAATGGATTGCCTACACTTTCCCCAACCGCTTTAGAGGCTGCAAAATGAATAACACCTTCAATATCAGTATGGCGTTTAAAAAAATCTTGTACTTTATTTTTGTCGCGTAAGTCTAATTGTTCAAAGGCAGGAACTTTACCCGTAATATTTTGAATTCCATCCAAAACAGACAATGAAGTATTGGATAAATTATCAATTATAATGACTTCAAAACCTTCGTTTTGAAGTTCTACAACTGTATGTGAACCAATAAATCCTAACCCTCCTGTTACTAGTATTTTCATTTGCTTTTTGGGTATTGCGCCTATTTATTTAAAAACTCTAAAATACTATCTGTGATGAATTTAATCTGTTCATCGTCTAATTCTGTATGCATAGGTAACGAAATCACTTCTTTTACTAATTGATTGGTAACTGGGAAATCTTCCTCTTTATAGCGTGCATCAGCATAGGCTTTTTGACTGTGTAGTGGAATGGGATAATATATAGCACATGGGATTCCCTTATCTAATAAATATTGCATCAAACCGTTTCTGTCGGCATCAATAATTCGCAACGTATATTGATGAAAAACGTGACAATCACAGATATCACAAATACTAGGCGCGATAATGTTTTTATGACCTTCTAAAGCTGCAGTGTATTTTCTTGCGGCGTTTTGTCTTGCTTTATTGTATTGATCCAACAAGGGTAATTTTGCATTTAGCACAGCTGCTTGAATACTATCCAATCGAGAATTTACCCCCACTACATCGTGATGGTATCTTTCATACATTCCGTGATTAACAATTCCGCGAAGTGTATGTGCTAATGCATCATCATTAGTAAAAATTGCTCCTCCATCACCATAACAGCCTAAATTTTTAGAAGGAAAGAAAGAAGTGGCCCCCACATGACCTATCGTTCCCGCTTTCTTTTTTGTACCATCAGAAAATTTACAATTGGCTCCAATGGCCTGCGCATTATCCTCAATAACATATAAATTATGTTCTTTGGCTAAAGCCATAATGGCTTCCATATTAGCGGCACGACCAAACAAATGAACCGGTACAATGGCTTTCGTTTTAGGAGTAATTGCTTTTTTAATTTTGTTAATGTCGATATTCATATTGTGCATCTCTACATCGACCAAAACAGGTGTTAATTGCAACAAAGCAATTACTTCAACCGTTGCAGCAAAAGTAAAATCAGCCGTAATAACCTCATCCCCTGGTTGTAAACCTAAGCCCATCATCGCAATTTGCAAAGCGTCGGTTCCATTTGCACAAGGGATAACATGTTTTACACCTAAATAATCTTCTAACGATTTTTGAAACGAATGAACTTGAGGCCCGTTGATGTAAGTAGTTGTATCTAAAACTTCTTGAATAGAAGCATTAACTGTCTCTTTTATCGCATCATATTGACTTTTCAAGTCAACCATTTGAATTTTTTTCATTTACTTTTTATTTAATGATTGGAAAATTTTGAGTTAAAATTCCAATTAAATTGCGTCTATTCGTAAAACGAAAAACAAAAATAGGCATTTAAAAAGTTCCAACCAATCAAAATAAAATAAAGAAACTGTATTTTAGCACCAAAATATCGGGTATGCTTTTAATTTATAGTGTAATTGTTTCAATAGCAGGGCTATTATTACAAATCTTTGCTTTTTTTATACCAAAGATTAATCTTTTTGTTACTGGAAGAAAAGACGTATTCTCAACCTTAAAATCCAAAATCAAACCCGACGACAAAACGATTTGGTTTCATGCTGCTTCATTAGGAGAATACGAACAAGGATTACCCGTGATTGAAAAAATGAAGGAGAACCACCCCAACCATAAAATCATCGTTAGCTTTTTCTCTCCTTCTGGTTATGAAGTTCGCAAAAACAACACCGTAGCAGATGCAACCGTTTATTTACCTTTAGACACGATGAAAAATGCTAAAAAATTTATTCAGTTAGCACATCCTGACTTGGTGTTCTTCATTAAATATGAATTTTGGCCTAATTATTTAAACGAATTAAAAAAACAACAAATACCTACCTACCTGATTTCAGGTATTTTTAGAGAAAAACAGGCTTTCTTTAAATGGTATGGTGGATTTTACAGAAAAGCGTTGGAAGCATTTACTTACTTTTTTGTGCAAAACGAAAGTTCATTACAACTACTTCATCAATTAGGCAAAAACAATGCGGTAGTTTCTGGAGACACACGATTTGATAGAGTAGCAACTATTCTAGAAAAAGACAATACATTGGATTTTATTGAAACATTCAAAAACAATACAACAACTATTGTGATCGGAAGTTCATGGCCAAAAGACGAAGAATTACTTCTAAATTTCATTAATTCTAGTCCCACTAACTGTAAATACATTATTGCACCACACAATATTAAGCGAGAACAAATTCAACAATTAAAAACAAACTGTGTTAAAAAGGTCGTCTTTTTCTCAGAAAAAGAAGATAAAAATCTTGCTGATTATAATGTCTTTATTATTGATACTATTGGAATTTTAACTAAAATATACAGCTATGCCGATATTGCTTATGTGGGTGGTGGATTTGGACATCCCGGCGTTCATAACATCCTAGAACCTGCTACCTTTGGTATCCCGATAATTATTGGCCCCCATTATTCTCATTTTGCCGAAGCTATCGACTTAGTTGACCTGAAAGGATGTATCACCATAAATAACCAAACAGAACTCAATAAATCATTAGAAAATTTAATTGCAAATACATCTGAACGAATTAAAATGGGTAAAATTTGCGCACAATTTGTACAAAAAAATAAAGGTGCTGTGAATCAAATTCTCAAATACATCTAGGGCTCAATAATTTTCCTTTTTTTGAATATACATAGGGTATTTTCTCAATTAGAAGTTCTTTTGACCAAAAAATAACACTATTAGCGAATATTATTTAAAAAAAAAATGAAAAAATATTTTACATATTAAAAATTTTATATCTTTGCCACGAATTAATAATTAACCTTTTATAATAAAGTAAGATGAAAAAAGTATTTTTAAGTTTAGCTGTTGTTGCTGTATTAACTGTTGTATCTTGTAAAAAAGCTGAAGCTCCTGCTGAAGAAGTAGCTGCTGATACTACTGCTGTAGCTGTTGATTCTGCTGCAACTGATACTGCTGCTGCTGCTGTTGATTCTGCTGCTGCTCCAGTTGATTCTGCTGCTGCTGCAAAGTAATTAAATTACGACACAGAAAAAATTAAGCCGTACACATAGTGTAACGGCTTTTTTTATTTAATAAAGTTGAATCCAACGTATTTTTAATCCGAAAAAACGACATCATTGACCGAAAAATCAAGTACATCAGATTGTCCAGCATATTTCACAATTTCATCAATTCCTTTTTGAAGCCGCAACTCGGTCGTGTATTTTCTACTAGTTGCAAAATGCACACCATCCAAAAGTAGTTTAAAATAAAACTTCCCTTTAGGCGATTTAAATTTTAAGAATGTAACTAAATCAATATTGGCCTTAAATTTTTCAATAGCTTCTTCTCCTTCAAATTTCAATTCGTAACTCAAACTTGTAAAGATTGTTTTTCCTTTTCTAGAAGCAAATACAAACTTATATTCGTCGTTAAATCGTTTTGTAATTACAAAAGTCCCCATGTTCTATACTATTCTAAAAACCACATCTATCGTTTTATCTATAAAAATAAAAAAAGCCTCTTCAATTGAAGAGGCTTTAGTACTCAGAGCGGGACTTGAACCCGCACGAACATTGCTGTTCACTGGATTTTAAGTCCAGCGTGTCTACCAATTTCACCATCCGAGCATTATATGGTCTTGTTGGAGCGAAAAACGGGGCTCGAACCCGCGACCTCGACCTTGGCAAGGTCGCGCTCTACCAACTGAGCTATTTTCGCATTTTCAATTCTTATGAAAGAATCGCGATACTTGTTCTGTATTGCGGATGCAAATTTAATACATTAATTCAATTACACAAGCCTTTTCTTTAAAAAAATAGCCCCAAAAAGGTAATCTTCTGATAACGTAACCTTTAAAATCAAAACTATTTTTTAGTCAGCATTCTTTTTATTTCATTCAACTTCATCAAAGCTTCCATTGGCGTAATGGTATTGATATCTAAATTTAGAATTTCTTCTTTAATTTCTTCTAAAAGCGGGTCATCTAAATTGAAAAAACTCATTTGCATTTCTTCTTTAATTTCTTTGATGCCATTAAGCGCCTCATTTGAATGGTTCTTCTCTAATTTCTTCAATAGCTTTTGCGCTTTCAAAATTACAATTTGAGGCATTCCTGCCATTTTAGCTACATGAATACCAAAACTATGCGCACTTCCTCCTTTAACCAGCTTTCTAACAAAAAGAACGGTATCTTTCAATTCTTTTACTGCCACATTAAAATTCTGAATTCTCGGCAACGATTCACTCATTTCATTCAACTCATGATAATGTGTAGCAAACAACGTTTTAGGCTGCGTAGGATGTTCATGCAAAAATTCAGCGATAGCCCAAGCAATCGATATTCCATCATAAGTACTTGTTCCTCTTCCAATCTCGTCTAAAAGCACCAAACTTCGGTCTGAAATATTGTTCAAAATAGAGGCCGTTTCATTCATTTCAACCATAAAAGTCGACTCGCCCATCGAAATATTATCACTTGCTCCTACTCTGGTGAAAATTTTGTCTACAATTCCCATTCGTACGCTCTCTGCCGGAACAAAACTTCCCATTTGAGCCAAGAGCACAATCAAAGCAGTTTGACGTAAAATAGCCGATTTACCCGACATATTAGGTCCCGTAATCATAATCAACTGCTGTGTTTCTCTATCCAAAAATACGTCATTAGAAATGTAAGGTGTTCCCACAGGCAATTGTTTCTCAATCACAGGATGTCTTCCTTCTTTAATTTCTAATTCATACGAATCATCAATTTCTGGACAAACATATTTATTTTCAATTGCCAATTGGGTAAATGAACACAAACAATCCAATTGCGCTATCAAATTGGCATTCATTTGAACCGGTTTGATATACGTACCAATCCATTGTACTAATTGTTCAAATAATTCGGATTCTATTTTGTGGATTTTCTCTTCAGCTCCCAAAATTTTCGTCTCGTATTCCTTCAATTCTTCGGTAATATATCGTTCTGCGTTTACCAAAGTTTGTTTGCGAATCCATTCCTCAGGCACTTTATCTTTGTGCGTATTTCTGACCTCAATATAGTACCCAAAAACATTATTGAACGAGATTTTCAAAGAAGAAATTCCTGTTCTTTCAGATTCCCTTTTTTCAATTCCTTCTAAAAACTCTTTCCCCGAAATAGAAATAGCGCGCAGATCGTCTAATTCGGCATTCACACCTACCGCAATCGCGTTTCCTTTGGCAATAGCCACAGGAGCTTCTGGATTCAGCGTGGTTTTTATTTTTTCACGCAACAAATCACAGCTATGCAAACTATCGCCAATTACTTTAACCGCTTCTTGTGGACTTTGTAAAGCCAAAGTTTTAATAGGAAGTATAGCGTCTAATGATTCTTTTAAATACACAACCTCGCGTGGCGATACTTTTCCTGTCGCAATTTTCGAAATCAAACGTTCTAAATCTGAAATTTGTTTGATTTGCGATTGTATGTTTTTTAAAATTTCTTGATTGTCTTTCAAATACGCCACTACTTGATGGCGACTTTGAATTTTAGCAGCATCTTTTAATGGCAAAGCCAACCAACGTTTTAACAAACGCCCTCCCATTGGAGAAAGCGTTCTGTCAATCACATCTAGTAAAGTAACTGCATTCGGATTATAACTGTGGTACAATTCTAAGTTACGAATCGTAAAACGATCCATCCAAACGTAGGCATCTTCAGCGATTCGTTGAATAGACGTAATATGTTGTACTTTGTTGTGCTGTGTTTCAGACAAATAATACAAGATCGCACCCGCAGCGATTATTCCTTCTTTCAATTCTTCAATCCCGAAACCTTTCAAGGAAACTGTTTGGAAATGTTTCGTCAAGGTTTCAAAAGCATAGTCTTCTTTGTACAACCAATCTTCTAAATAAAAACTATGATAATCCTCCCCAAAAGCAGCTTTGAAATCATTTTTATTATTTTTTGGAACTAGAACTTCGCTCGGACTAAAATTTTGCAACAATTTATCAATATACTCCACATTCCCTTGAGCAGTAAGAAATTCTCCTGTAGATACATCTAAAAATGAAATCCCAATGTTTTTATTGGTAAAATAAATTGAGGCCAAAAAATTATTGACTTTGGCTTGCAACACCTCATCATTCATCGAAACACCCGGTGTAACAAGCTCCGTAACCCCACGTTTCACGATGGTTTTAGTCATTTTTGGATCTTCTAATTGGTCACAAATAGCAACACGCAAACCCGCTTTGACTAACTTAGGTAAATAGGTATTAAGAGAGTGATGAGGAAATCCTGCCAAAGCCGTTTCGGTTTCAGAACCAGCTCCTCTTTTGGTCAATATAATTCCTAAAATTTTTGAAGCTCGAATCGCATCTTCTCCAAATGTTTCGTAAAAATCTCCTACTCGAAACAACAAACACGCATCAGGGTATTTTGCCTTGATTTCGTTGTATTGTTTCATTAAAGGAGTTTCTTTTACTACTTTCTCTTTAGCTGCCAATTTATTTTTTTTAATCGATTAAAATATGTGAGCGAATTTATAGATTTTATAGCGAATAATAAACTGTTCTAAAGTTTTATCTATTTTTAAGGGAATTTTATGATTTAGTTTTACATTTTTTTTTAGCTTTGTTATTTAAATTTTAATTAAATAAATTATGAAAAGAATAATTATCTTAGCCTTGTTAGTATTAGGATCTGTGGCTTCAAATGCTCAAGAAACCAAAAAAATCACTGCAAAAACTGCTAAAGTAGATGGAGCAGGAATGGTTTTTGCAAACGAAGTAATTGATTACGGTACAATTAATCAAAATGCTGATGGAAAACGCGAGTTCGTATTTACTAATAATGGTAATGCCCCTTTAGTAATTACTAATGCACAAGGTTCTTGTGGTTGTACAGTACCTTCTAGTCCAAAAGAACCTATTGCTCCTGGAGCAAAAGGAGTTATTGGTGTAAAATATGACACTAATAGAGTGGGGCCATTTACAAAAACAGTTACTATTTCATCAAACGCAGCAGGTCAACCAACTAAAGTTTTAACTATTAAGGGGAATGTTGTAGCGGCTGCAGCAAAAAGCTAATTTTATTTCAAAATAAACACAAAAGCTTCCTACTTTCACGGAAGCTTTTTTTTTACCTACTACTTCTGACTACTATGAGAAAATTAGAAAACAGCGAACTCGACAGAAAATCAATTGAAGATTTTAAAAAATCAGCAAAAACACCTTTGATTTTGATTTTGGATGACATTCGCAGTTTACACAATATTGGTTCTGTTTTTAGAACTGCAGATGCTTTTTTAATTGAAAAAATCTACCTGTGTGGTATCACTGCTACCCCACCTAATAAAGAAATTCATAAAACCGCCCTTGGCGCTACTGAAACTGTAGCTTGGGAACATGCCGAAAATGTTTTGGATGTTATCCAAAAACTAAAAGCAGAAAAAATTCAGACTTTTGCAATCGAACAAGTCGAAAGCGCTATTTTTCTTCAAAATTTTGAAGTTGAAAACAATCAGAAATATGCGCTGGTATTTGGCAACGAAGTTTTTGGGGTAGCCCAAGAAGCCGTAGCCCTTTGTGATGGCGCTATTGAAATCCCGCAATTAGGAACAAAACATTCTCTAAATATTTCCGTTAGTGCAGGGATTGTTGTTTGGGATTTGTTTAAAAAATTACATTTTTCAAAATAAGTAGAACCAATTTACTGAAAATACTATATTTATAGCATGAAGAAAAGAAACACCCCACTCTTCTTAGCACTTCTTATATTAATTGGAATCCAAATAGGTTATTCCAAAAGTATCTCTTTGGATCCCCCCATCAAAAAATCAACCTCTATAGCAGCTCCCACAATAACCGCAACAGGAAACACAGCCTATTGCCCTCTTACTCAAACTAAAATTGCAACAACAGTAACTATTACTCATGATGTTGCCGACCCTACAACCGAAGCCGTTTATATTCAAATTGCTGGTGGCTATGTAATTGGAACTGACCAATTACTATTAACTAATACTAGCTCACACCCTACGATTACCTCGTCCTGGAATGCAACAGAAGGAAAACTAACCTTATCGAGTCCTATAGCAGGAACACCTGTTAATTATTCTGAATTTGAAGCGGCAATTAAAGATGTTGCCTACTACAATTCCTCTCCTAATCCATCTGGAACTCGGAGCTTTTCTATTTCTTTAGGGAATGGACAAGCTAATTATTTACCAAGAAATGGCCATTATTACCAATATTTCCCAAGTTTAGGTATTACTTGGTCTGATGCCAAAACGGCCGCTTCATTAAAATCATTTTACGGCTTACAAGGGTATCTAGCCACTCTTACCGCAGCTGACGAAGCTCAATTAGCGGGAAAACAAGCTCCTGGAACAGGATGGATTGGTGCAACAGATGAAGCTGTCGAAGGAGTATGGAAATGGGTAACTGGTCCTGAAGCAGGCACTATTATGTCGTATGCAAACTGGAATGCAGGCGAACCTAATAACGCTGGAGATGAAGACTATGCACACATCACTGCGCCAGGAGTTGGATTTCCTGGATCGTGGAATGACTTATCTAATACAGGAGCATCTAGTGGTTCCTACCAGCCCAAAGGCTATATTGTAGAATACGGAGGGATGCCCGGAGATCCTACACTGCAGCTTTCAGCCAGTACCACACTTTCAATTGCAGCACAAATTACTGCAACCAATCCAGCTTCAAATTGTGGACCAGGCAGTGTAACACTTAGCGCAACAGCTTCTTCTGGAACAATTAGTTGGTACAATACCAGTACAGGAGGAACTGTATTAGGAACTGGAACAAATTACACTACTCCTACACTCAGTAACACTACTTCTTACTATGTAACAACATCAGAATGTACTGTAAGAACAGAAGTTAAAGCAACAATAATATCCCTACCTAATTATCCGAGTACTACTAATTCTATTTCGTATTGCTTAAACAATAGTGCAACACCTTTAACCGCAACTGCTGAAGCAAATAGCACGCTCAATTGGTACACAGTAGCTAGCGGAGGAACTTCAAGTGCTACCAGTCCTACGCCTACAACCTCCTCTAGCGGAATTACTAAATATTATGTTAGTCAAACCAACACACTAACAACTTGTGAAGGACCGCGTGCCGAAATTACAGTTATTATTAACGCATTACCAACTACTCCTGGTGTAGCTCCCATTTCCTATTGTTTACATGATATCGCAACACCTTTAACAGCCACTGCTGATGCAAATAGCACGCTCAATTGGTACACAGTAGCTAGCGGAGGAACTTCAAGTGCTACCAGTTCTACTCCTATAACCTCCTCTAGCGGAATTACTAAATATTATGTCAGTCAAACCAACACACTTACAGCTTGTGAAGGACCGCGTGCCGAAATTACAGTTACTATTAACGCATTACCAAACACTCCCAATGTAACTCCGGTTGCCTATTGTTTAAATACTACTGCCATACCTTTAACTGCAACTGCTGATGCAAATAGTACACTTAATTGGTATACTATGTCAAGCGGTGGAACTTCAAGTGTTATCAGTCCTACTCCTATAACCTCCTCTAGTGGAATTACTAAATATTATGTCAGTCAAACCAACACATTTACAGCTTGTGAAGGACCGCGTGCCGAAATTACAGTTACTGTTAACGCTTTACCAACAGTAAATGATATTACAATTACGCAATGTGACACTGATTTAATTTCGGATGGAAAAACATCTTTTAATTTAACAGTAAATAATAATCTGATTTCTTCCAATTATACAAACGAAACTTTCAAATATTACACCTCGTTAAATGGAGCGATTAACGATATAGCAGCTGACTTAATCACAAACGAATTGGCTTTTGAAAACACCACACCTACATCAATGAACATTTGGACTAGAATAAGTAATTCCTACGGTTGTCATAGCGTGAGTAAAATTACCTTAAACGTTCCTACTGCTAATTTTCATCCAGCAACAAATTTTACCTATTCTGTTTGTGATGATTTTTTAGACGCCAATGGTAACGACACAGCTAGCAATAGTAATTCGGATGGGATCGCGAGTTTTGATCTTTCTCCATCTAAAGCAATTATCTTATCTCAATTACCTTCAAACCAAACCTATACCATTAATTACTACAGAACTCAAGCAGATGCCTTGTCGCAAACTAATGCCATTTCAACAATTACCAACTACAGAAATATTGGATATCCCAATTTTCAAACGCTTTGGATCCGAATAGAAAGCAATTTGGATAATAGTTGTGTAGGATTAGGTCCATACATCAACTTGAACGTAGAAAAATTACCCAATATTGAGCTCAATTCAACCAATTTAATTTGTTCAGATAATCCAACATTTTTCGTCACTTTAGACCCTGGTATTTTAGATGGCTCCTTGCCTAACAATTACACTTATAATTGGGCAAAAAACAGTGTCAATCTAAACACCATAACTCCAACTCTAGGCGTAAATTCTGAAGGAAATTATACTGTTCAAGTGACTAATTCAGCTTCTTGTAGCGCTACTAGAACTATAACAGTTACCGCATCAAACAAAGCAATCATTACCCAAATAAATATAACCGATCTAACGGATATAAATACAGTCACAGTAAATGCTTCTGGACAAGGCGATTATGAATACAGTATAGACTACTTAAATGGCGTTTGGCAAGATTCTAATTTTTTTACTAATGTCCCTGGAGGTATTCATCAAGTTGTAGTCAATGATAAAAAAGGATGCGGATTGGTTTCTAAAGAAATTACTGTATTAAGTATTCCAAAATTTTTTACCCCCAATAATGACAGCTATAATGATGTATGGATTGTAAAAGGAATGGAATCCTATCCAAATTCAGACCTCAAAATTTTTGACCGTTACGGAAAATTAATCAAAGAATTAACTCCAGGAAGTACAGGTTGGGATGGCAGTTTTAATGGGCAAGAACTTCCATCTTCTGATTATTGGTTTGTTTTAAAATTAGACCCAACAAGTCAAGAAAAAAGAGGGCATTTTTCATTAAAAAGATAACTTTTTATGAATTTATTTTATTTTGAATTTCACTCAAAATGAAAAGATAATCTTCATGATTTTTGACAAAATCACGATCCGAAACATCAATGATTAAAATATTCAAATCCGTTTGTGATTTGATGTAATCCAAATAACCTATGTTGATTTTGTCCAAATACTCGGCAGGAATTTCTTGTTCGTAACTTCTGCCACGCTTTTTAATGTTTTGCAACAATCGCTCTGAGTTTTGGTACAGATACACATACAAATCCGGCTTAGGCATTTCTTTATAAATGATGTGAAATAGATTGCTGTACAATCTATATTCATCATCCGCCAAAGTAATTTTTGCAAAAATTAAGGACTTAAAAATATGATAATCGGCCACAATAAAATCTTTGAACAAATCAAATTGCGACAAATCATCCGACAATTGTTTGTACCTATCGGCCAAAAAAGACATTTCTAACGGAAAAGCATATCGGTTTTGGTCTTTATAAAATTTAGGTAAAAACGGATTGTCTGCAAAACGTTCTAAAACGGACTTAGCATTAAAATCTTCTGCTATTTTAGTTGCCAAAGTAGTTTTTCCAGCCCCAATATTTCCTTCAAAAGCCACATAATTAAACTGTTCCAAGCTAACTTTTCGCAACGGACTTTCTAAACTTTGAACAGCTACACACTCACTTTTATCATCAGTAGCAGACAGCATCTCCGCAACCGTATTATTCAAAACGGGATGAATCCATTCCAAATTCAAATCCAACATGGGTTTCAAGACAAAATTCCGCTCCTGCATCAAAGGATGAGGAACCTGCAGATGCTCTGTTTTAATAATTTCACTGTCAAATGCAATAATATCAATATCAATAACACGAGATTGATAGCCTAATACTTCTTCTCTCACGCGTCCCATCTGCTGCTCAATTTGCAAGATTTTTGACAAAATTGTGGCTGCCGAATCAAAGGTATGCACTACAATAGCCGCATTGTAAAAATTATCGCTATCAAATCCCCAAGAAGGTGTTTCATACACTTTAGAAACCTTAACTACTGTAGCTACCTCATGATGAATCAATTGCAAACATTGCTGGATGTTTTCCAATCGATTCCCTTGATTAGTTCCTATAGATAAAACGACCTGATGCTGTGATTTCATAATGGCTGCAAATTAACTAAAAGAATGTTATATTTGTGTGAGGTGTTAATAACTAAATTTCGATTTTAAAAAATGAAAATCTGTAACATTTTAACACCGATGACTACTCATTAGAAAAATAAATTAGTATGAAGTTTTTAGGAAATGTATTGGCTACCATTGTAGGTATTTTTGTTTTCACGATGTTATTCTTTTTCGGAATCGTACTTATTGGAGTCCTTTTTGGTGGCGAAGAAGAAAGCGTTACTGTCAAAGAAAACTCGGTGATTGAATTGAATTTAGGGGAAATCCACAATGACTATGCTGGAAAATATTCTGACCCATGGGTAACGGCTTTTTCAGATAAAGAGCACATCGGATTGACAGATATCATTGATGCAATCGAAGCTGCTAAAACCGATGACAATATTAAAGGAATTTCCATTTTAAACAACAATTCTTCTCTTGGAATGGCACAAAGTAAAGCCGTTAGAGATGCTTTGGAAGATTTTAAAAAATCAGGAAAGTTTGTTATGGCGTATGCCAATACTTATTCACAAAAAGAATACTATCTGAATTCGGTTGCCAATACTATTTATCTCAATCCTGTGGGTGATTTAGATTTCAAAGGATTGTCTTCGGACTTATTATTTTTCAAAGATTTCCAAGATAAAACAGGTATCAAAATGGAAGTAATTCGCCACGGAAAATACAAAAGTGCCGTGGAGCCTTTCTTGGAAAATAAAATGAGTGACGCCAACAGAGAACAAATTACAGCCCTATTGAATTCGATTTGGAACTCAGTAGTAACTGATATTGCCAAAAGCCGAAACCTATCTGTTCAAAAACTGAACGAAATTGCAAATGGCCTTTTAGCTCGAACTCCAGAAATGGCGAAAGCACAAAAATTAGTAGATGTCGTAGCGTACGAAGATGCATACCATAACGCCATTAAAAAATTGCTCAAAGTCAATACTAAAGACGAATACGAAAAAGTTTCAATAGCTGATTATACGCGTAAATTTAACACTACATCTATTCCTTCGGATGCTACAGATGAAATTGCGATTATTTATGCGCAAGGCGAAATTCAAAGCGGAGAAGGCGATGTCAATATTATTGGCGAAGGGGCGATGCGTCGTTCAATCAACGAGGCAAGAAACAACGACGATGTAAAGGCGGTTGTTCTTCGCATTGATAGCCCAGGTGGAAACGCCTTGACTTCTGATTTGATTTGGAGAGAAATTGAATTGACTAAAAAAGTAAAACCCGTTGTCGTTTCCATGGGAAATTATGCGGCTTCCGGAGGGTACTATATTGCATGTAATGCCACCAAAATTTTTGCAGAAAACAATACCATTACGGGTTCTATTGGTGTGTTTGGAATACTGCCTAATTTTAGCGGCTTAACCAATAAAATGGGGATTCATTCTGAACAAGTAAAAACGCATGAGAATTCAGGAAACTACAATCCATTTGCACCAATAGACGAAAAATTCAAAGCCGTGACTACAGAAGGTGTAGAACAAATTTACAAAACCTTTGTTTCTCACGTGGCTCAGGGACGTAAAATGACTTTTGCACAAGTAGATGCTATTGCACAAGGTAGGGTTTGGACAGGTTCAGACGCTATCAAAATTGGATTAGTAGATACAATTGGAGGCTTAAACGATGCCATACAAGAAGCGGCTCGTTTAGCAAAAATTACATCCTACACCACTCAAAATTATCCTGAATACAAGAAAAATTTTGAAGATTTATTCGAGAATTTACCTTTTGCTAAAACCAAAGAACGTTTGATTAAAGAAGAAATTGGCGAGGAAAATTATAAAGTAATGGAAGAAATCAAACGCGTTCAAAGCTACAAAGGAATTCAGGCTCGAATGCCATTTGAAATTAACATTCAATAAATAAAAAATTATTTAACAAAAGGTGAGGATGTCCTAAAAAAGGATTTTGTCATTCCGAATTTATTTCGGAATCCAATAAATTATTCAATTACAAGAAGAAACTGAAACAAGTTCAGTTTGACAAGAATAGAACTTTTAGGACATCCCCATTACTGTTTTTTTATACCTCAATTTTGACCACATAGCCTTCGGAACTTCGAATATTAAAAACAGTTCCGCCTTCAAAAAGCAAATATTGTCCTTTGATTCCAATTAGTTTCCCTTGAAAATTAGGTGTTTTATCCAAACTCAAACTAGTCACTTTGCTAGGATATTCCAAAACAGGATACTGCATCTCATACAAATCAATTTTCTGATTGTAAAAATACTCCTGAACTTCGGTGGGAATTAAATGTTCTACTTTCAATCGTTCTGCAACTAAATCAATCGTCTCAAAAGTATTCGTCAACATTTTTCGCCAATTGGTTTTATCGGCATAATGATTTTTCAAAGCCACCTCAGTGATTCCTGCCAAATACCGATTAGGCACCTCAACAATGGCAATTGCCTGACTTGCTCCTTGGTCAATCCAACGCGTAGGCATTTGTGTTTTTCGGGTTACTCCTACTTTCACTTCGCTTGATAAAGCCAAATAGACAATATGCGGTTGCAATTGTACTTTTTCTTCATAAGCCAAATCGCGATCTGCAATTCCGAGATGAGCCGTACTCAATTCGGGTTTCATAATCCAATCTCCCACAGCCGGACTAGAATAAAAACAATCATAACAAAATCCTTGTCGGAATATTTTTTTCTTCTTCCCACAATTCAAACATTGAAACCCTACAAAATTGATTTCCATTGGTTTACCCAATAGTTGGTTTACATTCAAAAAGCTGTCTTCAAAAACAAGATAATACTGGATTGGCGCTCCAAATTCAGTTTGCATTTTGGTTAATACCCCTTCGTAAGTCATAGCATTTATGATTGTTGATTAACGATTGATGATTTCAAATTTGAGGTGTGATTTCTTTGTTTTTTATTGCTTTACCTCTAAATCAAGCTCCAATATTTATAAGAATAGATTTTTATACAAAAAAACACTATTTTTGATACAGCCGCAAAGTTAGTATTTGTCATTCTAAAATCAGCATTCTAAAATCATAAATTGCTATGCCCATACCCATCATTAATTCCATTGCTTCTTGGGTTTTAAAGCAACGGATTCATCAAATCGAATTGTTCTTAAAGTACCCCAATGAGGTACAAGAAGAGCTATTGATGAATTTGATTCGGAGAGCAGAGAATACGGTAATTGGAGCTCAATACGATTTTAGTTCGATAACCTCTTACACTACCTTTTCAGAGCGAGTTCCAGTTTCCAGTTACGAAGATTTACAACCCCTAATTGAACGTACGCGCCAAGGCGAACAAAACGTTTTTTGGGATGCCCCAATTAAATGGTTTGCCAAATCAAGTGGGACTACCAATGCCAAAAGTAAATTTATCCCCGTAAGTAATGATGCGTTAGAAGACTGTCATTACAAAGGAAGTAAGGACTTGTTGTGTTTGTATTTGAACAACAACGAAGCATCGGAAATGTTTTTGGGAAAAAGCCTTCGCTTGGGCGGAAGCTCTCAAATCTATGAAGACAAGGATACTTTTTTTGGCGATTTATCGGCTATATTAATTGAAAATATGCCTATTTGGGCTGAATTTAGCAGTACGCCCAGTAATAAAATTTCGTTGATGAGCGAATGGGAAACCAAGTTAACTGCTATTATCAATGAAACCAAAAACGAAAATGTAACCAGTTTTGCGGGAGTTCCTTCTTGGCTTTTGGTCTTAATGAATCGATTATTAGAAGAAACAGGCAAAGGGAATTTATTAGAAATTTGGCCTAATTTAGAAGTCTATTTTCACGGTGGAGTTAGTTTTGAACCCTATCGCGAACAGTATAAAAAACTACTTCCAAAGTCTGATTTTAAATACTACGAAATATACAATGCCTCTGAGGGTTTCTTTGCCATTCAGGATTTGAATGATTCTAGCGATTTATTATTAATGTTAGACTACGGGATTTTTTATGAGTTCATTCCGATGGATACTTTTGGCACACCCAATCAAAAAATAATCCGTTTGGCAGAGGTGGAATTGTTTAAAAATTATGCAGTGGTGATTACTACTAATTCAGGATTGTGGCGTTATTTAATAGGCGATACCGTTCGTTTTACTTCCCTAAATCCCTATAGAATTCGTGTTTCGGGCAGAACCAAACACCACATTAACGTTTTTGGCGAAGAACTCATGGTTGAAAATACCGATCAGGCTATCGCCAAAGCATGTCAACTCACCCAAACGGAAGTGGTAGATTATACCGTCGCTCCTATTTTTATGGATGGCAAAGAAAAAGGCGCTCACGAATGGATGATTGAGTTCAAACAAAATCCAACCGACATTGCACAATTTCAAAAGATATTGGACGATACTTTGCAAAGCCTCAACTCTGATTATGAAGCCAAACGGTACAATAACATGACCCTAAATCCTTTGGTTATTAATATAGCGCGCCCACATCTGTTTTATGATTGGCTCAAAGAACGAAATAAATTAGGCGGCCAACACAAAATTCCTAGATTATCGAATCAAAGAGAGTATTTGGAGCAGTTGAAAGGGTTACAGAGCCACTAAAATGCTATACTAATAGCAAAAAATTACTTAATAGGTACAGATTATAAATCTGTGCTATTGGGTTGAAAGTAATAGATTATTTTAAATAGTGAAAATGTTAGTCATAAAAATTAATAGCCCAAAATCAGTTTATAATAAAATATCTCGAATTTTAGGGTTAATTCCAACATCTGAATTAATTGATTGGGAGTATGAAATTGTTGATAATTCAGTGCGAAAAGTATTCGAAATATTGAATAATAAAATTGTATTGCTTAATGATATTGGAATAAAAAATGAAGATGTAACTATATGGTTATATTATGAATATGAAGGACAATGTAACATAGAGTTTTCAGCAAATGACTTATTACAATTAAGCAAACTAAATATTAATTTATGCATAAGTTGTTGGCAATAAACACCTTAATATTTTATCTCCACTTTTTTATTTCTTATAAATTTCTTTGTCAATATGGAGCATCTCTGTAATTAATTTTTGAAACTATGAGGAATAACTATATAATAATATTAATAATTTTAGTCTTTCTATCCTGTAATAAGGATAAGGAAATTTGTAAATTGCTTAACAGCAATGAAAAAGATGAAATAATTGAAGGGGCATTTGAAGCTGCAAATTCTGGAGATAGTAAATATATCCCTTTATTATTGAAAAATGCAAATGATGCTAGACGTTCAACTAATTTAAAATTTAAAGGATATAGTGTTTATCAAGCTAAAATGTTGGCTATAAAAAGAATTTCTAAAAAAGAGCCTTCAAGAATTATAAGTAGAAAACCAGATTCTTTGGTAATAAAATACTATATATTATTATTCTCAAAATCTGAAAGATAATGGTTACTAGTAATTATTAATATATTAAAATTTAGTGATGTTTTACAATTATTATACGGATTTATAATTTATGCCTAATACAATAAATTTAGATCGGTACGTAAACTATTTAATTATGGTTTATCATTAAATTGCAATCTGCACATCCTTATATAAAAACCAAGCCCAACATAAAGTTGAGCTTTTATAATTATAATCAATCGAATTGCTATTCTTCCATCATATCAATATGGCGGTCGTGGTAGCCTAACAGGTACAAAACTCCATCCAATCCTAAACTAGAAATTGAAGTAGCGGCATTTTCTTTTACCGTAGGTTTGGCATGGAACGCAATTCCTAAACCTGCTAAATTCAGCATCGGCAAATCATTGGCACCATCCCCCACTGCAATAGTTTGGTTAATATGAATTCCTTCTTTATCCGCAATGGCTTGAAGGTATTCGGCTTTCTTTTGTCCATCGACAATTTCGCCTAAGTATTTACCCGTTAATTTTCCGTCTTTGATTTCCAATTGGTTGGCATGAACATAATCAATTCCCAACTCCTTTTGCAAATACTCTCCAAAATAAGTAAACCCACCCGATAAAATAGCCGTTTTGTAACCGTAGTATTTCAAAGCTCTCATCAAACGGTGCGCGCCTTTAGTTATCGGTAAATTAACCGCTACGTTATGCAATACTTCTTCGCTTAACCCTTCTAGCAAAGCCATGCGTTTTTTGAAGCTTTCTTTAAAATCAATCTCGCCATTCATTGCTGATTCGGTTATGGCTCTCACTTGTTCGCCCACGCCGGCTAAATCAGCTAACTCGTCAATCACTTCAGTTTGAATTAAGGTCGAATCCATATCAAAACACACCAAACGGCGGTTTCTGCGGTACATATTGTCTTCTTGGAACGAAATATCGACATCCAAGGTTCTAGAAATTTCCATGAAACTAGCTGTCATCGCTATTTTATCTTCAATAATTCCGGTCACTGCTAATTGCACACAAGAACGCGGATACTCTTCTTTCTCCACTACCGAAGTACGACCTGTTAAACGAATAATCGAATCAATATTCAAATGTTGGTCTGACATGATTTTGGTTACCGCAGCGAGTTGAACCGCCGTTAGTTCTTCGCCTAAAATATTGATGATATAGCGTTGCTTGCTTTGTGCTTTTACCCAATTTTCATAATCGGGAATAGAAATCGGAATAAACTTCACTTTAATTCCTAACTCATACCCCTTAAATAATAAATCTTTCAAAACAGGTCCTGAAGAAGACCCCGCTTTGACTTGAAATAAAATTCCTAATGAAAGGGTATCGTGAATATCGGCTTGACCAATATCCAAAATAACGGCATCATAGGTTGCCAATATAGAAGTCAAACCCGCTGTTACACCTGGTTTATCTTGACCCGAAACTTTCAACAAAATAATTTCTTTATCTTCTATGGTCATTTGTAGTGTTGTTAGTTAGAAAGGCAAAAATCGACATTCTATCGCTGATAAAAAAGAATAATGTTTGATTTTTCAGTGTTTGTAACAAAAAAATATTTCGTCCCTACGGGACTTTTTATAATCCAATACTGTTTTCATTACCACTATTTTGTCCCTACGGGACAGTTTCTGGAAAATAAATTGAAGTAAAACTTTTTATTTTATTACTACTTCCAAAAAATCCCGTTAGGGATGCAATTTGGGTATTCAATATAGCGCCCCTACTCCAATGTCTCGTAGGGACAACATTTAAAAAAGTAGTAATTCATAAAGCAATAGCCACAAAAAAACCTGTCTATTGTATTAGACAGGTTTTTATTATTTCTGAGAAAACTTTTAAGAAGCTATTTCCAATCGCTTCAATAAATTTTTATTCAGGGTTTCTTTAGCATATTCTAAATCAATCGCCAATTTTTTATCTTCAGAACTTGGTAGTTCATACATGGCATCGGTTAAAATAGCCTCGCATAACGAACGTAATCCACGAGCGCCTAATTTGTATTCCAAAGCCTTTTCAACGATAAAATCTAATGCATCATCCGTAATCGTGAATTCCACCTCATCCATCAAAAATAATTTAGCATATTGCTTAATCAAGGCATTCTTTGGCTGGGTTAAAATAGCACGCAAGGTCGCTTTATCCAAAGGATCCATGTGCGTTAAAACAGGCAAACGACCAATAATCTCCGGAATCAAACCAAAATCCTTAATGTCTTTAGGAATGATGTATTGTAGCAAATTGTCTTTATCAATATTATCCACATTTTTCGAACTACTGTACCCCACTGCTTGACGGTTCAATCGTTTCGAAATGATACGTTCTACGCCATCAAAAGCACCTCCTGCAATAAACAGAATATTTTGGGTATTCACTTCCACAAATTTTTGATCGGGGTGTTTACGACCTCCTTTTGGCGGTACATTCACCACCGTTCCTTCTAACAGTTTCAACAAGGCTTGTTGCACTCCTTCTCCAGAAACATCACGAGTTATCGATGGATTATCGCTTTTACGAGCAATTTTATCAATCTCGTCAATGAATACAATCCCTCTTTCGGCTTTAGCCACATCATAATCAGCGGCTTGAAGCAAACGCGTCAAGATACTTTCAACATCTTCCCCTACATAACCGGCTTCGGTAAGTACTGTAGCATCTACAATAGCCAAAGGAACATCCAACATTTTAGCGATAGTTTTAGCCACTAATGTTTTACCTGTTCCGGTTTGACCTACCATAATAATATTACTTTTCTCAATCTCTACCTCATCGTCTAATTGCTGTTGAATCAAACGTTTGTAGTGATTATACACCGCAACCGACATTACTTTTTTGGTTTGGTCTTGACCAATAACGTACTGATCTAAAAAAGCTCTGATTTCTTTTGGCTTTTTAAGAATTAAGTCTCCAACCAATTTCGAGCTTTCACCCGATTTTAATTCTTCTACAACAATTCCGTGTGCTTGTTCAATACACTTATCACAAATATGTGCATCAATACCCGCAATCAATAAATTGGTTTCAGGCTTTTTTCTACCACAGAAAGAACATTCTAATACTTGTTTTGCCATCTATTTTTGGAGCCCCTCCCCAGCCCTCCCCAAAAGGGAGGGAGAGAGAAACTATATTTTAAGTTAGTTGTTTTATTCCCCCTTTGGGGGTTAGGGGGCTATCTTACTAAAACTTCATCAATCATTCCGTATACTTTAGCTTCTTCAGCAATCATCCAATAATCGCGTTCGCTATCGGCGTGTACTTTTTCAAAAGTTTGTCCAGAATGGTGTGAAATAATTTTATACAATTCGTCTTTCAATTTTAACATTTCACGCAAGTTGATTTCCATATCCGTAGCTACTCCTTGAGCACCTCCTGAAGGTTGGTGAATCATTACTCTTGAGTGTGGCAATGCCGAACGCTTCCCAGCAGCACCTGCACATAACAATACCGCACCCATAGAAGCAGCCATTCCTGTACAAATTGTAGCTACATCTGGTTTGATGTATTGCATGGTATCATAAATTCCTAATCCAGCATACACACTTCCTCCCGGAGAATTCAAATAAATCTGAATATCTTTAGAAGCATCTGCACTTTCTAAGAATAACAATTGCGCTTGCACAATGTTAGCAATTTGGTCATCGATTCCTGTTCCTAAAAAGATAATTCTATCCATCATTAATCGTGAAAACACATCCAATTGAGAAATATTCAATTGACGTTCTTCAATGATATAAGGAGTCATATTTTTTGGAGTCATTGCCCCTACGATTTTATCGTAATACATAGCGTTTACCCCTTGGTGCTTTGTAGCAAATTTTCTAAATTCTTTACCGTAGTTCATTTTTCTTAGTTTAAAAAGTTTAAAAGTTTAAAAGTTTAAAGTACTCAACAAGAACCTTAGCTTAAAACAAAATAAAGAGCGCCAAAAGAAATTCTTTTGACGCTCAAATATACTCAATTTTTTAGAATTTATTCTCCGTATGAAGCAGCAATAAATTCTTCGTAAGTAACTTCTTTTGTAGTTGGGTTTGCTTTTTCTTTGAAAACTTCCAATAATTTAGCAGCAACCACTTGGTCAGACAAACGTTTTACCTCGTCTTGATTTGATAAAACTCTAGCTACAATTCCTTGAACTTCTTCGTCAGTAGGATTGGTTTGTCCAAATTGTGCCATTTGTTGTCTGATGGCATTTGAAGTAAATGATTTCAAATCTTCAAACGTAATTTGGATATTGCTTTGAGCCAAAGCTTTTCCTTCAATCAATTGGAAACGCAATCCTTTTTCAGAACGAGCGTATTCTACTTCAGCTTCTTCAGCAGATAATTTTTTCTCACCAACAGTTTGCAACCATTTTTTCAAGAATTCAGCTGGCAAATCAAACTTCGTGTTATCAATTAAAAACTCTGTTACATCACCTAATAATTTTTGGTCTGCTTGTTGCGCAAATTGGCTTTCAGCATCTTCTTTTATTTTTGATTTTAAATCTTCTAATGAAGTTACAACTCCTTCACCAAATAATTTATCAAACAATTCTTGGTTCAATTCAGCTAATTCAGTTGAGTTGATTGACTCAATTGTAAAGTCAACATCTACTGCTAAAGAATGCACCTCATCGTGTCCCACTTTAAGGTAGTCCATCAATTGGTGATCGTCTTCAAATAAACCTTTAGTATTTACAGTTACTACATCACCTACTTGTTTTCCGATGAATTTTTTAGCTGTTTTTTTATCTTTAAAAACATCTAACGATAAAACCGTTTTATTGCTGATTCCTTTATCTTCATTTGAAAAAGTTCCTGTTACATCACAACCTTCAGCTACTACTTCTTGAGGAATCGCTTTACCAAATTGTTTTTGGATACGCGCAACCTGACCATCGATTAATTTATCATCTGCTTTAACGATGTACTTGATGATATTGTTTTTTGCTTCTAAATCAAGAGTGAAATCTGGTACTAAACCTATTTCGTATTCGAATACCAATTCCTCAGCATCCCAATCTAAGTCTTCATTTACTTTAGCTAATGGAGTACCTAAAAGTTGTAATCCTTCAGATTGAATGAAACGTTCAAGAGCTAAATCAACTACTTTCTTTACTTCTTCTTTCTTTATTGCTTTACCGTAGTGCTTTTCAACAAGATCTTTTGGCGCTTGTCCTTTTCTAAATCCTTTTATTGTAGCTAAAGGCATTTTTTCATTGATTCTTTTTGCTACTTGTCCTTTGTAATCCATATGAACTACAGTCATGACAATTGTTTCATTTACAGCGTCTATAGCTACTCTTTTGATATCCATCTCGTTCTTTAATTTACATAATAAAATTGGGTTGCAAAATTATAAAATTTTTACAACCCAAACAAGTTTTTAATTCAATCTAAAAATAGGGTAAATACAGTGCTTAAAAGCGGTATCTATTTAGATCCTCCCGTAATTTTGTACATAATAGATTGTGAAATAGACAGGATGATACTAAACAAGGTTGCTGTCCAAAACGAATCTACATGAAATCCTCCTACAATCTTGGTACACACCAAAATTAATATCCCATTAATTACAATTAAAAATAGACCTAAAGTAAAAATGGTAAAGGGCAACGTAAAAAATACTAAAACAGGTTTGATAAAAGCGTTTAATAATCCTAAAACTACCGCCACAATCAAAGCGGTAACTACCCCATCTACACGAACCCCTTTCATAAAATAAGACAAAACCAACACCAAAAGGGCGGTAACTACTATTCTAATTAATAACTTCATAACTTTTTTAATTTAAATATGACAAACTCAATTGATAAAACAACGCAGGATTTTCGGCATGAAGCCAATGACCCGCATTTGGGATAGTTTCAAGAATAGCTTTTGGAAATTGTACTTTGATAGCTTCAAAATCTTCATCCAAAATATAATTTGAATTGCCGCCACGAATAAAAAGTGTTGGTTTTTCAAAAACTAAATCCGCTGGCAAAGAAACACCAATTTCGGTGATTTTTTTATTAAAAACCGCCAAATTAAATCGGAACGCCAATTGACCTGGCTCTTGCCAATATAAATTTTTCAATAAAAATTGTCGCGTTCCAAAATCAGGAATGTACTGCGAAAGTATTCCCTCCACATCATTCCTACTTGGTTTTTGAGAAAAATCAACCGCATTCAATCCCGCCAAAATATCTTGATGATGGGGTGCATAATATTTAGGTCCAATATCAGCCACAATTAATTTTTCGACCAAATCAGGATAACGCGCCGCTAAAAGCATCGCCGTTTTTCCACCCATAGAATGACCAACAACATTAATTTTTTCCAAATGATGTGCTGCACAATACTGCACAATATCTTGCACCATCAGTTCATAACTAAATTCTTCCGACTGAAAGCTTCTTCCATGATTGCGTAAATCCAAAATATGGACTTCAAAACCTTCGGAAGCAAATTGCACTCCCATAGTTTTCCAATTATCAGACATTCCCAAGAATCCGTGAAGAATCAAAAGTGGTTTACCGGAACCTTCTATTTTTGAATATAACATACTACATTATTTTGAGCTGCGTGAGGGATAAAGGCGATATCCTCGTAGTGCAACGGAGAGATAAAGCCGAAAGCCCGACCCGAAGGGACACGCCCCAATTATTTTAATTTTTGCAAATACATATTAACCACATTGTCCAAACCTAGATACAAGGCTTCGGAAATTAGCGCGTGACCGATGGAAACCTCCAATAAACCTGGAATATTTTGTTTGAAAAATTGAATGTTATCCAAACTCAAATCGTGTCCTGCATTGATTCCTAACCCCAATTCATTGGCTAAAACTGCCGAAGCTACATACGGTTCAATCCCTTTTTCGTTCCCTAAATCGTATTGATGTGCAAAGGCTTCTGTGTACAACTCGATTCGGTCAGTTCCTGTTTTTTTTGCTCCTTCAATCATTTCTAGAACAGGATCCACAAAAATTGAAGTTCGGATGCCGTTGCGTTGAAATTCTTGAATCATCTCGGTCAAATACACTTGGTTTTTTACCGTATCCCATCCTGCTGAAGAGGTTATTGCACCAATAGCATCGGGAACTAAAGTTACTTGGTCTGGTTTGCATTCTAAAACCAAATCAATAAAATTATGTTGCGGATTCCCCTCTATATTGTACTCGGTATACACAATCGATTTCAAATCGCGCGCATCTTGATAGCGAATATGACGCTCATCTGGACGCGGATGAATAGTGATGCCTTGTGCACCAAATTTTTGAATATCAGTAGCTACTTTCAGCAAATCAGGCACATTTCCGCCACGAGCATTTCGTAAAGTGGCTATTTTATTGATATTTACACTTAACTTTGTCATAAAATCTACTAATTAGTTTATTAAACTATTTTGCGGATACAAAAATACAAAGTAAAAGATAGGAGTTTCTCCCTTTTTTTGATTATTTTGCATTAACTATTGAGGATTGATTTTATGACAGCGATTACAGACTACATCAATAACGATTTTAGAGCCATTGACAGCCAAGAAACTATTTTGGCGGTACAAGACTTTTTTATGGATACCACATTCTCTCATTTTCCAGTTTTGGAAAATGGAATATATATTGGTAGTGTTGTTGCCGACGACTTAGAAACCTTTGATAGCGACAAAAAAATTAGTGATTACAAATACACTTTGGAACCTTTTTTTGTAAGAACCAATATGATTTGGTTAGATGTTTTGGAAGTTTTTGGTAAAAATCATTCCGATATCGTTCCTGTTTTGGACGAAAACAATCACTATGTGGGCTATTATGAACTAGCTGAAATTATGAAATTTTTTCATGAAACGCCGTTCATCAAAGAAGCTGGAGGCATCATCATTGTAAAAAAACCCTTGATTGATTACTCTATGAGCCAAATTACTCAGATTGTAGAAAGCAATAATGGAAAATTATTAGGCCTTTTTGTTTCTGATTCAAATACCGAAACCATCGAAATTACTATCAAAGTGACTCTAGGCATTATGAATGATATCATTCAAACCTTCAGACGCTACAATTATGAAATTATATCCGAACATGAAGAAGATAATTACATCAATAGTCTCAAAGAACGTTCTGATTATTTGGACAAATACCTCAATATTTAACTTCGCGTTAATCCATAGCAAATGAAAATAGCCATCTACGGACAATATTACCTCAATAGTACAGAACCAATTATTAAAGACATTTTTGTTTTTTTTAAAAAGAACAATATTGAGCTCATTATCGAATCAGCATTTCTTAAAATGTTGCACGAAAAAAATATTATTCATGAAACCTACCAAACGTTCTCCTCTCATACCGAATTAGATGCAAGTTTTGATCTATTAATTAGTATTGGTGGAGACGGAACCATTTTGCGAGCCGCTACTTTAGTACGTAATTCTGGAGTCCCTATTTTAGGTATCAATGCCGGTCGATTAGGCTTCTTGGCTACGGTGCAAAAAGAAAATATTGATTCGTTCTTACAATTTGTAATCGATAAAAAATACAGCATTTCCAAACGAACCTTACTTGGGCTAGATTGTTCGCCTGAAAACGAGGCCATCAATGAAATTAATTTTGCTATGAATGAAATCACCGTAAGTAGAAAAGACACTACTTCGATGATTACCATAGAAACTTATTTGAACGATGAATTTCTAAATTCGTATTGGGCAGATGGTTTAATCATTTCTACTCCAACAGGCTCTACAGGATATTCTATGAGTTGCGGAGGTCCTATTTTAACTCCGGAGGTAAAAAGCTTGGTAATTACCCCTATTGCTCCTCATAATTTAAACGCTAGACCTCTTGTTATTCCAGACGATACCGAAATCAAACTACGCGTAACAGGTCGCGAAGACCAATATTTAGTTTCGCTTGACTCCCGAGTAACTACGGTTAAAAACGAATCCATTTTAATTATCAAAAAGAATCCTTTCGAAATTAATATGATCGAAATTCCAGAAGAGACTTTCTTAAAAACCTTGCGCAACAAATTACTTTGGGGTGAGGACAAAAGAAATTAAATTGATTTCATACTATTTAATCCTATCTTTCGTTTAAATTATCTATTCTGAATTGACATTACGCTTATCAAGTTCAGAAATAAATGACATTTACTTAACGAACAGTATTTCGGATTGATAATTCTTATATTTGCACCCAATTTTTATTTCAATGAATAAAGTCATTCATGTATTGGTAAGTTTCTTTTGCTTTATAAGTACTCAAGCTCAAATTAATGAGTTGGGTGTTTTTGTTGGCGGAAGCAACTATATAGGAGATGTTGGTACCACTACCTATATCAATCCCAATAGCCCTGCAATAGGATTGATTTATAAATGGAATAAAACACCCAGACATTCTTGGCGATTTTCTTATATTCAATCAAAAATAATAGCAAAAGATACTGATTCTAAAGAAATTGGACGAAAGTTAAGAGGTTTTGAGTTTCAAAACAACATAAAAGAACTTGCTGGGGTATCGAATTTAATTTTTTTAATTTTGACATCAACAATCCACTAGAAAGACGATTTACACCCTATGTTTTTACAGGGCTTAGTTTAAGCTTTTACGATAGCTTATTTTTCAAATATGGTCACGCTGAATTTGATTCAAAAGAAAAAACACTCGCTTTACCAATAATTTTAGGTGTAAAATCCAATTTAACTTCTAATTTTGTGCTTGGTTTAGAAATAGGGGCTCGATTTACATTTGCAGACGATCTAGATGGTAGTTTCCCTAAGAATGAAAACTGGCAACCTCTAAAATTTGGAAATTTAAACAACAAGGATTGGTACGTGTTTTCAGGTATAACTATGACCTATACGTTTGGTAATAAACCTTGTTTTTGCGCAGAATAAAATGGAATTAATAAATAGTATTGATAAAGATAAACTTCCTAAGCATATTGCTATTATCATGGATGGCAATGGTCGTTGGGCAAAACAGCGAGGACTTTTGCGCGCTTTAGGTCATGAAAACGGAACCAAATCGGTAAAAAAAGTAATTGAAGTTTGCGCAAAATTAGGCATTGAAAACCTTACTCTATACGCATTTTCTACTGAAAATTGGAACCGTCCCAAATTAGAGATCGAAGCGTTAATGCGTATATTAGTTAACTCTTTAAAAAAAGAACTTCCTACTTTAGAGAATAACAATATTAGGTTAAATGCTATTGGAAATCTTAGTCTACTCCCAAAAAGTGCACAAAAAGAACTTCAAGAGGTAATTACTAAAACAGCAATCAACACACAGCTTACTTTAACACTAGCTTTAAGCTATGGTTCTAGAGAAGAAATTGTAAATGCTGTCAAAAAAATCAGTGATAAAGTTAAAAATAATATAATTTCAATAGACACTATTGACGATTCAATTATAAATGAGCATCTTTACACACAAAATCTCCCTGAAGTAGATTTGCTAATACGCACTAGTGGGGAACATAGAATAAGTAATTTTCTGCTTTGGCAAATTGCCTATGCGGAATTATATTTTACCGATATCTTATGGCCTGATTTTAAAGAACAAGATCTTTATCAAGCGATTATAAGTTATCAAAAAAGAGAACGTAGATTTGGAAAAACAAGCGAACAGATTAAATAATTTTTTAGTGTTACAAAAAAATATAAAAATAACCCTATGTCTATTGTTTTTTGGATGTTTTTTTCATGCAAAAGCACAAGATAGAGTCCCTTTTGATCAAGGAAAAAAATATATCTTAGGAGATGTAAATATAGTTGGCAAAGTAACATTCAACGCTCAAACCGTTGTAACCTTTACTGGCCTTGAGAAAGGGAAAGAAATTAGCATTCCTGGAGAAGAGATTAGTAGTGCTATTAAAAAGCTAGGAAAGCTAGGTCTTTTTAATGAAATATCCTTTTATGTTAATAAGATTCAAAATGATAGTGTTTTTTTAGACCTCCATTTAGAGGAGCTTCCTAAACTAAACAAAGTAAAATTTGTAGGACTAAAGAAAAGTAAAACCGAAAGTCTAATTAAAGATAATGGACTGACTGAAAATAAAGTTGTTAATGAAAATTTAATCACTACAACTAAAAATTATATTGAAAATAAATACAAAAAAGAAGGATATTACAATACTAAAGTTACCATCAACACTATTGTAGATACTACCACTATTAACCAAGTAAATATGGTACTCAACATTGACAAAGGTACCAAGGTTAAAATAGATGAAATTGATTTTGTAGGTAATTCAAAAATATCGGATAGAACATTGCGAAAAGCAATGAAAAATACAAAACAAAAAAAACTTACTCGTATTTTTAAAGCTTCGAAATTTATCAAAGATAAATACAAAACAGACTTAGAAAAAGTTATAGATATATATAAAGAAAAAGGATTTAGAGATGCCCGAATAGTTTCTGACACAGTATCGTATAACAAGGAAAAAAATAGTTTAGCGGTCAAAATCAAAGTCGAAGAAGGAAATAAGTATTACTTTGGTAACATTAAATTCTTAGGAAACACCGTTTACCCCGATCAAGGTTTAAGTAAAGTTTTAGGGGTAAAAAAAGGAGATGTATATAATGGTGTATTGTTAGAAAAAAGAATCGCCGACAAGTCAAAACCTGACGGTGAAGACATCACAAATTTATACCAAAATAATGGGTATTTATTTTCTAGCATTAACGCTGTTGAAGTAAAAACCGCAAATGATACTATAGATTTTGAAATAAGAGTTACAGAAGGACCTATTGCTTATTTTAATAAAATATCTGTAGTGGGTAATGACAAAACAAACGATCATGTTATTTATCGTGAATTGCGAACCAAACCTGGAGAAAAATACAGCAAAGAAGAGCTTGTGAGAACCATTCGTGAGATTGGACAACTTGGTTTTTTCGACCCAGAAACTATTGACCCAAAGTTCAAGAACGTAGATTCGGGTGCGGGCACCGTGGATATAGAATACCATCTTACTGAGAAGGGAGCGAGCCAAATTGAACTTCAAGGTGGTTATGGGGGCGGTGGCTTCATCGGTACCTTAGGATTATCTTTCAATAATTTCTCAGCAAGAAATATGTTGAAAAAAGAAGCCTACAGACCTTTGCCTATGGGTGATGGTCAAAAAGTATCATTACGTTTACAAGCAAGTACCTATTTTCAAACCTACAGTGCTTCATTTTCTGAACCTTGGTTTGGAGGAAAAAAACCAGTTCAATTTAGCTCTTCATTATCCTATACTAAACAATTTTTAAACAATTACATTACATACAAAGTAGATAAAACTAAGAGTTTTAATATACTTACCTTATCAGTAGGACTAGCAAAAAGATTAACCGTTCCTGATGATTTCTTTGTTTTGTCTCAAGCCATCAGTTATCAACATTATGATTTAAATAACTACAATACCGGACTATTTACTTTTGGAAATGGTACTTCAAGAAATTTTGCTTATACGATTGGTTTAACTCGAAATAATAAAGGTGTAAATCCTATATTCCCTACTTATGGTTCTGAATTTAGTATTACTGCAAAACTAACTCCTCCGTATTCGCTATTCAATAAAATAGATTATTCAAATCTTGGGAATCAAGAGGCTTACAAATACAAATACACCGGAACCACTTATACAGGAGCTAATGGAATACAAGTAAACGAAGGAGATTATTTAGCTGCTGTACCTAGTAGTACGAATCCGTTCCCAAATAGTGTAGCAAATTATCAAGACGCCGCAGCAGATCCTGCTAAAGTTGATCAAAAGAAATTTAATTGGCTTGAATACTATAAAATAAAATTCAAAGCAGATTGGTATACAAAAATTTATGGTAAATTAGTTCTTCGAAGTCTTTCTGAATTTGGATTTATGGGAGCTTACAATCAAAATAGAGGTGCAATTCCTTTTGAAAGATTTTTCCTAGGTGGGGATGGTATGGCTATGTACGCTATGGATGGTAGAGAAACTATTCAACTAAGAGGATATCCTAATAACTCTCTAACACCAATAAACAGTAATGGAGAGCAAGTTGGAGCAACCGTATACAATAAATTCTCAATGGAATTAAGATATCCAATAACACTAAAAGCTTCTGCTTCAATTTATGCTTTAGCCTTTTTAGAAGCAGGCTCTGCATACGATTCCTTCAAGAATTTCACACCGTTTTCTTTAAATCGATCAGCAGGACTAGGATTAAGAGTCTTTATGCCGGCATTTGGTTTATTAGGAATTGATTTTGGCAAAGGCTTTGATGCGCTTCCAGGACAAACTACTCCAAATGGATGGGAAACACACTTTATAATTGGACAGCAATTCTAAAAATAGTTGCATTTTCTAAAACATCAAGTTATGAGAAAACAATTTTTATTTCTATTTTTAACCCTGATTGGATCTTTTGGTGCTAAGGCACAAACAAAAAGTCCCAAAATAGGTTATATAGATATGGAATACATTTTACAAAATGTATCCAATTACAATGAAGCTCAAAATCAATTAGAACAAAAAGCTCAAAAATGGAAACAAGAAATTGAAACTAAAAAAAATGAAATACAAAAGCTTGTTGATGCACTAAAAATAGAAAAACCGCTTTTGACTAAAGAACTTATTGAAGAGAGAGAAACTGAAATCAAATTTTTAGAAAAAGAACTAATTGACTTTCAACAAAAAAGATTTGGAGCTAATGGCGATTTAATCCAACAAAAAATGGTTTTAGCCAAACCTATTCAAGATCAAGTTTTTACAACGGTTCAAGATATTGCAGAAGCCAAACAATTTGATTTTATTTTTGATAAATCATCCGATTTAACAATGCTTTTTGCAGCCAAACGATTTGACATCAGTGACCAAGTTTTACGTGTCTTAAACAGAACCGAAAAAAGAGACCAGCTTTCTAAGAAACAACAAAAAGAGATAGAAGAAAAAGAAAAGAAAGAAGATGAACTGAATGAAAATCCTAATCTAAAAGAAAGACAAAAACTTTTAGACGAAAAGAAAGCTGCTCGAGAAAAAATAATAGCTGAAAGAAAATTACAGCAAGAAACAAAGAAAAAAGAATTTGAAGAACGAAGAAAAAAACTAGCCGAAGAAAAAGAAGCTAAAAAAAATAACACCTCTGGTGTAAGCTCAGTTGGAGTAAACCCTGAAACAACTAAACTAGCGCAAGAGAAAATAGAGGCTGCTGAATTAACCAAAAAAAAGCAGGCCGAAGAAAAACAAAAAGCAATTGAAGAACGTAAAAAAGTTATTGAGGAAAACAAAAAAGCGTTAGAAGAAAAACGAAAGAAAGCAATTGAAGATAGGGAAGCTAAAAAAAATGGCATGGTTTCTGAAAAAGCACCTACTGTAACTGTCGATTCTACAAAAATTAAAATAGAAGAAGCCAAACAGAAACAAGCAGTAGCAAAGCAAAAGGCTCTAGAAGAGCGCAAACGAATTATAGAAGAAAACAAAAAAGCACTAGAGGAAAAGAGAAATAAAATTATTGAAGAAAAAGCAGCTGCAAGAAAAGCAGCTGAAGAGAAGTTAAAAACAAATACAAACAAAAATTAATTATTAAATACCTTAAAACAATGAAACAAATCAAGACTTTAGTAATCGCTACAATACTAATCTTAGGAGCAAATCAAACTATTAATGCTCAAGCAAAAACGGCTCATGTAGATGTAAATGAAATCATGGCTAAAATGCCCGCTATGTTAGATGCTCAAAAACAATTAGAAAAATTAAGCACTACTTATGATGCTGATTACAAAAAAATGGTGGAAGAATATCAAGGAAAATTAAAAAAATACGAAGCTGAAGCTGCGACTGTAACTGAAGCTGTAAATGGCGAACGCTCTAAAGAGGTGCAAGACATGCAAAAAAGAATAGTTGACTTTAGAGATAACGCTCAAAAAGAATTACAACAGAAAGAATCTGATATTGTAAAACCATTGATGGAAAAAGTACGAGCTTCTATTCAGAAAGTAGGAAAAGCAAAAGGTTTCCAATACGTATTAGACGGTTCTTCTCTTTTATTAGCTGATGGTCCAAATTTGACTGCTGATGTAAAAAAAGATTTAGGTTTCTAAAATAAACCAAATAAAAATACAAAACTGCTCGTTACTATAATTTAGGCGAGCAGTTTTTTTTTGATCCAATATAAATGTAGGAAATTTAAATTGTAGCTCGTAACTTTGTTTCTATGGAGAATAACCAACCTATCGGAATTTTTGACTCTGGCATTGGAGGCACCTCTATTTGGCAAGAAATACACCAATTACTTCCCAATGAGAAAACCATCTACTTAGCTGATAGTATAAATGCTCCTTATGGTCAAAAATCAAAACAAGAAATAATTGATTTGAGCATGAAAAATACTGATTTTCTGCTTAAAATGAATTGTAAGTTGATTGTCGTAGCTTGTAATACTGCTACGACAAATGCCATCCAAGAATTAAGAGCTAAATACAATGTGCCTTTTATTGGAATTGAACCCGCCATAAAACCTGCAGCAACTAATTCGAAAACACAAACTATTGGAATCTTAGCAACCAAAGGAACACTTAATAGTGAATTATTCCACAAAGCAACCGAAATGTATCAAGATACTACAATCATGGAACAGGTAGGACACGGTTTAGTTCAACTTATTGAAGGAGGTAAAATCAATTCGCCAGAAATGGAAGATTTACTCCACTCCTATTTACAACCAATGATTGATGCCAATATTGATTATTTAGTATTAGGTTGTAGTCATTATCCATATTTGATTCCGCAAATTAAGAAAATACTACCCGAACACATTCAAATAATCGATTCAGGTCAGGCAGTTGCCCGACAAACACAAAAGGTATTAGAAGAAAAAGTAGGCGTTTCCAATTTGCAAACACCTGAACCTATTTTTTATACTAACACAAATCCAAAAGTATTATTAGAAATTTTAAATGGAAAATATACAGTGGAACAAATTGATTTTTAAAAAGAAAACTATTCTTCTTTAAACCAATTAGAATACATTACATAGTTATTTGAAATACGTTCAATTTCACCTGCAAAATCAGATTGATTGATATCTTTCACCTTTTTAGCTGGAACTCCTGCCCAAATAGTTCCTGATTCTACTATAGTATTTTGAGTAATTACAGAACCCGCTGCTACAATTGAATTACTTTCTATGACGCAGTTATCCATCACAATAGCTCCCATACCAATTAAAACATTGTCATTGATAATACAACCATGAACAATCGCATTGTGACCAATAGATACATTATTCCCTATAACAGTAGGATGTTTTTGATACGTACAATGAATAACAGCTCCATCCTGAATATTCACTTTATCACCTATAGTAATACAATTAACATCTCCTCTAATAACTGCATTAAACCAAACACTACAAGAATGTCCTAGAGTTACTTCTCCTACAATAGTCGCATTTTCAGCAACATAACAATCTTCGGGGATTATAGGTGATTTCCCATTAACTGATTTGATTAACATACTATACAATTAATTAATAGCTGGACAATGACAATCGTAATGTTCTCGTTTACAAAATAAATTCATTCCCAAGGTAATTTGATGATAACCTCCTGTGTCAAACAACACTGGTCCCGAAACTTTTGAATACGTATAAGCAATCATGAATTTTTTATAATTAACCCCAAAAAAAGGTGTGATATACTGCAACTTTTGGCTTGCAACTCCTGTTGTAGTTACATATTGAGCTCCCTCAAAACTTCTTCTATAAGACAATCCACCCCAAACAGTCCCTATAGGTAATTCTTTATGAAGTTTAATATTAAAGTCGATTAATTTTTCTTTCGTCTTATCAATCAATTGAAATAAGATGGAAGGTTCCCAAAGGAAAGTATCTTTATTACCAAAAACATATCCTGTACTCAATAAGTATTTTCTTAAATTATTACTTTCAAAATCACTATACAAAGCTCTTCGAGTTTCAATAGCACCTTGAATCGTAACATGTGCATAAAAATTCAAGAAATTGTACGACATCCCAAAATCAACATTTGAGTAAGAACTCTTTTGAACTTGCCCAAAAACAATCGGGTCATAATCTGTAAAAGTAGTCTCATCCAATTGACTTTGAATAAACCCCACACTCATACCAAAAGAAAGCTGATTTAAATCAATCTCATCTCTAGAAAACATAATGTGATGAGCATAAGTCAATTTTACTCCTTTTTGCGAATGATACCCATTCTTATCATTAAAAACAATAATTCCCGCTCCTGACTTTTCTCCAACTCGACTATTAAAACTTATGGTTTGCAATTCTGGCGCATCTTCTTGGCCTAACCATTGTTTACGTCCTGTTATTCTTAATTTATCACAATTAGCAGCTCCTGCCATTGAAGGATGTAAAAGATAATAATTGTCAGTCAAATAATCCGAGTACACTGGTATTCCTTCTTGCGCTTTGGAAGAAAACGGAATTAAAAAAACAAGAAGCAAAAATTTTAACTTATTATACACTCTTTAGAAAAATTTGATTTTTAAATTAACGTTACTATTATAATAGTATTGTTTTTAATTATCAAATATAACGATTCAAAGAAAATAACTTTAGTAAATTTGCAAAAAAATAAAACTCATGACAAAAGTTACCATAAAAGAAACTCAAAATCCAACCATATTAAAATTTGAATTTTCTGATTTTATTACTCAAAATGAAAATTTTGAATTTAAAAATATTGATGAAGCAGGAGCTTCTCCCTTGGCACAACAACTTTTTTATTTACCTTTTGTAAAAACAGTTTATATTTCGGGGAATTTCATCGCAATTGAACGTTTTAGCATTGTAGAATGGAACGATGTAAAAGAGGCTGTTGCTGAACAAATTGAGAAATTTGTTGCTGATGGCGGAATAATCATCAAACAAGACGAGAACAAAGCAAAAAAACAACCCATCACCGTTTACGGAGAAACCACACCAAACCCATCGGCTTTAAAATTTGTAGTAAGCCGAATGCTAACACGAAACGCTGTCGAGTTTAAAAATATTGATCAAACAGCTTCATCACCCTTGGCAAAAGAATTGTTTAAATTCCCTTATGTAAAGGAAATTTTTATTGACGAAAACTACATTTCAGTTACTAAATATGATATTAATAATTGGGATGAAATCACGTTGGAATTACGAAGTTATATCAAACAGTTTATTGAAAACGGAGGAACAGTATTAGAAGAAAATTTTGTTCAAAAAACGATTGTTGAAGAAACTAAAAAGTCAGAGGATTTTGGCAACCTAGATATTACTTCACAAAAAATTATCAGCATTTTAGAAGAGTATGTTAAACCTGCTGTAGCTTCTGATGGTGGTAATATTGCTTTTGAATCCTACGATGAAGAAAATAAAGTAGTGAAAGTGATTTTACAAGGTGCTTGTAGCGGATGCCCTTCTTCTACATTTACTTTAAAAAGCGGAATTGAAAGTTTACTTAAAACAATGCTCAATGACGATACCATTATAGTAGAAGCGGCAAACGCTTAATCATCCAAATACCAAAAGCGTTTCATGTAGAAACGCTTTTTTTAGCATCAAAAAAATGAACGAGCTTCACTTAGAAACCAGTCCTTATTTACTACAACACGCCAATAATCCAGTCTTTTGGAAAGCCTGGAATAGCGCTTCTTTGGCTGAAGCCAAAGAAAAAAACCAACTTATCATTATCAGCATTGGTTACTCAGCTTGTCATTGGTGTCACGTAATGGAACATGAAAGTTTTGAAAATGAAGCCGTAGCTACCGTAATGAACACTCATTTCGTTAATATTAAAGTAGATCGAGAAGAACGTCCTGATGTAGATGCTGTGTACATGAAAGCGGTACAAATCATGACAGGTCACGGTGGTTGGCCTTTAAATATTGTAGCACTCCCTGACGGTCGACCTGTTTGGGGTGGCACTTATTTTAGAACGAACGAATGGATAGATACTTTGGAACAGTTGCAAAAAATGTATCAATTGGCACCTGAAAAAATGGTAGACTATGCCGAAAAATTGCATCAAGGAATTGAAGCTATTTCCATAATCCAAAATGACGGTAGTGAAAATTCCAATCAAAAATTGCTTTTAGAAAATTTAGTCTCCAAATGGAAAAAGAGTTTTGATTGGGATTTTGGTGGCATGGCAAGAGCGCCAAAATTCATGATGCCCAACAATTATCAATTCCTACTTCGTTATGCTCATCAAAATAAGGACGCTGAATTGTTAGAATTTGTGAATCTCACTATAACAAAAATGGGATATGGCGGAATTTTTGACACTGTTGATGGCGGATTTTCTCGCTATTCAGTTGATTTAAAATGGCATGTGCCTCATTTTGAAAAAATGTTATACGACAATGGACAACTGATTTCATTGTACAGCGACGCATACAAGTTGACACAGAATCCACTGTATAAAGAAATCATTGAGAAATCATTAGATTTTGTAAAAAAAGAATGGAAAACTGCTGAAGGCGGATTCTTTTCTGCTTTGGATGCTGATAGTTTGAATGACAAAAACCATTTAGCAGAAGGTGCTTTTTATGTTTGGAAAATTCCTCAATTAAAGACAATTCTAAAGGAGGATTTTTACTTATTCAGTCAAGTGTTCAATATTAATTCTTTTGGCTTATGGGAAGATGAAAATTATGTTTTAATTCAGAATCAAAGTATCGAAACTATTGCCAAACTCAATCAACTTACTACAACTGAATTAGAAACCAAAAAGAAAATCTGGGAGCGACTACTTTATAACGAAAGAGAAAAACGATCTAAACCAAGATTAGATGATAAATGTCTAACTTCTTGGAATGCCTTAATGCTAAAAGGATATATTGATGCTTTTAAAGCATTAGGAAACCAAGAATATCTCGATATTGCCCTTGAAAATGCCAACTTCATCATCAAAAAGCTGTGGTCAAATGAAGGAAATTTATTCCACAGTTATAAAAATGAGAAAAGCACCATAAATGGTTATTTAGAAGATTATTGTTTTGTAATTGCAGCTTTTATTGCTTTATATGAAGTCACATTTGAAGAAAAATGGCTTTACGATGCCAAGCAACTTACGGATTATACCCTAGAACATTTTTACGATGAGCAACAAGCATTTTTTAGATTCACTTCGGATAAAGACGAAGCGTTAATCAGTGTGCATTTTGAAACGGAAGACAATGTAATTCCGGCTTCCAACTCAGTGATGGCAAAAAACCTATACCAACTCAGTATCTATTTTGACAACTCGTATTACGAAAAGGTAGCCAAACAAATGCTCACTATTCTTTTACCTAATATCGATTATCCATCGGCTTATTCCAATTGGTTGGATTTGGCTTTAACTATATCTGAACAAAATAAAGAATTGGCTATTTGTGGAACAGATGCAAGAGAAATAAACAAAATGATTAGAGCTTTATATTTTCCGAATGTAATTATTGCAGGGAACGAAAAACCATCGCGCTTGCCTTTCTTACAAAATCGTTTTGTTGAAGGTAAATCCCTCTTTTATGTTTGCCAAAACAAAACGTGCCAATTACCTTTGGAAGATTTTCAAGAAGTGATTAACCAACTTTCTTAGAAGTAGTAATCATAAAATCTTTTAAATAATACGGTTCAAAATAAGCTACATCTTCAAATTCATTATTTTGGAATTTAAAGAAACTCAAAACACTCATCTCTTTTGCCGAAGGGTATTTAATCTCTTCTAAGAAAATAAAATTAGGTTTTGTTAAAACAGCTTTACATTTATCGGCGCAATCGCCAACAAAATAAACCGTTCCCGAAATTGTGTCAAAAGAATTTTCAGTAATAATTTCCGCCCGAACCTCACGTCGCTTTTCTAATTTGGAATTAAAAATAGCACTATACACTTCCATTCTTCGAGCATCGATCATTGGAACAATTAATCCTTCTGTGACTTTTACTTGAGAGGCTAACACTTGCAAAGTATCTACCGCAATTAAAGGAATATCTAAGGTAAAACACAAACCTTTAGCGGCAGAAACTCCTATTCGTAATCCCGTATAAGAACCCGGACCTTGACTCACTGCAACTGCTTTTAGATTTTGGAAACAAATCCCTGCTTCTAGTAAGGTTTTTTCAATAAGGACATGTAACTGTTCTGCATGAGAATACCCCTCTTCTGCAATTTCATTACAAAGAATAGTTTGCCCATCTTTTGCCAAAGCTACAGAACAGTTTTTTGTAGCCGTTTCTATATTTAAAATATAATGCAACGCTAATTACTTCTTATCTTTCTTAATTTTTACTTTATCCCCAGAATTTAATTCTTTAGATACTGTTGTATAAGGTCCTGTTATTACCACATCTCCTTTTTTAAGTCCAGTTACAACTTCAATATTAGTATCGTCCTGAATACCGGTTTTAATTACCTTAATTTTAGCTTTATTTCCTACTTTTACGAAAACACACTCCATTTTTTTATCACTTTTAGGGGCTGCTTTTTGCTCTTCTGGATCTTCTACTTTAATTTCTTTTACAGCCGCGGTGTCTGATTTTACCACAACCGAACTAATTGGCACTGCTAAAACATTCTTTTTTGTTTTCGTTATAATATCAACAGTAGCTGTCATTCCTGGTCTAAATGGTGAATAAGTGGATGGTTTACCTGCTAATAAATCTTGGTATGATTCTTTTAGAATGCGCACTTTCACTTTAAAATTAGTCACTTGATCAGCTGTTAAAGCGGAACTTGCTGAATTAGCAATACTCGTAACCACTCCTCTGAATTCTTTTTTCAAATAAGCATCTACTTCCACTTTAGCTTCATCGCCTACTTTTATTTTAACAATATCATTTTCATTTACATCTACTTCAACTTCCATATTGTTCAAATTAGCTACTCGTAAAATTTCAGTTCCAGCCATTTGTTGTGTTCCTAAAACCCGTTCTCCTAATTCCACATTCAAAACAGATACTGTTCCATCTGCAGGCGCATAAATTACTGTTCTTCCTAAATTATCTTTGGCTTCATTTACAGTAGCTGAGGCACTTTTTACATTATAATACGCCGATTCTTTATTCGACTTTGCGACTTCAAACGAAGCAACTGATTTATCCCAATCTGCTTTAGAAATAATACCTTTTTGGAACAATATTCTGTTTCTTTCATAATTTGCTTTCGCTTCATTAAAACTAGCATCCGCTTGTTGCAAACCAGATTTGGTTCCCGATAAATTAGCTTGAGCTCTATTCAGACCAGAGGTATATAAGTCTGGATTGATTTTAACTAAGAGATCTCCTTTTTTTACAACTTGACCTTCTTTAATTGGCAACTCAATAATTTCACCCGAAACCATTGATGCAATTTTAACTTCAATTTCTGGCTGAATTTTACCTGTAGCAGAAACTGTCTCGACAATGGTAGAGGTAGCTACGCTTACTGTTTCAATTTCTTTACCTTCATCTTTATTTCCAATTACTCCCGTTTTTGACAAAACGATTAACAATGTAATTAAAGCGACTGCTCCACCTATTAAAAGGTATAAGGTTTTCTTTGACATAATAAATTAGTTTTTAATAATTGGTATCCCAAAATAAAATTCCAGTATTTTAATTTTGAAAATATAATCGTATTTCGTTCGTAACACTTCTGATTGTGCATTAACTAATAGTGTTTGAGCTTGTGTAAAATCAAATGCATTCATTAATCCTACCGCAAATTTTTCTTTTGCATAATTAAAAGCTTCTTGTCTTGCTTCTAAAGCAATTATAGCTGACTCATTAGCTTTTAAAGCTCCTTGAGCATCTGTAAAAGCGGTAAATACATTTCGTTGTAAATCTAACTCTTGTTGTTCTAAAGCAATTTTTGATTTTTCTACGTTCACTTTTGAACGCTCCACATTATTCTTTGTTGCAAAGCCATTAAATACAGGTACCGATAATTGAAATCCAAAATTCTGCCCTTTGTTATTATTAAATTGATTCCAAAATTTTGGTGCAGGTTGCATCAGAATTGAATTGCCTGAAATTGTTGCTACATCAGCATACGAAATTCGTGTGTTAAACCCATAATACCCTTGCAAAGTAGGCTGAAATGAACCTTTAGCAATTTGAAGATTTTTTTGAGCAATCTCTAAATTTGTTTGTGCTATTTTTAGCTCTGTTCTAATCATTTTTGACTTTTCAAAAATAGTATTCGGAGATTGCGACAAAATTGACACATCCTCTTTTATCTCAGTAGCATCAATAACGTCAAATTCTTCAAATTCTTTTAACTGTAACAACTGAGCTAAACTCAATTTAGAAATTAGTAGTCTATTCTCAGCCATCACAACATTCTGTTGATTTTGAGCTAAATTAGCTTTTGTATCCAAAACGTCCCCCCTAGGAATTGAACCTGCATTTGCCAATTCAATTGAACGTGCTAATTGTTTTTCATTTATGGCTAATTGTTCTCGTTGAACTTTAAGATTTTCTTTATTAAAAAGTACTTGAAGAAAAGCATTAGCTACATTTAAGGCAACATCTTCTTGCATTTTCAACAATTGATATTTTGAAGCTACCAAGGCTAAATTTGCCTTTCTTAAATTGTTTTGATTTTGTAACCCTTTATAAATATCAATCCCTACATTAGCTCCTGCTGATGTATATTGATTGGTTTGATTTCGCAGAAGACCCGTTGTAATATCCTGATTTAAACCAATATTCCATGAATGAGATGTACTAGCGTTAAGTGAAGGTAAAAACTTTCCTAAAGCACTTTTTGTATCAATTATAGCCGCTTTAGTATCAAGTTCTGATTGTTTAATCGTTATATTATTACTTAAAGCATACTTTACACACTCTTCTAGTGTCCATTTCTTGGATTGCGCCTGAATTGATAATCCAAAAAGAAGGATCACAATATAAATTAAACAATTATTGTTTCTCATATTATTCAAATGAATGTTCAAAAAATATTCACAAATTTAAGGTTTCTATACTAATTCTATCAGTAATACTGTAACTATTATTTTAAACCAACATTCGTTAGACTAAATAATCCTCTATTTGTTACAACTACAATCAAAATTATAATTCTTTTAGTAATTTTGTTAATCAAATAATGACGTAATGGAACGATTTTACAATCTTGCCCTCTTATTCCTATTGGTAGTTGTAACAACTAACTGTTCTACCCCTTCAAAAATAAATTCCTTCAAGCCTGAGCCTGATGATGCTATTCCATTGGTTTACGAAAACACTCCCTCTTTTATCAATTTACCCATCACCATACAGTTAAAAGATATTGAAAACACAACGAATAACCTACTAAACGGCTTAATCTACGAAGATAACATTATTGAAGATGACAATATTGAAATAAAGATTTGGAAACTTGCCCCAATAACAATTGAAAACAGTTCAAAAGATACTGATAGAAAGATAAAAACCATCCTCCCATTAAAAGCAAATGTGAAATATCGGATAGGAACAAAAAAAATGGGACTTGCTTTATACACCATTAAAGAGTTCAATTTCAATGGCATAATTACATTAAATAGCGAAGTGGAACTAGTGAATTGGAAATTGAATACTAAAACCAAATTGGAATCGCTAAATTGGAACGAGAGTCCGACAATGGTACTTTTTGGAAAAAATGTTCCCATAACTTTTCTTATTAACTCTAGTACAACTCTTTTCAAATCGAAAATCGAACAAAAAATTGACGAATCGATTGCCAAATCAATGGATTTTAAATCCAATGTAGTACATGCTTTGGAAAAAATAAGTATTCCTTTCCAAATGAGTGAACAATACGAAAGTTGGCTACGAATTACCCCTACTGAAATTTACAGTACTAATGCCATCCTAAAAAACCAAACAATCCTTTTAGATATGGGGATTAGATGTATCATGGAAACACTAATAGGTAAGAAACCCGAAACAAAATTCAACGCAAATACTATTGTTTTAAAACCTGTAGCCAAAATTCCAAATCAAATCACTGCCAATATCACTGCTGTTTCAAATTATGATGAAGCTTCAAAAATCCTAACGAAGAATTTTTCAGGTCAAGAATTTGGTTCAGGCAAAAAGAAAATCAAAGTTCACAATGTAAGTATTTGGCATAAAAACAGTAAAATGGTAATTGGTTTAGATGTTCTTGGGAGCCTCAATGGAACTGTTTATTTAACAGGTATACCTAAATACAATGAAACTACCAAGGAAATTTATTTTGATCAAATGGATTATGCCTTAGATACTAAAAACAAATTACTCCAAACCGCTAATTGGTTAGCACAAGGCTATATTTTAAATAAAATTCAGGCCAATTGCCACTATTCTATTCAAACTAATTTAGACGAAGGCAAGATAAGCATAATGGCTTATTTGAAAAATTATTCCCCCATGGCAGGGGTTTTTGTTAATGGCAAAATTGAAGATATTCAATTCAAAAGAATACAATTGACTAATCAAGCCATTATTGCATTTTTAAAGATAAGCGGTGAAGTCAATATTACAGTTGATGGATTGAAATAAACTATTTCTTTTTCATCCTATAAATAGCATATCCTATTCCTCCCACCAATAAGTAGGGAATTACCATCAGATAGACAATTCCGTCGTTTACAGCTTCGGCTTTAGTTGTATTGCCCTCACTGGTTAGAGCAGCTCTACACATCGCACATTGTGCATTTGAAGTAGAAAAAACAAAAAAGAAAACTAGATAGAGACAGACTCTAAAAATCAACCTTATTTTCTTATTTTTAATATTAAGATGTCTATTAATGAACATAATATGGAGCTATCATTATATACACAATTACTCCCGTAACAGCAACATACAACCAAATTGGAAAAGTAATTTTAGCTATTTTTTTATGTGGATCAAATTTAGCCGCCAAAGCTCGAACATACGTAATCAAAACTAATGGTATCACTGCAATAGACAACAGAATATGCGATATCAACAAAAAGAAGTACACCAATCGAATTACTCCTTCTCCTCCAAACTTTGTTGAATCAGAAGTCATATGATAAGCAACATACATTACTAAAAAAGCCAATGACAAAACAATGGCAAATGTCATTAGACGTTCGTGTAATTTCTTATTCCCTTTTTTAATAGCTAATACAGCACTAACTAAGACTACAGCTGTAAATCCGTTAATTGTTGCGTAAATTGGTGGTAAAAAAGATAACGGCTCCACATTATACCCCAAATCATTTAATTTAACATTAAACAAAACTGCTACCACCACAGGTATCAATACAGATACGAATACGATGAGTTTATTATATTTTTGATCTACTGTTGAATTGTCTTTCATTTTTATTCTTTTAATAGTAATTTAATATCTTCTTGAATGTCTTTTACTCCTTCTGGATCTAAACCATCATAGTACAAAATTGGATTTCCAAATTTGTCTTTTCTACAACGAATATTCCCATTTTTATCAATCAATGCAAATAATCCAGAATGTTCAAATCCGCCGTTCACCTTTTCATTTTCTCCCGCATACAAGTTAAACCCTTTATTGGCTAAATCAAAAATATAGGCCTTCTCACCTGTAAGAAAATGCCAATTTGATGATGTTGCTCCTAATAATTTAGCATGATCTTTTAATACCTGAGGCGAATCTTTTTCTGGATCAATACTAATCGAAGCGATACCAAAGTTTGGATTCCCAAAAAATTGTTTTTCAATAGCCAACATACTTTGATTCATCTTTGGGCAAATCGTAGGACAGCTTGTAAAGAAAAATTCAATTACAAATACTTTCCCCCTATAAGTAGCATTCGAAATTTTTTGATTATCCTGATTGATAAGTTCAAATTTCGGTGCTGGACCAATCTTTATCAAACTCTCATTTTCAGAAAGTCTACTTTCTACTTTATCTAGCCTATCTGCTGAAGTAACAGCGCCATCTTGTATTCGATCTATAATTTTTGGAACAACAAGTATTCCAAAAACTAAAATAATAAAAGATATTCCAATATAAGACTTATTCTTCATAGTATATACTCTTAAATCTGTCTTGATGCATTATGATTCTTTTTCAAGGCAGCACGATATTCATACAAAATCACCTTAAAATCATCTAACATTTCGTTACTTAATTCCGAAGGATGAAATGTGTCATAACCCTCTTTATATTCTTTATCCGCTTTTCTTCCTCTAAGATTTCTCTCTTTATCAATAATAAAAACATTAGAAGTCCCCATTACACTATCTAAAGGACTTATTAAATTTAATTGCTTATAATATTGTTGTATTTCTGATGGTGTTGCAAAAATAAATTGCCATTGGGACATGTCAGTAAACGCTTCAAAAGCTTCGTGAATTTTTTTTGCATCCTTTTCTGTCCCTACTGGACAAATATAGACAAACTGCAAATCTTTGAACCCATGATAACGCTGATATATTTTCTGATTGAGATTAAATAAGTTACCTCTATTCTTTACCAAATTATTTCCTGCAAAACCTAGAATAGTAATTTTGCCATTTAAACTTACTCTTTTACCTTGTAATGACGTCCAATTACCAAAATCAGCAGTTTTCGACTTTAGCACAGGCAGTTTAGTATAACTATTTACCCCTGAAGCGAAAAAAAGATAAGCGACTATTGGTAAAACAAAAAGTATAAAAAGGACTATTTTTTTTTTCATTTGAAAAGGGTATGTTATTTAAGTACAAAAATAAAAAAAGGCACGCAAAGCGCACCTTTTTTTTGAATTAATATCGTGTTAAAAATTCCATTTAATTGTAGAATTTCTAAAAACCTCAAAAACATAGTCTCCTTCTGTTAATAAAATAAACAGAATATATATAACTAAAAACACTACTGGATAAACTACTGAATTTCGTAAAGAAGCTTTTTCTCCTTCTATATGCATGAAAGCCCATACAATATAATACGCCTTAAAAATCGTTAATGCATAAAATATCCAATTCAACAAATTCATTCCTAATAGATTCGTCATATGAAGCGATTCAGGTTTAATAATTCCTAGGATAACTTCTATAATTGTTACTATTGAAAGAATCCCAAAAACTTTCCAGATTCTGCTAGTATTTGATACGTGTTCGTGTGACATGATAATTACTTTTTTTGAAAATTAAACAAGATAGAATACTGTAAAAACAAATACCCATACTAAATCTACAAAGTGCCAGTATAACCCCACTTTTTCAACCATTTCATAACTCTTTCTTTTTTCATAAGTTCCTAAAAGAACATTAAAAAAGATAATGATATTAATGATAACTCCTGAAAAAACGTGGAAACCGTGGAATCCTGTTATAAAAAAGAAGAAATCAGCAAATAACTTATTACCATATTCGTTTCTGATTAAATTAGCTCCTTCCACCACAATTTTTGCCTCTTTTAATCTTGCTTCAGACTCTTCTCTGGACAAAACTGTTTTCTTTTTGTCTTTAGTTATTGTCTCTGTTCTTATTAACAAGTCTGGATGAGCAGCAAAACCAGCTTGAACCTCTGCAACTGAATACGTTGGTAAGGTTGGTTCATCCATAAACCATTTAGCTTTATTTCTTGACAACTGTTCTCTCTCTTCAGGTAAGGTCGCAGCAAAATCAGCTAAGGCCACTCTATGTCCTTCTTTATCAACAAACTGAAGCAAACTACCTCCTTTTGTTTCGATAGCACCGTATTCTCCCTTAATAAAATTTTTCCATTCCCATGCTTGAGAACCAACGAAAATTAAACCTCCGATGATCGTCAAAAACATATAAATAGTTACTTTCTTTTTGTTTAACTGATGTCCTGCATCAACTGCCAAAACCATTGTAACTGATGAAAAAATCAAGATAAATGTCATCAATGCCACATAGTACATTGGAGCAGATACTCCATGCATAAATGGAAAGTGTGTAAACACTTCATCAGCCAAAGGCCATGTTTCAATAAATTTAAATCTAGAAAAACCGTAAGCAGCTAAAAATCCAGAGAATGTTAAGGCATCTGATACGATAAAAAACCACATCATTAATTTTCCATAACTTGCTCCCATTGGCTCATTTCCGCCTCCCCAAGTTTTTTCTTCACTATTTGCAGTAGTAACTGTCGCTCCCATAAAAAGTTATTCGTTAAAAAGTTCCCAAATTTACGTTTTTTTCTTATTTAAAGAAAAATAAAAATAAAAATAAATAAACCCAAAGAATATCAAGAAAGTGCCAATACATCGCACCCAGCTCAATTCCAAGAGTTTGTGTTGAATTGTATTTTTGTTTAAAATGATTATAAATTATAATTAAAAGTGAAATTATCCCTCCCGCCAAGTGCAACAGGTGCATTAACGTAACAATGTAAAGAAAGGTAGTTGTAATAGAACTCGCTTGACCCGTAAAATAATACCCTTCAGAAATTATCTGCCCAAAACCAACAAATTGCAAAATTACAAATAACACTCCTAACGCTAAAGTACTTAAAAGAAATGCAGTAGTTTTAGAGCGATCATCCCTTTGTATTGCTTTTTTAGCCAAATGAAATGTTACACTACACCCTATAATTGCAGCTGTACTTATGTAAAAAGCTGATGGTAATTGAAAATCTTTCAACCAATCGGCCCTTGATTTACTCACCACAAAAGCACTTGTAAGACCTGCAAACATCATGGTCATACTAACCATCGCAAACAATAAAATCAACTTAGCCGACCTTGATTTTCTGGCTTTTTCTTCGTCTTGTATCATTGTCATATTCATAACTATCTTAAAAATTTGTCAAATATATAAACTAATTGCAACAAAGTAATATACGAAACACTTACTAACATTAAAGTTCTTGCCGCTTTAGCGGTGCGTAATTGATACAATCTCACAGCATAAAACAACATCCAGAGGCCTAACAAAAACACAATAATCGCAGCAATTGGTGTAATATATAATTGCCCTGTATATCCTAAAACTGGCAAAAGCGACGCAACAATCAACCAAACCGTATATAAAATTACTTGGAGTGCCGTTCCTTTATCTTTTTTTCCTGTTGGCAACATAAAGAAACCCGCCTTTTCATAGTCTTCATATAAAAACCATCCAATTGCCCAAAAATGAGGGAATTGCCAAAAAAACTGAATCAAAAATAAAGTCCCAGCCTCAATACCAAAATTACCTGTTGCCGCCACCCATCCTAACATAAATGGAATAGCTCCTGGAAAAGCCCCCACGAATACCGATAAAGAGGTAACTGTTTTTAATGGGGTATAAACACTGGTGTATAAAAAAATGGAAATCGCACCAAACATAGCTGTTTTAGGATTGATTGTATATAATAGAAAAATCCCGATTATAGTCAACAAACTTGCAATAGTCAAAGCAACATTTGATTGCATTCTGCCAGCAGGAATGGGTCTATTTTTAGTCCGATCCATCAAAGCATCTAAATCTTTCTCAATCACTTGATTAAAAGCATTAGAAGCCCCCACCATACAATACCCGCCAATGGCTAATTTGAGTAATACAAGCCAATGAAATGAATGGAAATCGGTCTCACCTAACACGAAACCCGCAATAGATGAAAATACAACACTGACAGCCAAACCGGCTTTAGTGATTGCTTTAAAATCGATATAAATGGATTTAAGAGAAATAGTACTCAATGTATTTAGCATAAAACTGGCGCGAAGATACAAATAAGATTATAGAAAGTAGCGCCTGAATTTTAGATTTTTTACACCTAAAATCAATCTTTTGCTTTATCAAAAGTTAGATACAAATACAAACTCAAAAACAGGATTACAACTTCAAAAGTCAATAATGAAGTTACTATTCCTACCGCATCTGCTAAAAATCCTAATACTACAGCTGGAATACCAAACCCAACATAACCAAAAAACATATAGCCCGAAACAGCACGTGCTTTTTGACTGCCTCCTAGATCAGCAATTATAGCTAATCCTCCTTGATAACTAAATCCATAGGCTGCAGAACCAATAAAAGCGGTCCCTAACAAAACAACTGGTAACATTCCCAAATAGGACCCTAAAATCACTAATCCGAAACCAAAAGGAATAATCGCAAATCCTAATTTAAGACTTGTTTTAGGCTGAAATCTTTTACGGATAAATGGCTGCATGAATCCACCTGTCCAATTAATTAGTACCAAACAAAATCCCGCATAAGCTGTTAAATGGAATGTGGCCAATTGAGTAGGGATGATTGCAATAACCACTCCTGTAGTAGCCCAGCAAATTGCAATTGACAAATTAACCGGAAATGACCCTTTAGGAAAATACGGTAATCGAACTAGGTTTCCTCCAATAGGAGGCAATTTGGGAAGAAAAAAAGCCAATACAATTCCCAATAGCGTAATGACAATAGCTACAAAATAAGTGATAGGTAAATAAGTAAAATGGATCAATAAAGCAATACTTGTCATAAAGGCGCCTCCACTAAAGCCAATTGCTGTTGCCATTGAAGTAGCATTAGCAGCACGAACAGACGCATTCACATTTGAAGCAAGAATCTCTGAAATATAAGCCGTACCTGTTCCCATGCTTAATGCCAAAGCCACACCTTGAAAAAACCGAGCAAAAATCAACGCGTAAACTGTTGGAAACACCGTTATCGTAAGATTCGAAGCTAAAGCCAAAAATAAACTAAAAAGCAGGACTGGCTTCCTACCTATTCGATCTGAAATACCACCTAGGAATACATAACAAGGTAGCATACCTAAAATATAAGTCGCTAATACCAAAGCCGTCTGACCGTTATTGAATCCCGCCACCTCAGCATACGGTCTAAAAAGCGGCATTGATATGTTAACCGCTAAAGTTATCAAGAAAAGAGCAAACGATATAACAGAAGTAGGTTGTATTTTCATAACTTATCAAGGTATAAAAAATCCCACCGAAGTGGGACTTATCTATTCATTTGTATTCTGATTTTTCTTTATTTGCTTAGCAAAAAGCACAAAACTAAACGCGATAATTGTACCTATTAAATTTGCCAATACATCAAAACAATCTCCGCTTCTTGTTGTGGTCAATTTGTCTTGCAAAATTTCAATTCCTATTCCAAATAATAAAGAAAAACAAACAGCAACTACAAGAAACTTAAACTGATTCTTTTTTTTAACTTGTTTTTTGAAAAACAAAAACCAAAGTATGGTAAAAACAAAATAAAAAAAAGCGTGAACAAATTTATCTAAATTTGGAATGTTAACCGTTGGAATATCATTAGAAGAAGTCAAACAAAAAAAGCTTACCACTCCTGTCCAGCACAATGCAATCCAAAAAAAGATATTTTTAAGCACCAATCAATTCTTTGTAGGCCTCACTTGAAAGTAATGTATCTACTTCTCCCAAATCAGAAACCTTTACTTTTATCATCCAACCTGCTCCATAAGGATCTGAATTCACACTTTCTGGAGTACTTTCCAATTCTTCGTTGAATTCAATAATTTCGCCAGACAAAGGCAAAAACAAATCAGAAACTGTTTTAACTGCTTCTACTGTTCCAAAAACTTCGTCTTTATCCAAAGTTTGATCTAAAGTTTCAACCTCAACATAAACGATATCACCCAATTCTTTTTGAGCGAAATCAGTAATTCCAACGGTAGCAACATCTCCATCAATGCTTACCCATTCGTGATCTTTTGTGTACTTTAAATTTGCAGGTATATTCATAATATGTGAATTAATTTAATTGTGGCAAAGGTACTATCTTCATTTGAAATTTAGATTAGAATTAAAAATTAATTTCCAAAATTATACCTCAAAGTAAAACCTGAACGAATATTCGTTAAAGGAAAAGTAGTAGAAATAACTGCTTTTGAAAAAGAATGGTCATAATAAAATATCGCTGTAAGATTCTTACTTAACGAATAATCCGCAGTTACTTTTAAAGTCCAAATGTTTTGTCCTGCTGCTAATTGATTTTTATTATAATCCAAATATCGTACAATTGTCTTGTTATCTCTTAATGACAAATCTGCTTTGACATTAATATCACTTTTGATAATTCCAGTAGGACTATCTGCTAATCGCGAAGAAAAAATAACATCTTTGAAACGATATCCTAGTCCAACTACATATTCAATCCCTTTTACTTCGGTCAATAAATTATTATCAAAACTCATCGACAAAGCGCGATCTTTTTTGATTTCTGTTAAAACCTTTAACGAATTTTTCAATTCCATATCCATACGAACCAATGGACTAAATTGCTCTACTAAATTAACATTTGACATAATAGTGGAATTATAATAATTCCCATTTTTATCAACTCCATTTGGATCTTTATCAAATTCAAAATTAGATCGAAAAGCGTTAATTGTATACGAAGCCCTATAATTGTGTTGTAACGAAACACGCTTAAAATTTTTCTTAAAAAATTCATACCGCATAAATCCATTATATCGCAAAGACCAATTAGGTAAAGGAAGGCTTCTAAAAATTCCCAAGGAAGCACTTGCTGCATTACTTCCTGAATAAGCCGCTAAGAAAGCTGGTAACAAAACCGCCTGATTGTTTTTTCCAAAACCTACTGGAAAACCATCCCCATCAATATTCGCCGGATTAGTTATATCTATACCTCGCTGAAGAGCTAATCTATTAGCCACAACTAGTCTATTTTGTCTGAAATCATCAAATGCAACAGACGAATTTGCATTACTAGACAAAAATGAGGTTTTAATTAAAACGGTAGAAATAGAAAAAATTCCTGATGAATAAGGTGATCTAGAATTATAAACTCCATTAGCAACATCGTACTGTTCCGAAAAATTTTCAGAGTATGATCGGTCTAAATTCAAATCAACTTTTAAATCTGGAAATACATCTAGATTAGCCGATGCTTTAAATATCTTGTTTTTTACTTGGGTAAAATTTTGATTAAATTCTGGATAATTAGTCAACCAACCCTGCTTTGCCGCTTCATACCTCACGTCATCTTGACTTCCAAAAATAAATCCTAAAGTAGGCTTAGAGGTTCCTAAAAAACCTATACTCGGCGTATACCCCGGCAAAACTGTTCCGCTATTATACGTATAATTCATTTGGATATTCTTTACACTTGTTAAAACCCCCATAACACCATCTAAAAACAAATTAGATTGATTTTGTTGCATGTTCGTTTTTACCACTTTTTCTCCTGGTTTTGGAACTACACTCTTGCTTGGTTTAAAATTATTTTGTTGCTTTGATTTAGTCAAACCCAAATAGCGATATAGTGTTTCCATATTCAATGTAGCATTTACATTATTGGAATTTGCATTTTGGATAGTGTTCCCTAAGTTGTAGGTAGTGCCTCCTATATCAATCTTTGATAATGCCTCTGAGGCACGTTGCCAACTATAATCGGCAGTATAGGAGTAATTCGCTTTTACAAAACTAAAGAGAGGAATTTTGTTAATTGGAAGTTCGTAATTAAGAACAACTTGTTGTTGATGTTGGTTTGGGGTTCCAATATTCCAATAATCATCCCAAACCGTCAATCCTTCTTTTGAAGTATTATCAGGATTCAAATAACTTTTCACAATATTCCCAGAAGAGGCTGCATAATTTAATTTTAAAGATTTGGATAAATTATAATTAAATCCATACTGATAATTAAAGGCATAATTTCGTCTATATAATGCGTCTAAACCTATTCCTTCTACACCATCTACTTGTCTAAACTGTTGACGATTGTACTGTCTAACTATATCTGTATTAAAGGTAACCGAAGCAGGTAAAAAATTAAAATTAAAGTCTTGAAGTAATTTCCAATAATTACTTTTTTTCATAAAACTTACTTTCTTAAACGGCTCAATTGCTTTAGAATTAAAAGTATAAGCAAAATCTACAGAAGAACTTACTTTTTGATCTGAATAATCTTCAATTTCAAAATCATGTCGTTTTACCTCATTAATTGATTGAGAAAATGTAAAATTTTCGATATCATAAATGTGTGGTTTTTGCTGAGGGGCCCTTTCTTTTCGAACTCCTATAAAATTGATGCTCGTACGTTTTGTGTAATCAATCGCTCTATTACGAATATTTGCTTTTTTTGAAGCATCTGTAGTATTATCTAAAAGCTGATTTAACCTAATATCTTGATTGAAAGGATCGTATTCAGGAGTAATGACTTCTTCTGCAACACCGTAATTAAAAGGTAAGTTAACTCCCCATTTCTTTGGTAATAACTTTCCTAAACTAAAATTAGTTACAATATTGTATTGTTGAATATCCTCTCTGCTTCTCTCGTTTGGACCCTGTTCTAAAGCCCCAAACCCGATAGTACTTTTTTTACCTGAGGCCGAAACTGTAGCAAAATCAGCCATATTTGAATCTACATTCAAAATAGCAGCCATACCTCCTTTATTATCCATATCTGCCAGTCGAAGCTCATTAAACCAAACTTCTCCTTTAATTCGCCTTGAAGCTTCATTACTTTTTACCCCCACCATCAAGGTTCTTACTAACCCAAAATTAGGATTTCCCTTTATTCCTAATCGCAACTTATTGGTCTTATTAGCCAACTTTGGATTTAATTCATCTTCGTTTTGATAATAAATCCCATCTATAGGAAGTGTTGTAGGATCAACGCCCATTGACTTAATTTTTAATTGAGTTAGCAATTCTAAAGCTAAATCTATCTGATTCTCTTCAGGCCAAACTATTTCTGGGCTTAATGGCGAACAACCTGAATTAGCCGAAGAGGAAGGTAAAGTAACCTTTAAAGGAATTTCTATTTGATAAAAATTCTGAGTAAAATCATTTCCAAAACGAATAAATCCTATCATTTGATTATCGCGAATAGCAATTTCGTTAGGTAAAGACTCTGCATGCAAAAACATCTTCAATTTATTAAATTGACGCATGTCTACACTCACATTTTTAAACACTGCTCTTGAATCTCCTGACTCTAATCCATCACCTGAAACTCTTAAAGAAAGTGATTGTTCATCTTGATTTATTACAGTATTGTTATTATATAACTGCTCACGAACCACTCCTGGAGGTGTAATATAGTTGATAGGGCATCTTTCATTGTTTTGTTGAATGTTTACTGCCAAAACATCCAAATCCGTTCTATCATCATCACTATTTGTATCTCTAAAATCCAATGTATTAGCATACCTTCTCCATTCTCCTCTAACTAAATCCAATGATCCGAAACGAAGTGTTACAGGACTAGAAAAGCCAGTCATGAACATTCTCATAAAACGAATAGAACGAAAATCCGTAATAGAACCTATCGTGTTTTGAGGTTGAGATACAGGTATTTTAAACTGTATCCAACGTGCCTCGGTAGTTGATCCATTTGGCAACTCCACTTGAGTATTTCGAATATCAGTGATGTAATTTTGTCCTATTGCCATATTAGGCATCATATCAATACTGTACTCATAATACGCATTAATGGTATTCATTGTGTTATCTCTATTGATATCTTCAACATCTGGCATTGTAGTAGATCCTCTATTAGGTGTATCTACTGAAACTGCTGAGTTCCCATCTGTTCCATTATAATTTTTATATCTATCTAATACACTTCCTGTTGTATTAAGATAAAACATATAATCATCTGCCGCCGGGTCAGTTTCTGTAGAAAAATTAGAGTAGGTTGCTGCTTCATCATCGTTTTTTAAACCATCTAAACCAACGTCTTGATTGTTTCTATTAGTAGCATTCCCATCAAAAGTATAAATAAGCGATTGAGAGGCTGGAACATTACCCCAAATAGGTCTTGGATTTACTAAAATTTGATCTGTTCCTAATCCATTTTCATATTGTTTTCTACCATCCTTTAATACATCTTCTGAAATTTCTCCAAGATTGAAATAGATTTTTCCTGAATTAGACAATGGAGCCGCTCCTTGACCAACATAGGGATCCAATACCCAAAACTGAATGTATTCAACGTTTCCTTGTTCAAAATTAGTAGCATTAATAGCACGCATGATGCCCCCAAAATTCCCTCTCGGATTAGAAGAAAAAGTAGGATTGTTGTTATAGGGACCTCTTTCGGAAGGATAATAACTTAAATCTAAGGTGTTTACTACTTGAGATTGTCCTTGTGCAATATCTGTCAAAGGGTATAATTCTTTACTAAAAATTCTTCGAGTAGCATTTAGAGAAAGATCATCCGAAGTAATTCCGCCTGGTTTTTGAGTATAAAATAGAGGATCTATAGAATACCAAGCTAACTTCGCTCTTTTAAATCCATAGGCCAAATCATTTGAACTTTCATTAAAATCATACCTGCTTTCTGTATCATTAACAGGAGTAGAAGACAAACTCCAAGCCAAGGGAGATCGCATATCAATAGTTGATTGTGAACCTTCAAAATCATCTACATAAATTGTTGATTCTCCTTGAAATTGATCTGCTTTTGGAGTACCTGGTTTTAAAAATGCAATCTCACCTTTTACTGAAAGATTAGAGGCAACATCGGTATCTATATTAGGTAATTTATTTGCTAAACGAGTTAAAAAAGGCACTTCAGATGAGAAAGCGGTATTGAATCCAAAAATTGTATTATTCACAGACTCTTGTCCAAAACTTGACTTTTGAGTAAAAGGCCTTTCGGTCATTTTTAAGAATGTAGCTCCAATTAAAAATTTATCCGAAATTTTATGTTCTACATTTACTCCCATAAACCTTCTGGTTTGCTGTCCAAAGATGGAATTATTTTCCAATGAAACTTCTATAGGAGTGTTAGAGGCTTGTAATGAAGGATCTAAAATTTGAACTCGTCCTAATTGATAATTCACACTATAATCAATGCCCTCAACCAATACTCTGCCTGCCGCAGTAACTCTAACAGAACCTTGAGGTACATTAAAGGCTCCTATAGGAATTCCATCGCCAGTAGATGATTTGTATTTTCCTCTTAATAAGAATTTATTTTTTTCACTATCCTGTAATGCTCCAGATTGAGTATTTCGATACATATTTCTAAATACATATTTTTTTTGATTTGGATTATATGTATCCACATCACTATATCTCTCACCAGAACCTTGATTCGTTAATTTTGAAAAAAGTAATTCTCCAAAAGGCTCCTTAACTGTGAATATAATTCGGCCATTTTGAGCGTCAATAGTTAAGCCAGGCATAAAATCAAAAAAACCATCACCTCCTACTTGTGGGTCATTATTATAATTTAATTTATCTAAATTAAACACCTTTAACAATGGTGTTTCTGCCACTTTGTTATCCGGAGTTGGATTCACAGGGAAAGGGCTTCCTGATACAGGTGTGATATAATTTAATGGAGAGGGATCAGTATATAAAATGTTAAACCTAAAATCTTCTTTTTTAAGCTGGTATGCTCCAGGAATTTGATAAATATTTTTCATCATCAAATTCCAAACAGGATTTTTGACATTTGTTAAATTACTTTTAAGCATTTTCAAAATTAAACTTTGAGTAATTACTGCCTGAGTTGAAGGCGTGTTTCCTGTAACTACTGTTGCATCAACTCCATCATTACCAAATTCTCCTACTTGATAAACTTTTTCTCCAATTGTATACTGATAGGCAACTGCAAGAACCTCATCGTTGGCTAATTTTTGCTGAAGCGAAATATACCCTAATTGAGGATGAAAAGTGTACTCATTAGGGTTCAGCTTACGAGCGTTTTCTAGTTTAGAATAATCTTGACCTTCACTAACAGAAACGTTAAACCCTGACTTGGCTGTAACCATCTCTCGAATATTGGGATTCAATAATCCTGTTCCTAATTTAATCAAATCAGGATTGAATTTATTATTGGTATTATCTGATGGAGAATCTGCCGGCTGACTAAACATTCCTGTTGAAGGACTTAATACAACTACTTCGCCATCAGTTAACCCTGACAGCTGACTCTCTCCTAAATCTTGAATAGCAATAATATTCCTAATATTATTATTGGTTGTTGTAATGCGATTCTGTCTATTGGTTACCCATACTTCAAGCCTTGTTATTTGAACCCTACTATCTATAAATGGATAATTTTTTAAAGCTGTATCATATTTATTTCTAAAATATTGCGATAAAAAGAAATGGCGATCACTATCATAATCCAATGCAAAAATGTCAAAATTTTGAACTGTACCTCCTCCTTCAGCAACAACACTTTTGGTTTTAGATTTTTGTTCAGAGAACACACCTGTTACAGTTGTTTTACCAAATTGTAATTTAGTTTTTACCCCAAATAAACTTTGTGCACCTCGAATTAAAGTACTGTTTAAAGGCATACTAACATTACCAATCTCAATATCTTGAATGATTGCATCTTCACTAGCACTATACTTAGGATCGTAAGATAGTTTTATTAAATTTTGAAAAGAAAACGTAGATTGTGTATCATAATTAGCATTAACATTCAATCTCTTACCTACCTTACCTGTTAAGCCAAGACTTATTCTCTGATTAAAGTCAAAAGTGGTATTCGTCCGATTACGTAATGAAAAAGAAGGATTGTCTTGCTTTGTATAACGCATCCCTAAATCCATCTCAATGGAACCCGTAGGTTTTACATCAATAGTATTGCCTCCGAAAATAGTTTCAAACAAACCTGACTTAATATAATATTTAGGTAATAAATCTTTTTTAGCTGCATCAGCACCTTGTTTTTTACCATCTACTGCATCTAATTTTTTCCTAAAATAATTACGCATTGACTCCTTCAATACTAAGTTTTCATATTCTCTTGGAGTTAAGATTATGGGGTAATCAATTGTAAAACCTTCAACAGAATTAGTATAAACATATCGATCAGTAACCGGATCATAAGTATAACCAGATAAAATACTCTTTGGATTTTTAATCGCAATTTTTCCTGTCGAGTATCCTTTTGGTATCGTATCTTGAGCAACAGATGTACCTTGAGCTTGAACTACATAAGTAGAAAATAAAATTAGCAATAGCTGACAAATTTTATTCATAAATTAATGTTTCTTTATGTAATTACAAACTTTTTAATGCTCTTTTTATAATGGTCTCTACAGAAGCATCTGGATCTTCCTTGATAATCTTTTCGACTATTTTTTCAGAAGATTTACGAACAAACCCCAATACCTCCAAAGCAGATAACGCTTCATCACGATTTGTATTGTTCTGCACCATAGAAACTTCATCTAAATCATATAATTTAATGACTTTCTCTTTTAAATCCAGAATAACCCTTTGAGCTGTTTTATTTCCGATTCCTTTTATGGATTGAATGGTCCCTACATCCCCTGAAGCTATTGCTTGAATTATTTGTTTGGGTTCTAATGACGAAAGCATCGTTCTAGCTATACTTGCCCCGATTCCAGAAACCGACAAAAGCATTTTAAAAATTTCTCTTTCTGATTTTTCAACAAATCCAAATAAAGTATGCGCATCTTCCTTTACTTGAAGATATGTAAATAATTTAATTTGATCTGAATTCGGAAGTAAAGAATAAGTATGTAACGAAATATTAATTTGGTATCCAACTCCACCGCAATCAATTACAACTTCGGTGGGTGTTTTCTCTACTAATTTTCCTTGAATATGTGCTATCATAATTATGTGGGGGATAAATTATTATCTCAATTTAATTGTTTTTTTGTTTTTCTTGAGCGTCAATCACTGCAATAGCAGCCATGTTAACCATTTCTTCTACACTAGCTCCTAATTGAAAGATATGAACTGGCTTACCCATTCCCAACATAATTGGCCCAATAGACTCTACACTATTCAACTCTTTCAATAATTTATAAGTTATATTGGCCGACTCTAAATTAGGAAAAATTAAGGTGTTTACTTTTTTACCCGCCAATTTAGAAAATGGAAATTTTTTCTCCAGCATCTCTTGATTTAAAGCAAAATCAGCTTGAATTTCTCCATCTACTATCAAATCGGGATGATTTTTATGCAAATACGCCACTGCTTCTCTCACTTTTGCTGCACCTTCATTGGTTGATGACCCAAAATTAGAGAATGACACCATAGCAATTACAGGTTCAATTCCAAACATTCTTGCCGTTTTGGCAGTCATAACAGCAATTTTGGCTAAGTCATCTGCAGACGGATTAATATTAATTGCTGTGTCTGACAAAAACATTGGTCCACGAGCCGTCATCATCATATTAGTAGTAGCCACAATAGAAACTCCTGGCGCTTTATCTATTAATTGTAACATTGGTTTTACCACCGAAGGATAACTTCTCGAGTGTCCAGAAACCAAAGCATCGGCCTCTCCTTCATTCACCATCATAGCAGCAAAATAATTTCTTTCTCTCATTAATTTTTGAGCGTCTAACAACGAAATTCCTCGTCTTTGTCTTGTTTTCCAATACGCATTTGCAAATCGATTTCGTCTCTCTTCTTCCTCGGCAATTTTAGTATCAATAATAGTGACATCTGCATCAAAGCCTATTTCATTTTTTAATTCTAAAATTACTTCCTTATCCCCTAACAGAATTGGATAACCAATTCCTTCTTCGTGAACAATTTGAGCTGCTTTCAATACATCTAAATGATCTGCTTCAGCAAAAACAATACGTTTCGGATCTCTTTTGGCTCTATTGGTAATTAAGCGAACCATTTTATTGTCGTGTCCCAAACGCTCTAAAAGCGATTCTTCATATTCATTCCAATCGGTAATTGGATTTAATGCCACTCCTGAATCCATAGCTGCTTTAGCTACAGCAGGTGCCACCACAGTGATTAATCTTGGATCAAATGGCGAAGGAATAATGTATTCTCTACCAAAAGTCAATTTAGTCACTCCGTAAGCTATGTTTACTTGTTCTGGCACATGTTCTTTTGCCAAGGCAGCCAAAGCTCTAACCGCAGCCATTTTCATCGCTTCGTTAATTTTAGTAGCGCGAACATCTAATGCACCTCTAAAAATATATGGAAACCCAAGTACATTATTCACCTGATTAGGGAAATCAGATCTTCCTGTTGCCATGATCACATCTTTTCGGGTAGCAATAGCTAGATTATAATCAATTTCTGGAATTGGATTTGCCATAGCAAAAACAATTGGATTATCTGCCATTGTTAATAACATCTCAGGCGACATAATATCTCCCGACGATAATCCTAAGAAGATGTCTGCCCCTACTAAAGCCTCTGCCAATGTCATCTGTGGCATATCCTTAGCATATTTTTGTTGTAATGATGATAACGAAGGATTGTCTTTGGTTAACAAACCTTTACTATTAAACATCAATATATTTTCTAATTTTACTCCTAATAAAATGTATAAATCGGCACAAGCCAAGGCGGCAGAACCAGCACCAGAAACCACCATTTTCATGTCTTCGGCTTTCTTGCCTGCTAATTCTAAGGCATTAATAAGCGCTGCTGAAGAAATAATTGCCGTTCCATGTTGATCATCATGCATTACTGGAATATTCAATTCATCAACCAAACGACGCTCAATCTCAAATGATTCTGGTGCTTTGATATCTTCTAAATTGATTCCTCCAAAAGTGGGTGCAATATTTTTAACGGTTTGAATAAATTCTTCTACATTTTTGGTGTCCACCTCAATATCAAACACATCAATTCCAGCAAAAATTTTAAACAACAAACCTTTACCTTCCATCACTGGCTTAGAAGCTTCAGGACCGATATCTCCTAATCCTAAAACAGCGGTACCGTTTGAAATTACTGCAACTAAATTCCCTTTTGTAGTATATTTATAGACATCATTAATGTCTTTTGCAATTTCCAAACAAGGTTCGGCTACACCAGGAGAATAGGCTAAAGACAAATCTCTTTGTGTAGCGTATTTTTTAGTTGGAAGTACTTGAATTTTACCTGGCTGGGGTTTTGAATGATATAATAAAGCCTCACTTTTTTTATTATTTTTATCCATTTGGTTCTATTTTTCTAATTGACAAAGATAGAACTCTTGACCGAAATAGGAGAGATTAAGTTCATTCTTTTACAAGTAAGAGTACTATTTTCAAGTAAATGTCAAAAAAAACAGCTACAAATTACTGTAGCTGTTTCCTATTTTTTTTTAATTTTTTATTGTGTTATATACGAATTTAGATGATTAATCGTATCTTTTTGAATCTCAATAATAGCTTTTACAACATCACTAATTGAAATAATCCCAATTACCTTATCTTCTTCTAAAACAGGCAAATGTCTTATTTTTTTGGTATTCATCAACTCCATACAATACTCTAAAGTATCGGATGGTTTGACACAGATTACCTCACTTACCATAATTTCTTTAACTAAGGTCTCTTTAGATGATTTATCTTTCAAAACGATTTTACGGGCGTAATCTCTCTCTGAAAGAATTCCTTTTAAAATGGCATCTTCAATTACGAGAATTGCACCTATATTTTTTTCACTCATTACAGTTAATGCTTCATACACTGTATGAGATGAAAGGACAGAATAGACTTCCTTTCCTTTAGCATTTAGGATTTGGTTTACAGTCATAACAAGTATTTTTAGTGAACTATAAAGTTAAAAAAAATGTTCAAAAAAACAACTTTTAGAAGCTTATTTAGCTACTTCTGCCCCTAAATACTCCTGAATATTAATCCCTTCTGGAAGTCTTCCAACGTTTTGTAATTTTAAAACGGCTAATTTTTGGGCAATCGTAATCGTTTCCTCAAAGTCTTTTCCTAACAAACGGGCATACAAAAATCCAGTCCAAAAAGCATCTCCTGCTCCTGTGGTGTCTTTAATATCATCTATTCGAGTGGCTTGTTGATGGAACATTCCGAATTCTTTATCAGACAAAACGACTCCATCTTTACCTTTGGTCAAACAAATAGTAGAAGCACCCAAATCATGGAAATAGTCAAAAATATAATCTTCGGTTTTTGAAGCGGCAAAAAGGCGGTAGCAATCGTCTTCACTCAATTTTACCAAAGGATTAGTTGACAAATACTCTCGCAACACCTGTTTGGCTTCTTCTCTGTCTGGCCAAATTCGTTCCGAAAAGTTAATATCAATACTGGTTTGCAATCCTAAAGCTTTGGCTTTTTTGGCACTTTCTACAATCGTAGTTCGGGCTGGATTTTTGCTTAAAGCAAAACAAGTAGTATGAAAGATTTTAGCCCTTTCTAACAATTCATCTGGAATTTGAGAAGGTAAAATTTGATAATCAGCCTCTCTGTACGGAATAAAATCAGGTGTTCCTGTCGACTTTGACACAAAAATTACCGAAGTAGGTTCTGTTTCTGATTTTCGAACCTGAGATGTAATTACATGGTTATCTTTTAACTTTCGAACGATATATTCGCCCAAGCCATCTTCACCACAGGTTGCTACTATAACTGACTTTAAGCCCAAACGGGTGGCATTTACAGCAACGTTTGTTGGTGAACCTCCCAGAAAGCGGTGGTAATCTTTGGTTCTATTAATTGATGTATTTACTTCATGGCCTATAAAATCTATAAGCACTTCTCCTGCACATATAAGGTCAACTGTTTTTTCCAATTTAAAATTATAAAGATTAAAAAATTTATACTAGTTACTAATGAGAAACTTTCTTTGATTTTATCAAGAGTGTGCAAAGTGCACCTATAATTAACAAAACCCCAGCAAAAACTATAGCTAATCGAGCATCATTATTTAAGAAATTTTTCAAGACATATCCAAAAGTAAGATTCTGAATAATCATTGGAATTACAATCATCATATTGATAATTCCCATATACACTCCATATCGCTCCTTAGGAATATTATTAACAATGATTAAATACGGAATACCCATCATACTCGCCCAACCAACACCATAACCGATAATAATTGCAAAAAACAAATATTGATTATGTACAGTCGGAAAAATGATAAAACTTAAACCTGCTAAAACCAAACAAGCAAAATGCACTAATTTTGGGCTGTACTTTTTAGCTAATTTAGCCAAGTAAAAAGCAACTGAAAAGGTAATTATAAATCCAAAAGCTCCTATCAACCCATTCCATTCAACTGCATTTTCATAAAGAGATTTATTTTTTGGGGTCGTATTCCAAACCGAAAGCGCAATACTTTTAGCATTATTTTGCCAGTAACACATTAAAGCATACCACTGAAATAAATATACTAAAAATAACTGCCACATTACTTTAGGCATCTCCAAAACCGCTTTATAAATATCTATAAATGGTGAGAATATATTTAATGGCTCTGCTTTAAGTTGAACTAACTCTTCTTGTGTTGGTGGTATTTCGGGAGTTTTTTTCATACTCCACCAAATAGAAGTGATGGATAATACTGATCCAAGAAAAAAAGAGGCATAAATCCAATTAGGCAAAGAACCTGTATATCCAACAAAAACTATTGGAAATAAGAAAAGTGAAATATAAGACAAAAACTGTCCAAAACCAGTAAAGAAACTTTGCGCTTGAAAACCTGTTGGCTGTTGTTCTTCGTCTAATGTATCGGCAACAAATGCGCGATACGGTTCCATAGCGGTATTATTTCCAACGTCTAATAATAATAATAATCCCGCCGCCATCCATAATGAACTACTAAATGGGTATAGCAATAATGCCAAACTACAAATCATAGCGCCTATAAAAAAATAGGGTTTGCGTCGTCCCCAACGTGGGTGCCATGTTTTATCACTCATAGCCCCGATAATCGGTTGAATTAACAATCCAGTTAATGGTCCTGCAAGGTTCAGAATAGGGATTTGATCTGGATTTGCACCTAAAAAATCATAAATAGGATTGACTGCACTTTGCTGCAAACCAAAACTATATTGGATACCAAAAAATCCAACATTCATATTAATTATTTGCCAGAAACTTAATTTTAATTTTGTACTCATCGGGTTTGGTTTATTTGGTTAGTTTATAAAAATAGTCTGAAAATAACAATCTAAAGGGCTAATAATACAAAAAACGTTTTCGTTTATCGCGAAAACGTTTTCGAGTTGACTAATTTATCAAAGAAAAATAGTCTTATTTTGAAGCGAAAGGGATAATTATTTTTGTTTCCCATTCTAATTCATTTCCTCCATTAAATGGATTGGCTAAGAAGTTTTCTAGAACTCTATTTTCTAAATTAATCTGATTTCTTTTAGCGTAATCTATAAGAGCAAACCAAGCCCTATCAGAAGTTCTAAAATTTCCATAATAAGTGGCTTTCAAGCCTTTAATAGAAGGTATAGCCTTAAATTTCACTTTAGCATCTGGCACTTGGATGGCTTGTTTAGAGACTGGAAAACAATAATTAAACTCTAATGTTTCTTTATCTCTATTCCAATTAGTGACTTCAACATAAGGCTTCCCAATAATTTTAATATTATTTTTTTGTAAATAGCCTGTGATATAACCATCATTACTTATCATAGTTTGTGCTTTTTCAGACATAATACTAGTTAACTTAATATAGGCTACATAATCTGATTTTGAAGAACCCTCTCCCTCAACTTTTACCTTAAAAGCTTTCAAATGCTGTTCCAGTCCATTCTTAAAATCTGTTACTCTAGCAATCTGTTCTTTTTTGAAAGGAGTTTCAATAAAAGGAGCTGTTAAGCGATTATAGAAACTATGACCTAATTCTTTAATCCCAATACTAACTTCAGAAGTCGAATCATTTATAGCATTAATCTCCCAATTATACTCCACTTTACGATCCCCTTTTGAAAATTCTAATTTTAGTTGTTCATATTCTTTTTTTTCTAAAATAGCTACTGTCTCTTTACCAACTCTATTTTGGTTAAATGCCCATTCCTGAACACCTTGAGAGATAGTTCCTGTAGCTGTTTTAGCTTTAAAAGAAATTATATAATCAGACTGTTTGATTAAAAAATACCACCCTAATAGAGCACTTAAAATTATAACAATTGACCATTTAATTTTAGCATTCATTGTTTTAATTGGATTTATTTAGTTTTAAAAAAATTGATTTTACTATTGATAAAATTACCTAGGTTAGTTCCTTGAACCACTCCATTTTCAATTGCAGCTCTGTAATGAATTCCTCCATATAATCTACTTATCGAAGCCTCTGAAGCTGCTTGTTTAAAAGATTTAAAATTTCTTTTAGGCAATCCAAAAGGAATTTCCGAATCGTCAGTGTAGCTGAAATTATCCCCAAAAATACTGGTCAAAATAACCGAAGCACAAGAAGAAGCTACAGAATGCCCACTTGTGTATTCAGGAAATGGAGGTGTTTGCAATTGTGGTCGCCAATTTTCATCAATATACAAATTAATATACGTTTCTGGTCGAATCACATTCGTTCTGTATTTTTCATGCCAACAGCTTATAAAACTTTCAAAAATTCCAATAGAAGTTTTGGTGTTGACAAAAACAGCTGTTTCAAAATCAGATTTTGTTTTCTTCAAAGCAATTTTTGCAATATTAATCCAATGCGCATCTGGTGAGTTTTTCTTTTTGGCAAACATCATGTGGCCTTGAGTTACTGTTGCATACGGATTACAATCCCAAAAAGTGGCTATTGCTGATTCTTCAGGAATTTGAGTGGATTTAGTATTCTCAAATTCCACTAATTTTTTAGAAATCATATTCCCAACATCATAGGTTTCTTTAGCTTCTTTATAAAACAAAGAGTTCTTATCCGTTGAAAAAGGATGTGGTGCTTTTGGTTTAAATTGCGCTGCAGAATCCATCACTAAAGTTCGTATCTCCCCCCAATGCGGTTCAACCCCATCCATATAGGCAGGTGGAGTAGGTTGCCATCTACCAGGTTGATCGGTATGAACAGAGTATTTAGGGTAGGTTCTTGTTTGTTTATAATTGTCTTTACCCATCCATATTTTAATTCTATCCACGACCTTTAAGGCGTATTGTTTTGAAGCATCAAACTCTTTTTTATTTTCATCATTCCATTTTGCATACAAGCTATCTCTATACTTCTCCAATGCCTCCTCTGAGAATATTAGTAATTTGCTTACCTCCATATGTGCAATTAATGCTGCTAAATTTTTATTTACACCACTATTAACCTCTAATTCCGGAATAGAATCTAAACCATGGAGCTGTCCTTGTAAACTTTTATACTTAGCACTATTCTGCGCAATAATTTCATAAGCAGCTATATTAGGATACACGTATACTCTAGCAGCTACAGGTGGAGAGAAAATATCATGAACCATAATACCGGTTACTGTATCAACAGCTGCACAATAATCATCTGTAGTAACCACTATAGGTTGTTCTTTTTTACAAGAAGCGAATACAATCGCTAGTATTCCAAAAAGGTAAATTTTAGTTTTCATTTTTTAAAAAATATATAGTTTACTTCTTACTCATTGGTAGTGCATACACTTCCGCTTTTTTATTATTTATTGTTACCAAAAGATATTTTTCACCATTCATTGTAATGATATTTAAATGTCTTACCTCTTTTTGAGTTAAATCAATTCCTATTTGATTCCCTAAATAAGTTGTCTTTTGATCTTTAATCAATGCACCTGAAAAACCATCAAATCGACTATGATACGGGGTAACCCCAAAATAATTTCCTGCTGCAAAAACTTCTTCTTTTCCATCTCCATCAAAATCACTCTTGACAAAACATGTGATTGGAGCTACTTGCAATTTATTTGAAAATGGGACAAAAGTAAATTTTCCTTTATCATTACGTAAATAACCTGATTTCAAATTGTGCACTTCATACAAAGTGGCTTTTTCAAGCATATTGGAATCAAAAATTTCATCCACTGTTTTTCCTGCAAATGATTTATACGTATTAAATTTCTTTTTTAACATTCCACTAAACTCTTCAGCCAATTCATCTAACCCCATGGTTGGATAATACTTCCCATTTTTTTCTATTGTAACAATGGTTTCAAATGTCCCATTGGTATCAAAATCATCATAATACATCTTCATTGGAAATGTATCCGAAGCTTTAAATTTAGAATTCATTCCCCAATTTCCTATTATATAATCCTGGTCACCATCGTGATCAATATCAAACTCAGCAATAGATTGCCACAGTCCATTTTGATTACCAGACAATAAAGTATTGGTTACCTCTTTAAATACACCTTTTGTATTAGCAAAAAACTTCGGTTTCATCCATTCGCCCACCACAATCAAGTCTTGGTTTCCGTCTTTATTGAAATCGGTAACTATTGCATCTGTTACCATTCCAATTCCTTCAAAAATCTTGGATTGTACGGATGTAAAAACTCCTTTGTTATTAGCAAACAAATAACAATTTGGCATTCTACCAAAACTATTTGATTTAGAATTATTCCCAATGAATACATCCAAATCACCATCTTTATCGAAATCAATTATTTTGATAACCGAAGCATTCATTGCTTTGGTGTCTGGGAAACTGGTTTTTAATAACGTATTGCCTGAATACAATCTATGAATTAAATTGGCTGCATACTGCCCACTTCCAGAAGCTACAAGCAAATCATTTTGACGATCATTATTCAAATCAGCAATCACTGCTGAAGCATCTTCATAAATCGAATCTGAAACTATTGAAGAAAATGATTTTCTAATAAATCCACTTCCATTTTGAAGATAAATTGCAGCTTGTTTTCCTTGAGCTCCACCGAAGAAAATATCGCTTTTCCCATCATTATTCAAATCTCCAACTACTGTTGCTGGCCCTCTATCGGAACGTTGATACGGAATTAATTTTTGAGCTGTAAAATCTACAAAATCATTTTCCTGATGTATAAAATCTATTCCTAAATTGGTTGCTGATTTTTTAAAAATAGGTAAAATTCTAGGATGTAATTTAGCATAATTGAATGTGTTACGAATCTTATTCGGCTGAATTGTCAGCGTTTGATTTGTTTTTACATTTTTAAGAGTTTGGTATGTTTTATCCGGCCAAATAATTTGAATTGAATCTACTTGACTTATTTTTCCATAACCAAAATGAACAATCGGTTCTGAACTGGATTGAAAACCTCGAGTAGTTTGAATTTCTTTAAATTGCTTTTTTCCTTTGACATACGAAATTACTTTACTTCCAACTGCAAAAGTATTCTTTCCTCCAAAACGCAATTTTAATTTTAAATAATGTGCTTTCTCATCCGTCTTATTGCTATAAATAGAAGCTACACTATTCAAATTATTGGTCACAATATCTAAATCACCATCATTGTCCAAATCAGCATACGCCCCTCCATTAGAAATAATGGAATCATTTGTGATCCATTCTTTAGATTTATTAATAAACTGTAAATTTTTTCCTCCTTGAAATACATAGTTAGAGACATTTCCTTTTGGCATTTTTTCCAATGCCTGTTTGTCTAACAATTTAGTAGCATTTAATTTTGTTTTTATACTTTGATTGGAATAATACTTGATGTAATCCAAATCGTTAGGACGTTTAGGTATTCCATTACACACAAATATGTCTTGCTCTCCATCTTGATCATAATCTGCAAATAATGCACTCCAACTCCAGTCTGTTGCCGCTACACCACTCAACAATGCTTGCTCTGTAAAATGTTGCCCTCCTTGATTAATTTGCAACATATTTCTTGTATATTGGTAATGATAACCTAATTTTTCTATTCTATACTTTAACATCTGAGGATTATCATCTCCTGCTGAGGATTTCAATACCGTTTCATCCTCAGGTAACATATCTAAAGTCATCAAATCTGGAAATCCATCGTGATTGATATCGGCAGCATCTACCCCCATAGAAAAACGACTGGTGTGTCCAAAATAATTTTTCATGCTCTCTGTAAAAGTCCCATCACCATTATTCAAATAGTAATAATCATCCTCATGAAAATCATTACACACATAAATATCTGGATTACCATCTAAGTTAAAATCAGAGATTGCAATTCCTAAACCATATCCATTGGCACCACCAAAAATTCCAGCTTTTTCACTTACATCAACAAAATGGCCATTGTTATTTTGGAATAATTTATCCCCAGTTTCATAATTTCTTTTGTTTCTAATGTCAGCTTTTCCATAAGAGACTTCAGAATGAACTGCGTGGTTTAATAAATACATGTCCAAATCGCCATCATTATCATAATCAAAAAAAGCAGCAGATGTACTATAATTATCTATATCCAATCCATATTCTGAAGCACTTTCAGTAAAAGTATTATCCTTATTGTTGATATATAATTCATTATGCCCTTCAAACCCATGAATTCCAACCACAGCACAAACATAGATATCTAAATAGCCATCCCCATTTACATCAGCCATAATAGCTCCCGTTTGCCAATCGCTTTTTCCTTCTACTGCTGCTTTTACCGAAATATCTTCAAAAGTATTGTTGCCTTTATTAAGGTATAATTTATTTTTCCCTTGATTTGATGTAAAATAAATATCGACTAATCCGTCATTATTAATATCCCCTAAAGCAACTCCACCTCCATTATAATAATAGAGGTAATCCAATATAGAAATGTTTTTTGACTCATCTAGTTGATTTGAAAACTTCACATTACTAACATCTGGTGACAGTTTTTCAAATAATTGATTTTCAGTCTTTGAACAACCAATAAATAGCAATGCAGCTAAACCTATTGAAATAAACTTATTCATTGCTACTATATAATTTTGGAGTAGAATTATTTATAACCGCTAGTATAGCAGTGGTATTGTTTTTATTTTTAATGGTCTTTATTTTTTGAACTTCTCCTGTAATAAACAATCCGGAAGTAGCATTTGGCAACCAAGTAAAATTACCTTTTTTATTTCCTATCAATACACTTCCATGATTAGCATCTAAACGACCAAACTGTGGTTTAAAATCATATTGATTGCCTCCAAGAATAATATCCAAAATACCATCTTTGTTGACATCCATCACACAAATCGCATTGACGGTAGAAAATTGTACTTGAGATGGTAATTTTTGAATTGCAAACTGTCCATTTCCTTTATTCATCGCAACTACACTTTCTTGAATAACCGCACTTTTTTGGATTGAACTAGCGATCAACTCAGGTTCAAAAATTTCTTGAATTGATTTGACTGCATAATCAGTATAACTTAGGTTTTTCTTTTTAATAAAAGGAATTTGTTTTGCTAGTTCTTGTTTCAAATTAATTGGTTTATCCTTTCCGTCTATAAAACGAGTCGTAATTTGTTCAATTGTTCCATTACTATCAAAATCGTTGGTAAACAATTTCATCGGATTTTTAGCCGTAGCTTTATAAGGCGTATTTGTTCCTTTATTACCTAGAATAAAATCTTTTTTACCATCATTATTCAAATCTACACATTGCACCGAGTTCCAAAAACCTGAATAATTTGTCAAATTAGATTTAAAAGGACTTAAACGTCTACCAGTATTTTTAAAAATTTGCGGTGCCATCCAATCACCAACAACAATTAAATCTTTTTTACCATCGCTATCAACATCTTCCCAAACCGCATCGGTAATCATTCCTACTGAGTTTAGTTTAAAGGCTTTCTTATCAGTTACATTACTGAAATTTCCTTTCCCATCATTTTCTAACAACACATGTTTTGGGTCAATTCCATACACTCCAGGTACACTTCTACTTCCTATAAAAACATCAATATCGCCATCATTATCAAAATCAGAAGGAGCAATAACCGACACATTCGTTGTGGCAGAAGGGAGTGTTGTAATTGATTTCATAAATAAACCTTGTCCATTGTTCAAATAAAGACGATTGGCATACAGTGTAGGACTAGTTCTCTCATTTCCGCCTGAACCTACTAACAAATCCAAGTCTCCATCTTTATCAACATCCAAGAAGCTTGCTGCGGTATCTTCAAAACCAGCATCAATATCCAGGGCTTTTTGTGCGGTAACACTAAAACTATTATTCCCTTTATTGACATAAATTTTAGCTGATTGCCCTTTGGCTCCGCCAATAAATACATCTTCATTTCCATCTCCATTAATATCTCCAACTGCTAATGAAGGACCTTCTTGCGAAAGCATTTTAGATATTAAACCTTCATAATCAAAATCAATAAAATCATTTTCCTTATGTGCAACAAAATTTGATTTCAGTTCTTTAAACAAAGGCTTTGGCTGAGTTGTTTTAACAACATAATCGGATTTCGCATCAACAATCGACAAATTAATTGTTGTGTTTAAAGCTACTTTTTTAATCGTTTGTGATTTGCCATTCGGCCAAATAACTTGTAATGAATCAATTTTTTTATTCCCCAATCCAAAAGTCATTACATAATCAATAGAAGACTGAAACCCTCTTGACGGAATCAATTCTTGACGAATAATCTCTTTGCCCGAATACAACTCTACTACACTACCTACTGCAAACGTATTTTGTTTGTCTCCTTTCAACTTTACTTTCACAAAATGATTGGTTTTGTTCTTTTCTGAATTATTTCGATAAACAAATGATTGCATGTTGACATTATTAACCACCAAATCCAAATCCCCATCATTATCTAAATCCCCATAAGCAGCTCCATTAGAAAAACTCGGTGTTGCTAAGCCCCAATTTACTGCAGTATTAGTAAATGTTAAGTCATGGTTGTTCTTGTAAGCATAATTCGGAATTGGAGTACTTGGCATTTTACCAATAATAGTTTCTATATCTTCTTTTTGTCCAGTGACCACCATTTTTTGCATCACCTCATTAGCAAAAAAATCCATAAAATCTTGATTAGTCAAATCATTATAAATGCCATTACACACATAAATATCTTTATAACCATCATTATCCATATCAAACATCAAAGCCCCCCAACTCCAATCTGTTTTCCCAACTCCAGCAAAATGAGCAATTTCTGTAAAATAAGCCCCTTCATTAATGTGCAAGGCATTGGCCATATATTGATTAAAAAAATCCATGTTCAGCTTTCGTCTTAATAAATCATAATTATCAAAACTAGTGGTTGTTTTCAATCGCTCATCCCCCTCTGGTAACATATCGGTTGTAAAAATATCTGATTTACCATCATTGTTGATGTCTGCTAAATCGGCACCCATTGAGGATTGACTAATATGGGTTGCCCATATCTGAATTTGTTCAGAAAAAGTGCCGTTTTTATTATTAATATACAAATAATCCCTTTCATAAAAATCATTAGAAACATAGATGTCTGGATACAAATCTCCATTTACATCCCCTACTGTAACTCCTAGTCCAAACCCTATTAAACTGCCATAAATACCCGAAGCCTCGCTCACATCAACAAATTTACCGTTATCATTGCGTAATAATCTATCCCCTCCTCCTTTTAAAATATCGGCTACATCCCAATCTTTATCACGTAATTCCCTCTTGTTGGAATAATTCAATGAATTTACAGGTATAAAACTATTGTTTAATATATAGCAATCTAAGTCTCCATCTTTATCATAATCAAAAAAAGCAGCATGAGTAGTTATTCCTGTATCGGCTAAATTATATTCTTTCGCTTTCTCTGTAAATGTAGCGTTACCATTATTGATATACAACTGACTTTTTCTAATAGCGTCTATATTACTCCCTGCGTCGCACACATAAATATCTAAAAAACCATCACCATTAATATCCACCATTACTACTCCTGTTGACCATGCTTTTTTGCCAACAATTCCTGATTCTTCAGAAATATCTTCAAACTTCAAATTGCCTTTATTTAAGTACAATTTATTTTCTCCTTGATTGGAGGTAAAAAAAACATCCGCTAAACCATCATTATTAATATCTCCTATGGCCACACCTCCTCCATTATAAAAATTACGGTACTTGAAGATGTTCATATTCTTACCGTTTTTTACTTCATTAATGAAATCAATACCCGTATCTGAGCTGTCCAATGGAGTAAAAAGAGTGTCAGAATTTCCTTTTGAACAACTCACAAGTATTCCAAAAAGAATAAAAAAGAAAATGCGTTTCAACATGACAATATTCATTTATTTTAAAATCAAAAATATAGCGAGCAATTTATGGATTATTCAGTATATAAAAAAATTTAAACCCTCATAAATCAAGCTATTTTGTGAAATTATTGAAATAAAAAAGAGCCGTAACGGCTCTTAAAAAAATAAGGAGGGTGTTACACCCTCCTTACAATATACTTATCTAAATCTAGCTATTAATAACCAGGATTTTGAGATAAATTAGAGTTAAATAATGCATCCGCAGGAATTGGATACAATAAATATTTAGCATCTGAAGCATATGGTTTCAAAGCTCTAGCAGCTAAGAATTTTCCAAAACGAATTGCATCGTTTCTTCTCCATCCTTCCCACCATAATTCTCTACCTCTTTCAGCATAAATACCATCCAAAGTTGCAGCAGCTGCAGTAACACCCGCTCTAGTTGCAAGATTAGATAAAATTGTAGCTACTCCAGTACCTGTACCACCTCTAGTGATAGCTTCTGCTTTCATTAATAAGGCATCTGAATAACGCATTAATACTAAATCATTATCAGGTTTTTCAATATTAACAGCATCAGGAACGTATTTGATACCACGAATACCAGCTGTTTCTAATGTAGTCCCAGAAGTAATCAAAGTAATAGCAGAAGTAAACACTAAAGGATTACCATTTCTGTCTTTCAAATTTAAAGTACCTGCTGCTAAATTTGTGTAAGCATTACCATTAGCATCTTTAGGACTTCCTTTTGCGTCAATATTTTTACCGTTTTTGATTTGACCTACCAAGAATCCAACAGGATTTCCGAAATTAGAAAGTATAGTAGGTGTAGAATAACTAATACGTTTATCAGATGTGTTAAATGTACTATAGTAATCAGCTACTGTAGTAAATCCATTCCAGCCTGAAGGGCTCTGGTTATAATGATTACACATCCTCCATTTAGATTGCATATTTCCTCCATCTCCACCTTGGATATTTTTTGAAGAGAAAATTATTTCACTAGAAGTATTGTTATTAGTTTCAAAATTAGACCAGTAATCCGTTGATAAAGTATTTGTAATAGCATCAACGTGTTGTACCACTTTAGTCATATCCGCGGCATCAAAAGTATAAGGTCCCGCAGGATTAGAAGCTTTGAATACTCCTTTGTTCAAATATACTTTAGCTAACAAAAAGTGAGCCGCATCTTTATTTGCAATACTTGCATCGTTAGCTGTTCTGTTTGGCAAACTATTAACGATAGCCTCCAATTCAGAGATAATAAAATCTGTAGCTTCAGAACGAGACCAAACTTTTGGATCTTCTGTTAAAGCTGAACCTGCTGGTCTGTATGGTGCTTGACCAAATAAATCTACAATGTTATAGTAGTACCAAGCACGCAAGAAACGAGCTTCAACTTTTTGAGCGGTAGTCCCACCATTTTCAATTATCAAATTACAATTGTAAACATTTGATAATAAGGAATTCCAAGCCCCTCTAACTTCACCATGGTCAGGCGCCCAAGTTTGCGTATGAATTTGTCTCCACACTCCATTATCATCCCAGTCACCTCCACGAGTAGGACCTACCATAGCATCCGTTGACATTTCATTCAAGGCATACACTCCTCCTTGACCATTGAAATCACGTAAACCATTGTATGCAGTTTCTAAAAGTGCAGCTGTATTAATAGTTCCTCCTCCAGAAGTATCATTGGAAACACCATCTAAGATTTTTTCATCTAAGTTAGTACACCCGATGCTAAAAGAAGCTATACCTAAGTATAAAAATCCTTTTATTATATTATTTCTTTTCATTGATATTAGTATTAAAAAGTTACATTAAGACCTAAAGCAATTGCTTTTGAACGTGGATATGATAAGTAATCAATACCAGCAGATGGAACTCCATTCATTGATTTATCAGTATTCACTTCAGGATCAAATCCAGAGTAGTTGGTGAACAACAATAAGTTTTGACCGTTTACAAAGAAACGCGCTGATTTGATTTTCATTTTCTCTAAAGCAGCACCGTTGAAAGTATATCCTACGGTCAAGTTACCCATTCTTAAGAAATCTCCTTTCTCTAAGTATTTAGTAGAAGGTGAGTTAGGATCTCCTTGAGCTTGAGCTGAAGTAGCTACACTGCTAGGTACATTTCTTCCACCTTCAAATGCTCCTTTAAAGAAATACGCATTTGAAGTATTGTTGTATAAATAGTGACCAAATGCTCCGTAGAATGAAACCGCTGCATCAAAGTTTTTGTAGGTTACATTAGTAGAAAAACCTAAGTTCATTTTTGGCAACCCTTGTTTTCCAACTAATTTTTTAGCCGCTAAACCTAAAGATGCATCAGCACCTGCTGCATCTGCATAGATAGAAGCTCCTGTAGAGTCATATCCTCTCCACTCGTACATATAGTAGCTGTAGATTGGTTGATTATTAGTAACTACTTGCGCATAAGCTCCTGTCAAACCTTGACCATTTAAAGCACCTGCTTGGATGAATCCAGCGAAGTTTTCCATTTTATTACTCAAGAAAGAGGCATTAGCAGCAACATCCCAAGTTAATTTTTCTGAATCGATAATTTTGTAGTTTGCACTTACCTCAAGACCTTTGTTGATCAAGTTTCCTGGTAAATTTACAAATCGAGGTGATGGTGGACCTGGTTGAGTAGCTGCTGATGGTACAGGGAAAATTAAATCCTGAGTATCTCTTTGGAAATAATCTACAGTACCTGTCAATCTGTTATTCAATAAGCCGAAATCAACTCCTACACCTGAAGAAGTAGTAGTTTCCCATTTCAAATCAGGGTTAGCATTAGTATCCACATTTAACGAACCATTGTTTCCGTAAGAAGCACGAGCAACTGCTGAATTCACAGCAAACTCTTGGTTACCAGTGATACCATAGTTAGCTCTTAGTTTCAAACTGTTTACTAAACCTGCTTTGTCTTCAAATACTTTGTAACCCAAACCTACAGATGGAAAAGAGCCATATTTGTTGTTTTTACCTAATTTAGTAGAACCGTCAGCACGCATTGTAGCTGTTACTAGGAATTTTTTGTATAAAGTAGCATTTACCCTTCCAAAGAAAGATTGTAATTCTACTTGATTTTTCCATGAAGACGCACGGTATTCGTTTTGTAAACCTCCTTCAATATTGTCAATTAAATTCATTTGATTTGCAGAAAATCCTTTTGCAGACACATCATTACCATTAGCATTGTATTGGTAGTAAGAATAACCCAATAATGCATCCATTACAAAATTATCATTGAACGTTTTGTTGTAGTTCAAAGTATGCTCAAATGTTTTGTTAAATTTTTCAACATTTGAAATTCCTGCTTGACCAAATTTAGCAGAAGATGCTCCAGGAGGAGTTGCTTGTGCTACATTTTGAATATCAATAGTTGGGTTTAATTGGAATTTTCTAGCTGAATTAGAAGTCTCTATACCAAATAAAAATTGATAGTTCAAATTGTCATTAAGCTTCAAAGTAGATTTAATACTTGCTAATAATTTGTTAGTATTAGTGTAATCTGTGTAAGCATTCAATAAATGAACTGGGTTAATGTAAGTATTACTTTTTGTGTAATAAGAACCATTAGTGTTGTAAATAGGTAAAGTTGGATTCCAGTATAATGCTGCCCCAATAACATTCCCAATATATCCTGCATTGTTTGAAATTAAAGACGCTTTATCTCTCAAACTAGCATAATTAACTTTAGTATCAACTTTCAAAGCTCCGCCAAAGAAATCATTAGAGTTATTGAAAGCTAAAGTATACTTGTCTAATCCTGTATTTTTTACAATCCCTTCAGTATTAGAAGCACCAACAGCGAAACGAGTTGACGAATTCTCTGTAGACTTTGTAAACGCTAAATCATGATTACTAGTCAAACCTGATTGAAGAATTGCATCTTCCCAATTATAAGATCTACCTCCTTGATCAAATTTAGCAGCTTCACCAGCCGCATTAGCTTCAGCTTGTGACTTACCGTTAGCTAATGCATCAGCAATCGCAGCAGCTTTTCTAGTTACGTCTCCTGAAGCAACTCGACTAGCATATTCTGTAGCATCCATCATAGTCAAATTACTTGACAAAGTACTAAATGTAAATGAGTTAGAATACGTTAATTGAGGCTCTTTAGATTTTGATTTTTTGGTAGTAATAACAATTACCCCATTTGCTCCACGAGAACCGTAAATAGCAGTAGATGACGCATCTTTCAAGATCGACATACTCTCGATATCGTTTTGATTGATAAAGTTCAATGGGTTTCTTGCAGAAGAAGCTCCCAAACCAATATCACTACCACCTGCAGAAACATCTCCTCCATCCAATGGCACACCATCAACCACGATAAGCGGTCCATTTCCTGAACGAATAGATGAATTACCACGAATTCTGATGCTAGCACCAGCTCCTGGCTCACCACTTGCAGAAGTTACTTGAACCCCAGAAACTTTACCTCTCAACAAATCTGCTGGAGATGGAGCTCCTACGTTGTCAAAGCTTTTAGCGCTTAATTGATCAACTGCTCCTGTAGCATCTTTTTTCTTCACAGAACCGTAACCAATTACGACTACTTCTTTTAATTCTGCTGAATCTTCTTTTAAAGTAACATTTACATTACTTCTTCCTGCTACATTTACTTCTTGTGTTTTAAGACCAATGTAACTAAAAACTAAAACTGCGTTTGAGCCCACATTTTTGATAGTAAATTTACCATCAAAATCTGTTTGCGCTCCTTTTGTCGTTCCTTTAACTAAAACAGAAGCCCCTGGAAGAGGTCCGCTAGCATCGGATACGGTACCTGACACATCTTGCGAGTATGTCAAACTTGTACATAGGATGGTTACTAGTACCATCAAGCCTTTAAGTAGACTATTTTTCATACGTAAAAAATAAGTTGGTTAATAAATGGTTTGTTTTAAATATTGCACCAAACATAATATTAATTTTATGAAAATATTAAGAAAAAGTCAACTATATCGTTTTCGGGGCTCCGAAAACGTTTTCGATTTGTTGTAGTAACCTCAAAAAAACGATTTAAAAAATAGATACCTTTCAAAAAAAAAGGGATAAAAAAACATTTTCAATAATTATTATGACTTTTTTATTGAAATATTCACAAAAAAGAGCTGTTTATAGAATTTTTATTGAAAAATATTCAGCGATTAGTGAATTTCTCTTAATTATTATCATTTATTAATCAATTTTTAAATTATCAACTATTTAAAACTAAGCTGTTACATATAACTAAAGTAGATAGAAGACACTATTAATCTCTTCAAAATTTAAGGATTTGGAGATACGACAACGTTTTCGGATTGATTCTTAAACATAATAACGCTCTTACATGATAACTCTAGTTAAAAGATAGTATTTTTAGCCACCAAAAAAAACGAGATGGAATTTAAAAGAAATAAAACAGTAGCCGTTCGCTTATTCATAAGCAGCCTATTGGCTTTACAAGGCATAGCGCAAGAAATACATCCTATTTCAATTTCATCAAAAGAAACTATCGCTGTTGACTCTACTCAATATTACAAAGAACCTTTTAGACCACAATTTCATTTTTCGCCCGAAAAAAAATGGATGAACGACCCTAACGGATTGTTGTACTATAAAGGAATCTACCATTTATTTTACCAATATTACCCAGAGGATATTGTTTGGGGCCCTATGCATTGGGGACATGCCACGAGCACAGATTTAATTCATTGGCAACACAAAAAAATGGCTTTATTTCCAGATCATTTAGGATACATCTTTTCGGGTAGTGCCGTAATGGATGTAAATAACACTTCAGGTCTTGGTACCAAAGAAAACCCTCCAATGATTGCTATTTTCACCTACCACAATATGGAATTTGAAAAATCAGGTAAAATCAACACACAAACCCAAGGCTTAGCATACAGTTTAGACGAAGGAACAACTTGGAAAAAATATGAGGCGAACCCCATTATCAATAATACAACTTTTCGTGACTTCAGAGACCCTAAAGTATTTTGGAACGAAGATGCCAAAATATGGAACTTAGTTTTAGTTGCGGGAGATCGTGCTCAATTTTATACGTCCAACAACTTGCTTCATTGGAAACTAGAAGGGGAGTTTGGACAAAACAATGGCGCACACGGAGGCGTTTGGGAATGCCCTGACCTATTCAAACTAAAGATAGACGGAACTCAAGAAGAAAAATGGGTACTTTTAGTAAGCATTAATCCAGGAGCGCCCAATGGCGGTTCAGGTATCCAATATTTTATTGGCGATTTTGACGGAAAAACGTTTACAACTGCGCAAAAAGAAATAAAATGGGTAGACTACGGAACCGATAATTACGCAGGTGTTACTTACAACGATGCGCCCAAGAACGAACGCGTATTTTTAGGCTGGATGAGTAACTGGAATTATGCTCGAAATACGCCAACAACCAATTGGAGAAGCGCAATGACTTTAGCTAGAACGCTATCTCTTTCAACAATTAATGGAGATTATGTACTACAAAGCAAACCAGTTGAACCGTTCAAAAAGCAATTAACTACAGACTACTCAAAAGAAAAAATTGAAATTGAAAAAGGAAATGAAAAAACTTTCGTTTACTCTAAATTGAATCAATCTCAAATTCAATTCAATGCCAAAAACAAAAATCTGAAATTGATTTTTACAAATGAAGCAAATGACTTGCTTGTACTAAATTACGATGCCAAAAAACAAATTTTTGAAATTGACAGACGCCATTCGGGCAAGGTTAATTTTGAGAAGAGTTTTGGAGAAAAAATTCACACCACTCTTACTCCCAATTTGGGTTCAAAATCACTAGATTTTCAAATTATTTTAGATTGGTCTTCGATTGAAATTTTCTTAAACCAAGGAGTGTACACTTTTACTGAACAACTTTTTCCAAATCAACCCTATACAAAATTAATTATTCAGTCTTCTGAAAATCAAGAAATTAAAAATATCTATTTTCAATCTGTAAAAGGAATTTGGTAAAATAGTATCTTTCCAACTCAAAATTAACTCAACCACAAAAACTAAAAAAATGAACAACAAAAAAATTCTCTACTGGTCCATTGTAGTAGCCTTGGCAGGATTCTTATTCGGTTTCGATACCGTTGTAATTTCAGGTGCCGACAAACAGTTACAACAATTATGGGGTTCTTCCGATTTATACCACGGTTTGGTGGTGATGTCATCTGCTTTATGGGGAACCGTTATTGGCGCTATTTTTGGCTCTTATCCTACTAATATTTTAGGAAGAAAAAAGACATTAATTATCATCGGACTTTTATTTTTCATTTCTGCATTAGGAACAGCCTTTGCGAACGATTCAATCATTTTCTCTATTTTTAGATTTATCGGCGGAATTGGAATTGGTGCCTCGACCATTGCAGCACCTACCTATGTATCAGAAATTGCTCCCGCTAAAGACCGTGGAAAATTAGTGGCTTTGTACCAATTTAATATCGTATTTGGAATTCTTATTGCCTTCACTTCTAATTTTTATTTACAAGATATTGGTGAAAATTCTTGGCGTTGGATGCTAGGAATCCAAGCATTTCCAGCATTTGTTTATACCCTTTTGGTTTTTGGCATTCCAGAAAGTCCGCGTTGGATTTTTGAATACAAAAAAGACAGAGAACAAGCAATTTTTATTCTAAAACAAGTAAATACTGACGCTCAAGTAGCCGAAGAAATGGCCGCTATTGAAAAAGAAACCGCTCAAGAGGTTAAAAATGAATCTATATTTATGAAAAAATACAGAAAACCGTTGTTATTGGCTTTTTTCATTGCCTTTTTCAACCAACTTTCTGGAATTAATGCGTTTTTATATTATGCGCCACGTATTTTTGAATTAGCGGGATTAGAAAAATCAGCTTCTTTCTTAAGCAGTATTGGGATTGGTGCTATTAATTTATTATTTACCATGATTGGTATTTCATTAATCGATAAATACGGTCGAAAAACCTTGATGTATCTAGGTTCGGTGGGTTATATTGTTTCATTAGGATTAGTAACAACTGCTTTTTTCTACGAATGGAAAGGGATGGCTGTTCCTGCATTCTTTTTCTTATTTATTGCCTCTCACGCCGTTGGACAAGGAGCGGTAATATGGGTATTTATATCTGAATTGTTTCCTAATAAATTAAGAGCGGCAGGTACTTCTTTTGGAACTTCTGTTCACTGGGTTTTAGCAGCTTTAATCCCATCATTTATTCCGTTTTTATTCAAAGAAATTGGTACTACAACTGTATTTGCTATTTTCTGTATTATGATGGTATTCCAGTTGCTTTGGGTTTTCTTTAAAATGCCTGAAACTAAAGGAAGAACATTGGAAGAATTGTCTGAAAGTTTATCTAATAAAGAATAACTATGGCTACAAAAATAGTTTGTTTTGGCGAGGTCTTATTTGACGTTTTTCCAACACACAGAAAAATTGGAGGAGCGCCTTTGAATGTTGCACTTCGTATGGCTTCATTAGGAATTAACACGCAAATCATTAGTCGTATTGGGCAGGATGAAATCGGTAAAGAATTACTTGATTTTGTTAGCCAAAATGGTGTAAGTACAGACTCTATCCAAGTTGACAACACCTTTGCAACAGGTGAAGTATTAGTTAAATTAGACGAAAAAGGTTCGGCTTCATACACCATCAATTATCCTGTAGCTTGGGATAAAATTGAAGCTACTCCTGAAGCTCAAAATGTAGTTGCCAATGCGGACGCACTTGTTTTTGGAAGTTTAGTTTGTAGAGACAACACCTCTTACCAAAGCTTATTAAGTCTGCTAAATTGTGCTAAATATAAAATTTTTGATGTGAATTTAAGAGCGCCTTTTTACACCAAAGAATTACTTTCAGACTTAATGAAGAAAGCTGATTTCATCAAATTTAATGATGATGAATTGTATGAAATTAGCGAGTATCTAGGCTCTCCTTTTCATTCTTTGGAACAAAATATTCAGTTTATTGCCGAAAAAACTAACACTAAACATATTTGTGTAACCAAAGGCAGTCACGGAGCCGTTTTGTTATACAACAATCAATTATTTTACAATAGTGGGTATAAAATAACCGTAGCCGATACAGTAGGTGCTGGTGATTCATTTTTGGCAGGTTTGTTAACCAAATTATTAACGGGAGTTGCACCTCAAAATGCGATTGATTTTGCTTGTGCCTTAGGTGCTTTAGTCGCTCAAAACGAAGGTGCTAATCCAACAATTTCACCTGAAGCTATTGCTGAATTTATGCAAATCTAGACCATGGATTTAAAAATAAACCACATACAACACATTGGAATTCCAGTTTCCAACCTTCAAAAATCAATTGCTTTTTATGAGCAATTCGGTTTTAAAAATGTCATGCCATCAACCTTTGAAATTGAAGGTGAAAAAGGTGGAATTGTCGCCATGATGCAACGTGGCACTATGATTTTGGAATTATACCAAATGCCAGCCTCTCACCTGTCCGAAATTGCTAATAGAAAAGACGGACATATTGACCACGTTGCCTTTGATGTAGATGATATTGATTTAACTTTCAAAACACTGAAAGAAAACAATTTCACCATTCTTGAAACAGAACCTGTTTTCCTGGATTTTTGGAATAAAGGCTGTAAATATTTCAATATTTTAGGTCCTGACGGAGAACGTTTGGAGTTCAACGAAATCATTAAATAAAAACTAAATTTTGACTTACTTATGATTAAAAAACAATTACTATTAATTGCCTTATTTTTTGCTTCTTTGGCTTCTATGACAGCACAAGAAAACAAAACTACTATTGTTAAAAGTAGCGATGCAAAATGGTGGAAAGAAGCCGTGATTTACCAAATTTACCCTCGAAGTTTTAAAGACAGCGATGGAGATGGAATTGGCGATATTAAAGGGATTATTTCAAAATTAGATTACCTGAAAAGTTTAGGAATTGACGCGGTTTGGCTAAGCCCTATTTATGATTCTCCAAACGATGATAATGGTTATGACATTAGCAACTACAGAGAAATCTTGAAGGATTTTGGAACGATGGCAGATTTTGATCTTTTGTTAAAAGAAATGCACAAAAGAAACATCAAATTAATCATGGATATGGTAGTCAATCATAGTAGTGATGAACACGAATGGTTCAAACAATCCAAAAGTTCTAGAGACAATAAATACCGTGATTACTACTATTGGTGGCCTGCCGAAAAAGGAACTCCTCCTTACCGTTGGAGCTTTTTTGATGTAAAAAGTAATGCATGGAAATACGATGCCACAACCAATGCGTATTACCTACACTATTTTTCTCAAAAACAACCTGACTTAAACTGGAATAACCCTGCACTTCGTAAAGAAATTTATGACATCATGGCGTTTTGGTTGAACAAAGGAATCGACGGATTTAGAATGGATGCTTTCCAATTTATTTCAAAAGATGATACTTTCCCTGAATTACCAAAAGAAATTGTTAAAAACACGCTTGAAATTATCAAATTTTACGGAAACGGACCAAGGCTCCATGAACACATTCAAGAAATGAACCGCGAGGTCCTTAGCAAATACCCAGATGCTATGACCGTTTCAGAAGGAGCAGGAGATTCTCCTGAAGCGGCAATGAAGTTTGTTGATCCAGCTCGTAAAGAGTTGAATTTAGCTTATCACTTTGAAAGTGTCGATATTGGGAATCATGTTCGTGAATTTGGCTTAGTAAAATACAAAGACATATTTTCAAGATATGATGAAGTTTTTAAAGACAAAGGATGGCTTTCTATCTTTTTAGCAAACCATGACCAACCCAGAATGGTAAGTAAATTTGGAAATGACACTCCGCAATTTAGAGCTATTTCTTCCAAAATGCTTTCCACTTTTGTCATGACTATGAGAGGAACTCCTTACAACTTCAATGGAGATGAAATTGGAATGGTCAATATTCGTTTTGACAAAATCGAGGATTACAACGATGTTGATACTCGAAACAAATACGAAGAGCTTAAAAACGCAGGTGGTGATTTACATGCCTTTTTAGAAAACAAGAAACAAACATCAAGAGAGAATGGAAGAACTCCATTTCAGTGGAATGCTAGGGCAAATGGTGGGTTTACAACAGGAAAACCTTGGTTAAAAGTGAATCCAAACTATACATTCATTAATGCCGAAGCACAAGAAAAAGATCCAAATTCAGTATTGAATTATTACAGAAAATTAGTAAAAGTTCGTAAGGCAAATCCTGTGCTTCAATATGGAAAATACACTCTTTTAGACCGAGAAAATCCAAATGTATTTTCATACCTAAGAGAACTTGATGGCAAAAAAATAGTAATTGTATTGAACTTTACGGAAAAAGAAAGTTCGTATAATTTAGGATTTTCAACAGAAAAATCAAGAATTTTATTAGCCAATTACCCAAAGTCTAAATCTATAAAAAACAATACATTACGACCGTACGAGGCTGTGATTTTAGAGTTAAAATAAAAGATAATCTTAATAAAAGCGGTTTCAAATGGAAACCGCTTTTTTATTAAGAACTCTTATAATGTTTAAAATATAACGTTAGATTTATAATTTGTAATTATTTAATTTATTGGTTAATCATTTGATAAAAATCAATAATATTGTTGATAAATTTGTATGCCAAAAACAAGCTTTAAATTGAGGTAGAACAGAATCAATCTGCTATAACTAATTACTAAGAAACATCAAGATAATGAAAGATATCACTCTTAAAGAAATTGCAACCACCTTAGGAATTTCGATTACAACAGTTTCTAAAGCGTTAAAAAATTATCCTGATGTTAGTGAAAAAACAAAGAATGCGGTTAAAGAATTAGCACAAAATTTAAATTATACACCCAATAGCTTTGCAGTAAATTTAAGAACTAAAGAATCTAAAACCATTGGATTAATAATCCCTGAAGTATCACATCATTTTTTTTCAAATATTATAAAAGCAATAATAGATGAAGCTGAAAAAAACGGCTACCTCGTTATCATTTTGCAATCTAATGAAACCTTAGAACTGGAAAAGAAACAAGTTGAATTACTTATCAATAAAAGAGTTGATGGTATTTTAATGTCGCTCTCAAATGAATCCAATAATGACAATCACATTCAGGAGATTATTAAGCGTAAAATTCCCTTGGTAATGTTTGATAAAATTGCCAAATTAGCTAAGTGCTCTAAAGTAATTATTGATGATCAAAAAGCAGGGTTTGAAGCTACACAACACCTAATTGATAATGGATGTAAAAAAATTGCCCACATTAGAGGACCTCTTAATCCTCAAAACTCTATTGATCGCTATTTGGGATACAAAAAGGCATTAGAAAAAAACAACATCCCTTTTGATTCTAAATTAGTTTATGCTTGTGAGAAAGTAAATTTTGAAGAGGGTTATGAGTATGCTAAACAACTCTTTGAAGAACATCCAGACGTTGATGGAATATTTGCTATTACCGATCTTGTTGCAGTAGGTGTATTGGCTTACTGTAATGAACAAAAAATTAATATCCCTACAGATGTCAAAATAATTGGTTTTAGTAATTGGTTTATGTCACAAGTAATTACGCCCAAATTAAGTACCGTAGAACAACCTAGTCATGAGATGGGAAAAGAAGCTTTTAACCTATTATTGGAAGAAATGATCTCAAGAAAAGAAGATAAAGAATGTAACCCAAAAATCATCGAACTTCCTACTGAAATCATTATCAGAAAATCAAGTATTGCAAACTAAATTTTATTTAATAAAATTGATATTCCTTTTAAGCCCTTCAAATTTAGTCCGTTTGAGTGGGGAATTTTTAAATACTTTTTTAAACGTATCTTCTGTTATTTCCTGCCAATCTTTTTTTGAAAATGAAAGCAGTTCTGGGATTGGATTAAATAGCGGTTCTTTATGTGATTTAGAAAAACGATTCCAAGGACAAACATCTTGGCATACATCACACCCAAAGGCCCAATCATCAAATTTACCTTTCATTTCTTCAGGTAGATTATCTTTTAATTCGATTGTATAATACGAAATGCATTTACTCCCATCCACTTGATACGGAGCTATAATGGCTTGTGTGGGGCATGCATCTATACAAGCCGTACAACTACCACAATGATCCGTAGTTACAACATCATATTCTAAATCTAAATCAACAATTAACTCGGCTATAAAATAAAAAGAACCTACTTTTTGGGTTATCAAATTACTGTTTTTTCCTATCCAGCCTAAGCCACTTTTAGCAGCCCAAGCTTTGTCTAAAACTGGGGCCGAATCAACAAAAGCTCGGCCTGAGATATCGCCTATTTGTTCTTGAATAGAAAATAAAAGCTCATTTAATTTGCTTTTAATTACAAAATGATAATCTTGTCCGTATGCATACTTTGAGACTTTATAAGTATCCTTGCGCTGTAATTCAGAAGGGTAATAATTGAATAACAAAGAAACCACGCTTTTAGCACCATCAACTAACAAAGTAGGGTTCAAACGCATATCAAAATGATTTTCCATATAACTCATTTGACCATGACAATTGTTTTTAAGCCATTTTTCGAGCCGTGGAGCTTCGTTTTCTAGAAATTCAGCCTTTGATATACCACAAGACAAAAAACCAAGGCGTTGCGCCTCAGATTTGATTAATTGCGAATATTTTGATTTATTATTAATAGAAATAGAATTAAAACCGGTTTAACTAGCCCTGATAGAAGCGGCATCCTTTATGGTGACTGAGGCTTCCGAAGTTGCCATAAAGATACAGCGGATAGCAGGATGAGCTCCCAAAATTAAAACAACCCGCCTTGAATATTGGATTTTAATTTACCTAAATGTTTATAGGCTTTCTCGGTCACTTCTCGCCCACGGGGAGTTCGCATAATAAATCCTTCTTGAATTAAAAACGGTTCATAGACTTCTTCGATGGTTTCGCTGCTTTCAGATACAGCTGTAGCCAAAGTAGTTAAGCCTACAGGGCCTCCTTTAAATTTGTCAATAATGGTATTTAAAATTTTATTATCCATTTCATCCAAACCGTGTGCATCTACATTAAGCGCTTTTAAGGCATATTTTGCAATTTCTATATCAATTGTACCATTGCCTTTAATTTGTGCAAAATCACGTACTCTACGCAACAAAGCATTAGCGATACGGGGGGTTCCTCTACTTCTACCAGCAATTTCAATCGCGGCCTCAAGATCTATAGGCATATTTAAAATACTTGCACTACGCTCGATAATGGTAGTCAATAATTCTGTAGTATAATATTGCAAACGGGATGAAATACCAAATCGAGCACGCATTGGGGCAGTCAATAAACCCGACCGTGTTGTTGCTCCTATTAAAGTAAAAGGATTTAGGTTAATTTGAACAGTTCTTGCATTAGGTCCAGATTCAATCATAATATCAATCTTAAAGTCCTCCATAGCAGAATATAAGTACTCTTCAACAATAGGACTTAAACGATGAATCTCATCAATAAATAACACATCTCTCTCTTCTAGATTGGTTAGCAGTCCAGCTAAATCACCTGGTTTATCCAACACAGGCCCTGAAGTAATTTTAATTCCAACATTTAATTCATTAGCGAGAATATTAGCTAATGTTGTTTTTCCTAAACCTGGTGGACCATGAAAAAGTGTGTGGTCTAAAGCCTCATTGCGTTGATTGGCCGCTTGTACAAAAACCTTAAGATTTTCTAAAACTTGGTCTTGCCCAGCAAAATCATGAAATGATAGCGGTCTCAATCTCTTTTCAAGATCAAGCTCATCTGAATTGTATCCTTTCGTGGTAGGGTCTAAATTTTCGTTCATAAAACAAAGATAAAGAAAGATTTTAGAGCCACACTAAAATTTGACTCATTGTATAAAAAACAAAAGCCTCTATTTAAATAGAGGCTTACTGATATTAATGATGTAAAACGGCTTCTCCAGGTTTCATTGGAACATTCTGAGGAACAAAATCATCCTCATGTTCAGGATTACTGTAATCATAAGGCCATCTATGAACTTCAGGAATTTCACCTGGCCAATTCCCATGAATATGTTCTACTGGTGCAGTCCATTCTAAAGTATTAGATCTCCATGGATTTTGCTCAGCTTTTTTACCATAAAACATACTAACAAAGAAATTATACAAGAAAACTAACTGAAAAACTCCACCCACTAAAGCAAACGTAGTAATCAATACATTTACATTTTGCAAGTCATCAAACAATGGAAAATTTGTATTTGTATAATAACGTCTTGGCAATCCAGCTAATCCTATAAAATGCATTGGGAAAAACACCCCATAAGCACAAACTGCAGTAACCCAAAAGTGGATGTATCCTAAATTTTTATTTAACATTCGTCCAAACATTCTTGGATACCAATGGTAAATCCCAGCAAACATACCATAAAGTGCGGAAATACCCATTACTAAGTGAAAGTGAGCAACAACAAAGTAAGTATCATGTACATTGATATCTAAAGTACTATCTCCAAGAATAATTCCTGTCAAACCTCCAGTAATGAAAGTTGAAACTAATCCAACAGAGAACAACATTGCTGGATTAAATTGTAAGTTCCCTTTCCAAAGCGTTGTAATATAGTTAAATGCTTTTACAGCGGATGGAATTGCAATCAGTAATGTAGTGAATGTAAATACTGACCCTAAAAACGGATTCATACCAGACACAAACATATGATGTCCCCATACAATTGTTGATAGAAAAGCAATTGCTAAAATTGACATAATCATTGCTCTATATCCAAAAATTGGCTTACGAGAGTTTGTAGCAATAATTTCAGAAGTAATTCCTAAAGCGGGTAATAATACAATATAAACTTCAGGGTGACCTAAAAACCAAAATAAATGTTCAAACAATACAGGTGAACCTCCTTGATAGTGTAAAACTTCACCAGCAATATAAATGTCTGACAAAAAGAAAGAGGTACCAAAACTTCTATCGAAAATTAATAATAAAGCTGCTGATAACAAAACTGGGAAAGAAACAATACCAATAATAGCTGTAATAAAGAAAGCCCAAATTGTTAAAGGCAATCTTGTCATAGTCATCCCTTTCGTTCTGAGATTAATAACTGTTACAACATAGTTCAAAGACCCCATTAAAGATGAAGCAATAAAGATAGCCATTGAAACTAACCATAATGTCATTCCAGTTCCTGAACCAGGTATAGCTTGTGGTAATGCACTTAATGGAGGGTAAATAGTCCATCCTGACGATGCTGGTCCTGCTTCAACAAACAAAGAACAAACCATGATAACACTTGATAAGAAAAACAACCAATAGGAAATCATATTCATGAAACCTGAAGCCATATCTCTTGCTCCAACTTGAAGTGGAATCAAAAGGTTACTAAATGTTCCACTTAAGCCAGCAGTTAATACAAAAAATACCATAATAGTCCCGTGTATTGTAACTAAGGCTAAATAGATATCGTTAGCCATTACTCCTTCGGGAGCAAACTTATCTCCTAATAATATATTAAAGATTTTAAAAGATTCTTCTGGCCAAGCTAGTTGCATTCTGAATAGCAATGACATACCAACTCCAATGATTCCCATAACTATACCTGTAATTAAGTATTGTTTTGCAATCATTTTATGATCAATACTAAATATGTACTTAGTAATGAATGTTTCTTTATGATGATGATCGTGTTCGTGACCGTGTCCTTCTGCTGACATATTGTATACTTTTAAATATATTATATTAATTATTTCATAGCCATTTTAGCTCCAGCTGTATCGCTAACAACAGCTGTTGAATCTGAACTAGTACCTTCTGCAGGAGCTGGCTCATTAGCTGCTTTCACTTCCTTAACTAAAGCTACCTTATCTGACAACCATTTTTTGTAATCCTCTGGTGAATCAACCACTATTTTCATTTGCATATTGTAGTGAGAAGCACCACAAATTTTATTACATAATAATAAATAATCAAATGTATATGGATCAAGAGCAGTCTTACCTTCTGCTACAAGTTTTTCACTTTGCTTTGCTCTCAATTTATTTATTCTATCTATTTTTTCAACCATAAAAGGTAACTCTCTGTACTCCGCAGATGTATAGGTTGGAACAAAAGAAAACTCAGTAACCATTCCTGGCACACAGTTCATCTGAGCTCTAAAATGAGGCATATAAGCCGAATGCAAAACATCTTGTGAGCGGAATTTAAAATGTATTTTTTTTCCTTTAGGTACGTGCAATTCAGACACTACAAAATCATCTTGAGCATTTGGATCGGATAAATCTACACCTAAAGCATTAACACCTTCAATTAATCTAACATTAGCTTTTCCTAAGACATTATCTGCACCTGCATAACGAGCAGTCCATTTAAATTGCTGTGCATATAATTCAATTACAATAACATCTTCATCTTCGTCAACAAACATAATATTATTCCATGCATACAAACCGTATAAAATCAAACCCGCTAAGACTACCGCAGGAATAGCACTCCAAACAGCTTCTAATTTATTGTTATCTGCAAAAAATAACGCTTTTTGATCTTTTTTACCTCTGTATTTAAATGCAAAATAGTGCAATAATACTTGTGTAATTGCCTGAACAATAAAAATTAATGTAAATGATATCCCCATTAAATTATCTACATCTTTACCGTGCTCAGAAGCAGGAGTATGTAAAGGAAGATCTCCCCACGCTAACAATGAATAAATTGTAAATACATAAATGAAAGCTAAAAAGCCAAACATTAAATACCCTTGAACATTATTATCATTATCAGTTGCAATCTGAGAATCATCTGAATTCGACGCTCCTACCTGAGTAAGATCAAAAATTTTAGTTAACTGCCAAAATGCAACAGCCAATAAAACTAAAACTACAATTACCAACAAACTTGTCATCTGTTTATTTCTTTAAATATTAATAATGAAAATGTTTACTCTCTTCAATAAATGGGTTTCTTTTAGCTAGCAATGGAGCCTTAGTTAATGTTGTAAAAACAACAAAAATGAATAACCCAGCAAAGAAAAGAACAGAAGCTATTTCTGAAACTCCGATAAACCATTGATCACCTACTGTTCCAGGCATAATCATATTGAAGAAATCAACGTAGTGACCTAACAAAATAACAATTCCCGCCATAACAACTACCCAAGTAATTCTCTTAAAATCAGTGTTAATCAAAATTAATAGAGGGAAAAGGAAATTCATAGCTACAGCACCAAAAAATGGTAAATTATAAACTTGGATTCTAGTAACAAAATAGGTAATTTCTTCTGGAATATCAGCATACCAAATTAACATAAACTGAGAAAACCATAAATAGGTCCAAAATACACTTATACCAAACATAAATTTTGCTAAATCATGAATATGACTTGTATTTACATACTCTAAATATCCTTTAGATTTTAAATATAATGTTACCATAGCAATCATCGTGATACCACTCACAAAGAAACTTGCAAAAACGTACCATCCAAATAATGTACTAAACCAATGTGGATCTATGGACATTATCCAATCCCAAGACATAATAGACTCTGAAACGATGAAGAATACTAAAAATGCAGCAGAAATTTTAAAATTCTTTTTATAATTCAAATTATCATCTGCTTCGTCTTGAGCTAAACAATTCTTTCTTGAATAATATCTATATAAATTCCAACCCAATAAAAATATAGCTGCTCTAACAATCCAAAATGGAAAATTTAAGTAACCCGATTTACCTGCAATAATTTCATCAAAGTTGGCACTTTTAGGATCTGTAACACCTTCAGACATCCATACAAATAAATGATTGAAATGTAGACCTGATAACACTAACAAAATGAAAAATAAAATTGATGCTACTGGTAAATAAGAAGTAATTCCCTGCATTACTCTAAATAATACTGGAGACCATCCCGCTTGAGCAACTTGTTGAATTGCATAAAATGCCAATGTCCCCATAGAAATCAATAAAAAGAAGATACAAGCAACATATAATGCAGCCCATGGCTTATTTTGTAATTGGTGTAACACATGATTTAAATGCTCTGAATGCTCTGCTTCTTCACTAACTTTAGCAACTTTTGAATCTTCGCCAACTACATGTGATTCATTAGCAACAGAAACTTCGTGCTTTATCGCACCATGACCACCATGATTCTCTGCAGCAAGTAGTTGTTCTACTTCTTTAATATCTTTTGGTGCAGTATAAAAACCATATCCAATACCTAAAAGACCTACTGCCATTAGGATAAAAGAAAAAGTTTTTAATTTACTTGAAAATGTATACATATCTATAACGATCAGTTAATTCAACAATTATAATTGACTTTTTAATTTTAGAACATAGTCAGCAACTAACCAACGTTCATGAGGGTTCAATTGATTAGCATGGGATCCCATCGCATTTAAACCATAGGTAATCACATGAAAAACACTTCCTTCAGTAATAGGTCTATCAGCATAACTAGGAACGCCTAAAAATTTCTCCCTCTCAACTAATTTACCTTTACCATTTCCAGAAGCACCATGACAACTAATACAATAAATTTCAAAAAGCTCTTTCCCTTTTTCAGAACTTCTTTCAATAGAATCCAAAGGCGATTTAAGAGTAGCCTTAGCTAGTTCATATCCTGCAGATGAATTTTCGTATTCATAAGGCTCAAAACCTCTATTGATTGTTCCTGGAGCAGGAAGCTGTCCCTCTTTACCATCTTTAAATGCAGCTGACTCTGAATAAGTTTCATACCCAACAGATTCATACATATTTGGAAAATATTGATAGTTTGGTGCAGATTTATCATGGCATGATGTCACCAAAGCAGTCATACCTGATAAAACTGCAATTTTAAATATATTTTTCATAACTATGATTAATGCTTTTCTATTACTTTAACTTCAACAGCTCCCGTGTTTTCAAAAAATGAAACCAATTCAGACTCATTATCATTCACAGCAACTTCCATTAAGAAATGGTCATCTGTAGTTCTAACATCAGGATTTTCTGCTTGTTTAAATGGCCACAACTTACTTCTCATGTAAAAAGTAATTACCATTAAGTGCGCTGCAAAAAATACCGTTTCTTCAAACATGATTGGAACAAAAGAGGGCATGTTTTCAATATAACTAAAACTTGGTTTTCCACCAATATCTTGTGGCCAATCTTGAATCATTACATAATTCATCAAAAATGTTCCAAATGATATCCCGCATAATCCATACAAAAATGCACAAATAGCTAAACGTGTTGGCGCAAGTCCCATAGCTTTATCCAATCCATGAACAGGAAATGGACTAAAAACCTCTTCGATATGATAATGAGCAGCACGTGTTTTCTTAACGGCATCCATTAATACATCATCGTCATTATAAATGGCGTATATTACTTTATTACTCATGGTGTGAATCTTTATTTGCTCTTTCTTTAATATAATTCTCTCCTGTTGCTTTCAAAATTGTTTTAACCTCTGCTTGAGCAATCACTGGGAATGTTCTTGCATATAATAAAAACAATACAAAGAAGAAACCAATTGTTCCAATAAAAATACCAATATCAACAAATGTTGGTGAGAACATTGTCCATGAAGATGGTAAATAATCTCTATGCAATGAAGTTACAATAATTACGAATCGTTCAAACCACATTCCAATATTTACAACTATAGAGATTATAAAAGAGAACATAATGCTTGTTCTTAGTTTTTTGAACCACATAAATTGAGGAGAGAACACGTTGCAAGTCATCATCGACCAGTAAGCCCACCAGTAAGGTCCTGTTGCTCTATTTAAGAAAGCATATTGTTCGTACTCAACACCAGAATACCAAGCAACAAATAACTCAGTAATATAAGCTACCCCAACGATAGAACCTGTAATCATGATTACAATATTCATTAATTCAATATGTTGAATAGTAATATAAGCTTCTAAATTAGATACTTTTCTCATAATAATAAGCAACGTATTTACCATTGCAAATCCAGAGAATACTGCTCCAGCAACAAAGTAAGGAGGGAAAATAGTTGTATGCCATCCTGGAATTACTGAGGTAGCAAAGTCCATCGATACGATAGTATGTACAGAAAGCACTAATGGCGTTGCTAAACCTGCAAGTACCAAAGAGACTTCTTCAAAACGTTGCCAGTCTTTTGCTCTACCACTCCATCCAAAACTCAAGATAGAATATATTCTTTTATGAAAAGGAGTAATTGCTCTATCTCTTAACATTGCAAAGTCAGGCAATAAACCAGTCCACCAGAAAACTAATGATACTGAAAGATAAGTAGAGATTGCAAATACGTCCCATAATAATGGCGAGTTAAAGTTTACCCATAAAGATCCAAATTGATTTGGAATAGGCAAAACCCAATATGCTAACCAAGGACGCCCCATGTGAATGATTGGGAACAAACCAGCCTGAATTACTGAGAAAATGGTCATTGCTTCTGCAGAACGGTTAATAGCCATTCTCCATCGTTGACGGAAAAGTAATAATACTGCAGAAATCAATGTTCCTGCGTGACCAATACCTACCCACCAAACAAAGTTAGTGATATCCCAAGCCCAACCCACGGTTTTATTTAATCCCCATGTTCCGATACCTGTAGATACAGTATAGATGATACAGCCTAATCCCCAAAGGAAAGCTGTTAATGCGATTGAAAACACAATCCACCAATGTTTATTAGCCTTACCTTCTACAGGAGCTGCAACATCAACTGTTACATCGTGATATGATTTATCACCTATAACTAAAGGTTTTCTAATGCTTGATTCGTAGTGAGACGACATAATCCTTTATCTTGTTTCTTAATTAATACTATATTAGATATTTCTAACTTTAACGTGATAAATCACATTTGGCTTAGTTCCTACATGCTCTAATAAATGGTACATTCTATCATCAGTAGCTAATTGAGCAACTTTTGCATCCGCATCATTAACATCTCCAAATACCATTGCTCCAGTAGAACAAGCATTTGAACAAGCAGTTTGGAATTCTCCATCAACAATAGCTCTTCCTTCTCTCTTCGCTTTAAGAATTGTCGCTTGAGTCATTTGTAGACACATAGAACATTTCTCCATAACTCCACGAGAACGAACATTCACATCTGGATTCAATACCATACGACCTAAGTCGTCATTCATATGATAATCAAATTCGCTATTTTGGCTATACAAGAACCAGTTGAAACGACGTACTTTATACGGACAGTTGTTAGCACAGTAACGAGTACCTACACATCTGTTGTAAGCCATATTGTTTTGACCTTGACGACCATGAGAAGTTGCTGCAACCGGACAAACAGTTTCACAAGGTGCGTGATTACAGTGTTGACACATAACTGGCTGGAAAGCAACTTGAGGATTATCTCCCGCTTTTTCCATTTCGTTAAACGTTGACAATGAACTTGACAAACCTGCAATATTTTCTTTTCTTTCGTTATCTCCTTCAAAAGTACTTTCAGAAGAATAGTATCTATCAATACGCAACCAGTGCATATCTCGACTTCTTCTCACTTCTGATTTACCCACTACAGGAACGTTATTCTCAGCATGACATGCAATAACACAAGCACCACATCCTGTACAAGCATTCAAGTCGATAGAAAGATTGAAATGGTGCCCAATTGTACGATCAAATGAATCCCATAAATCAACTTTTGTTGATTCTACTTCTTTATGATCCAAAGATACCATAGGAACTTCATTCCATTCTTTAGCGTCTTTAGTGTTAAATATTTCTAAAGTTGTTTCTTTAATAATATCACCTCTTCCCATCAACGTTTTTTGACCTTGAACACAAGCAAACTCATGTTCTCCATCAGTTTTAACCAAGGAAACAGATTGTACATTATTAAATCCTTTATATAAAGCGTAAGCATTTAAACCTACAACCATTTCTTCTTTTAGCGCTGCTTTACGACCATATCCTAAAGCCATACCTACAGTTCCAACCGCTTGACCTGGCTGAACAATAACGGGTACATTTTCTAATTTAACACCATCTGTAGTTGTAATAGTAGCATAACTACCATTTAAACCTCCATTGGCAACAATTTCATTAGACAATCCTAATTTTTTAGCATCAGCATTAGAAACTGTAACATAATTATCCCAAGAAACTCTTGTAATAGGATCTGGAAATTCTTGCAACCAAGGATTATTTGCTTGTTGACCATCACCTAAACCTGTTTTAGTATATAAAACTAATTCAAGTGCATCAGCAGCTTTTGAACTTGACAGAACAGTAGCAGCAGCAGTGTAATCAGCTGAACCAGCAGATGCGGTTGGAACTACACCAACATAAACACCATCATGTAATACTTTATTCCAAGTAGATCCTGCAATTATTGAAGCTGCAGTTCCTTTGATATAATCATAAAAAGTTCCCGCATTTCCATTCAATGACAATAAAACGTCTTGAAATTGTTTGGTATTAAATAAAGGACGAATTGTAGGTTGAGTAAGACTATACGTTCCTTTAGTCAACATTAAATCATTCCAAGATTCTAAATAGTGTGGTGCAGGAGCTGCAATCGTAGTTAATGAAGCCGTTTCATCTTCTTTTAATGAAAAAGTAACTGAAGTAGTAACTTTCTTAAGTCCTTCTACAAATGAAGCACTATCTGCCAATGTATAAACTGGATTAACGCCACTCATAATCAATGTATGAATGCTACCTGCTTTCATTTCATTAATCAATTGAGCTACTTTCTCGTTAGATCCTTTTCTTATTTGTCTTGTTCCAGAAGTAGTGAAAGCTTCACTTGCTAATTTTTGGTTAATTGCCAAAACTAACAACTGAGCATTTTTATCTTGAATTCCAGAAACTAATACTCCTTTTGAACCCGCAGCTTTTAATTGTTGTGCTGCTTTAGTAACCTCCGCTTTAAACTCAGGTGCTAAATTAACAGCAACTGAAGAACCAGTTACAATATTATATATATGAACTAATGCTTGTTTTTGATTTGCAGTTGACATTGGTAAACGTTTGTCAGCAGCAGCTCCAGATAAAGTCATATTCGCTTCCAATTGGAAATGACGTGACATTTTTCCATTTTTAGGAATTCTACCTTGAGCATATCCTGCATCATATCCTCCACCTTGCCAATCTCCTAAGAAGTCAGCTCCAACAGAAACGATCAAAGATGCTTTAGAAAAATCATAATCTACTAAAGCTCTTTCACCATATACTGTTTCAAAAGCATCTAACGCTTCAGAAGACGAAACCGCATCATATACAACATGTTTTGCATTAGGGTTTTTAGCAATAAATTCAGCGATCAATTTTTCAGTTGATGGACTCGCTAGAGTATTTGTCAATAAAACTACCTGACCTCCTTTTGCTTTCGCTTCTACAATGCTTGATGCAATCTTAGAATTTACATCAGCCCAACTTGCATTAGTTCCAGCAATTTTAGGTTCTTTCAATCGCAAACTATCATATAAAGACAAGATTGAAGCATGAACTCTCGCATTAGCAGAAAATTTTGCTCCAGCAATTGTGTTGTTATCAATTTTGATTGGACGACCTTCGCGTGTTTTAACTAATAAATTAGCAAAATCAAAACCGTCAAAAACAGACGTTGCATAATAATCAGCTACACCAGGGATGATTTGTTCTGGTTGCAACACATAAGGTATTGATTTATGAACAGGACCCTCACAAGCAGCAAGAGTAGCTGCCGCAGTACTAAATCCAACGTACTTTAAAAAATCACGACGTGTAGTAGAAGACGATGACAAAGCATCATTATTCCCTAAAAATTCATTTGTAGGAATCTCTTCAACGAATTCGTTATTTTTAAGCGCCTCAACAATAGAACTATTTCCGTCTAGTTCCTCAACACTTTTCCAGTATTTTTTGTTTGATGACATATATAAATATTAAAAACTTAATAATTTGATTAATAGTGACATTTACCACACTCTAAACCTCCCATTTGAGCAGCAGTTAATTTCTCTACTCCATATTTTTTAGAAAGTTGTTCGTGGATTTTGGTATAATATTCATTCCCTTCCATTTTAACATCGGTTTTTCTATGGCAATCAATACACCATCCCATTGTTAGAGGAGCAAATTGTTTTTGAATTTCATATTCTTGAACAGGACCGTGACATGTTTGACATTCAATTCCTGCAACAGTTACGTGTTGCGAGTGATTGAAATAAACAAAATCAGGTAAATTATGAATACGAACCCATTTAACAGGTTGTGTTTTTCCAGTATACGATTGAGTAGTTTTATCCCAACCCACAGCTGTGTATAATTTTTGGATTTGTTCATCATAAAATGCTTTGCTGTACTCAGGAGTAGCGGTAGTTTCTGCCACCTCAGAAATATTCTTGTGACAGTTCATACAAACATTTAAAGAAGGGATACCTGCATTTTTACTAACTCTAGCAGCAGAGTGACAATATTTACAATTAATCTCATTATCACCAGCGTGAATTTTATGAGAATAATGAATTGGTTGAATCGGAGCATACTCTTGATCAACACCCACTTGCATTAAATATCCATAAACCAAATAAGCACCAGACAACAATAAGAATATTACTGTAACCAATATTAAAAATTGATTTTTAACAAATGCTTTCCAAATAGAAATTCTTGGTTCTTTCGGAGCAACCTCAATATTATTAGCCTTAGCTACTTTTCTTAACACATTGTTCACCAAAAACAACATTACAACAAGCATCGCCATCACCAAAGCAAGCGCACCCAAAATAATATTATTCGACAACCCAGCTTCTGATGGAGCAACACCTTCAGCACCTGGAGTAGCAGCACCCGCAACTTTAGGAGCTTCTTCTTTAGGAGTTGAAGTATATGCTATAATATTATCAATATCTCCTTCAGACAGTTGAGGAAAAGCAGTCATTACTACTTTATTGTTCTCTTCAAACACCTTAACTGCAGCAGCATCACCTGACTTAATTAAGTCAGAACTATTATGAACCCATTTGTAGATCCATGACATCTCATATTTACCAGCTACCCCTCTAAGAGCAGGACCTGTAGATTTAGCATCTAATTTATGACACGCAGCACAATTTGCATTGAATAGTTCTTTCCCTTTTACAGGATCTCCACCGGTTGTAGCGGCGGGAGCCGCCGTAGCATCAGTAGCTGCTGGTACAGCATCTTGAGCAAATGATGATACAGAGAAAACTAGCATTAAAGCTAAGCAGAAATATAATTTCTTTAAGATCGAATTATGGTTACCCATCTTTTTCATATAGTACAATAATTATCTACTAAAATTGTCATCATTTTTCGAATATTTTCAAAAAAACGAATACACTCTTTTTAAACTTGCACAAAAATACGACTTAAGAACTATTCTCAAAACCTTAAAATAGTCTTAAATTCAATTTATATTAATTCTAAATAACTTTTAAATAAAACATTTCCTTATTAAGTATTATTTTTGCATAAAAACCACCACATTATGAGAATTTTAAGTACTACTAATTTTGTTTTATATTTAGTTTTATTCTACTTCCAAAGCTTTTATTCCTATTCACAAAATTCAAAAACAGCAAGCAATATTGATGAAAAAATAGATGTTTTATTAAATGAAAAAAGAAAATATAACCCTGCAATTATCGCAAATGATCGTTACAAAATTCAAATATTTAGTGGCGAAAGTGAAAAAGCAAAAAAAATAGTGCAAACTTTCAAACAAGAATATAAAGACATTGATGTTACAATTGTGTTTAACACTCCTAATTATAAGGTATGGGTAGGTAATTTTAGATCACGAATAGAGGCAGAAAGAAACTTAATTATGATAAGAAAAAAATATAAAACCACTCTTCTTATAAAACCCAATAAGTACTAAATTCAGTTTATCAAGTATAAAAAAACCCGGATTTTCCGGGTTTTTTTATACTTGATAAGAAACTATTTCAATTTCTTTTTAATAGCAACTTCATGATAAGCTTCAATAACATCATTCACCTCAATATCATTAAATCCTTTAATTTGGATTCCACAGTCATATCCTTTTGTAACCTCCTTAACATCATCTTTAAATCGTTTTAACGCTGTTAATTCACCATCAAATACAACCACACCTTCTCTCACTACCCTAACCTTAGCTACTCTTGTAATTTTGCCGTCTGTTACCATACATCCCGCAATTGACCCTACTTTGGAAATCTTAAATATCTCTCTAATTTCAGCAGTTCCCAACACTTCCTCTTTCATTTCTGGAGCTAACATGCCTTCCATAGCATCTTTTAAGTCATCAATAGCTGCATATATAATTGAATAATAACGGATATCAATTTCTTCTTTATCTGCTAATTGTCTTGCATTCCCTGCTGGACGAACGTTAAACCCAATAATAATTGCATCTGAAGCAGAAGCTAACATAACATCCGTTTCTGTAATTGCACCAACTCCTTTATGAATAATATTGATTTGAACTTCTTCGGTAGATAATTTAGAGAACGAATCTGACAATGCTTCAACAGAACCGTCAACGTCTCCTTTAAGAATTACATTCAATTCTTTAAATTGTCCTAAAGCGATTCTTCGTCCAATCTCATCTAACGTAATATGACGTTGAGTTCTTACCGATTGTTCACGCATCAATTGTGAACGTTTTGAAGCTATTTGTTTGGCTTCTTTTTCATCTTCAAAAATATTGAACTTATCTCCTGCAGTCGCCGCTCCATCCAAACCTAACACAGATACTGGTGTTGAAGGACCTGCTTCTTTAACTACATGCCCTCTTTCATCGTGCATGGCTTTAATTTTACCATGATGTTTTCCAGCCAACATGTAATCTCCAATTCTCAAAGTTCCATGCTGTACCAATAAAGTAGACACGTATCCTTTTCCTTTATCTAAATACGCTTCAACAACTGTACCTTGAGCCAATTTATTTGGATTAGATTTCAAATCTAAAATCTCTGCCTCAAGTAGTACTTTTTCCAACAACTCTTTTACTCCCAACCCTGTTTTTGCAGAAATATCATGCGATTGGATTTTACCTCCCCAATCTTCTACTAATAAATTCATCCCGGCTAATCTTTCTTTAATTTTATCTGGATTAGCGTTTGGTTTATCTACCTTATTTATTGCAAAAATAATTGGAACTCCAGCAGCTTGAGCATGACTTATAGCTTCTTTCGTTTGTGGCATAATGTCGTCATCTGCCGCGATTACAATAATAGCGATATCTGTAACTTGAGCACCACGAGCACGCATAGCAGTAAATGCTTCGTGTCCAGGAGTATCTAAAAAAGCTATTTTTTGACCATTGTCTAGTGTAACACCGTATGCTCCAATATGCTGTGTTATTCCGCCTGATTCTCCTGCAATTACATTTTCTTTACGAATGTAATCTAACAATGAGGTTTTACCATGATCAACATGTCCCATTACAGTAACAATTGGAGCTCTAGTTACTAAATCTTCTGCTTTGTCTTCAACAACTTCGATTGCTTCTTCAATATCTACAGTAATAAATTCAACATCATATCCAAATTCATCAGCTACAATTGTTAATGTTTCAGCGTCCAATCGTTGGTTCATTGTTACCATAATTCCAAGCGACATACACGTACCAATTACTTTAGTAATAGGTACATCCATCATAATTGCGATTTCACCAACCGTAACAAATTCAGTAACTTTAATTGTCTTACTACCTTCGTCTAAAGCTCTTTGCTCTTCGTCTGATTTTTGTCGGTGCGTATCTCTTTTATCTCTTCTGTATTTTGCAGCTTTAGATTTACCTCCCTTTCCTTGAAGTTTTTCTAAAGTCTCACGGATTTGATTTTTAACTTCTTCCTCAGTCGGTTCTACTTTTGCAACAACAGCAGGTCTGTTCCCTTTTATAAAACCAGGTTTACCTCCTCTATTTGCATTGAAACCTCCTCCAGTATTTGGAATGATTTTATTCGGATTTGTAGCTCCTGGCTCACCTGATGTTGATGGCTTAGCTACAATTCTTTTCCTTTTATTTTTACCTGCATTAGCACCAACACCTGGTAGTCCTGGTTTGTTTGGAGTAATTTTAGGATCTTCTTTTTTCTTTTTAGGTTTATTGAACTGAGACAGGTCAATTGTCTGACCTGTCAAAGTAGCTCCTGATAATTTTTGATATTGTGTTGTTATTGTTTCATCTAAAGACGATTCAATTTTAATTTCTTCTTTTGAAACAATTGAATTGTTGTCTACCTTAACATTTTCTTCAATAACTTGCTTTTTTTCCTTCTTGTCTAGAGAACTAGTCGCATTAGCAACTTCAGATTTATCTACTTCATCCGAAGACGAACCTAGGGTTTTTTTAGGGTTTAATTCTATTTTGCCTACTTGTACAGGACCTGTTACAACTGCTTTTGCTTTGATAACTTCTTGACGTTGTTCTTCTTGTCTGCGTTTGTCTTCTATTTCCTGTTCACGCTGAATACGTAGTGCTTCTTTTTCCTTTTTCTTCTCCTCACTTACTTCTTTAGAAGCCTCCTTATTTCCCTTATCGCCGGCAAACTGACTTTGTAGAATACTAAATTCACGTTCAGAAATTTTTGCATTTGGATTTGCATCAATAGCAATTCCTTTATCTTTTAGATAGTCGACTGCTCTTTCTAACGAAATGTTTAATTCCCTTAAAACCTTGTTTATTCTTATTACTCTCTCTTCAGACATAAATTTTTTTATTATTATCTTTTAGTTGTGTTTTTTGAGCTAAAACCTTCTAATCAAAGAAAAAAATTAAAGTTAAGCTATTTAAATTGTTTGATTAATTATCAAACTCTTCTTTTAATATTTTGATTACATCTATAATTGTTTCTTCTTCTAGATCTGTTCTTCTAACTAAATCCTCAATATCTTGGTTCAAGACACTTCTAGCAGTATCTAGCCCTATTTTAGCAAATTCGTCAATAATCCACTCGTCAATTTCGTCTGAAAACTCAGTTAATTCAATATCATCCTCTTCACCATTGTCAGAAACTCCCTCTCTAATAACATCTAATTCATAGCCTGTCAACAAACCTGCTAATTTAATATTATGTCCTCCTCTTCCGATTGCTTTTGAAACTTCTTCTAATTTCAAGAAAACCTCAGCTCTTTTGGTTTCTTCATTAATTTTTACTGAAGAAATCTTTGCTGGACTTAAAGCACGTGTAATATATAGCTGAATATTATTTGTGTAATTAATTACATCTATATTCTCATTCCCTAATTCACGAACTATCCCGTGAATACGAGACCCTTTCATTCCAACACAAGCACCCACTGGATCAATTCTATCATCATATGAATCTACAGCTACTTTAGCTTTTTCTCCTGGAATTCTTACCACATTTTTAACCATAATTAAACCGTCAAAAACTTCCGGAATCTCTTGTTCAAATAATTTCTCTAAAAATTTATCTGATGTTCGAGACATAATAATTTGAGGCTTGTTACCTTTTAATTCAACGCTTTCAATAATCCCTCGCACATTATCTCCTTTTCGGAAAAAATCAGAAGGAATCTGTTTTTCTTTTGGCAATACAATTTCGTTACCTTCGTCATCCACCAAAATAACAACCTTAGGCCTTACGTGATGTACTTCGGCAGTGTAAATTTCTCCTATAATATCTTTAAATTGCTTATATAGATTTGTATTATCATGCTCATGAATTTTAGAAATCAAATTTTGACGCAATGCCAAAATGGCTCTTCTTCCTAAATCAACTAATTTTACTTCCTCGGAAACTTCTTCACCAATTTCAAAGTCTGCTTCAATTTTTCTTGCTTCAGTTAATGTTATTTCTTCATTTTCAAGATCTAAATCGTCATCGGCAACAATAACTCTTCGTCTCCAGATTTCCATATCTCCTTTATCTGGATTGATTATAATATCAAAATTATCATCTGATCCATATTTTTTCTTTAATGCATTTCTAAATACATCTTCCAATATTGCCATAAGCGTTACACGATCAATAAGTTTATCATCTTTAAACTCTGAAAATGAATCGATTAATGCTAAATTTTCCATGCGAATTTTCTATTAAAATGTTACTGTAACAATTGCTTCTTTAATATCTGTATAAGGAAGTTCTACTATTTTTTGAACTGTTTCTTTTCCTTTTCCTAGTTTTTTAGGTTCTCTTGCTTGCCAAGACAAAGTTACGAATTCATCATTAGCTTGTACTAATTCTGCTTCGATATTTTCTGTTGATGTCTTCACTATCAAGGTTCTACCTATATTTTTTTTATACTGTCTTACTAATTTTAGAGGAGATCCAATGCCCACAGAAGCGACCTCCAAAGAAAAATCTTGTTCTTCTCTATCCAAATTTTCTTCAATTGCACGACTCACATCGATACAATCTTGTAGCATCACCCCATTATCTCCATCTAAGTTGACACTAATTTTAAAGGCTTCTGTAATTGTAAAGTCAATTAAAAAAAGAGTTGGTTTGTTTTCTAGACAATCTTCCAATATTGTTTTTACCTTTTCTTTGAATGTCATAATTGTATAAAAAGAGGGGACTTTCGTCCCCTCATTATCTAGATTTTTTAATAAATAACGATGCAAATATAAAACTTTTTTTAATATTTTGAATACTCAATGATTTAAAAATATTCCTAATCAAAAAAACAACTCTTATAAAACATAATTATAAAAAATTTCAAAACATTAGATTTGCTCTTGTACTAAACTAATTATAGCATTAGCATCTAATTCACCAGACTGCCTCCAAACCATTTGACCTTCTTTATAAATCATAAGGGTAGGGAGCCCCTTAATTCTGAGGGCATCTGCCAACTCTTGATTTTTATCTACATCTATCTTTATCACTTTAGCTTTATCACCAAGTGCTGCTGCCACATCTCTTATCACTGGATGCATAGAAACAGATGACTCATTCCAATCGGTATAAAAATCAATTAACACCGGAATTTGTGCATTTATAAGTTCTCCAAATTTTGACATAAACCAAAAATTTAATTAGTATAATCTGCTTTAAAAGAGACAAATATTTTACAAATGTAACATTTTTAACTAATTACACTACATTATTCCCTTTTTTTAGCTCTATTACCGTAATTTCAGGCATAATTCCAACTCTTCCAGAGTACGCATGAAACCCAAATCCTCGATTCACATATACATACCTGCCTTTATTTTCATATAAACCTGCCCATTGTTTATACACATATTGTGCCAAACTCCATTTAAAATAGCCCGGAATTTCAATTCCAAACTGCATTCCGTGTGTATGACCCGATAAAGTGAGATGAAAATTTTTCTTGTGATGTTGCACTATATAGTCCCAATGACTTGGATCGTGACTCATCAAAATTTTAAAATCGTTTTTGTCTAATCCTTCAGAAGCTTTATCTAAATCGCCTAATTTTTTAAAATTATGTCCCCAATTTTCAACACCAACTAAAGCTATTTTTTGATCGCCTTTTTCAATGAAAGTGTGTTTATTTAAAAGTAATTTAAAATCAATTTGCCCATACAAGTCCTTAATAGCTTGGAAATTTGCTTCTTTCTCTTTTTCAGAAGGCCAAGTCACATATTCGCCATAATCATGATTGCCAAGAACCGAATACTTACCGTATTTATGTTCTTTAATCCTGTTAAAAACTCCTATCCAAGGAAGCATTTCTTTAGCATGCGTATTTACAATATCTCCTGTAAACAAAATCATATCTGAATCTTGTTGGTTTATCAAATCTATAGCGTAATTGATTTTTTCAGGATTATCAAAACTACCGCTATGCACATCCGAAATCTGTGTGATTTTAAACCCATCAAATTCTTCTGGTAAATCCGGGAAATAAATACGCTGCTTAATTACTTTAAAATTGTACTTCCCTTCAAAAATACCATACACCAAAGATAAAAAAGGAATAGACGCTAATCCTAAACCCATCTGACTTACAAATTTTCTTCGTGAAGCAAAGAAAGGCTGATCTTTCTTCTTCTTTGCCAAATAATTTACAGATCCTTTTCCTACTCTGAAAAAATCTTCAGTAAGCATAACGATTGCCAAAACTGCTTTAGGTAAATACACCATTAATGCAAATCCTAATACTATCATTGTTTTTCTAGTTTGACCAATTGAACGATCAAATTGAGAAACAGAATAGATAAAATAAACCGCCAACAAGAGTGAAATCGCTTGATACAACACCAGCATTTTTTTTCGTTTCAAAAGTGTTCGAAGTGCCTGAAAGGAAAACCACTCTATAGCACCCCAAATTAGAAAAAAGATTAGTAAAACAGTAATCATTAAATTAGGACAATAACGTATTAATAAGAGGCAAAATAACAACTTAATTGCACAAAACAGGCTTTAATTAATTAAAATTTAACTCTAAAAGAAAACTTTCGTTCGGTTTCCTTATTTTTACGGATTCAAATTTTAGAACAAAAACAAATGTCTGCTAAAAAACGTCTTTTTCTCCTTGATGCCTACGCCTTAATTTTTAGAGGGTATTATGCCTTCATAAAAAATCCAAGAATTAACTCTAAAGGATTAGACACATCCGCCATTATGGGATTTATGAATTCTTTAATGGATGTGATTAAACGAGAAAAACCAGATCATTTGGCTGTTGCTTTTGATAACGGAGGTAGTGATTTACGGAATGAGATTTTTCCAGAATACAAAGCCCATCGAGATGCTACGCCCGAAGCTATCAAAATTGCGGTTCCTTATATTCAAGAATTACTTCGTGCCATGCACATTCCTATTATTGAGGTAAAAGGATACGAAGCGGATGACTTAATTGGTACTATTGCTAAACAAGCGGAAAAACAGAATTATCAAGTTTTCATGGTAACACCTGATAAAGATTATGCGCAACTAGTTTCAGAAAATATTTTCATGTACAAACCTGCCCGAATGGGTAACGGAATCGAAATTTGGGGAATCCCTGAAGTTTTAGAAAAATTTGAAGTAGAACGACCGGAACAGGTGATTGATTTCCTGGGTATGATGGGAGATGCAGCGGATAATATTCCTGGTTTGCCTGGAGTAGGCGAAGTAACCGCTAAAAAATTATTAAAAGAATTTGGCTCTATGGAGAACCTTTTAGCAAATACAGACAAGCTGAAAGGAAAAATGAAGGATAATATTGAAGCCAATAAAGACAAAGGAATTTTATCTAAAACTTTGGCAACCATCTTATTAGATTGCCCCGTTCAATTTGATGAAACCGATTACGAGTTATCTACTCCCGATGTAGACAAAACAGATGCTTTATTTAAGGAATTGGAATTTCGTAGAATGGCAGAACAATTTGATGCCATTTTCAGAAAAGGAGAAACAGCACCCGTAATAGACGAAGCCAAATTATATAAAAAACCACAACCTAAAACTGAAGAACAATTTGATCTTTTTGGAAGTGCTATTAATGAAGGTTCCGAAGAAACACGTCACCAATATTACAATTCGTTAAAAAACACGGAGCATTCGTATCAAATTATTCAAGGTGATTTAGGAATCAAATTATTATTGCAGAACCTACAAAACCAAACTTCGGTTTGTTTTGATACCGAAACAACAGGATTAGACGCCTTACACGCCGAATTGGTCGGGATTTCATTTTCGTATGAAAAAGGAAAAGGATTTTACGTTCCATTTCCTGAGAACCAAACAGAAGCTCAACCTTTAATTGAAAAATTAATTCCTTTTTTCGAAAATGAAAACATTGAAAAAATAGGTCAGAATTTAAAATATGATTTAAAAGTATTGTCGAATTATGGCATTACTGTAAAAGGTAAATTATTCGACACCATGATTGCACATTATCTAATCAACCCGGATATGCGTCACAATATGGATATTTTATCTGAAACGTATTTGAAATATGCACCTCAATCTATTGAAACGCTAATTGGCAAAAAGGGGAAAAATCAAAAATCGATGCGTGAGGTTCCTTTAGAGGAAATAAAAGAATATGCGGTAGAAGATGCTGATGTAACCTTACAGCTTTCTGAACTATTCAATACTGAACTAGAGAAAACACACACTAAAAAATTATTTGAAGAAATCGAAATTCCTTTGGTTACTGTTTTGGCAAGTATGGAAACAGAAGGAATCAATCTAGACGTTCCATTTTTACACTCTTTATCGAAAGAATTAGGTGACGATATTTCTCAATTGGAAAGTCGCATTTACGAAATTGCAGGAGAAAAATTCAATTTGGCTTCCCCTAAACAATTGGGAGATATTTTATTTGACAAACTAAAAATTGGCGGAGCCAAACAAAAGAAAACCAAAACTGGTCAATATGCTACTGGTGAAGAAATTCTAAGTTATTTAGCCAAAGACAACGAAATTGTGAGCGCTATTTTAGATTGGCGTTCACTTGTTAAATTACAAAATACTTATGTAGAAGCTTTGCCTTTGCAAGTGGATTCTAAAACGCATCGCGTTCATACTGATTATATGCAAACCGTAGCCGCTACAGGACGTTTAAGCTCTAACAACCCTAATTTGCAGAACATCCCGATTCGAACAGAACGCGGAAGACAAATCAGAAAAGCTTTCATTGCTCGAGACGAAAACCATACGCTACTCTCTGCCGATTATTCTCAAATCGAATTGCGGATCATTGCTGCTTTGAGCGGAGAAGAAAATATGATTAAAGCTTTTCAACATGGAGAAGACATTCATAAAAGCACCGCTGCAAAAGTTTTTAATGTGCCTTTAGAGGAAGTTACCAAAGAACAACGTAGTCACGCTAAAACGGTCAACTTCGGAATTATATACGGTGTTTCTGCTTTTGGGTTAAGCAATCAAACCTCTTTATCCCGTGCCGAAAGTGCCGCACTAATTGAAGCGTATTACAACACTTATCCGAAACTAAAATCATACATTCAAGAACAGATTGAAAATGCACGAGAGAAAGGTTTTGTACAAACCATTTTAGGGCGTCGCCGTTATTTAAAAGACATCAACTCGGCCAATGCAGTAGTACGTGGCGCGGCAGAACGAAATGCAGTCAATGCTCCTATTCAAGGAAGTGCCGCAGATATTATCAAAATCGCCATGATTAATATTCACAAAAGGCTGATTGCAGAAAATTGGAAATCTAAAATGTTATTGCAAGTTCACGACGAATTGGTATTTGATGTTCACAATAGTGAAATAGAAAAAATTCAACCAATGATAAAACACGAGATGGAACAAGCTGTTATTTTAAGTGTTCCATTGGAAGTGGAAATTGGAATAGGAAAAGATTGGCTCGAAGCACATTAAAACCATAAAAAAATCCATTCAATGAATGGATTTTTAGTTTTTATACTCTTGCGGTTGTTTCACGCTCTTTCAAAACAGTTTTAATAACTTTAGTCACATAAGGTGGTTCTTGTTCTGAATCGTCTTCCAAACGGCTAATCAATAATTTTGCAGCCTCTTCTCCTACCTCAATTCCATGCTGACTCACTGTAGTTAAACTTGGTGACAATCTTCTTGAAGCTAAAATACCATCGGCGAACCCAATAATACAAAGTTCTTCTGGAATTTTATATCCTTTTTTCAATCCCATTCGCAAAGCCGCAACCGAATCATTTTCTTCTAAAGCGAAAATGCCGTCAATTTTATTATTGGCAAAAACAGATTCCATTTTTTCTTTTAAATCTTCTTCAGAATCTGTTCTAATGATCAAGGAATTATTTACTGGAATATTGTTTTTTTCTAATGCTTTCAAATAACCTTCGAATCGCAATTTTCCTACGCTCAAGTTATCTATAGAAGAGAGTAAAGCAATGTTTTTACATCCTAAATCGATTAAACGCTGGGTAGAATCTAAGGCTGAATCAAAATCATCCACCACCACTTTATCACAATCAATTCCTTCAGCAATTCTATCAAACATCACGATAGGGGTTCCATCGTTGATAATTTCCTTGAAGTGATCGTAATTATTTTGTTTTTGAGCTTCTTCAGAAACTGATAAAATAAATCCGTCAATGGTTCCATTACTCAACATTTCTAGGGTATGTGCTTCTTTTTCTAAAGACTCATTGGAGATACACATAATAACATTATATCCTTTTTCGTCAGCCACTTTTTCAATTCCGCTAAACACTTTGGCAAAAAACGAATTTAAAATATCAGGAATAATAACACCTATGGTTTTCGTTTTCCTATTCTTCAGATTCAATCCAATAATATTTGGTTTGTAATTTTTAAGTTTAGCATATTCCTTTATCTTAATTTTAGTTTGCTCGCTAATTTCGGGGCTATCATTCAGCGCCTTTGAAACTGTAGAAACAGAAACATTAAGTTCTTTGGCGATTTGTTTTAGTGTTGCTTTAGCTTTCATATGTGGAGTTTAAAATGCTAAAATAAGAAAAAAATCGGTTGAATGAAGCGATTTGGCCAATGACCAAAAGATTATGATTCATAAAAGCATTGAAAAACCAAGCTTTTTGGTAAAATTAATCCAATTTTATCAAAAAAGAAGTTCAAAAAATACAAAAATACAAACAAGTCGTAAAACAAATCCTTTAGCTGCTGATAATCAGAACGAAATAATATTTTAGGACAATTTGTATTTCAGAAAAATAATTGTACTTTTGCATCCCCTTTATTGGGGATGGAATGTTTAATTAAAAATAAAAATTGTGAACACATTAAGCTACAAGACAATTTCAGCTAACAAAGCCACTGTATCTAAAGAGTGGATTGTTGTTGATGCTGATGGTCATAACTTAGGTCGTCTTGCTTCAAAAGTCGCTATGATTTTGAGAGGTAAATACAAGCCAAGTTATACACCGCACGTGGACTGTGGAGATAACGTAATCGTTATTAACGCAGAGAAAATCAACCTTACAGGTAACAAATTGGATGAAAAAACATACATCCGTCACACTGGTTATCCTGGAGGACAAAGAAGTTTGACTGCAAAAGTATTGCAATCAAAAAACCCAGCTTTATTAGTAGAAAAAGCTGTAAAAGGAATGTTACCTAAAAACAAATTAGGAGCTGAACTTTTTAGAAATTTAAATGTTGTTGTAGGATCTGAGCACAAACAAGGCGCTCAAAAACCTAAAACTGTTAACCTAAACGATCTTAAGTAATGGGAGTTATTCACAAAATCGGTAGAAGAAAAACCGCTGTTGCACGTGTTTATGTTTCGGAAGGAACAGGAGTAATCACTGTAAACAAAAAAGAATTCGCAACTTACTTTCCAACAGCTACTTTACAGTACAAAGTGTTACAACCAATGTCTATGACAGAAAACGCTAACAATTTTGACGTAAAAGTAAATGTTTATGGAGGTGGTTCAACTGGTCAAGCAGAAGCTGTAAGAATGGCATTAGCACGTGTAATGTGTGAAGTAAATGCAGAAAACAGAGCAATCTTGAAACCAGAAGGTTTATTAACTAGAGACCCTAGAATGGTTGAACGTAAGAAATTCGGTCAGAAGAAAGCTCGTAAGAGATTCCAATTCTCTAAACGTTAATAGTACCTGTCTTGTTCAAATGGAGCAAGACATCGTTCATTTATTATTGAATTTAAAAACACAGTTATTGTTGCTCCTACCGAGGTAGGGAATAGTTTAGCATCTAAATGTATATAGCCGAGTAATCGCCATCTATACATTGCTAATCAACAGAACGTAAACTAGTACAAAAAATGGCAAACAAAGTTGAAGTAAAAGAATTACTAGAAGCAGGTGTTCACTTCGGACACATGACTAGAAAATGGGACCCAAACATGGCTCCTTACATTTATATGGAACGTAATGGAATCCACATTATCAATCTATATAAAACTGCAGCAAAAATCGAAGAAGCTAACGAAGCTTTGAAAAAAATCGCTGCATCAGGTAGAAAAATCTTATTCGTTGCTACCAAAAAACAAGCAAAAGATATTGTAGCTGAGAAAGCTAAATCTGCAAACATGCCTTACATCACTGAAAGATGGCCAGGTGGAATGTTGACTAACTTCGTAACTATCCGTAAAGCTGTTAAAAAAATGGCTACGATTGATAAAATGAAGAAAGACGGAACATTCAATACTCTTTCAAAAAAAGAGCGTTTACAAGTAGATCGTCTTCGTGCTAAATTAGAGAAAAACTTAGGTTCTATCGCTGACATGTCTAGACTACCTGCAGCCTTGTTCGTAGTAGATATTAAAGCTGAACACATCGCTATAAAAGAAGCTCAAAAATTAAACATTCCAGTTTTTGCAATGGTAGATACGAATTCAGACCCAAGAGAGGTTGATTACGTAATCCCTGCAAATGATGATGCTTCTAAATCAATCGATAAAATTTTAACTTTAGTTACAGCTGCTGTTATTGAAGGTCTTTCTGATAGAGGATCTGAAAAAGAAGTAGAAACAGAAGAAACTCCTGCTGAAGAAGTAGAAGCTGCTCCTGCTGAAGAAACTCCAGCTACTGAAGAGTAATCAATTATTTTTAAGATTGAAGGATTTGAAGATTACAAATTATTGATTATACAATTGATAATTAAATCCTTAAATTTTTCAATCTTTTAATCTTTAAATCAAAAAAAATATGGCAACAATTACTGCTGCAGATGTAAATAAATTAAGAACAATCACAGGTGCAGGTATGATGGACTGCAAAAAAGCCTTGGTTGAAGCTGACGGAGATTTCGATTTAGCTATCGAAAATTTACGTAAAAAAGGACAAAAAGTAGCTGCTAACCGTTCTGATAGAGAATCTACAGAAGGTGCTGTTATCGCTGTTGTTAATGACGCTAAAACAGCTGGTGTTGTGATTTCATTAAACTGCGAAACTGACTTCGTAGGTAAAAACGAAGCATTCGTAAAATTAGCGCAAGATTTAGCTGCTTTAGCTTTGAACTTCGATTCTAAAGACGCTTTCTTAGCTGCTGATTTCAACGGAATCACCGTGGCTGAAAAACTAATCGAACAAACAGGAGTGATTGGAGAAAAAATTGAAATCGGTTCTTTTGAAAGATTAGAAGGCCCATTCGTTGGTTCTTACATCCACGCTGGAAACAAAATTGCTACTTTAGTAGCATTATCTGCTAATGTTGCTGGAGCTGAAGAAGCTGCTAGAAACGTAGCAATGCAAGCAGCTGCTATGAACCCAATTGCTTTGAACGAAGCTGGTGTTGATGCTGCAATCATTGAAAAAGAAATTGAAATCGCAAAAGAGCAATTGAGAGCTGAAGGAAAACCAGAAGCGATGTTGGAAAACATCTCTAAAGGAAAAATCCAACGTTTCTACAAAGACAACACTTTAGTAAATCAAGATTACATCAAAGATGGTTCTATGAATGTTGCTGCTTACGTAAAATCAGTGGATGCTAACTTAACTGTTACAGGATTCAAAAGAGCTGCTTTAGGATAATTTAAAGAGAGTTTAATCTATTCCTACAAATCCCATTCCTAACCGAATGGGATTTTTTTATTCCGAAAATTCCAAAATAAAATACTAAATTTGAGAAACTAATCCCGTAGCTTATGTTCAAATCTAAGAAAGATACCGTATTTGTAATCCTAGCAGGGATTTTCATTACCAATGCCGTGGTTGCCGAATTAATTGGCGGGAAGTTGATTCAAATTGGCCCTTTTGTGATGAGTATTGGGATTTTACCTTGGCCAGTGGTGTTTTTAACAACAGACTTAATCAATGAATATTTTGGCGAAAAAGGAGTAAGAAGACTATCTTTTATAACCGCCAGCTTAATTGCCTACGCTTTTTTAGTTTTACTTTTAGCAATAGCCATTCCAGCCGCCAAAGGAATCAGTCCTGTAAATGACGAACAATTTCAAGCTGTTTTTGGGCAAAGTATGTGGATAATCGTAGGGAGTATTATGGCTTTCTTAGTTTCGCAATTAATTGATGTTTCTGTATTTTGGTATTTTAGAAACAAAACGGGCAGCAAGAAAATTTGGCTTAGAACTACTGGTTCTACCGTAATATCACAATTATTTGATTCTTTCATTGTATTGGGAGTTGCGTTTTGGTTGCCTGGGAAAATTAACTTTGAAACTTTTATCGGTTCCGCTTTAACTGGTTATACTTTTAAACTAGGAATAGCCATACTTTTAACACCTCTAATTTATTGGGGACACCGAATTATAAAAAACTATTTAGACAGCGATATACCAGCATAAAATGGACAAAAACAGATGCAAATGGTGCGTAGGCATCCCAATTTACGAAGAATATCATGATCACGAATGGGGCGTTCCTGTATATGACGATCAAAAATTATTTGAATTCTTAATCTTAGAAACATTTCAAGCAGGACTAAGTTGGATCACTATTCTAAAAAAGAGAGAAAACTTTCGCGCCGCATTTGACCAATTTGATTACCAAAAAATAGCGTTATATATAACGAAACAAAAATTCAAGAATTATTACAAGATTCGGGTATTATTCGCAATCAGTTAAAAGTACGATCTGCTGTGGCAAATGCAATTGCTTTCATGAAAGTACAACAAGAGTTTGGCAGCTTTAGTAAGTATATTTGGCAATTCACTGATGGGAAACCGATTATCAATCAACCACAAACGTTAAAAGATATTGCTGCTACTACTCCACTTTCAGATGCCATCAGTAAAGACTTGAAAAAACGTGGGTTCAAATTTGTAGGTTCGACAGTAGTGTATGCTCACATGCAAGCCACAGGAATGGTAGATGATCATGTGGCAGATTGCTGGAAAAGAACAAACTAAAGTACGATATACGATATAAGAGGTAGGATATACGAGGTACAATTTACATGTTGATTTTTGTTATTGAAATTGTGTCTAGCTTTTCAGAATTTCAATAAAATGGTCTCTAGTTATTTCGCGACAACCTAAACTTTCTAGATGCGGATTGTAAATTTGGCAATCCATCAATTTATAATTATTTTCTTCTAGATATCGGGACCAATGAATAAATGCGACTTTAGAAGCATTCGTTACTTTAGAAAACATACTTTCTCCACAGAAAACAGTTCCTAAATCAACTCCATACAAACCACCAACTAGTTGGTCATCTTGCCATACCTCAACGGATTTAGCTACACCCAATTCATTCAGTTTACAATAGGCTTGAATCATCTCATTGGTTATCCAAGTCCCCTGTTGTCCTTCACGCTTTATTTTTTGACAATTGGAAATTACCCCTCTAAAATCGTGATTGAAAGTTACTTTGAATAAATCTCGATTCAGAATGTTTCGCATACTTTTTGAAACTACTAAATCTTCAAAAAACAATACCATTCTGGGATTAGGCGACCACCACAAAATAGGATCTCCTTCTTCAAACCAAGGAAAAATACCGCTCTTGTAGGCCAATACTAATCGCTCAGGAGACAAGTCCCCACCAATAGCCAAAAAACCATCTTCGTTGGCTTTAGAAACAGGCGGAAATACTAAGTCTTTAGTAAGGTAATGCATTTAATAATTAAATTGTTCTAAGACAAATATACTACTAAAAAAAACAGCCATCAATAATGACGGCTGCTCTAATATGAATTTGTAGCATTTTATGAACCACACATTTCGCACTCCTCAGGACCTGCGTTACGCGCTTGCTCAATCATCGCTCTGTACTCTTCGGCAGTCATTTCAACTACTTCATTAACTACTGCAACAGGTTGTTCTTTTACTTCCAATTCTACTACAGTTTCTGGCACTGCTTTTTTATCGTTGTTTACCGTAAACTTAATCGCATCAACTGCTGATTTAGTTCTCAAATAATACATTCCTGTTTTCAAACCTGATTGCCATGCATAGAAATGCATTGAGGTTAATTTAGAATAGTTAGCATCTTGCATAAACAAGTTCAACGATTGTGATTGGTCAATAAAATATCCTCTTTGACGTGACATATCAATAATGTCTTTCATTGACATTTCCCAAACCGTTTTATATAATTCCTTCAAATCTTGTGGAATCACATCAATGTTTTGAACGGATCCATTATGACGCATAATTTCTTGTTTCAATGATTCGTTCCACAAACCACGTTCTACTAAATCGTGCAATAAATGTTTGTTTACAACGATGAATTCTCCAGACAATACACGACGGGTATATAAGTTAGAAGTATACGGTTCAAAAGCTTCGTTATTTCCTAAAATTTGAGAAGTTGAAGCAGTTGGCATTGGAGCAACTAATAACGAGTTTCTTACCCCGTGTTCAACTACTTCTTTTCGTAACGATGCCCAGTCCCAACGACCTGATAATTCCTCATCTTTCATTCCCCAAAGGTTGTGTTGGAATTCTCCTTGAGAAATTGGAGAACCTTTGAAAGTAGAATAAGGACCTTCTTCTTTTGCCATTTCCATGGAAGCAGTTACTGCAGCAAAGTATAATGTTTCAAAGATTTCTTGGTTCAATTTTTTAGCTTCGTCACTTGTAAACGGCATACGTAACATGATAAAAGCATCTGCTAATCCTTGTACTCCAAGACCTACTGGACGATGACGTAAATTAGAATTTTCTGCCTCTTTTACTGGATAGTAATTTCTATCTATTACTTTATTCAAGTTGCGAGTAACTCGTTTAGTAACATCAAACAACAATTGGTGATTGAAGCTTCCGTTCTCCACAAACATTGGTAATGAAATTGAAGCCAAGTTACACACCGCAATTTCATCTTTAGAAGTATATTCTAATATTTCAGTACATAAATTAGACGAACGGATAGTTCCTAAATTCTTTTGGTTCGATTTACGGTTTGCCGCATCTTTATACAACATGTATGGAGTTCCAGTCTCAATTTGAGATTCTAGAATTTTTTCCCACAACTCACGTGCTTTAATGGTTTTTCTACCTTTTCCTTGCGCTTCATACGAAGTATATAACGCTTCGAATTCTTCTCCATATACATCATACAATCCTGGACATTCATTTGGACACATCAAGGTCCAAGTGCTATCTTCTTGTACTCGCTTCATGAACAAATCCGAAGTCCACATGGCAAAGAATAAATCTCTTGCACGCATTTCTTCTTTTCCTGTATTCTTTTTTAAATCCAAGAAATCAAAAATATCAGCATGCCAAGTTTCTAAATAAATAGCAAAACTTCCTTTGCGTTTTCCACCACCCTGATCTACATAACGAGCTGTATCATTAAAAACTCTCAACATAGGAACAATTCCGTTTGACGTTCCGTTAGTTCCACGAATATAAGAACCCGTTGCTCTAACATTATGAATTGATAAACCAATTCCTCCTGCAGATTGTGAAATTTTAGCAGTTTGTTTTAAAGTGTCATAAATTCCATCAATACTATCGTCTTGCATAGACAAAAGGAAACAAGAAGACATCTGAGGTTTTGGAGTCCCTGCATTGAACAAGGTTGGCGTAGCGTGAGTAAAGAATTTTTTTGACATTAAGTCGTACGTTTCTATTACCGAATCCAAGTCATTCAAGTGAATCCCTACAGCTACGCGCATCAACATATGTTGTGGGCGCTCTACAATTTTTCCGTTGATACGCAACAAATACGAACGCTCTAATGTTTTAAATCCAAAATAATCGTAATTAAAATCTCTATTATAAATAATATGCGAATTCAAGAATTCAGCATTCTCCTGAATCACTTTATGAACTTCTTCTGACAATAATGGAGCCGCTTGATTGGTTCTTGGGTTTACATAATGATACATCTCATTCATCGTTTCTGAGAAGGATTTGTTTGTGTTTTTATGTAAATTAGAGATTGCTATTCGGGCTGCTAACTGTGCATAATCTGGATGTGCAACTGTCATTGCAGCTGCGGTTTCGGCAGCAAGATTATCTAATTCAGATGTAGTAACTCCATCATACAATCCTTCAATCACACGCATTGCTACTTTTACAGCATCAACTAAATCATTTAAACCATAACATAGTTTTTTTATTCTATCTGTGATTTTGTCAAACATTACCGGTTCTTTATGACCGTCTCTTTTTACTACATACATAATCTTGTGGTTTTAAGAAACCAAGAAATCCCTTCCTTGATTTCGGGTATTTGTTATTATTTGTTTTGCGCCTTTGCGCGGTAATTTAATACGAGATAACGTCAGATTAGAAATCAGCGTCAAATGTGATTTTCTGCGCCTGAGAATCGGTGTTCCTTACACCCGCTTTTTGATATTCTCCTACACGTTTTTCAAAGAAATTAGTTTTCCCTTGCAATGAAATCATATCCATAAAATCAAATGGATTAGATGCATTATATACTCTATCACAACCTAATTCAACTAACAATCTATCGGTAACAAACTCTAAATATTGTGTCATTAAGCTTGCATTCATTCCAATCAAACTCACAGGAAGCGACTCGGTAATAAATTTTCTTTCAATATCCAAAGCGTTAGTCAAAATCTCTGTAATTCTAGCTTTTGACACTTTATTAATTAAGTGATTGTTATGCAAATGAACCGCAAAATCACAATGCATCCCTTCGTCTCTAGAAATTAGCTCATTTGAAAAAGTTAAACCTGGCATCAATCCACGTTTTTTCAACCAATAAATAGAGCAGAAAGAACCAGAGAAGAAAATACCTTCTACTGCTGCAAAAGCAATTAATCGCTCAGCAAAAGAATCTGATTGAATCCATTTTAATGCCCATTCTGCCTTTTCCTTAATTGCTGGAAAAACCTCAATAGCATGAAATAACTCGTTTTTTTCAGCCTCGTCTTTCACATAAGTATCAATCAATAAAGAATAAGTTTCACTGTGAATATTCTCCATCATTAATTGAAATCCATAGAAAAATTTAGCTTCTGGATATTGTACTTCACTCACAAAATTCTCAGCTAAATTCTCATTTACAATTCCATCTGAAGCAGCAAAAAAAGCTAAAATATGCTTAATAAAATAACGCTCATCATCGTTTAATTTATTATTCCAATCATTCAAATCAGAATGCAAATCAATTTCTTCTGCCGTCCATATACAGGCCTCTTGCTTTTTATACCAATCCCAAATATCAGGGTGTTTAATAGGGAAAATAACAAAACGATCTTTGTTTTCTTGCAAAATTGGTTCAATTGTAGACATAGTTATTTTAGTATTGTGTGTTGAAAAAAAATAAAATTTGGGGTGATTATGGGATTACAAAGATTGTGAAATATTGCGGTTATTAAAAGTCAAACTTATTCACAATCGGCTCTAGTTTTTAACAAAATAGACTATTAAAATATTTTTTGAATTAATTTTTAATTTGCTCAATATCAATTGCTTAAAAAATGTAAAAAAAAGAAAACCCCATAAAATATGGGGTTTTCTAAAATTTTAATTTTTTCAGATTTACAATTTCTTGATGTGCTATTTCCTAAAATCTAAAGCTACTTTTTCGAGTTCTAAATACCAATCCTCTCCAAATTTTCGTATTAATGCATCTTTGACAAATTGATAAACTGGCACTTGCAATTCTTTGCCTAAAGTACAAGCGTCGTCACATATATGCCATTGATCATAGTTAACTGCTGTAAATTCGGTAAAATCTTTTACTCGGATAGGATACAAATGACACGAAACTGGTTTTTTCCAATCTACAACTCCTTCATTATACGCTTGTTCGATACCACATAAAGCAGTGGTACCATCAAAAATAACATAGGCACAATCTTTCCCTTCAATTAATGTAGTTTCAAAATCACCATCTTCTCCTGTTACCCAAGTTCCTTGCGATTCTATGGCTGCAATTCCTTCTGGACGTAAATAAGGTTTTACTTTAGGATAAATTTCTTCCATTATTTTAGTTTCCTCTTCGCTCAGCGGAGCTCCAGCATCACCATCAATACAACAAGTGCCTTTACACGCAGATAAATTACAAACAAACTCTCTCTCGAGTATTTCTTCTGAAACGATGGTTTTTCCTAATTGAAACATTGGATACATATATTGAATAATGAAGTGCAAATGTAATCAAAGGACTTGAAGAATTCAGCTCTTTTTACTTCATTATTCAAATTTATCAAACTAACCATTAATTGACTTAAAAGTGTAACTTTACATCAAAAAAGAACATGTTTGAAATTGATTTTAAAGAAATACTTACCGTTGGGATGGTTTTATTTGCCGTAATTGATATTGTTGGCAGTATTCCAATTATTGTAGATTTGAGAACTAAACACGGCCATATCGAATCTGAAAAAGCTTCTATTGTAGCTGGAATTATTATGATTGTTTTTTTATTTATTGGAGAAGAATTCTTGAAAATAATAGGTATCGATGTACATTCCTTTGCAGTAGCAGGATCCTTTGTCTTATTTTTTATTGCTTTAGAAATGATTTTAGGAATCCGTCTATATAAAGATGAAGAATCTAGCTCTGCCTCAATTGTACCCATAGCTTTTCCTTTAATTGCAGGAGCGGGAACAATGACAACATTGCTGTCTTTACGATCAGAATTTCACACTATTAATATATTAGTCGCTATTCTGTTAAACCTAATGCTTGTTTATATTGTATTAAAACTCTCTTCAAAATTAGAACGCTTGTTAGGCAAGAATGGATTGGGTGTTATTCGTAAAGCATTTGGAGTGGTTCTATTAGCAATAGCTGTTAAATTATTTGCCGCTAATGTTAAAGGTTTGTTTGTCTAAAAGAAATTTTTATACATTTACAGCGATGTTCTTATTACAGTACTATTAAGATTCGTTTTACTTTGTCTTTATTTGTACTAATAACTAAAAATCATCCTATGAAAATTTTTACAACTATATTGATTTTTTTAGCGGCAACTTTAATCGTTTTTAATGTAACCCGCCTCGACTTCAACAATCTTTTACAAGGAGAAAGCATGTATGCTTTAATAGGAGTTGCCGCTTCTTTTTGTGCTGTTTTAATTCTTTTGATTTTTAGAATGTCAAAAGAGATTGAAAAAAGAATGAATGAATAATTCTTTTGACGTACTTATTATAGGTGGCGGAGTTTCTGGAATATCTTGCGCACTACTTTTTGGTTCTGCTAAAAACAAACCTTTCGCATCTGATAAAAAAATTGGAGTTTTTACGCATCAAAAATCATCAGCCTTACAAGAAGCCATTTTCTATAATGCTTATGGAATTCCTTCCGGAAAATTAGGTACTGAGCTATTGTCTGAAGGCAAAAAACAACTCACTGAAAATTACCCACACATTAAGCAAATCCCTGAAGAAAAAGTAATTAGAATTGAAGGTGAATTTCCAGAATTCAGAGTAATTTCAAATAAAAATACTTATTACACTAAAACTATAATTGTAGGGATTGGATCTGCCAATACATTCGATATTGAAGGACTCAAACAGTTTGTAGAACCTCACCAAAAAGCATTAGCTGAAAAAAAACGTATTCAATTGCGTAATACAGACCACAAGGTTACAGAGGGTATTTATGTAATTGGAACTTTAGCTGGATGTAGAAGTCAATTGACTATCGCTGCAGGTAGTGGTGCGTCAGTTGCAACGGACATTCTTACTTTATGGAATGATGGTCTACCAACTCAAATACATGACAGTGTCAAAAAATAATTTTGCTATTCTTCTAAATCTTGGATGTGCTGCACATCAATTCCTGCCTTAATCAGAAATTGAAGTCCCGAATCATCACGATATCCATTATGATATACTACTCGTTTTATACCTGACTGATGGATTAATTTACTGCATTCTTTACAGGGAGAAAGTGTAATATATAAGGTAGCTCCCTCACACGATTGTGTAGAACGAGCGACTTTCAAAATGGCATTCGCTTCGGCATGCAACACATCCCAACGTGTTAATCCTTCTTCGTCTTCACAACAATTCTCAAACCCCGAAGGTGTTCCATTATAACCGTCCGAAATAATCATACGATCTTTGACAATAATAGCACCCACTTGTTTGCGTTTACAATATGACAAAAGACTCCACTCCTTTGCAATTCGCAAATAAGCCTTATCGTATTTATTTAATTTTTTTTCTTCCATTTTAGTATTGATTCCAAATTTCATTTTCTAAAATCATTGGCAAAACTACTCCTACTACAAAAGCAGAACCAACCAAAATCCAATCTCTTTTAGACAATTTAAAGAAAGTTTGCATACTGTATGCAAGAAGTAAAACAACCAGCACTACAGCTATTTGGGCCGCTTCAATCCCTAAAGCAAACTCCAACAAAGGTACTAATTTAGAATTTGTAGCACCTCCTAATATCGTTTTAAAATAATTTGAAAATCCCAATCCGTGAATTACTCCAAAAAAAAGAGTGATCAGGAACACCAAATTGACACTTTCTTTTCTATTGGTTTTTCGAATGGTAACCAAATTAAAAAGTGCCGTAATTAAAATAGTTATTGGAATTAGAAACTCAACTATATTCACTTTAAAAGTCATAATCTCATACACCGAAAGCAACAAAGCCGTAGTGTGTCCCAAAGTAAAAAAAGTAACCGAAAGCAAGATTCTTTTCCAATCTTTAACCGTAAACGGAATTACTAAAGCTGTTAAAAACAACACATGATCATAGGCATGAACGTCTAAAACGTGATGAAGCCCTATTTGAAAATATACCCAAAACTCTGACATTAGCTTGAAATTAATTAGAAAATGTAAACTTACAATTAATTTTGAGAAGAAAATCACGCTTTAAATCAATCCACTTCCATGCGTCAAAAATATCCATAAAAATTAAAATGTATTAAGAAAAATTGTACCTTTATAGTAATTATAAACTTAATGTATTATGTCATTTTCAGATTTATTTGATAGCGAATTTAAAACCAGAAATAAAGGTCATTTTTCAGCCATTGTTCGCGTGGCACTTGCCGATGGAAAATCATCTCCAGAAGAAAAAGCATTTTTAGACAAACTAGCTACAAATCTTGAGATTTCGGCTGCTGAGTACGAAGAAATACTAGCCAATCCATTAAAATATCCAATCAACCCACCTTATTTATATAATGATAGATTGGAACGTTTGTTTGATTTAGGACGAATGGTGCACATTGATCATCATTTAGGTGACAAACAAGAAAAATTGTTAGAAAAATTCGGAATCGCTTTGGGGTTTACTCCTGGAAATGTGGGCTACATTGTAAACAAAGCATTATCCTTAATAGATAAGAAAGTAGATTTAGATACATTCATTTATGAAATGAAAAACATGCATAAATAATTTTTAGTCCCTACATTATTCACGAAAAAAACTCCTTAGTTACCTGAGGAGTTTTTTGTTCTCTTTTTTCAGCCGAAGTAACAAAACTATTATTTTTTGTGAAAATGATGCGATTTTTATTTTCTAGGCAGCTATCCTTGTATATTTGCTAGCAAATCGAACAAAATCAGTTATAAAAATTAGTATTTTTATTGATTTAACCTTTAATAGTAAGAATTTATGAATATTCGAAAAGGAAACCCTGAGGACATGAAAGGAGTTTTGGCTCTAATTCAGGAATTAGCTGATTTCGAAAAAGAACCCGATGCCGTTGTTATAACCGAGGACGATTTGATTAGAGATGGTTTTGGTACACACCCCTTATTCCATGTTTTTGTTGCAGAAGTAGCCAATGAAATTGTTGGGATTGCACTGTATTACTATCGATATTCAACTTGGAAAGGAAAAACCATTCATCTTGAGGATTTAGTTGTTAAACAAAATATGCGAGGAACAGGCTTAGGATTTGCCTTGTATTCAGAAGTGATTAAACAAGGAAAAAAAGATAAGGTAAGACGCATTGAATGGGCTGTTCTAGATTGGAACACTCCTGCAATTGAATTTTACAAAAATTCAGGTGCTAAAGTGTTTGACGATTGGAGAGTGGCTCAAATGGATGAAGAGGGTATTCACTATTTTCTTGAAAACAAACTAAAATAAATTACAGCATTATTATATGAAAATATTCAAATTTGGAGGCGCCTCAGTAAAAGATGCCGATGGAATTAAAAATGTATATGACGTTTTACAAAAAGCAGGTTACGAAGATGTATTATTAGTGGTTTCTGCCATGGGCAAAACAACAAATGCATTAGAAGTAGTAATCAAAAATTATTTTGACAAATCGGCAGAACTTAGTGCTTCGGTACAAGAGATTAAAAAATACCACAATCAAATCTTATTGGATTTATTTGAAGATGATAACCATCCTGTATTTGCATCTGTAAACGAACAATTTTCAGATTTAGAGTACTTTTTAGCACACAATAAATCCCCAAATTACAACTTTGTTTACGATCAAATTGTGAGTTATGGCGAATTAATTTCGACTAATATTTTAAGCCATTTCATGAATTTCATGAACATCAAAACACAATGGTTAGACGTTCGTAATTTTGTCAAAACCAATGCTAATTACAGAGATGCAGAAGTTGACTGGGATTTAACTCAAAAAAATATTGCTAAAAATGTTGCTCCAAAAATCTTAAACATCACACAAGGGTTTTTAGGATCTGATGAAAATAATTTCACCACTACTTTAGGTCGTGAAGGTTCTGATTATACTGCAGCCATCTTTGCTTACTGCTTGAATGCTGAAAGTGTGACCATTTGGAAAGACGTTCCTGGGGTGATGAATGCAGACCCTCGTTACTTCGAAAACGCAAGTTTGTTAAATCAGATTTCGTATCGCGAAGCTATTGAATTGGCTTTTTATGGCGCATCAGTAATTCATCCAAAAACATTACAACCATTACAAAAGAAAGAAATTCCTTTGTATGTAAAATCTTTCATCAACCCTCTTTTAAAAGGGACAAGTGTTTCAAAAGGGGTTGATTTAGAACCCTATTTACCTTGTTTTATCGTTAAAAGAAACCAACTATTAATATCACTTTCTTCCATAGATTTCTCTTTTATTATGGAAGAAAACATCAGTGAAATTTTTGGTTTATTCCACGAATACAAAATCAAAGTGAACTTGATTCAAAATTCGGCTATTAGTTTTTCTGTTTGTGTAGAAGATAAGTTTGACAACTTCAAAGAATTAAACGCTATTTTATCTAAAAAATTCAAAGTGGATTCTGAAGAAAATGTTACATTATATACTATTCGTCATTTCAATGATGAGGCAGCACAAACTGTTGAAAAGGATAAAACCGTTTTGCTTAAACAAGTAAGTCGTGAAACAATGCAAATTGTAACTAAAGAATGAATCGAATTTCTTTTATAACAAAAAAGCACCAGTAAATGGTGCTTTTTTTCTAATAGCGGTATAAAACCGCCTTGATTTCATCATAAGATTCCGAAAGTATTACAACAAAAGGGCTGCTTTTTTGAGCTGCTTTTTCTTGTAATCTTCTCTTTTTCATTGCGGTTAAATCATGTTCTGAAAGACCTTTTATTCTGCCTAAAAAAACAGTAATTGTTTCTCCTTTTGTCAATCCCATAACTTGAGATTCTTTGAGAAAAACAACGTCTCGAAAATCTTTCTTGTCTTTTATATCAATTTTTGAAGAAACTATTTGGCTGACTCCAGTTTTAGTATCAATTACACTGTTCACAGCGTATTTACTGATTTTATTTTCTTCCAAAGAATTAGGAAAATAAAAAGAAATAACATCTTGTTGTAACTTGTTATAATTAACCCCTATTCTTTCTCCATTATGCTTCACTATTTCATGAGTTTGAGAAAATAACGGAAGAAAAAATAAAATAGTTATAATTGTAATACATCCTTTTCTCATTTTTTTTAAAATTTTAATTGGTACACATTGTCTAAATCTTTTTCAGAACTAATATTCACATCCAAATCTGTAACAAATCCAGAATTCAATCCATATACCCAGCCATGTAAGGTTAATTCTTGACCGTTCCTCCATGCTGATTGTACTATAGAAGTTTTGGCTAAATCAAATACCTGTTCTTTTACATTTAATTCAACAAACTTATTGAATCGCTCATCTTCATCAATAATTGAATTTAAATATTTATCATGTAACCGATAAACATCTTTAATATGACGAATCCAATTATCAATAATTCCAATAGAATCATTACCTAATGCCGCTTTAATCCCTCCACAGCCATAATGACCGCAAACCAACACGTGTTTTACTTTCAATACATTTACCGCATAGTCTAAAACACTTAACATATTCATATCCGAATGAATGACCATGTTGGCAATATTTCTATGTACAAATACTTCCCCTGGTTTTGCCCCAATAATTTCATTAGCAGGAACTCTGCTATCAGAGCATCCAATCCATAATAATGGAGGTGTCTGTCCTTTGGCTAAATCTTGAAAATAATTAGGGTCACTTTCTAATGAAGTTTCTACCCATTTTTTATTATTAGCTAATATTTTTTTATAAAAATCTGTCATTGGATTGTTAATTTTATTTTATACATGAACTAAACATCAAAATGCTTAACTTCTTTCTTTACCATCTCTCTTTTCATAGCGTCATAGTAATGTTCAATTGTAACGTGATTATCTTCACTATTTTCTAATTGATAGGCTTTCTTGAACCCTTTTAGTTTTACCTTTATATGTGCTTCTTTAGCTCTAATTGTTTTAAATTCATGAATTAAATCTAAAATATCATGAGCAATATAAATAGTGTCTTTAGCATCAATAATAACTTTAGAATTTTCAGGAATTGAATTTAAAGTTTCTTTTATTGCTGCTTTATTAAGAAAAGATACCTCTTGTGCTAAATCAATATGTATTACATCTCCATCAGCATATTCTTCTTTTCTAAAAACATAAGCTCTTTTCAAATTTCCTTTTAATATGAAAATCACGCTAATTATCATCCCTAAAGCTACTCCTTTCAATAAATCCGTAAAAACTACTGCTACTAAGGTGGCTATAAATGGTACAAACTGGTATTTCCCTTTATGCCAAAAATGAATAAAAGTGGCAGGTTTAGCTAATTTATAACCTACCAAAAGTAACACTGCGGCTAAAGTAGCTAGTGGTATTTTATTTAAAAGCATTGGAACAGTCAATACGCTGATTAACAACAAAACTCCATGTATGATTGCAGACATCTTTGATTTAGCCCCAGCATTATTATTTGCTGATGAACGAACTACAACTGAAGTCATTGGGAGACCTCCTAGAAGTGAACTGACAATATTTCCAATTCCTTGTGCCTTTAATTCAACATTGGTATTTGTGTATCTTTTTTGAATATCCATGCGATCGGCCGCTTCGATACACAACAACGTTTCTATTGAAGCTACAATTGCAATTGTCACACCTACTACCCAAATTTTTGGATTTAGAAACCCTGATAAATTAGGGGTTACAATGATATTTTTCAATTCTTCTATAGAATTAGGAACCGGCAAAGAAACCAAATGATTTTTTGATATAGCTAAAGAACTCCCTGTATTGATAAAGATTTGATTTAGAATAATCCCAATAATAACAGCTACTAAAGCGCCTGGGATTAATTTCATTTTTTTTAGAAAGGAAACTTTATCCCATGCAATCAGAATAATCAAAGAGGTTAGCGTGATCAGAATTGCTCCCAACTGGACATAATTCAATACATTGAATAGGGATGACAAAGTATTACCACCATCTGACTGGATAAAAGACTGATCTCCTTCAAAATCAGCATCAAAACCTACTGCATGAGGTAATTGTTTCATAATGATTATGATTCCTATACCTGCTAACATTCCTTCAATCACATTGGTTGGAAAATAGTTAGAAATACTACCCGCTTTTATAAAACCAAGAACCAATTGAATTACTCCTGCTATTAATACTGCTGAAAGAAACACATCAAACGAACCTAAATCAGTAATTGCAGTTAAAACGATTGCCGTCAATCCTGCTGCAGGACCCGAAACACTTATGTGAGATTGGCTTAAATAACCAACTACTATTCCTCCTATTACTCCCGAAATTATTCCTGAAAAAAGTGGTGCCCCCGAAGCCATTGCAATTCCTAAACACAAAGGAAGCGCCACCAAAAAAACCACTAAACCGGAAGCAAAATCTGATTTAAGGTTGGCAAAAAGATTGATTTTTTTTGTCATATTTGTATCGAACTAAATTGTAAATAAATATTCTTCACGTTTAAAAACGCAAAGAGAAGTTTAAAATGACTCCATTTTAAACAAAAAATACTAAATTAGTTCTGGAGGAGGTATGAATATGCCCAGTGAAACATCATCATGTTTCACTGAGTTTGCCGTCAAAATAATTTTGGACTTCAGATTGGACATGTTAACTCTATAGTACAACTGATCAAAATTAAATACGATTTTAATGTCTTTGTGAATTTGTTCTTCTTCTGAAAAACTATAAATAACAGAAACATCTGCATCATTTTCAATTACACTTACCACTGTGGGTGTAATAAGAAATGTGACAAATATAAAGAGTAATATTCCTGCTATTTTTTTCATTAAAGCAAAAATAAAATTAATCTTGACTTTAAAGAATTATTTTAAATAAAATTAACATACTCAAAAATATCATCGTAATTTATATTTATTAGCTCTATCTACTGTAAAAGAAAATTCAGAGCCAACACCAAATTCACTTTCAACATAGATTTTTTGTTTGTGTGCTTCAACAATATGCTTTACAATTGATAAGCCTAACCCAGAACCTCCTTCCGATCGAGAACCACTTTTATTGACTCTATAAAAACGCTCAAAAAGTCTTGGGATGTTTTGCTGCTCAATTCCTTCTCCATTATCAGCAACTCGAACTAAAATTTTTTTACTTGTAAATCCAGTAACTGAAATTTCTGTTTCTCCATTATCTCTACCGTATTTTATAGAATTTACAACTAAATTAATAATTACTTGTTGTAATTTATCTTTATCGGCAGCTACCCATACCGATTTATTATTATGCTCTAATACAAGTTTTATATTTTTCTTTGACGCCTTCATTTCAAGCATATCAATAACACTCTGTATTAAAACTACTATATCAAATTCCGAAATTTGTAAATGTAATTCTCCAGATTCTAATTTACTTATCATATCCAAATCTTCAACGATATAGATAAGCCGTTCAACCCCTTTTTCAGCTCGTTCTAAATACTTTTTTAAAATATTTTTATCTTCTAATGCACCATCTGTTAGAGTTGATAAATAGCCTTGAACCGTAAATAAAGGCGTTTTTAATTCGTGTGAAACATTTCCTAAAAATTCTCTTCTATACTGTTCTCGAACTTGGAGCATCTCAATTTCTAATTTCTTATCCGAAGCAAATTTCTTTACTTTTCTTGATAAGGTTTCCATGTCTGTTGGTATAGGCTGATTTACCATTGATGAAGACTCTAATAATGCCACATCATCATATATTTTCTTTATTCGACTGTAAATAAACCTTTCTATCCTGTATTGTAAAACAAGAAAAGAAAAAACAAATAGAGATGTAAAGAAAATTGCCCCATATAATAATACTAAGTTTTTATCTTGCTTTAAAAAAAACCGCAATGAAATCATTCCAAACAGAGAAGCAAACAGACTAATTAAGAATGACGATTTGATTGCAAAACGATAATTTCTCTTAAAACTTTTTTTCTTTAACATACTCTTTTAAATAAAAACAACGCAATAATTATTGCGTTGTTAAATTACATTTTTTTTACTAGAATTAAACTTCTAATTTATAACCTACTCCTTTTATCGTTTTAATGTATTCTTCGCCTATTTTTTCACGTAATTTTCTAATGTGAACATCTATTGTTCTTCCTCCAACTATTACATCATTACCCCAGATTTTATCTAAAATTTCTTCTCTTTTAAATACTTTCCCTGGTTTAGATGCAATTAAGTAGAACAATTCAAATTCTTTTCTTGGTAATGATATTTCAACACCGTCTTTAATAATGATATATTCTTCGCGATTGATTTCAATGCCACCTACACTTAAGGTTCCTACATTTTTTTGTTGCTCATTAAATCGTCTCAGCAAAGCATTAATTTTGCTTACTAATAATTTTGGTTTAATTGGTTTACTAATATAATCATCCGCACCAGCATCAAAACCCGCTACTTGGGTATAATCTTCATTTCTTGCAGTTAAAAAGGTAATGATCACATTTGCTAATTCTGGAATTTTACGAATGTTCTCACAAGCTTCTATTCCGTCCATTTCTGGCATCATTACATCCATGATAATTAAATCAGGTATTTCTAATCTAGCCTTTTCAATAGCTTCTTTACCATTGGTTGCTGTAATAATAGTATAGCCCTCTTGGGATAAATTATATCCAACTATTTCTAAAATATCAGGCTCATCATCCACCAATAAAATTCTAGCTCTATTCTTTGCCATATTGAATTTATTTAATTCTATTTTAAGTTGATGTAAATATATAGATAAATTAAACACGTAAATTCAAGTTAACCTAAATTTAATCTAGTAACAATTTGGTAATATTAAGATATCGAAAATATAACAAAGTGATAACTTCAAAACAACATTGCTGCGGTTAATTTGCAAAAAATTAAACTTATTAAAATGAAATTAAAATTTGTATTAATTACATTATTCATTTGTGCAATTGGAATAGCACAAAACAAAGGTACAGTCTCAGGTACTTTATTTGACAAAGAATCTAAAAACCAACCCCTTCCTTTTGCCAATGTGGTAATAAAAGGAACTTCGATTGGTGTTAACACTGACATTGATGGAAAATATTCTATCAATCTTCCTGCAGGAAACTATATTATTCAATTCAGTTTTGTTGGATATGAAAACGTTGAAACGCCTGTAACAATAAAAGCTAATGAAACCATTGTAATCAATAAAACTCTAGGCTCTGGAAGCTACACTTTGAAAGATGTTGTGGTAAAGGCTAGTGGAAATAGAGAAAAAGAAACCGTATTGCTTTATGACCAAAAAAAAGCAGTTGTTATCAAGCAAAGTATTGGCGCTCAAGAAATGGCACGTAAAGGTGTAAGTGATGTTGAAGAAGGATTAACTAAAGTTACTGGTATTACTAAAGTGGATGGTAGAGGTCTTTTTGTAAGAGGACTTGAAGACAGATACAATAATTTATTGATTAACGACCTAGCAGTTCCATCAAACAACCCATTTAAAAAAATCATTCCATTGGATATTTTTCCTACTGATATTGTAAGTGTAATTGATACTTACAAAACTTTCAACACTAACATTTATGGTGATTTCGCTGGGGGAACTTTCAATATTGCAACTTCAAAAGGAACAAAAAGCCAATCTAAAATTAATTTTGGTATTGGATATACTTCAAATAATAACTTAAGAAAATTCTTGACATCAAAAGATGCTACTTCAACTGCAGATTTCTTTGGTTTCTCAGGAACAGAAAGAGATTTTCCTGCTATTTTTGGAAATGTCCCAAGCAATCGTGTTTTAACAGCTTCTGAAGCATCTACACAATTTGGATCTGGATTTGATGTTAAACAAACCAACTCTCCACTAAACACAAGTTTTGGAATTTTAAATTCAGAAAAATTCTCAGTTGGAAAAAATGGTAATTCATTACAATATCTTGTTTCTTTTAATTTTGACAACAAATTCCAATATAGAGAAGGTGCAGATCGTTTTTTTAATGCTGCACAAGGAAATTATGACAATGATTTGTTCAATAAACAATACAAATACATTACAAATTCTTCTGCTTTAGTCTCTTTAAACTTCAAATCAGATCGATTGAATTTAACTTCAAACACTTTCTATTTGAAATCAACAGAGAACATGATTCAAGATCAAATAGGTTACACAAACTCAGCTACAATTAACAACAATGGTTTTATTAGGATGAATCAATTAACACAATCTGATTTCTTAAACACACAATTATTAGGTAGCTATAAAGTTTCAAAAGACGATAGAAAGAATATTAAAGCTGGTATTTCATTTACTAAAACAGGTTTTCAATTACCCGATAGAAAATCGTTCAAAGGAGTATTGCTTGATGACAATACAACAGCAATTAGTTACTCTGGAAACAGTTTGTACAGACAAACAATGGATGTTGATGGTAAATTCCATGTATCTGGAATGATGGAATATACATGGAATTTTGGAAAAAAAGAACTTAAAGAAGCTCACAAATTGACCATTGGGTACAATTCGTATATCAACAGAATGGACTCAAAATTTAGATTTTTAGTTTCTGAAAGAGTGGGTTCAAATGCAGTTTCTTTCAACACAAACAGTCCAGACGCTACATTAACAAATGAAATTACAAATGGCAATTTTACCTACAGAGAAGGGACGAATTCAACATACAAAGCTAAATTATTAGAATATTTAAATGCCGGGTATACTGATGTAGCTTTAAAATTTAGTGATGTTTATGAAATGAACTTTGGAATTAGATTTGAACAAAGCTTGAGACTAACTAAATATAGAAATCCAGGTTCATTTAATGATCCATATCAAAAAAAATCAGTTGATAATTTAGATATTCTTCCATCATTAAATATGAAATACAAGTTTAATGATATGTCAAATTTGAGATTTGCAGCTTCAAAAACAATCACTAGACCTGTAATCATGGAAGCTTATCCACTTGAATTTGTGAACTTAGATGGTACTATTGAAAATGGTAATCCAAACATTATTAATAGTAACAATTACAACTTCGATTTAAAATATGAAATTTTCCCAACTGCAAAAGAATTAGTAGCTATAACTGCATTTTCAAAACTAATTCAAAATCCAATCGAAAGATTATTTACGCAATCAGCAGGGAGTGGAGGCCAAATCATCACCTATGACAACTCTAAAAAAGCATTATTAGTTGGGGCAGAGTTAGAATTGCTTCTGCAATTAGATAGAATATCTGATACTTTTAAAAATTTATCATTCGGATTTAACACTTCATTAATGTACTCTAAAGTAACAATAAATAAAAGTAATACTACTGAAACGAATCCTAACAGAAGACTGCAAGGAGCCTCACCTTGGTTAGTGAACGCAGACTTAAAATACGATTTTGATTTTTCAAGTAATTGGAACAACAGTGTTTCTTTAGTATATAATGTTTATGGTAAAAGAATTTTCGCAGTTGGAACAAATGGTTTAGATCATTATTACGAGCAGCCTTTTAATAAACTAGACCTAATATGGAGTAACAAAATTGGAAAAAAATGGGATGCAAAATTTTCAGTTGATAATATTTTAAATCCAAAATACAGTATCAAATTAGGAGAGAAAAGCAAATTGCCTATCACGGAGTCAGATTTAACAATTAAAGATTTTACACGAGGTGTTGGTTTTTCATTAAATGTTGCCTATACTTTCTAATACGAATTAACATTAAGAAAACATTTAGATTTAATTTTAACAACATTTTAATAACAATTTATACAACTAGAAAAATACCATTAAATGTACTTTTGAATTGTTAAAAAAATTTAAAAATTAAACTCAATTAAAAAAATTATTATGAAAAAAATCGCATTTAGTATAGCTATCATTGCTGCTGTTTTTACAGGTTGTTCTATTAATGACGGGACTGAAGTTGTAAAAACTCCAGTAACAGGTGAAATAACAGGTGATTTAACTGTTTCAAAAACCTATCCTTATGGAAACTATACGTTAAAAGGTTTTGCAAAAGTAGCTAGTGGTGTCACAATCACTTTCGAAGCTGGATCTACAATTACGGCTGACAAAACTGATGGTGATGATGCATTTGTAATCTTAAATGGCGGAAAATTAATTGCAGTAGGAACAGCTGCTGAACCAATTGTATTTACCGAAAAATCTAAAGTTGCTGGTTCTTGGGGCGGTATCATTATGTACGGAGATGCGCCAATTGTAAACTCTGCTACTAATCCAGCTCCTCAAACTGCTACTTCTGAAGACGGACTTGCCTTACCTTATGGGGGTTCAAATGCAACACATAATGGGGGCACATTAAAGTATGTAAGAGTGGAGTATGCTGGACAAGTAATTACTCAAAATAATAAAGAACAAAACGGTTTCTCATTCTACTCTGTTGGTTCAGGAACAACTTTAGAAAACTTAGTTTCCTACAAAGGAAATGATGATGGTTTTGAATTCTATGGTGGAACAGTAAGTTTAAAAAATGCTATTTCTTATGGAAATGCTGATGATGCATTCGACTGGCAAGACGGATGGAGAGGTCAAGAAAACACCAACTGGTATGCCTATCAAGAAGTAGTTGGTAATTATGGAATGGAAATTGAAGCTAAAAGTGTAAACAATGCGTTTTGGCCTAAAGTAACCAATATAACTTTGAAGAGAGCGGCAGGTACCGCTACAGAAGCACAATCAGAAATCCAATTAGACGCAATACAATTCAAAAAAGAAGGTAATGGAGAGTACAGCAACATCATCATTGATGGATATAAAAATCAAACTACTCCAACAGCTAAAAATGGTGGTGCAATTCAAATTTTAGATCTAACAACTTATAACAATCAAGTTGTTGGAGGAAAAATTAAATTAACCAATGTTACAATCACTAATACTGATAACACATTTATCTCAGGAGCTTCAACATTCACAGTTGCTGCTAGTAGTTTCTTACCAACAACTAATTGGGCAATATCAACTACTGCTACAGGTGCTGCTTTAACAAATGGTGCTTGGTCTACAGTTAATGGTGCTACTTTGATTAAATAATTAGAATCAAGTAGCGCATTACAATAAATAAAAACCCCTGTTAGAAAAATTTCTAACAGGGGTTTTTATTATTTAACCTTCTACGAGATTAATTTAAAGCAACTGTTCCATTGCTCCATTTTTTAACTGATAGAATACTGTCTTTAGAAAAATCAACTTCAGATAACTCTTCATTATTCCAAAAAAACCAGTTTCCAACTTTCTCACCATTTGCATATTCTGCAATGGCAATCTTTACACCGTTCTCATTATACGAAATCCATTTTCCTTCTAATTTACCATTAGCAAAAAATCCTTCTTGCTGTACTTTACCATTTTCATGATAATATGTTGCTTTAACTAAACCGTTTACTTCTTCTAATTTAGGCTCTCTATTTTGTGCAAAAGTTACACTAGATACTACTAACACTGCGATCATCATAATTTTTTTCATTTTGTTAGGTTTTAATTGTTAATAATTACATAACAAATATATTAATTAATTTACATCTACCAAACATTTACTTAACAATTTGATAACATTGAAATAAAAAAACACACCTAAGTTGTTGTATTTTTTATTTAAATATCTAATTATCAACGATTTACAGTGTTAATTTAAAATTAAAAAAAATATGATTTTTTTTGACAAACGATTTTTTAATCATTTTAGTATTTCCAATGAAAAAAAATACTACTTTTATAGTATTACAAAAAGAATATGAAGAAGCTTTACTATATTCCTTTTCTGTTTTTACTTTTATTGGTTTCCAGTGTTAAGGCACAAGAAGTTAAACAGCAATCTAAACTGAATGAGTCAAACATAGAAGGTTTGAGCTTGTATCCAAATCCCGTAACTAATGGAAGGGTTTATATTGCAACAAAAAATGATTCAGAAAAAGAAATTCAAATTTTTGATGTTTTAGGCAAGAAAGTATTTCAAACTCAAATGAATACTCGAGAATTAAATATCTCATCCCTTTCCCCAGGCGTTTACATTATCAAAATCAAAGAAGACGAAAGTACTGCTACCCGAAAATTAATCATACGTTAATTTAACATTACCTATTTCCAATCATCCTAAAATAATTGCATTAGTATTGTAATAATTTCATAATCTTTGGACCATATTCCGATAACTCATTCTTTTTATTTTCGTAAAAACATTTTATGAAAAAGAAAAGAAAACTCCCTTTAGTAGTTTTAAGCGATATTCATTTAGGTACATATGGTTGTCATGCTAATGAATTAGTTTCTTACCTAAAATCCATACAACCCGAAATGTTAGTCCTAAACGGCGACATTATAGATATTTGGAATTTCTCCAAAAGCTATTTCCCTGCCTCTCATATGAATGTATTGCGACAAATTTTAAAAATGTCGAATCAAGGTACCAAAGTAGTCTATATAACTGGTAACCATGACGAAGCTCTTCGTAAATACTCTGACACCAATTTGGGAAATATTGAATTAGTAGACAAACTCATATTAGAACTTGACGAAAAGAAAATTTGGATCTTTCATGGTGATGTGTTTGATTCTTCTACAAGAGGCTATGCTAAAATCATTGCAAAATTGGGAGGAAAGGGCTATGACTTACTTATTCTTATCAATTGTTTTGTGAATTGGCTACTAGTTCTAACTGGAAAAGAAAAAAGAAGTTTTTCAAAAACAATCAAAGACAGTGTGAAAAAGGCAGTTGCTTTTATTTCTAATTTTGAAACTACTGCAGCAGAAATCGCTATTGAAAAGAAATTTGACTACGTGATATGCGGACACATTCACAAACCACAAATAAAAGAAGTTTCTAATGAAAATGGCAAGGTAATGTATTTGAACAGTGGTGACTGGGTAGAGAATCTGACTGCTTTAGAATACAATAAAAAGAAATGGAAACTGTATTATTATCAAAAAATAGATTTCACCACCCAAACAGAATCCATTGACGAGGCCATTATTAACGACATTGTAAGTAAAATTTTAGCTTAACTTATATGAAAATATTTTATGCAATACAAGCTACCGGAAATGGGCATATAAGTCGCGCAATACAATTGTATCCGTATTTGCAGCAATATGGAGAAATAGATTTCTTTATGAGTGGTAGCAATGCTAGTTTGGCAATTGATTTACCTGTCAAATTTAAAAGTTCAGGTTGTAGTTTATTTTACAGTGCTTGTGGGGGGTTGAATTATTGGAAAATAGCAAAAAATATTCGCCCTTTACAAATGATTAAAGAAGCAAAAGCATTACCGTTAAAGGAATATGATGTGATCATCAATGACTTTGACTCTATTACTTCTTTGGCTTGTAAAATGCAAAAGGTTCATTCTGTACAATTTGGCCACCAAGCTAGTTTTGTATCTAAACATACTCCAAGACCCGACAAGAAAAGTATAATGGGCGAAACAATTTTAAAACATTATGCATCAGCACCCAAAAATATTGGATTGCATTTTGAAAAATACGATTCGTTTATTGTTCCACCTATTATTAAAGAAGATATTAAGCAAGCTAATCCCAAAGATTTAGGTCATATAACGGTATATCTTCCATCATTTGACCAAGCTTGCTTAGAAAAAGCTTTTAATAGTCTTCCAGATCAACACTTCCATTGGTTTTTAAGTGAAGTAAATTTCAAACATACAGTAGGAAATATCACTTATTTTCCAGTCAACCAAGCCAACTTCAACGAAAGTTTAATTAGTTGTCATGGCATCATCACTGGAGGAGGATTTGAAACTCCTGCCGAAGCATTGTATCTGAAAAAGAAAATATTAAGTATCCCGATTCTAAACCACTACGAACAAGAATGTAATGCAGCAGCATTGAAAAAAATGGGCGTACCTGTAGTCTATGAAGTTGGAAATAACTTTGAACTGATTATAGAAAACTGGCTTAACTCTGTTAGTCCCATGCCTATTATTGAAGCTAACAACATAAATGAAACGCTACAGTATTTGTTTGACACATACAACGAACTCGATTAGATAATTTTATTTACAGCCTCTCTGTGTGGAGCTTTTTTTTGCGGTTTCTTTTCCCATTTATTTCGATTACTTTTGTAAAAAAATAATTCTTGATTTCAACTCACGATATATTCACGATTAGTAATCAAAAGCAATTTGACAAAATTGCTTTGAAAGTGTTCCGTTTTCAATACGAAAATAATTTGGTGTACCGTGAATTTTGCGATTTTTTAAAAACGGATGTGCAAAAAGTAAAATCTACATCCCAAATCCCATTCCTACCTATTGAATTTTTTAAAACACGGTCTGTTGTTTCTAACACCAGTCCTATCCAAGCTACTTTTACCAGTAGTGGTACAACCGGAATGAGTACTAGTAAACATTTAGTTACGGATATTAGTATTTATGAAGAAAGCTATCGCAAAGGATTTTCTCAGTTTTATGGCAACATTGAAGATTATGTAGTTTTAGCATTGCTTCCTTCTTATTTAGAAAGAGAAGGTTCGTCATTAATTTATATGGTAGATGATTTAATTCAACTATCAAATCAGCCCGAAAGTGGATTTTACTTGCATAACTACGACGAACTAATTGAAAAATTAATTCAACTAGATCAAGCAGGACAGAATGTAATTCTAATTGGAGTGACCTATGCTTTACTCGATTTAGTCGAAAAACACTCTTTTCAGTTAGAGAATACCATCATTATGGAAACCGGAGGAATGAAAGGTAAACGAAAAGAAATGATTCGCGAAGAATTACACCAAAAACTTTGCGAAGGATTTGGTGTCAATGCCATCCATTCAGAATATGGAATGACCGAATTATTGTCTCAAGCCTATTCTTTAGGCGAAGGAATTTTTGAATGTCCTCCTTGGATGCAAATCCTGGTTCGTGACACCGAAGACGCGCTGTCTTATGTAAGAGAAGGTAAAACAGGTGGCATCAACGTAATTGATTTAGCCAACATCAATTCCTGTTCGTTTATTGCAACCCAAGATCTAGGTAAAAAATATTGTAATGGAAGTTTTGAGATTTTAGGCCGATTTGACCATTCTGATATTAGAGGTTGTAATTTAATGGTAATTTAAAACGCATAAACAATACCCACGCCTAACATCTGCTTCAACTGTGCTTTTGGCCCTACAGTAACTTGTTTTCCCTCTATCTCTTTTTTCGCCTTAATATCATCATCATAGATAACTCGTGCCCCAATATTAGCTCGAACATATTGATTAACTACTAAATCCAATAAAAGATCATAATCGATATCAATATTACCAAAATTATTAATGTAGTCTGAATACAATACAACCTTATTGACCATCATTATATTTTTTACAATTTCTTTCTTGTAATAGCTTGTAAATAAAAACCCTAGTTCTGTTTTAGAACGTTTTCCGCTACTAATTAAATTTCCATTTGTGTCATACAATGCTTTGGTTACCCCAAAAGCCCCTTGATTAGCCAGGTGTTGATCTAAAACCAAAGTAGTTTTGAAAGTAAAAGGGGAGATATAAAAAATACGATGCTTACTTTTACTAGCATTCTCCGCCCCAACACCTAAAAAAACATACGCTGGAGCAAACAATCTAGAGATGGCTTTTTGAGTATTTGGATACGCATACCCATTCGTAAATTGAGTATTAAAGTTAAATTTAGCCGAATGATACCAATTGGTAATCGTATCTTTTCTGTAGCCAAAAGTGGAGTTAATTTGAATTGCATCGTCTGTTTTTCGAACTTCGTGGCCATCTTGTTTGTTTAATCCATAACGAATTGATAACTCATTTACCCATTTTTGATTGTCCTTGGCATAAACTCTTGAAAAATCACCTTTGAGCAAACCAGAGACAGCACTATTACCTCCTGCACTCCAATTTAGAAAGACAATTTCAGAAATATCAAATCCTAATTTATTCTTTTTCGTCCAATGTGAAATCGTATCTACCGATTGGGTATTTGTCAATTCTTGTGCATCAATAGCAATCGAAAAAAGAAAAAAGAAAAGAACAAAACGTAATCTCATTATGTTTTAATATTTGATTGGTTAGTATAATAATTCTCGAAAAAGAGCTTCTAAACTTGTAACGTCTATTTTACAATATTGTTGCAATTCCAAAACAGTTCCTTGTTCAATAAATTCATCTGGGATTCCTAACAACTGAACATTGGAATGGTACTCATTAGCTACTGCAAATTCTAAAATAGCACTTCCAAAACCACCAGTAATTACACCGTCTTCAACAGTAATTATCGTTTTAAATTTTGAAAAAATAGTATGCAAAAGGGCTTCATCTAAAGGTTTCACGAAAGGAAAATCAAAATGGGCAATAGCACTTGGGTACTTTAAATTTTCTAAAGCTTGTATCACATTATTTCCAATAGTCCCATTAGACAAAACAGCTATTTGAGTTCCTTCTTTTAGACATTTAGCTTTACCTATCGCAATTTTATCATACGGCGTTTGCCAATGAATATTTTGTCCCCTTCCACGTGGATAGCGAATCACAATAGGCTGTTTCAATCCTAATTGAGCCGTGTACAAAATGTTTTGTAACGCCATTTCATCTTTTGGCGAATACACAATTAGATTCGGAATACAACGCAGATAGGCCAAATCAAAAACACCATGATGGGTGGCGCCATCCTCTCCCACTAAACCGGCACGATCCAAACAGAAAATAACCGGTAAATTTTGCAAAGCCACATCATGAATCACTTGATCATAGGCTCTTTGCAAAAAAGTTGAATAGATATTACAAAAAACAACCATCCCTTGCGTTGCCATTCCGGCTGCCAAAGTAACCGCATGCTGCTCAGCAATCCCTACATCAAAAGCACGTTTGGGAAAGGCATCCATCATTAATTTTAGCGAACTTCCAGTAGGCATTGCCGGAGTAATACCTATAATTTTTTCATTCTTTTGTGCCAAATCCAAAATCGTTTCACCAAAAACATCTTGGTATTTTGGCGGTAAATTTGCTTCCGATTTAGGAATGATTTCTCCCGTATTGGCGTCAAATTTTCCTGGAGCATGGTATTGCACCTGATTTTCTTCCGCTTGTTGTAGTCCTTTTCCTTTGGTCGTAATAACGTGCAAAAATTTGGGACCTTTTACTTTTTTAAGTCGCTCTAATTCTTGAATTACAGCTTCAATATCATGTCCGTCAATAGGTCCTGAATAGTCAAAATTCAAGGACTTAATGATGTTGTTTTGTCTCGGATTTTTCCCTTCTTTGACTGCCGTCAAATAGTTTTTCAAGGCACCCACGCTTGGATCAATCCCAATGGCGTTATCATTTAAAATGACTAATAAATTAGCATCGGTAACTCCTGCGTGATTCAATCCTTCAAAAGCCATTCCCGAAGCGATTGAGGCATCGCCAATAACCGCAATATGTTGTTGTTCCAAATCGCCTTTCAAATTAGCAGCAATTGCCATTCCTAAAGCGGCAGAAATAGAAGTAGACGAATGGCCTACGCCAAAAGCATCGTACTTACTTTCGCTTCGTTTTGGAAAACCCGAAATGCCATGAAGTTGTCTGTTGGTATGGAAATTATCCCTTCTTCCGGTAAGTATTTTATGTCCGTAAGCTTGATGCCCTACATCCCAAATCAAACAATCGTTGGGCGTATCAAAAACATAATGCAAGGCAATGGTCAACTCAACTACTCCCAGACTAGCGCCCAAATGCCCTTCTTTTACCGAAACTACGCCGATAATAAAATCGCGCAACTCTTGAGCCAGTTGTGGCAATTGATTGACATCAAGTTGACGTAAATCATTGGGACTGTTGATACTTGAAAGTAAATTGTTTGACATGGTGCAAATGTACAAATTGAATTCTTATTTTTGCCAAATGGAAAACCCTTTCAACGACACCTATTTTATGAAGAAAGCCTTGCAAGAGGCTGAGATGGCTTTTGACAAGGGCGAAATTCCCGTAGGCGCACTGATTGTAATCAATAACACCATCATTGCTCGTAGTCATAATCTAACCGAATTACTGCATGACGTAACAGCTCATGCCGAAATGCAAGCCATTACAGCAGCTGCTAATTTTTTGGGTGGGAAATACCTAAAAGAGTGCACCTTGTATGTTACGTTAGAACCTTGCCAAATGTGTGCTGGCGCCTTGTATTGGAGTCAAATTTCCAAAATTGTCTATGGCGCTAGTGACGAGCAGCGTGGGTTTAGCAAAATAGGAACGCAATTGCACCCTAAAACCGAAGTAGTTTCAGGCGTTTTAGCCGAAGAAGCTGCGGAGCTGATGAAACGATTTTTTGCGGCAAGAAGAAAGTAATTTTAACCTAATAAAAAAATACCCTTTTAAAGCTTCCATCCTTTGAAAAGCTGGAAGCTTTAAATTACTTAAAAATCTCGCAACAAAGCATAAAAAAACCGCCTCTCTTCCGAAAGGCGGTTTTTTAAATTTATTCTGAAATAACATTTCCTTTTTTGTCAAAGAAATGATATTCTAAATACGTGTAAGCGTCACGTGGTATAATTTTCACCCATTTTTTATGTTCAAAGAACCACTTTGAACGTATTGATGGAAAACCTTTGGTAAGGTAAGCTGCCACAAACGGATGTACATTTAGCACAACCGATTGATGACTATTTAATAATCTTTCTAAATCAGAAGTAATCTTATCAATAATAAGAATTGGTGCTTCAATTTCACCATTTTCCTTATTGGGATCTTCTTCTCTAGTTTTGATATTCATTTCTGGTCTTACACGTTGTCTCGTAATTTGAACTAATCCAAATTTACTTGGCGGTAAGATTTTGTGTTTGGCTTTGTCATCCTCCATTTCTTCTCTTAAGAAATCAAACAAGATTCGCCTATTTTCTGGATTCGCCATATCGATAAAATCAACTACGATAATCCCGCCCATATCACGAAGACGCAATTGTCTTGCAATTTCGGCGGCAGCAATCATATTCACTTCCATGGCGGTATCTTCTTGATTAGTGGCTTTATTAGAACGGTTACCGCTGTTCACGTCAATAACGTGTAATGCTTCGGTATGTTCGATAATAAGGTAAGCACCTTTACTCATAGAAACCGTTTTTCCAAACGAAGTCTTGATTTGTCTCTCTATATTGTATTTCTCAAAAATGGGTGTATCATTGGATTGATAAAACTTCACAATTGATTCTTTGGAAGGTGCAATTTCTCGCACATATTCCTTGGTTTGTTGGTACAACTCTTCATCATCAATTTGAATACCACTAAAGGTATCATTAAAAACGTCTCTTAATATGGAAGAGGCTCTATTGAGCTCTCCTAATACTTTTGACGGATGATGAGCAGTTGGTAATTTCTTACACATTGCAGTCCATCTGCTAAGCAGGTTCTGCAAATCTTTTTCTAATTCGGCTGTATTTTTGCCTTCGGCTACTGTACGAACAATAACACCAAATCCTTTTGGTTTAACAGATTGTACAAGTTTTTTCAAACGATCTTTTTCTTTTTTGTCTTCTATTTTTTGAGAAATAGAAACACGATCAGAAAAAGGAACTAACACAATAAAACGCCCGGCAAGAGAAAGCTCGGCGCTAATTCTTGGTCCTTTGGTTGATATTGGTTCTTTTACGACTTGTACTAAAATGGATTGATTGGCACTCAAAACATCTGTAATGGTACCATCTTTGTCAATTTCATTGTCAAACTGAAAGGTTTTTAGGGAGAAATCTTTTAATTTACCTGCGCTTACAAGTTTTATGAATTTCAGTTGGGAAGCTAAATTGGGACCTAAGTCATGATAGTGTAAAAAGGCATCTTTTTCGAAGCCAACATTCACAAAAGCAGCATTAAGTCCAGCAACTGGCTTTCTTATTTTGGCAATAAAAATATCGCCAACTTGAAAGTTGCTTTTTTCTTCTTCTTTGTGTAATTCAATTAGTTTTCCATCTTTTAATAAGGCAAAATCTACGGCTTCTGAACTGGATCGAATAATTAATTCTTTATTCACGCTGTACATTTTTATCCGAACTTTCAGATTTCAGATTTCAGATTTCAGATTTCAGATTTTTGTAAATACAAAAAACTTCTAACTTCTAACTTCCAACTTCCAACTTCGGTAAGGATGGATTAAACAATATTTTTAACAGGTATTGAACCCGGGGAGATTTTAGATTTTCGAATTTTGATTCTTGATTTTAGATTTTTTAAATCTGCCATCTTAAATCGAAAATCTACATTCTTAAATCTCAATTTCAATGAACGTTTAAAAAGAAAAAAGTAGTTTTAAACTACTTTTTCTTCTTGTGACGGTTAGCTCTCGCTCTTTTTTTACGTTTGTGCGTCGCTACCTTATGTCTCTTTCTTTTTTTACCACTTGGCATATCTTGTAGATTTTATGATTATTACTAATTTATTTTGCTTCGTTATTGATTTTTACTCCTTCTACAAAAACTTTTGCCGGTTTAAAAGCAGGAATATTGTGAGCAGGTATTTTAATTGTTGTATTTTTAGAAATGTTTCTTCCTGTTTTTTCAGCTCTTGTTTTCACGATAAAACTTCCAAAACCTCTTAAATATACGTTATCTCCAGTCTCTAATGAAGTTTTAACTTCATTCATAAAGGTTTCTACAGTTGCCTGAACATCTCCTTTTTCAAGACCTAATTTCTCTGAAATTTTCGCTACGATATCTGCTTTCGTCATTTTCTTTCCTTATTTATAAATGTTGTACTATTTTTTTGAGTTTGCAAATATATGAATTAAAAAAACAATTATTCAAGCTAATTCATTAAATTTTAATCACATAAACTTTTACTTTTGCAAACAAATATTTAATAATGAATTTTTCTAAGTTGCTGACAGATTGGTATTTACAAAACAAGCGCGATTTGCCTTGGCGTAACACCACCAATCCTTACCCTATTTGGCTCTCAGAAATTATGCTCCAACAAACGCGAGTAGCGCAAGGAATGCCTTATTTTTTTTCGTTTACAAATGCTTTTCCAACCGTTTTTGATTTGGCTAACGCCAATGAAGAACAAGTTTTGAAATTATGGCAAGGATTAGGCTATTATTCTCGTGCCAGAAACTTACACCAAACTGCACAACATATTGCCAATGAACTCGGAGGTGTTTTTCCAAATAATTACAACGACTTATTGCAATTAAAAGGAATTGGCGAGTATACCGCTGCTGCAATTGCTTCCTTTGCCTACAACGAAGTAGTTCCTGTGGTAGACGGCAATGTTTTTAGAGTTTTATCTCGTTATTTCGATATTGAAACTGATATTGCTTCGGCTTCCGCCAAAAAAGAATTTAGTGCAATAGCTCTCGAATTAATCCCGAAGGACAACCCTGCTTTATTCAATCAAGCTATTATGGAATTTGGTGCTTTGCAATGTGTTCCAAAAAACCCGAATTGTTCCGATTGTATTTTTAACCAAAGTTGTGCTGCTTTGCAAAAAAAGAAAGTAGATCAACTTCCTGTAAAATTGAAAAAACTAAAAATTAGCAACCGATTTTTTAATTACCTCATCTTTTCTGACGATTTAGAAAACACTATTATTCAAAAAAGAACCGACAAAGGAATTTGGCACAATCTATATGAATTCCCTTTAATTGAAACCGAAAAGGAAGAAGACTTTAATACGCTATCCAAGCTAATCAAAACCGATTTTCAACATTGGAATATCCTTAGCATTGGAGAAGAAAATCCCAAAAGTATCATCCATAAACTATCGCACCAACATTTGCATATCAAATTTTGGAATGTAAAAATAGCAGGAACTATTCCAAACGGCATCAATGCAACCGAATTGAAAACATTTCCTTTTCCCATCGTGCTTCATAATTTTATTGAGGCAAAATAAAAAATCCTATCTTTGATTCAAATACCACAGCATTATGAATGGAACAGTAAATAAAGTGATTCTTATCGGCTATCTTGGAGACGAAGTCAAGTTGCATTATTTTGAAGGAGGGAATTGTATTGGCCGATTTCAATTGGCAACACACGAAGTCTACATCAACAAAACCACCAACGAAAAAATTACGTCTACAGAATGGCATAATTTAGTGGTACGCAATAAAGCAGCCGAACTATGCGAAAAATACCTCTCTAAAGGAGATAAAATTTATGTAGAAGGCCGCATTAAATCCCGTCAATGGCAAGCCGAAGACGGCACAACCAAACACACTACCGAAATTCAAGTGGTTGAATTTACTTTTCTGAACACTAAAAAAGATTCCGAAAACAACAAAACAACTCCTTCAGAACCTCAGAATACTACTTTACCTATTAACGATTTACCTTTTTAGACTTATGTTTAAAAAAATAGTTTTATTCACAACTTTTTTTACTGTTTTATTAGCCATAACAAGCTGTAAAAAAGAAGTGTTACCAAAACCTTCAAGTTATTTACGCCTTGACTATCCTGAAGCCAATTATGCGCAATTTGAAAGTCAATGCCCTTTTACTTTTGAGATGAATGCCGATGCCATTATTAAAGGTGAAAAAGAATGTGGATTCACCATCAGCTACCCAAAAATGAAAGCGACCATTTATTTGACCTACAAACCTGTCAATGGGGATATCAATAAATTATTGCGCGATGCTCAAAAATTAACCTATGAACACGTGATAAAAGCCGATGATATTTTAGAGCAACCCTTTCTAAATCCACGACAAAAAGTATTTGGAATGTTTTATCAGGTAGATGGAAACGCTGCGACTAATTCACAGTTTTATGCTACCGATAGCACCAAGCATTTTGTAACAGGTTCGGTTTATTTTTACGCCAAACCTAATTTTGATTCTATTATGCCCGCCGCCAGTTATATCAAAAACGATATGCAACGATTACTAGAAACTTTGAAATGGAAATAACAAAAAAAGCATCCCAAAAAGGATGCTTTTAATTTTATACGGCAATTCGTTTATGATTTTGGTAAAACTACTTTATAGGTTTTCCCGTCAGCAGTAGCTTCAACTACTTTAGTCAAACTTTCTTGATTTTGGATTGTTTTATCAAAAACGACTGTTGCTTTTTTAGAATCAAAATCTACTGTAGCTTTTTGCACCCCGTCTAAAGCACCTAATTCTTCTTCAATGGTTTTGGCACAACCTATTGCACAAGTCATTCCTTCAATTTCAAAACTAGCCGTTTGAACATTCTCAGGAGCTATTACTACTTCTTTTTTAGGAGCTGCAGTTTCTTTTTCAGCCACAACGTCCTTTGTTTCAGCTTCTTTTTTGCAGGATACCGTTACAAGACTAACTAGAGCTAGTGCCAATATTGTTTTTGTAATTTTCATATTTGTGATATTTATTTCTTTGATACTGACAAAATTAATCAAAAAAAGACGGACAATTTCACAAAATTAGCAGAATTTTGAACCAAACTATTTTCAATGGAAGCCAAACAACTCAAATGGGTCTATCTTACTATTCTATCCTTAATTTGGGGAAGTTCTTTTATTTTAATTAAAAAAGGTTTAGTCGGATTAACTGCCCTACAATTAGGTTCTTTACGGTTGATTTTTTCAGCGCTTTTTTTATCGCTAATAGGCTATAAAAGTATATTTTTACTAACCAAATCGCAATGGAAATACGTAGCCTTAACCGCTATTTTTGGCACATTCGTACCTGCCTATCTTTTTGCATTAGCCGAAACCGAAATTGACAGTTCGACCACTGCCATTTTAAATTCATTAACTCCATTAAATACTTTAGTATTGGGAATGCTCGCTTTTGGAGTACCTTTTAAAAAGAATCAATTTTTCGGAATATGTATTGGTCTTTTAGGAAGCGTTTTGCTAGTCTTTAATGGTGCTTCAAATCATCCTGAACAAAATTATTACTATGCGCTTTTAGTAGTAGTGGCATCCTTTTGCTATGCAACTAATGTAAATTTGGTTAAACAATATTTACCTAGCGTAGCGCCTCTAAGCATAACCACAGGAAACTTTTTGGTTTTATTAACTCCCGCTATTTTGTTATTGTACTTTTCAGGATTTTTCGAAATAGCAAAAATTCCAGAAGTTCAAACGTCAATGGCATACATTGCGATACTCGGAATAGTGGGTACTGGAATAGCCAATATTATTTTCTTTAAATTGATCCAATTATCATCACCAGTTTTTGCAACTTCAGTAACGTATTTAATTCCAATTGTCGCTTTCTTTTGGGGTTTATTGGATCACGAAATTCTGACACCTATTCAATTCGTAGGAGCGTTTATTATTTTAATTGGTGTGTATCTTTCGGCTAAGAAATAAAAAAGGCGGTCTTTTCAGACCGCCTTTTAATTATACAAACTAAACGCTATTTATTGAAAATCAGCATCTGTTACTCCTTCGTTAATTTTTACGTCAGACATTTTTATATTCAATTCAAAACCTACATTTTGAACCAAGTTAAATGGGACTTTCACTCCTTTTACCTCACGGTAGTCTAAATAGGAATTGGTTTTATTCATCGTTTTTCCGCCTTGCTCAATTGTAATAACATCCGCAATTTTTAAACCTGATTTAACATCATAATACAAGGTTGTTTTTCCATTTTTCAAAGCATAGGCTTCCGTTCCGTTGATAGTTTCAATCCCTGTTAAACTCACTTCTGGATTTTTCAATAGATTCAATTCTTCAAATGGTGTCGCAGCGGCTTTTAAATCTTCCAAATCTTTGCCTTTAATTTCTACTTTCTGACCTTGTTGAATAACAAAACCCCCTTTTTCATTTACTAATTGCTTCATTAAACTCATTCCGCCCATAGCTAATTCTACCACTAATTTACCTTTTGCATCAATTTTAGAATTAAAACTTAAAGGAGCTGGCGCTTGCGGAATAGTAGTTGATCCAACCATTGCAATTGTTTTTACAGCAAGAGCTGCTTTTTCGCCACCAATAGCTTTGATGTAATTATCCAAAACCGTTTTGGCCGTCATTCCTTTAGGGACTTCTTTTTTGAAAACTGGTTTTTCTACAGCATTTCCGTATTTGTCAAAAAACAAAATCGGGATTTTCAATTTTTCTAAAGCTGGAACTACATCTGCTCCTTTGCCTACAATTATGATTCGGCTATTATCGGCTAAGAAATATTTATTGGCTACACGCAATACATCGTCAGCAGTAACGGCATTAATGTTTTTGATGTAGTTTTCATAAAAATCAGCAGGTAAATTTTGCGTTTGAATTCGCAAAGCATAACCCGCAACTGTTTGTGGTTTCTCAATTTGCATTACAAAACGCCCAATATATCCTGCCTTTACACTAGCCAACAATTCATCCGAAACCTTTTCGGTTCTGATCTTTTTATATTCTTTAAAAATTTCAACCACTGTACTATCTGTCACTGCATTTCGAACTTGAGTAGAAGCTTCAAACTTCGTAATGCGTTTGTCTCCACGAATGCTTGATCTTGCTCCATACGTCCATCCATGTGCTTCTCTCAAATTCATATTCAGGTAACTATTAAAGTCCCCTCCTAAAATTTGATTGGCAACCAAAGCTGGAAAATAATCTGGATCAGTCATTTTTAGATTAACCAAATTCACAACAGCCACTTCTGACTGTACTGCATTAGGCATATCTACAAAATTGATTTGCGAAAAAGAAACATCTTTTGGCTCTGCATAAGCTGGAGCTGGAACTGTAGCTTTTTTCCAAGAACCAAATAATTTTTCAACTGCTTTTTTAGTCTCTGCAAACTTAACATCACCCACAATAATTAAATACGCATTTGCAGGAACAAAATAGGTGTTGTAATTCGCCTGAACATCAGCCAAAGTAACATTTTTCAAAGTAGCCTCACTCACATATTCACCATTAGGATGATCTTTCCCAAAAGTCAAGAAATCATTTACTCGAGAGGCAATATCTGGAACACTTTTTTCACTTGCTTTTAAGCCTTCAATCATTTTGGCTTTTTCTTTGTCAAATTCAACTTGAGTGAAGTTAGGATGCAAAGCACCATCAGCTAATAATTCCAAAACACGGCCTGCGTATTTTGACAAGGTACTCGCAGAAGCTCCATTAGAACTGAAATTAATAGTAGCTCCCATAAAATCAATCTCTTCATTGAAAGCCGATTTAGAGATTTTTTTGGTTCCATTTCCAATAAGACTACTCGTCAAATCAGCAACTCCTTTTTTAGCTCCTTCTGCATAAGGTGGATTATCTAGAGTTAAAGTAAATGAAACTCTAGGTAATTTATGATTTTCAACCACCATTACTTTTAATCCATTTGGCAACTGAAAAGATTCTGGTTTTCCAATTTTAATTGTTGGGGATGGTCCTGATTTAGGTTGAGGAATTGTTTGTCCGTACATTATCGCTGATAAAAATAAGCTTGATAAAATTATAATTGATTTTTTCATGATGTATCTTAATTTTGGGATTTATCTTTAACTGGAACATAATCCAAAACCAATCTTTGATTTGGATTCAAATACTTCTTAGCAATATCCCTAATTTCCTCACGAGTGATGGAATGATACATCTCGATTTCGGTATTAATCAAATTTACATCGCCATATAATAAATGATACGTAGCCAAATTGCTAGCAACACCTTCAATAGTTGAATTACTATTTATATATTGGTTATCAAACTGATTTTGTAATTTTTGTAACTCTTTTTCAGAAATTAACTCAGTCTGTAATTTGACAATTTCTTCGTCAATTTCTGCAAGCACATTGGCCGCTGTAAATGGCGATTGAGGTAAACCGTATAAAATATAAGTTCCATAGTCTTCTTGACTGTAATTGAACGCTCCTATCTGAAGTGCCATTTTCTTATCGTCAACAATTTTTTTGTACATTCTTGAACTTTTTCCGTCGCTCAAGATAGACGAAATCATATCCAAAACACGCGCATCACGCGTTTTCATTGATGGAGTTCTGTATGCTGTAACTACCATCGGAAGTTGAATGTTAGGATCTTCAAAAGTAGCTTTGATCGTTTCGGTAATTGGAGCTTCTTCAAAAGTGGTTCTTTTAATAGGTGTTGATTTTGCAATTACCCCAAAATACTTCTGGATCCATTCTTTGGCTTGTTCAATTTTAAAATCTCCAGCAACGACTAAAACTGCATTATTCGGAATGTAGAATTTTTTATTAAACGCCTGAAATTCTTCTAGCTTAGCCGCATCCAAATGTTCCATTGAACCAATGGTTGTCCAACGGTACGGATGGTTTTTAAACATATTTTTCTTTACTTGTGGAATAAGCTGGCCATACGGGCTATTATCATAACGCAATCTTTTCTCCTCTTTTACCACCTCATTTTGAGTATCTACACCTATTTGGTTGATTACCGGATGCAACATACGCTCTGCTTCCATCCATAAACCTAACTCTAGGTTATTAGAAGGAAAAACTTCATAATAATAGGTTCTGTCTTCGGTTGTATTAGCATTATTCACACCACCATTACCAGTTACAATTTTAAACCACTCGCCTCTTTTAATGTTTTGCGTTCCTTCAAACAACAAATGTTCAAAAAAGTGAGCAAAACCAGTTCGATCTGGTTGTTCATCTTTGGCGCCTACATGGTACATTACCGAGGTTACCACCGTTGGGGCTGAGGGATCATTGTGCAAAATCACATGCAATCCATTGTCTAAGTCGTACTCTTCAAAGGCGACTTTCTGTGCAGAAGCAACTCCTCCGAGCATGAATGCAGCACTTAACATCATAATAGATTTTTTCATAAAGATTAATAATTTAGATTAGATTTAGGTTATAATAATCCTAATAAACACATCAAGTTAGACCTGTATATACGATTATTGTTACATCAAAAATAGTTTTTTTTGATTGGAATTGGGTTACAAATCCAACTTTGATAAAAAATTAACACTTCTTTTCTTTAAAGAAAATAGCGCCAAAAACTTTTTCATCAGAGGGATTGCACAGTAAAATATTAGTTGTATATTTGCAACCTTAAAATTAATAAAAACAATTTCGTATGTATGCAATCGTAGAGATAGCAGGGCAACAATTCAAAGTAAGCAAAGACTTAAAGGTTTATGTTCACCGTTTGGCTAACGAAGAAGGTTCAAAAGTTTCTTTTGACAAAGTTCTTTTATTAGATGACAATGGGAATGTAACTTTAGGCGCCCCAGCTATAGAAGGTGCTTCGGTAGAAGCCAAAGTGTTACAACACTTAAAAGGAGATAAAGTTATCGTTTTCAAAAAGAAAAGAAGAAAAGGATACAAAAAGAGAAACGGTCACAGACAATATCTTACTCAAATTGTAATCGAGGGTATTACTACAGGTGGTGCTAAAAAAGCAGCAGCTCCTAAAAAAGAAAAAGTAGTAGCTGAAGCGTCTGCAACTGAAGAAGCTAAACCAGCTCCTAAAGCTAAAAAAGCAGCACCAAAAGCTAAAAAGGAAGATACTAAAGAATAATTAACAATATTAAAACCAATACGTCATGGCTCACAAGAAAGGTGTCGGTAGTTCGAAGAATGGTAGAGAATCAGAATCAAAACGTTTAGGCGTTAAGATTTTTGGTGGTCAAGCTGCTATTGCTGGAAACATCATCGTAAGACAAAGAGGTTCTAAACACAATCCAGGTGAAAACGTTTACATTAGTAAAGATCACACTTTACATGCAAAAGTTGATGGAATTGTTAAGTTCCAAAAGAAAAGAGATAACAAATCATACGTTTCTATCCTTCCATTCGAAGCATAATCAGTACGATTTTATATATCATAAAAAACCTGTTTCTCACGAAACAGGTTTTTGTTTTTTACAATTTGCTAAACTACACCCAAGCACAAACAATTGCTCCAATAATCATCAATGAAACGGTCCAAAATCCAGCATGGATGAAGATGTACTTCCAAGATTTTCTTTCAAACAAACCATTAATAGCAATCATCGGAAAAGCAAAAAATAATCCTGTCAAAACACCATGTAATGCACCGTGTTTTGCCGTTCTGAAAGCCATTCCATAATCAGCCATAAAAGCCGCAAAAGAAGGTTTTGCTACAGCTAATTGTGTTGGTCCGCCAATCATGCCCAAAGCCCCCATCTGGTGAATTGTCAAAGACTGCATTACCATTCCAATAAAAACAGAAAAGATAAAAGTCAACCCAAAGATTTTAAGCATATTCCCTTTCTGCAATTCTTCTTGCGTCAAACCCGTTTCTTTCATCCAAACCGTTCCAAAAACACCTGGATGATACCATACAAAACCTACTAACAAAGTAGTAAAAGCCGCCACTACAGGCGAAATAAAATTCATTTCCATAGCATTATTTTTAGTTGTTAATACAAACAAATATAACGATAATAAGCAATAAAAAACCCTTACAGCTGAAAATACAGGAGTAAGGGTCGTTCTATTTTGAGATGCTGAAACGAGTTCAGCATGACAATTAATATCTGTAATACTCTGGTTTGAATGGTCCTTGAACCTCTACCCCAATATAAGCTGCTTGATCTGGACGAAGTGTTTCTAATTCCACACCTAATTTAGCTAAGTGTAAAGCCGCTACTTTTTCATCCAAATGTTTTGGCAACATATACACTTCATTCTTATATGCCGCACTGTTTTTCCACAATTCAATTTGTGCCAAAGTTTGGTTGGTAAATGAGTTACTCATCACGAAACTTGGATGACCTGTAGCACACCCTAAGTTTACTAAACGACCTTCGGCCAAGATGATGATGTCTTTTCCGTTTACGTTGTAGATATCTACTTGAGGTTTCACTTCATTTTTAGTATGACCAAAGTTTTTGTTCAACCAAGCCATATCAATTTCATTATCAAAGTGTCCGATGTTACAAACAATCGTTTTATCTTTCATTTTTTCAAAGTGAGAACCTAAAACAATATCTTTATTTCCGGTAGTCGTGATGATAATATCAGCAGTAGTAATAACTGTATCTAATTTTTTTACTTCAAAACCATCCATTGCAGCTTGTAATGCACAAATTGGGTCGATTTCTGTAACAGTTACAATAGAACCCGCACCTCTAAAAGAAGCTGCAGTTCCTTTTCCTACATCGCCATAACCACAAACAACCACTTTTTTCCCAGCTAACATCACATCAGTCGCACGACGAATCGCATCAACTGCCGATTCTTTACAACCGTATTTATTATCAAATTTCGATTTTGTAACCGAGTCATTTACATTAATCGCTGGCATTGGTAATGTTCCCGCTTTTACTCTTTCGTATAATCTATGTACTCCCGTTGTAGTCTCTTCAGATAATCCTTTGATTCCTTCCACTAAGTGAGGGTAGCGATCAATTACCATATTAGTCAAATCACCTCCATCGTCCAAAATCATATTCAATGGTTTTCTTTCTTCTCCAAAGAACAATGTCTGCTCAATACACCAATCAAATTCTTCTTCATTCAAACCTTTCCAAGCATACACTTGAATTCCTGCAGCAGCAATTGCAGCAGCAGCCTGGTCTTGAGTAGAAAAAATATTACAAGAAGACCAAGTTACCTCAGCCCCAAGAGCAATCAAAGTTTCAATCAAAACCGCAGTTTGAATTGTCATGTGCAAACATCCTGCAATACGGGCCCCTTTCAAAGGTTGCTCGGCTGCATATTCTGCACGAAGTGCCATCAAACCTGGCATTTCAGCTTCTGCTAATTGAATTTCTTTCCTTCCCCAAGCTGCTAGAGAAATATCTTTTACTTTGTAGGCCACATAGGGCGTCGTTGCTGTACTCATTTATAGTATATTTGTTGTTGTAAAAATTTTTGCAAAACTACATAATAACTTACGATTTTAAAAACATTACCCTATTTTTATGAATTGTTTAGGAAGCTAATCTTTTAAAAATCAATAAAATAATTGAATATAATTTCTTTTTGGAGCTATTCCCGCCATTCGCTTTATCTTTGCACCCAAACCCTGGCTGCAAAGGACACCACTACTGTCGGGGCTAAAACACGTTTTCGGTATGCCATTGTATAAAACCATTCAGCACAATTCTAGCACACAGATCCTGATTTGGAACATCACCGAATCGTTTGAACAATTGAACCAAGAAGTCCAATTGAACGAAAAAAGTCAAAAGCGCCTTGACGGAATGAAATCCGAAATGCACCAACGTGCTTTTCTCAGCATCCGAAAATTATTGGCCCAAGCCGGTTACTCCGATTTTGATTTGTACTATGATGAATTTGGCAAACCGCATTTAATAAACGAAAAACACATTTCAATTACCCATTCCCATCATTTTTCGGCTATCATTTTGAGTAATGAAGCCGTTGGAATTGACATCGAAATGCAACGCGAAAAAATTCAGAAAATCGCCCATAAATTTGTCAATGATAAAGAACTCGAACGTCTGCAAAAAATAAATACCAACGACTACATCAAAAAATTAACCGTGAAATGGGGCGCTAAAGAAGCTATTTTCAAAATTAGAAACGAAAAAGGTATCAGCTTTAAGGACCATATTCAAGTAGCTCCTTTTGAATTGAATGAAACACAAACCATAGCTAATTTAAATTACAACGGAATCAACCAACAATTTACCATTCATTTTTCAGAACTAGACACTAACTTTACTTTAGTGTATGCCTTTGAAAACAATATGCCAACTCAAGCAAACTAATTATGTTCGACTTCTTTTTTTCGCAATACAGCAATTATCAAACTCACGATATTATACTAGAAATCATTGCCGTTCTATTAGGAATAGCCAGTGTTTGGTATGCTAAAAAAGATGACATTCTAGTTTTTCCTACCGGAATGATTAGTACTTTAATTTATGTCTATCTTTTATGGAAATGGACATTATGGGGCGATATGATAATTAACGGCTACTATTTTATTATGAGTATTTATGGGTGGTATCATTGGACTCGAAAAAAAGGAGACATTATTGAATTTCCCATTTCAGTTATTTCAACCAATGAAAAACGTATTTCCTTATTTATCTTTATCTTTACCGTCGCATTTGTAGTCGCTGTATATCATTACTTTAACAAATTCAATACTTGGTATGCCTATGTCGATACTTTTGTTACCGGGATTTTCTTTGTGGCAATGTGGCTCATGGCCAAGCGTAAAATAGAAAATTGGGTGTTTTGGATTATTGGAGATTTGGTTTCAATTCCCTTGTATTTTGCAAAAGGATTAACCTTTACTAGTTTTCAATATATAGTATTTACAATTGTTGCCGTTTACGGCTATTTAGAATGGAAGAAAACCTTAAACAGCTCCCAACCGGCGCTAAAAGAATAATAAAAATTGCCTTATTTGGTCCCGAAAGTACCGGCAAAACCACCTTGGCAAAACAATTGGCCGAATACTATAAAACCGATTGGGTACCCGAATTTGCGCGCGATTATCTTCAAGAAAAATGGGACACACAACACGCTATTTGCGATGTAAATGACATGCTCCCTATTGCTTATGGACAAACACAGCTTGAAAACGAAAAAACAGCAACAGCCAATCAATATCTTTTTTGCGATACCAATTTAATGGTAACCAAAGTCTTTTCCGAAGTGTATTACAACTATTGCGAACCTGCTTTAGACCAAGCCGCACGAGAACACGAATACGATTTGTTCTTTTTAACCGATATCGATGTGCCTTGGGAAAAAGATGATTTGCGCGACAAACCTGAAGGACGTGAAACGGTCTTTAGCGTTTTCAAACAATCCTTAATTGATAATCACAAACCGTTCATCACCCTTTCGGGAGACAAAAAATTACGACTACAAAAAGCTATTTCCATTATTAATGATTTGACTGTAGCATTACAAAAAGGACAATCTTCTTTGGAATTTGTTCAAATGTATCTTAAAGGAATAAGTAAATAATTCTTGTTTTTTTAACAATAACATCAAGTCGAATCTACGATATATAACCTAACCACAAAGAACACAAAGTAGGCACGAAGTTCACAAGGAGATAAAACTTATATTACTTATACATTTTAAAAAAATCTTTTGGCCTTAGATACTTCGCGGCAATAAATAAAAAATGAATAGAGAACAACTTATTACCGAACTTACTTTTAAAGCCGTTCGCAGTAGCGGAGCGGGTGGTCAAAACGTGAATAAAGTTTCCTCAAAAGTCGTTCTAACTTTTGATATTCCAAAATCTCAAGGACTTTCAGAAGAAGAAAAAAAACTATTAGTTACCAATCTCAATTCGCGATTAACTTCAGAAAACGTTTTAATTTTAAACTGCGATGAAGATCGAAGCCAACTCAAAAACAAGGAAATTGTAACCAAACGCTTTTTTGAATTATTGAAAAAAGGGCTTTCTACACCCAAAGAGCGAAAAGCAACCAAAATTCCTAAAGCTGCCATTCGAAAAAGAATAAAAGACAAAAAGAACTTGGGCGAAATCAAAAAATCAAGAAGAAAACCTGATTTAGATTAATTTTATTGCTCAACACAGATTCCACAAATTGCACGGTTTTTTTTGAAATTGAAATTGATTTTTGAAATTGCCATTGCTATTGAAATTGAATTTTCTATCTTTGCACCGTCTCACGGGGTGCTCTAAATAACGAGCTGAGATTATACCCAATGAACCTGGGCAGGTAATGCTGCTAAGGGAAAACAGACTAAAACAATTAATGTGCGCGTTAATTTTGAAGTCTAGAGTAACCAATTTAATTATTAACCAAGAATAATTTACCCCTGTTATTCGTAATCTATTTACGAATGAAATTTTTATTATTCAAAACGAGCCAAAAGCAACTATTTTTAAGCTCGCTTCTACTGTTCTCTTTGGTATCGTTTTCTCAAGAAAAACCAACAGACAGTACCAAAGTAAACCAACTCGACGAAGTATTAGTTTCGGCGATACGAGTAACTTCCAAAACTCCTGTTAGTTTTAGCAACCTATCCAAAAAAGAAATTCAAAATCGAAATTTAGGACAAGACATTCCTATTTTAATGAATTATTTACCTTCAGTGGTCACTACTTCAGACGCTGGGAATGGCGTAGGTTATACCGGAATTCGCGTTCGTGGAAGCGATGCAACTCGCGTCAACGTAACCATTAACGGCATTCCGTACAACGACTCCGAAAGCCATGGAACGTATTGGGTAAATATGCCCGATTTTGCTTCCTCGCTTCAAAGTGTGCAATTGCAACGCGGGGTAGGAACTTCTACCAATGGTGCAGGAGCTTTTGGAGCCAGTCTAAATCTTTTAACTGATTCGTATTCGGAAAAAGCATCTGGCGAAATATCCAATTCTTTTGGAAGTTTCAACACCCACAAACACACGGTGAAATTCAGCACAGGTTTGATGAATAATCATTTTGAAATTGCGGGACGTGTTTCTACATTGAAATCAGATGGCTATATTGACCGCGCGAGTTCTGACCTAAAATCTTACTTTTTACAAGGAACTTATGTAGGCAAAACTACATTAATCAAAGCCTTGGCTTTTGGAGGAAAAGAAAAAACCTATCAATCTTGGAACGGGATTGACGGCGAAACCTTGTTAAGTAATAGAACCTTTAATTCGGCGGGGATTTTTACTGACGAATTAGGTCAAACACGTTACTACAACAATGAGACCGACAATTACCAACAAGATCACTACCAATTGCATTGGAACGAAAAAGTTTCCAATACTTGGAAAACCAACCTCGCATTCCATTACACCAAAGGAAAAGGCTATTATGAGAACTATAAAGAAGATGCTAATTTTTCAGAATATGGTCTAACTCCAATTTCAATCAATGGAACCACTATCAATACCACGGATTTAATTCGTCAAAAATGGTTAGACAATGATTTTTATGGCACTACATTTTCGGCAAATTACAAATCGGATACAATGGATTTCATCTTTGGCGGAAGCTATAACAAATACGAAGGTGACCATTTTGGAAAAGTAATTTGGGCAAGATACGCTTCACAATCAGAATTAGGCGACCACTATTATGATGACTATGCTTCTAAAACAGACGGTACCGCTTTCGCGAAAGCCAATTACCAAGTAAATAAAAAATGGAGTCTTTTTGGAGACTTACAAGTTCGAAATGTGCACTACAAAGCCAATTCGTATGAAACGGGCTTAGTGAATGACAATTTCTCTTTTTTCAATCCAAAAGCAGGGGTAAATTACACCATCAACTCCAAAAACAACTTGTACTTTTCGTATGCAAGAGCGAATAGAGAACCTAATCGTACCGACTATGAAGGAGGAGGAAGTGTAAAACCAGAAAAATTAAATGATTTTGAATTGGGTTGGAGGTACTTAACTGACAGAATTCAATTAAATTCCAACTTGTATTACATGGCTTACAAAGACCAATTGATTCTGACTGGAACCTTAGACGATGTTGGAAGCCCTATTCGTTCTAATAGTGAAAAAAGTTACCGACTAGGCTTAGAGGTTGATGCTGCCATTGTAGTATCGAAACAAATCAGCCTTCATCCTAACGTTACTTTAAGTAGTAATAAAAATTTAGATTTGGCGGTAAGCGGACAAAATTATGGCACCAAAGACATATCGTATTCACCATCTATAATCGCTGGAAACAGTTTCATTTACAAACCTACTGAAAGCATTCAAATAGTCTGGTTACAAAAATATGTTGGTCAACAATACATGAATAATATAGAGTCGGCAGAATCTAAATTAGCCGATTATTTTATCAATGATTTGAATGTATCCTACGAGATAAAACCAAAATCTGTTTTCAAATCAATAGTAATCAAAGGATTAGTAAACAACATTTTAGATAAAAAATACATTTCAAACGGATACATGTGGGATATATACCCTTATTATTACCCACAAGCTGGAACTAACTTCTTAGCAGGAGTAACGTTGAAATTTTAGATTACTATATAATTATACCTTCTGAGAAATCCTGACATTGCTGTCAGGATTTTTTAATTGTAAATATGCAATACATTTCCATTAACTTCCACACGATATTGTTTCAAAGGGTATTGTAAACTACCTTGACCCGTAAACAAACTATAGGTTTTACCGTCACAAGGGCAAACCGCTTCAATTCCGTTAATGGTCATTGTAGAGCAAGAACTTACATTTTGATTTGGACAAGCCGCATCAAAAACATTGTAACCACTCCCTGTATTAAAAATGATAAGCCCTTTTACTCCTTTTCCTGCATAATACACCGCATTGCTTGGGTACTGAAGGTTAGAATACAAAGGCAAATTCATATTAATATCAACCGTAAAAGTATAATTAGGAATATAAGGATTATAATTTGCGAGTCCACTATCCGAACAAGAAAAAAGAATCGTAAAAAAGAATGTCAACAATAGCAACTTTCTCATCATTTTAAAAATTTAGCAGTCAAGAATTAGTGAAACAAATTTAATTTATTTACATTTGAAATAGATTGCATTGAAGAATATATTTACAATCTAAATAAAATTATAGTATCTTTGTGAAAAGAAATCCCGTCCTGATGGGATTTTTTGTATTTTATATAAACAATGAAGTTATGAGCACAGTATCTTATTACACCGCAGAAGGATTAAAAAAATTAAAAGAAGAATTAGACTATTTAAAAAATGTGATGCGACCAAAAGCATCTCAAGATATTGCTGATGCAAGAGATAAAGGTGATTTATCTGAAAACGCAGAATATGATGCCGCTAAAGAAGCACAAGGTATGCTAGAAATGCGTATTGCTAAGCTAGAAGAAATTCATGCTAATGCCCGTTTAATTGACGAGAGTCATTTAGACACCTCTAAAGTATTAGTACTATCTAAAGTAAAAATCAAAAACCAAACTAACGGAATGGAAATGGTGTATACTTTGGTGGCCGAAAGTGAAGCCGATTTAAAAACCGGTAAAATCTCTGTAACCTCTCCTATCGGGAAAGGATTATTAGGAAAATCTGTGGGAGAAGTAGCTGAAATTACTGTTCCTAATGGTGTTTTGAAATTTGACATCTTAGAAATTACAAGAGAATAATTAAAATACGATGAGTTCTATTTTTACCAAAATTGTAAACGGAGAAATTCCTTGTTACAAAATTGCAGAAGACGCTAATTTTTTAGCTTTTTTGGATGTCAATCCCAATGCTAAAGGGCATACACTTTGTATTCCAAAACAAGAAATTGACCAACTTTTTGAAATAGACGATGAATTGTATTTAGGTTTGATGCAGTTTTCTAAAAAAATAGCTGCTGCATTACAAAAAACAGTACCTTGCAAACGCATTGGTATGGCAGCTATAGGCCTAGAAGTCCCTCATGCGCACATTCATTTGATACCTTTAAACGAAATGGATGAAATGCGTTTCCTGAACAAAGTCACGATGACCAAAGACGAATTTGAAGCTTTAGCCAAAGCAATTCAGAATAATTTATAAAAAATAAAAAAGCGAATCTGTTTAAATTGATTCGCTTTTTTTATAACTCAATTGTATCGTAGTCCCTTTACCTATTTCTGACTGCACTACTTTGATACGGCCTTTGTGGTATTCTTCCACAATTCTTTTGGTCAACGATAATCCTAGACCCCAGCCTCTTTTCTTGGTAGTAAAACCTGGTTCAAATATGGTTTTGAATTGCTTTTTAGGAATCCCAATTCCCGTATCAGAAACCTTAATTTTTACTGAATCCCCTTCCTGTTCAACAACCAAATCCAAATGACCCTTGCCTTTCATCGCATCAATGGCATTTTTAACTAAATTTTCAATGGTCCAACTGTGCAACGTAGCATTGAACAAAACAAAAACAGGCAACTCAGGCGCCTGAAAAGAAAACACGATTTGTTTTGAAAAACGAGACTGTAAATAATTAAAAGTTTCTTGTGTTACTGCAATAATATCTTGGTTTTCTAATTTGGGTTCCGACCCGATTTTAGAAAAACGATCAGTAATAGTTTGCAATCGCTCAATATCTTTTTCAATTTCGAGAGTCGTGGATTCTGCTATATTTTCGGATTTAAGCAGTTCAATCCAACCAATTAATGACGAAAGAGGTGTTCCAATTTGGTGCGCTGTTTCCTTAGCCATTCCAGCCCAAAGTTTGTTTTGAGTAGCCATTTTGGTACTTCGGTAAAAATTATACACCAAAGCAGCAAACAAAACAATAATCAAAACTAAAGCAATTGGATAATATTTTAATTTATTCAACAAAGCCGAATTGCCATAATATAACTTTTGAAACTTACCCGGTGCATATTCAATGACAATAGGGTCGTTCTCATTTTTAAGTGTAGCTAAAAATCGAACCGATTCTGCTCTATTTGCAATGATTTTATCATCAATATTCACCGTATTAATGATCTTGTCTTTTTCAGTCAAAATAATTGGAATAGACGAGTTGGTGCTGAAAATTTGAAGCGGTAGTTCCACATCCGTATTTTCATCGGCATTGATTAATGTTTTTTGAGCCTTTGCCCAAAGATTCATTTTTAGACGCTCTTCATTTTTAAAAATTTGGAAAAAAGTATAGGTATTCCAAAGTATCAATGAAATAATACAAAACGAAACCAAAATAATCACCCAACGGGTGGTATTGCGCCTATCCGAAAAATACATACAATCAATTTAGATTATAAATGTAACGAAATAATTTGAAAAAGATTTTAGGCCTTCGCCAAAGAAAAAGTTGAACGTGTCAAAAAAGACCTATTGTCTAGAAAAGAAGAAGTTAGTATATTTGTAAATCTAAAGAAGAAATAAACTTAAAAAAATAATACAAATGGAAGTTACAGGAAGAGTAAAAATGATTGACCAAACTAAAGAAGTGGGTTCAAATGGGTTCAGAAAAAGAGATATTGTTGTTACTACAGACGAACAATACCCACAACATATTTTGGTACAATTTGTTCAAGACAAATGTGACTTGCTAAACAGTTACCAAGTAGGTGACCAAGTAAAAATTGACATCAATTTGAGAGGTCGTGAATGGACAAATCAACAAGGGGAGACTTCTTACTTTAACACCATTCAAGGATGGAGAATTGGAAAAGTACAAACTGAAGCTCCTGCTGCAGCTCCACAAACTCCTCCTATGCCAACAGCAGAAACTTTTGCTCCAGCAACTAATTTAAATGAAGACGAACCAGACGATTTACCGTTTTAATCTTTATAAATATTCAAACAAACCCGACTCAAAATGCGTCGGGTTTTTTTATTTACATTTGTAATTCACAATTAACACCAAGCAATGAACTGGGAACAACTTTTATCATTAAGAAGACAAGGCGACAAAGGCAAAAGATTGCGTGTAGAACAAGACGACACTCGCTTAGGATTTGAAGTAGATTACGACCGTATCATCTTTTCGGCTGCATTTAGAAGTTTGCAAGATAAAACCCAAGTCATTCCACTTTCTAAAACCGATTTTGTTCACACCCGCTTGACACATAGTTTAGAAGTATCTGTAGTGGGGCGTTCATTAGGTCGATTGGTTGGAAAAAAAATACTAGAAAAATACCCACATTTAAAAGAAGTTCACGGCTACCACATGAATGATTTTGGGGCAATTGTTGCCGCTGCTTCATTGGCACACGATATCGGAAATCCGCCTTTTGGCCATTCGGGCGAAAAAGCTATTGGCGAATATTTCTCTATTGGGAAAGGTCAACAATACAAAGACCAACTCACTCCAAAACAATGGCAAGATTTAATCGATTTTGAAGGCAATGCTAACGGATTCTCAGTACTAACAGCCAACCGACCTGGAATAGAAGGAGGTTTACGAATTTCATTTGCAACCCTAGGTGCTTTTATGAAATACCCCAAAGAAAGTTTGCCTAAAAAGCCAACCAAAAATATTGCGGACAAAAAATACGGCTTCTTTCAAAGTGATAAAAATTTCTTCGAAGAAGTCGCAGCAGACATGGGGTTAATCCCTAATAAATCAGGAAAAGACATTGGATTTGAAAGACATCCTTTGGCGTATCTTGTGGAAGCGGCTGACGATATTTGTTACACCATTATTGATTTTGAAGACGGTATCAATTTAGGTTTAGTTCAGGAAGAATATGCCTTAGAATATTTAATCAAATTGGTTAAAGATTCAATTGACAGCGCTAAATACAGTACTTTAAATACAAAAGAAGACCGAATCAGTTATTTGAGAGCATTAGCCATCGGAAGTTTAATTAACGATGCCGTTCGCGTTTTTATTGAAAATGAAGAAGCCATTTTAGCTGGAAAATTCCCGTATGCTTTGATGGATAAAAGCAAGTACAAAGCACAAATGGACGACATTATCAAATTGAGTGTGAAAAATATTTATCAAAGTCGTGAAGTCATCGAAAAAGAAATTGTAGGTTACCAAATTATCCAAACCTTATTGGATAAATTCATTTCGGCAATGAACAATAAATTCAACGGAACAGCTTCAAATTACGACCAATTGATTTTAAAAATGCTACCCGAAAAACACAATTTAGAAAAAGAAAATCTATACGACCGATTGTTGCACATTTGCCATTACGTTTCGATGCTCACTGATGGGAATGCGTTGGAATTATTTGAAACTATAAACGGTACTAAGAAATAATTTTACCACAAGAACAAATTCATTAAACACAGATTTCACAAATTTCACAAATCATTGTGATGAGAAATGACGTAGTAATCTATTTTACACCGCAGATTCGCAGATTTTTTTTTAAGTTTTACCACGAAGTAGCTAAGATTATAAAAATCAAAGCTAATTTGTATTGATTAGCATCCGTTCCGATTTCTTAAAAATTTACTTTGCGAACTTTGTGCCTTCTTTGCGCACTTTGTGGTTAAATAACCGAATTAATGAATTACTTCACCCTTACAATAAAATAGTTCTTCTTACCACTTTGCAAAAGCACAAACTGGTTATTAATCAAATCGTTAGTTGAAAGTTGGTATGCTTCGGTTATTTTTTCTTTGTTTACCGAAATAGAATTGGCAGTTAAAGCTCTTCTCGCCTCTCCATTGGATTTAAAAAAACCTGTTTTTTCATTTAAAACCGTCACAATATCCAATCCGTTTTCGATTTCGCTTTTAGCAATTTCAGCCTGAGGTACTCCGTCAAAAACTTCTAAGAAAGTGGCTTCGTCCAATTGCTTCAAATCGGTTGCCGAAGCGTTTCCGAAAAGAATATTCGACGCTTGAATTGCTTTGTCTAACTCCTCTTTTGAATGTACAAAAGTAGTTACCTCTTCGGCTAGTTTTCTTTGCAAGACTCTCAAATGAGGCGCTACTTGATGCTCTGCAATTAAGGATTCGATAGTTGCTTTATCTAAAAAGGTGAAAATTTTAATGTATTTTTCAGCATCCACATCGGTCGTATTCAACCAAAATTGGTAAAATTTATACACCGAAGTTTTATCCGCTGTCAACCACACATTCCCACCTTCCGATTTTCCAAATTTAGATCCGTCTGCTTTTGTAATCAAAGGACAAGTCATGGCATACGCTTTGGCACCTTCGGCATTCATACGACGTACTAATTCGGTTCCAGTAGTAATATTACCCCATTGATCAGAACCTCCCATTTGCAGTAAACAGTTGTATTCTTTATGTAAATGATAAAAATCGTATCCTTGAATCAATTGGTACGTAAACTCAGTAAATGACATTCCTTCCCCTTCGCCAGACAATCGTTTCTTTACCGAATCTTTTGCCATCATGTAGTTCACGGTAATACGTTTACCCACATCACGGGCAAAATTGATGAACGACAAATCCTTCATCCAATCGTAATTATTTACTAAAACAGGCGCGTTTACATCCTTCGAATTAAAATCCAAGAAACGAGAAAGTACCGCTTTGATGCCTTCTACATTGTGTGCCAAAGTAACTTCGTCCAACAAATTTCTCTCATCTGATTTCCCTGATGGGTCTCCAATCATTCCTGTTGCACCTCCTACTAAAGCAATCGGTTTATGTCCAAAATTTTTCAAATGAACTAACAATAAAATAGGCACCAAACTTCCAATATGCAACGAATCAGATGTTGGATCAAATCCAATATAGGTCGTTGTCATTTCTTTCAATAGTTGTTCTTCGGTTCCCGGCATGATATCATGAACCAACCCACGCCATTGTAATTCTTCTACTAAATTTTTCATTTTTATAATCAATTTGCGCAAAGATAGGAATTTCAATGGCAAAATTCAATGGCAATGTCAAACTCAAAAATGAATGATTAAATAGATTGCTTCGTCATTCCTCCTCGCAATAACAAAAAAAATTGCTCCCTTATGGATTAGTGGCAATAGCAAAAAAAAGTATCTTTACCACATGATTTTAGTTACAGGTGGAACTGGTTTAGTGGGTGCACATCTCTTACTCCATTTAGTGGAGCAAGGAGAAAATGTGCGCGCTATGTATCGAACAACAAATTCGGTTGATAAAACCAAAGATTTATTTTCGCTCTACAACAAATCTCATTTATTCGAAAAAATCGAGTGGGTCCAAGGAGATATTCTTGACATCCCGACTTTGGAAATAGCCTTTCAAAATATTGAATCCGTTTATCATTGTGCTGCGATGATTTCTTTTGACCCAAAAGACGAAGATATCATTCGGAAAACTAATATTGAAGGAACGGCTAACATCGTGAATTTTTGCTTGGCATACAGAATCAAAAAAATGCTATTTGTGAGTTCGATTGCTGCTTTAGGAGATCCAACGCACACCAAAACTACAATTTCAGAAACCACCGAATGGAATCCAGAAAAACCCCATAGCGATTATGCCATCTCAAAATATGGTGCCGAAATGGAGGTTTGGCGTGGGCAACAAGAAGGTTTAGATGTTGTCATTGTTAATCCGGGAATTATTTTAGGTCCAGGATTCCCTGAGCAAGGAAGTGGGAAACTGTTTTCGGCTGTTGCCAAAGGATTGTCTTTTTACACACTAGGAACAACAGGATTTATTGCAGTTACTGATGTGGTCGAAGCAAGTGTCCAGTTGATGAATAGCGACGTCAAAAACGAACGATTTACATTGATTGAAAACAATTATTCGTTTCAAGAAATTCTAAACTGTATTGCTGATTGCATGCAGATGAAACGTCCTCAATGGCATGCTACTCCATTTATAATGAATCTATTTTGGAGAATGGATTGGATTTTAACTACTCTTTTCTTTCAAAAAAGAAAACTGTCTCGAGCTAGTGCCAAAGCCTCGTATTCGAAAAGTAACTATGATAATTCTAAAATAAAAAAGGTTTTGAATACTGATTTTAAACCAGTTAAAGAATACTGCAATCAAATACTAAAAATATAATTTTATGTCACAATTAACTGTACAAGCCACTATAACTGCGCCAGTTGCAACAGTTTGGGAATGCTGGACAAAACCAGAACATGTTACAAAGTGGAATTTTGCTAGCCCTGATTGGCATTGCCCAAAATCAACATGTGTATTAGAAGTAAATGGAGAATTTCATCATATTATGGCTGCTAAAGACGGCTCATTTGAATTCGATTTTTGGGGCAGATTCACTCAAATTGAAATAGAAAAACAACTCCAAATCGAGTTAGGCGATTCTCGAAAAGTAACGGTTCTTTTTGAAGCTAAAACCGATCAAACCACATTGATTACAGAACATTTTGAACCAGAAAATCAAAATCCGTTAGATCTCCAAGAAGCAGGTTGGCAGGCAATATTGAATAATTTTAAGCAATATGTCGAAACTCAATTATAGATTTTGCCTCAAATCCAATACGAATTAAGCAATAAAAATCGCTTTCCTTCAACAAATTAGATACAATAAGACATGAAAAAAGCCTCTCAATTTTTTGAGAGGCTTTATGTTGGTCTACTAGGACTCGAACCTAGAAAGACGGCACCAAAAACCGTAGTGTTACCATTACACCATAGACCATCAGTGCTGTTAAGCGAGTGCAAATTTAATACAAATTTTATTTTGCGCAAACTTTTAAATTATTTTTATCAAAAAAGTTTTAGGTTTAGGTCATATCTATCGGGAACCTATTAAAAACCAATTCATTACTACTCTATTATCAATAATAGAATTTTTTGTTAATGCTCCCTTGATTCCACAAAAAAATAGTTTCTTTGCATGATAAATAAAAAACCCTGTTTTAAAGATGAATAAGGCCGATTTCAATTTTAATAAATGGAATACTATTTTAGGTTGGTTTGCGTTTGCGATAGCATTAATAACCTACACCCTTACCGTTGAACCAACGATGAGTTTCTGGGATTGTGGAGAATATATTGCTACTGCCGCAAAATTAGAAGTAGGCCACCCACCTGGAGCACCTTTATTTCAAATGATTGGGGCATTCTTTGCCATGTTTGCTATTGACAAAGAACATATTGCCTTGATGGTTAATATGACCTCGGTCGTTTCGAGTGCATTTACCATTCTATTCTTATTTTGGTCTTCTAGTATGATTTTGAAAAAAATCATCGGCTCGTATAATGAAATCAACAAAGACAACTCAATTGTTATTCTTGGAAGTTCATTCGTAGGTGCTTTAGCTTATACTTTTTCAGATAGTTTTTGGTTCAATGCTGTGGAGGCCGAAGTATATGCTATGGCTTCTTTGCTAATTGCCTTGCTGCTTTGGTTAGGCTTGCGTTGGGAACAAGAAATGAATACCCCAAGAGGAGACAGATGGTTATTAATTATTTCGCTGGTGATTGGACTTTCTTTTGGAGTTCACTTTATGGCTTTATTGACCATACCTGCGATTGGATTTTTATATTTTTTCAAAAATTACAAAACGGTTACCGTTAAAAATTTCATTATAGCTAACATTGTAGTTGTTTCTATATTGTTGTTTATCTTTAAAATGCTATTGCCTTTAACCATGGCGTTTTTTGGTAAAACAGAGATTTTCATGGTCAACGAAATGGGACTGCCTTTCAACTCAGGAACCATTTTCGTAACCCTTTTATTAATTGCGTTTTTCTATTTTGGATTGCGTTATACCAAACAGAAAGGATTAGTTTTTTATAACACAATTATACTTTGTACATTGTTCATTTTAATAGGATTCTCTACTTGGATGATGTTGCCTATTCGTGCCAATGCTAATACTGTAATTAACGAAAATAAACCATCGGATGCTGCCGAAGTTCTTGCTTATTATAATAGAGAACAATATGGTGTAAATCCGCTTTTCTATGGTCCACAATATACAGAAACATTTAGCGGATTAGATAAAGAAAGACCTTATTTAGACAAAGCGCCTAACTATGAGCGAAACTATACCACTGGCAAATACGATATCACAAATAATTTTAAAAATGCTGAACAAAATAGCGATGATAATCAAAAAACTATTTTGCCTCGATTGTGGAGCACTGAGCATATTGAAAACTATATCAACTTTACCCATCCACCAGAATTCAAAATTAATTACGACTACCCTTTTGAAGAAGATTTAGCCAAATATGGAATCGATGCTAATAAACTAACCGAAGAAGAATACAATAAGGCGATTGCACAACTCAAAGGGGAGATTGAGAAAGTGGTTACTGAATTCAGACAAGCCTATGCGCAAAAACAAATTGACAATGATGGGTATGTAGCTTTCTTACGAAATTACGGCGACTATTTAATCATTGAAAAACCAACTACAGCAGACAATTTTAGCTTCATGTTTGAATACCAATTTGGGTACATGTACTGGAGGTATTTGATGTGGAATTTTGTAGGTCGTCAAAATGACATTCAAGGACGATACGACAATTTAAACGGAAACTGGATTAGTGGCATTCCGTTTATGGATAGTTTACACTTGGGTTCTCAAGACAATTTACCTTCAGATGTTTTAAATAACAAAGGTCGCAATGTATATTTCTTCTTACCTTTTATTTTAGGATTGATTGGTTTAATGTACCACGCAAGCAAAGATCGAAAAAGTTTTTATGTATTGCTTTCTTTATTTCTATTTACAGGAATTGCCTTAAAAATTTACTTGAACGAAAGACCTTTTGAGCCTCGTGAACGAGATTATGCACTAGTTGGATCTTTCTATGTATTTGCAATTTGGATTGGATTTGGTGTATATTCTCTCTATGAAAGTGCTAGAAACTACTTAACCCCAAGAGTTGCAGGACCTGTTTTTATTATAGGAAGTTTGCTAGCAGCTCCAGTACTTATGGCTGCGCAAAACTGGGATGACCATGATCGTTCAGACCGATACACTGCAGTAGCTATGGCTAAAGCGTATCTAAATTCATGCGATAAAAACGCTATTTTATTTACTATTGGAGATAATGACACCTTCCCTCTCTGGTATGCTCAAGAAATAGAAAAATACCGTACCGATGTAAAAATTGTCAACACAAGTCTTTTTATGACCGATTGGTATATTGACCAAATGAAAATGAAAAGCTATGAGTCTAATCCTCTTCCTATTTCATTCAATCATAATGAATATGTGGGTGACAAATTGGATTATGTAGCACATATCCCAAAAATTGAGACTAGATGGGATGTGAAAGACTTTATTGCCTTTATCAAAAATCCAAAATCAACAGTAGAGATGCAAAATGGACAAATCATTCATTTTTATCCAACAAATAAAATCAGAATTCCTATTGACAAAAACACCATTATTAAGAATAAAGTGGTGAGTCCACAGTATAACGATTCTATTGTTTCGGCTATTGACATCGACATCAAGGGAAGTGCTATTTACAAAAACCGACTAATGATGTTGGATCTTGTTGCTAATAATAATTGGAAAAGACCCATCTATTTTAGCGGAGGTGCTTTTGATAGTGACGACTACCTTTGGATGAAAGAATACCTTCAATTGGAAGGAATGGTTTATAAACTAGTTCCTGTTAGAACACCTTTAGACAAAGATGCTAGCCAAATTGATATGGGACAAATTGACTCCGAAATTATGTACAACAAAGTAATGCAATGGGATTGGGGTAACAGTGAAAGTAATACAATATACCACGACCCTGAAACCCGAAGAAATAGTATTACTTACCGCATGAATTTATCTCGACTAATGGAGCAACTCATCAAGGATGGTAAAAAAGACAAGGCAAAAAAAGTGATTGATCTTGCTATGACTAAAATGCCAGTTGATAAATTTGATTATTATTCTTTAGTTGATCCCTTTGCCAAAGGATATTACGAAGTGGGTGAAAAAACTAAGGCAAGACAACTACTTGTGCAATTAAGTAAAAAATACACCGAAAATCTTGATTATTACGGCCAATTATCTGCTTCTGAGCAAATAGATATTGCTTCAGAAATAATCACTGATATTGAACGCTACAGAGGGTTACTTGATATTATGAAGGAAAGTGGCGACACCGTATTTTATAATCAATCCAAAAAAACATTCAACACTTATATTAGTGTCTTTGAACGTTTTGGACGAAAAAAAGAATAAAAGAACTCAATCCAATAAAAAAGCAGCACCAAGTGCTGCTTTTTTATTGGATTCGTTAGAATAAGCTTCTTTACTGTTTTTGTAACTAACTTTTCATTTTTTTCTCGTTGAACTTTTTCTTTTTTGCTTCTATTTTGATTAAAGCCTTTGCTCTATTTTTATCTTTCTCAATTCTTTTTACCACTTCTTCGTACATAATTTTATAATTCTTATAATCGGAAGCGTAGTACACATTATTCTGTGCTAATTGCAAACTATCTACCCCATATTTCTTATAAATAAACTGTTTGGGATGGATTTGATTAGAATCCAGCACTGCAGGATTTTGATACTTGATTGCTTCTAGTAAAGCTAAATCATACATAATGTTCACCATCTTTGATTTCTCAATAAGATGCTTTGGTTGTTTGACAACATCCTCTTTACACCCTAAAAAGGTCAAAATCGCTAAAAATGGCACTACCTTTTTCATCCTAAATTATCTATTAAATAACAATCGTTTTCCTGCACGAATGTCTTTTACTTTAAAAGCATTATATACTAACTGTCCATTTACAAAAGTATGCGTAATTCTTGATTTAAAAGTATAGCCTTCAAATGGTGACCAACCGCATTTAGACAAAATATTTTCTTTTTTTACACCCCAAGGTAATCCCGCATTGACAATAACCAAATCCGCATAATAGCCTTCTTTGATGAATCCGCGTTTTTCAATTTTGAAAATTTTTGCTGGATTATGACACATTTTCTCTACTATCTTCTCAATGCTTATTTTACCTTGATGATATGCCTCAAACAAAGCGACCACAGCGTGTTGTACTAAGGGGCCTCCAGAAGGCGCATTCAAATACAATTGTTGTTTTTCTTCCAAAGTATGAGGCGCATGATCAGTAGCAATTACATCGATTCTATCATCTAATAGTGCCTTCCATAATGCGTCTCTATCTTCTGCCGTTTTCACGGCTGGATTCCATTTGATAAAATTCCCTTTAGTTGCATAATCTTCATTAGTAAACCATAGATGATGTACGCAAACTTCGGCTGTGATTTTTTTGTCTTCCAATGGAATTTTATTGGTAAACAAATCCATTTCTTTAGCCGTTGACAAATGAAATACATGCAAACGCGCTCCAGTCTTTTTTGCCAAAGCAATTGCTTTAGAAGACGAAAGGTAACATGCTTCTGTGCTTCGTATTAAATGATGGGCAGTAACCGGAATATCCTCACCATATTGCTCTTTGTATTGAACTAAATTATTCTTAATCGTTGTTTCATCTTCACAATGCACCGCAATCAACATAGGAGTACTTGAAAAAATACGTTCTAATGTAGCTTCGTTATCCACTAACATATTCCCGGTAGAGGAGCCTAAAAATATCTTGATACCTGCTACATTTTTGGGATTAGTTTTTAGAACTTCTTCCAAATTATCATTCGTAGCTCCCATCATAAACGAATAATTCGCAAATGATTTTCGGGAAGCAATCTCGTATTTTTCTTCTAAAATTTCTTGAGTAACGGCATTCGGAACCGTATTGGGTTGTTCTATAAAAGAAGTAATTCCTCCTGCTACAGCAGCTCTTGATTCAGATTCGATATCACCTTTGTGCGTAAGTCCTGGCTCTCTAAAATGTACTTGATCATCAATAGCCCCCGGAATTAAATAATTTCCTTCGGCATCCACAATTTTACACTCTGCTGATTTAGGACTAATTGTTTCTGCGATCTCTACAATTAAGTCATCCTCAATTAAAACATCGCCCTCAAAAATTACCCCTTCATTTACTATTTTGGCATTCTTAATTAAAACCCTATTCATTCTACTTTCTCTTATAATGTATTGACTAATCTTTTTAATCGAAGTGCAATAACCCCAAAAACCGCTTCTACGATAATGGAATTACTCATTTTGGATTGCCCTTTGGTCCTATCAGTAAAAATGATAGGTACCTCGGTTATTTTAAAATTTTTACAAAAAGTACGGTATTTCATCTCTATTTGAAATGCATAACCCACAAATTTGATTTGATCTAAATTGATACTCTCTAAAACCTGTCTTTTGTAACAAACAAATCCTGCTGTTGCATCATGAATTTTCATTCCAGTGATTAAGCGTACATAAACCGAAGCAAAATACGACAACAACACCCTACTCAAAGGCCAGTTGACCACATTGACTCCTGTAACATATCGAGAACCTACTGCTAGATCCGCATCCCCAAAGTGACATGCTTGATACAATTTTTCTAAATCATGTGGATTGTGAGAAAAATCAGCATCCATCTCAAAAATAAAATCATAATGATGTTGCATTGCCCATTTGAATCCATGAACATAAGCCGTACCTAAACCTGATTTTTTATTTCGTTGTTCCAAGAATAATCGCCCAGGGAATTCTGCCTGAAGCGCCATTACTTTATCTGCAGTATGATCTGGCGAATTATCATCAATAATAAGAACATGAAATGGCTTGTGCTGCGAAAGCACTGCTCTAATAATGCTCTCCACATTCTCAATTTCGTTATAGGTAGGGATTATAACAATGCAATCATTCATATTTTCGAGTAATTTCAACGCAAAAGTAAACTTTTTATGCCATTTGAGTCCTAATAAAAAGAATGAAAATAAAAAATTAGTAATTTTGTCATCACTATGACTGAATACATACTTCATCCCCGCATTACTGAGAATACCGATTGGGCTACTCTTTTATTTTTATTCTGTTTTGCAACAATTGCAATCACAAAATCAGTGTTCGAAAATCGATTTGCTGATTTTGCCAACCTACTCTTTTCAGACAAATACAATAAAGTGTATCGAGAAAGTAACAACCTTAAAAATGGTTTTACTATCGCCTTATTTTTTGTCCAAGTAGTTTCTTTAGCTTTTTTTATCCAACTTTCATTACACATTTATGGACATGGAGAAAAAACAGATTGGATGCAGTATGTTCAAATTACTAACTTCTTATTATTCTTTATCTTAACAAAAGTTTTAATAGAAAAAATAATTGCTACTTCGTTTCATATTGAAGAATTTGTTGAGCAATTTAACCACCAAAAAGTAACGTACCGAACCTATATTGCCCTTATTTTACTCCCAATTAATATGTTATTTTTCTATTTTGACCCTATATCAAAAGTAGTTCCAACTTTAATTATCGCAATCGTAATAGTAGCTAACCTTGTTACCTATTTTATTTCGGTAAAAAATTATCAAAATTTAATATTGAGCAAGTTGTTTTATTTTATTTTGTATCTTTGCACTCTTGAAATAGCGCCCTACTATTTCCTGTATTATTGGTTTACAAAAGGAATTGCTTAGAAACAGTTAGATATGAAAGTGAAAACAATTTTGGTGTCGCAACCAGAGCCTAAAGTAGAGAATTCTCCTTACTTTGAGCTGCAACAAAAACATAAAGTAAAAATTGATTTCAGACCTTTTATTCATGTAGAAGGGGTTAGTGCCAAAGAAATTAGACTTCAAAAAATAGATTTAAATAATTACAGCGCAATTATTTTAACCAGTAAAAATGCGGTGGATCACTTTTTTAGAGTAGCCGAAGAAATGCGATATAAAGTTCCTGAAGGCTTAAAATATTTTTGCCAGTCAGAAGCTATAGCTTTCTATCTTCAAAAATACGTAGTGTATAGAAAACGTAAAATTTATGTAGGCCCAAAAGATTTTGCTGATTTATCACCACTAATCAAAAAATACAAAGACGAGAAATTTTTATTGCCTGCTTCAGATCAATTAAATGCAGACATTCCTGTCACCTTAAACAACTTGAAAGTAGACTGGACTCCAGCTGTGTTTTATAAAACCGTAATGAGTGACCTTTCTGATTTAGCTGATGTTTATTATGATGTGTTAGCGTTTTTTAGCCCAACAGGAATCAAATCATTATTCAAAAATTTTCCTGACTTTAAACAAAACAATACTCGTATAGCTGTTTTTGGGAGCACTACTCAAAAAGAAGCATTGGAGCATGGGCTACGAATCGATATTATGGCGCCAACTCCTGGAACACCTTCGATGACAATGGCATTAGAAAAATACGTAGCCGAAGCCAATAAAGGAAAATAAGATTTCTTACACAATACGCAAAACCATCCTTTCGGATGGTTTTTTTATAGGTTAAAATGAACAAAACAATCAAATTCATTTTATTTTTTTCTACTTTTGATTTCCAATTCAAACTAAAATCTGTTTTTTAGTTACAATTAACAATCTATGAAAATCAATTCACTTCAAGTAGAGATAGACGGTATTGACAAAGAAATTTTGCGCGATTTAATGGAAGATGCGCGAAAACCCATTCTTCAAATTGCCAATAAAATTGGGATCTCAGGGGCTGCCATTCACCAACGCTTACGAAAACTAGAACAATCTGGCGTAATCTCGGGTTCCAAGTTTACCGTAAATCACAAAGTATTAGGATACAATACGATGGCTTTTGTGGGAATCTATTTGGACAAAGCCGCTCGAAATTCAGAAGCCGTACGCGACTTAAAGAAAATTCCAGAAGTGCTGGAATGCCATTACACCACGGGAAACTGGTCTATTTTGATTAAAATCATCTGTTTGGATAACGAACACTTGATGCACTTATTAAATACCAAAATTCAAGCTATTGAAGGCGTTTCCAGAACAGAAACATTCATTTCATTAGACCAACAAATAGATAGGCAAATACAATTGTAGGCTATGCGTTTATGAGTTGATTTGGTTATTTGAAAATAAAAAATCTGCGAATCTGAGGTTATTTTCGAACCACAGATTCGCAGATTAATTTATATCCTATAATTCTCTACCCCCGCTACGCAAAGTCTCCTGACTTTGCGCTTAACCAAATATAATAAAAAAACTTTCAAAAAAACAGAAACAAAAAAACCCGCTGTTTCCAGTGGGTTTATGATGGGAGCGCTATAGATTAAAATCAAACCAACTGATTGATTTATTGAATATTATCGGTTTGATATAAAACAACAAATGACATTTAAAATGAATTTAAGGTCATTGGTTCAACTCGTGACCACGAAGTTACTGTTTTCTTAATTCTCAATAAATTATTTTTAGTAGGCACAGATTACTTCGTCAGTTCACTTCGTTCGTGTGCAAATCCGCGCTATCGGGGTTATTTGAAATTAAAAATCTGCGAATCTGCGGTTATTTTCGAACCACAGATTCGCAGATTAATTTATATCCTATAATTTTCTACCCTACTAAATTGATAATTTTTCCAGGTACAATAATTACTTTGTTTGGCGTTCTTCCATCCAACTGACGCAAGGTACGCTCATCTTTCATTACAATTGCTTCGATTTGTTCCTTGGTTAAATCCAAAGGCAATTCAATCGTAAAACGCATTTTTCCGTTGAACGAAACTGGATATTCTTTACTACTCTCAACCAAATGTGCCGGTTCAAATTCAGGGAAAGCTACTGTTGCAATTGAATCCGAATGTCCTAATAAAGACCACAATTCTTCAGCAATGTGCGGTGCATAAGGTGATATTAAAATCGCCAACGGCTCCAAAATCGCTCTTTCATGACAATTTTGAGTCGACAATTCGTTTACACAAATCATAAATTGAGAAACCGAAGTGTTGAATGAAAAACTCTCAATATCCTCGGCCACTTTTTTAATCGTCTTGTGTAACGATTTCAAATTATCTTTTGTAGGCTCGTTGTCTGTAACAATCAATCCGTTATCGTCAAAATACAAGCGACATAGTTTTTTCAAGAAACCAAAAACTCCCGAAATTCCAGCGGTATTCCAAGGCTTGGCTTGTTCCAATGGTCCTAAAAACATCTCGTACAAACGCAAGGTATCGGCACCATATTCCGCACAAATTAAATCCGGTGTAACGACATTATATTTGGATTTTGACATTTTTTCAATCTCGCGACCTACAATGTAAGCCCCACCCGACCTCCCCGAAGGGGAGGAGTTAGCATCGTATAATTCTCCATTTTCTAAAATAAATTCTGCATTAGCATAATCTGAATATAATGGGTATGATTTGAATTTTTCAATGTCTAATTCATTGGTAACATCGTTTATACAAGATAAATCAACATGGATTGGAGTAAAATGAGACCATGATGTCCTATCTGAAATAATGAATTGATTCGCAATTATCTTTTTCAAACTTTCGACATCATTAATTAACATGGACTCCGCCTTAATTGACATATCTATTATATTTTTAGAAATAAAAATCGTTTTTCTATTTTCTCCTTCATTAACTCCATATTCCCATCTATACACAAACGCACTCATCCCCAAAATCATTCCCTGATTAATCAGTTTTTTGAACGGTTCTTCGGTTGGAGCATAGCCTCTGTCTTTTAAAAATTTGTTCCAAAAACGTGAGTATAATAAATGCCCTGTGGCATGTTCGCTTCCGCCAATGTACAAATCTACACTTTCCCAATACTTCAAGGCATCTTGACTGGCAAATTCGTTTTCGTTGTGTGCATCCATATAACGCATCCAGTACCACGAACTTCCTGCCCAACCTGGCATCGTGTTTAATTCTAATGGAAATATGTTTACATTGTCTATCAACTCACAACTCACCACTTCCGACTTTTCAACGTCCCATGCCCAAGTAGTTGCGTTTCCTAATGGCGGTTGTCCGTCTTCGGTTGGCAAATACTTTTCAACTTCTGGTAAAACGATTGGCAAATGTTTTTTATCAATCATCTGAGGCAATCCATTTACATAATATACTGGAAATGGCTCTCCCCAATACCGTTGACGAGAAAAAACTGCATCACGCAAACGGTAATTAACTTTTGCTTTTCCTGCACCAATTTTTTCTAAGGCTTCAATTACTTTTTTCGTACCTTCTTTGTATCCTAAGCCATTCAAAAAGTCAGAATCTACTAATTCAAAGCCTCCTTTTTCTCCATAAGCCGCTTCTGAAATGTCTTTGTTAAAAATATTTTTAATGGCTGGCATTCCGTTTTGACCTTTGAAGAAATTAGCAAACGCATAATCTCTTTCGTCTCCACAAGGCACCGCCATTACTGCTCCAGTTCCATATCCTGCCAACACATAATCGCCAATCCAAACTGGAATCGGTTCTTTTGTAAACGGATGTTCGGCAAACGCACCTGTAAAAACACCTGAAATGGTTTTGACATCGGCCATTCGCTCACGCTCGGAACGTTTTGCTGTTTTTTCAATATATTCCTCCACTGCTTGTTTTTGTTCTGGAGTCGTAATTTGTGCCACCAACTCATGCTCTGGGGCCAAAGTCATGAACGTTACTCCAAAAATAGTATCAGGACGGGTGGTGAATACTTCAATAGATTGCTTCGTTTCGCTCGCAATGACGTTGAATGAAACCATGGCTCCAACCGATTTTCCAATCCAGTTGCGTTGACTTTCTTTAATACTTTCGGTCCAATCAATAGTGTCTAATCCTTGTAATAAACGCTCGGCATAAGCTGAAATTCGCATACTCCATTGCGTCATTTTTTTTCGAATCACTGGAAAACCACCGCGCTCTGAAACACCATTTACAATTTCGTCATTCGCCAAAACAGTTCCTAATCCCGGACACCAATTCACTTCGGTTTCTGCCAAATACGTTAAACGGTATTGCAATAGTATTTTTTGTTGTTCCTCTGATGAAAAGGCGTTCCATTCTGCAGCTGAAAAAGGAGCAATGTTATCATCACAAACTGCATTGACATTTGCATTCCCCTCTTTTTCGAATACAGTTATTAAAGTCGAAATATCTTCCGCTTTATCTGCTTTTTTATTGTACCAAGAATTAAATAATTGAATAAAAATCCATTGAGTATGCTTGTAATAATCAGGATTAGAAGTTCGCACTTCGCGACTCCAATCAAATGAAAACCCGATTTTATCTAGCTGTTTTCTGTATCCCGCAATTTGATTTCCTTCTTTGTCAACCCCACCATCAATATTGACCGAAGTCGTATCTTCTGGACGTTGTCCTGTTTGAATAGCATATTGTTCTGCTGGCAAGCCAAAACTGTCATACCCCATTGGGTGCAACACATTAAATCCTTGGTGTCTTTTGTATCTTGAATACACATCCGAAGCGATATACCCTAACGGATGCCCTACATGTAAGCCCGCTCCGGATGGATACGGAAACATATCTAACACATAATGTTTGGGTTTATCAGAATTATTTTGCGCTGCAAAAGTTTGATTCTCTGCCCAATACTTTTGCCATTTCGCTTCAATTTCGTTCGGATTGTATTTCATGGTAAACTAAATTTATCTCAGTCCTTACTTCGACTGAAAATGGGTTGATTTTTAAATAAAAAAGGAAAAGTCGGTACAACTTTTACAATTTCAGCTGCCAAATTTACGTTTATTGTACGAAAGTTAAAACTTTGAACGATATTAACTTTAAATAAAGAAATTCTTTATTATTTTTACCCCATAATTTTGATAAACTATGAGTTCTTCTTACGATAAATTTCAAAAACGCCGTTTAATCTCTTCTTATTTTTCAGTGGTTTTAAGTGTATTTTTAGTATTATTTTTACTAGGTATACTGGGACTTTTCATCATTAACTCTAAAAAATTAGCAGATGATTTTAGAGAAAACATTGCTATGACAGTGTTTTTCAAAAACGAAGCAAATGATACTATTATAAAATCCTTTAATGCCGAATTAAAAAAAGCGTCGTTTGCAAAAACATTTGAATACGTTTCAAAAGAAGCAGCTGCAAAACAACATACCGACATCATTGGGGAAGATTTTGTGACTTTCCTTGGCGAAAACCCATTGCAAAACTCATTTGACATTCATTTAAAAGCCGACTATGTTTACAAAGACAGTATTGCTAAAGTAGAAAATCAATTGCGAAGAAACCCTATGATTTCTGATATTGTATATGATAAACAACTAGTTAATTTAGTCAATGACAACATCAAGAAAGTCAGTATGTGGATTCTAATCATCAGTGGATTTTTTACCGTTATAGCTGTTTTACTTATTAATAGTTCGCTACGTTTATCGATTCACTCCAATCGTTTTATCATCAAAACCATGCAAATGGTAGGAGCCACAAAGGCTTTTATCAGAAAACCTTTCTTAATGCGAAGCATAAAATTAGGAATGATTGGGGCGGGATTAGCTATTTTGGCTCTAATTGGTGTTTTGATTTATCTTGAAAACAATTTCCCTGACCTAGGACTTCTTGATGATCAATTATTGATTGTACTAGTATTACTCTCTGTATTTGGCTTGGGAATTTTGATCACTTGGTTGAGTACGTATTTTGCAACACAGCGTTTCTTGAATTTACGAACAGACGATTTGTATTAACTAAAACTTGAGGAGATTGCTTCGTTCCTCGCAATGACTTTATGAAAAACAATAGCGAACACAAACAAGAATTTCTTTTTGAAAAAGTAAATTATAAAATCTTACTGATTGGTATCGCAGTAATAGCACTAGGATTTATTCTAATGTCTGGCGGAGGAAGTGAGGATCCAAACGTTTTTAACGAAGATGTATTTAGTTTTAGACGCATCCGTTTAGCACCTACTACAGTTTTAATTGGTTTTGGAATTACCATTTATGCTATTTTAAAAAATCCGAAAAAAGCCTAAATGAATACATTACAAGCTATAATTCTAGCCATAATTGAAGGCATTACTGAGTTTTTACCTGTATCGTCTACTGGACACATGATTATCGCCTCATCTTTCTTCGGGATTGAACATGACGAATTCACTAAACTTTTCACTATTGTAATACAATTAGGTGCTATTCTTTCGGTAGTAGTGCTTTATTTCAAACGCTTTTTTCAGTCTTTTGATTTTTACTTCAAACTTTTTGTTGCCTTTATACCCGCGGTTGTTTTGGGCTTGCTTTTCAGCAAAAAAATAGACGCTTTGCTTGAAAATCCAGTTACTGTTGCTGTATCCCTCCTAATTGGAGGAATCCTGTTACTGAAAGTAGACGATTGGTTCAATAATTCACATGAAACAGAAATCACCTATTTAAAAGCCTTAAAAATTGGATTGTTCCAATGTATCGCGATGATTCCAGGTGTTTCTAGAAGTGGCGCTACAATTGTGGGAGGTATGTCTCAAAAATTAACTCGTACTTCGGCAGCTGAATTTTCATTTTTTTTAGCGGTTCCTACTATGTTAGGTGCTACTGTAAAAAAATGCTACGACTTTTATAAAGATGGATTGGTATTGACTCATGACCAAATTAATTATTTAATTATTGGAAATATCGTGGCCTTTATCGTGGCACTTTTAGCAATAAAAACATTTATCGGATTTTTAAGTAGACGAGGATTTAAGCTCTTTGGGTATTACCGAATCATCGCTGGAATTATCTTATTGGTTATCCACTTTTTTATTCATCCTTTGACAATTATTTAATGCAAGCCGAAGATTTTTTGAATGGTCAAATTCTTTTGATTGACAAACCGTTAACTTGGTCTTCTTTTCAAGCGGTGAACAAATTGAAATACATTTTAAAGCGCCAATTTGATTTACCAAAAAAATTCAAAATTGGTCACGCAGGAACCTTAGACCCTTTGGCCACTGGACTATTGATCATTTGTACAGGAAAATTTACAAAAAAAATCACTGAAATTCAGGCACAACCCAAAGAATACACCGGTACTTTCTTTATTGGAGCTACAACTCCTTCGTATGATTTAGAAACTGTAATCGATCAAACCTACCCTACCGCTCATATTGATGAAGCCTTGATTCATAAAACGGTGGAGCAATTTTTAGGCGAAATTGACCAAAAACCTCCTGTTTTTTCAGCTATAAAAAAGGAAGGAACACGCTTGTACGAACACGCAAGAGCAGGTGTTGAAGTTGAAATTGATTCAAGAAAAACGACTATTTACGAATTTGAAATCACCCGAATCGCTTTGCCAGAAATTGACTTTAGAGTCGTGTGTAGCAAAGGAACTTATATTCGCTCCTTAGCATTTGATTTTGGAAAAGCAATGCAATCTGGATCGCATTTAACCGCCTTGCGTCGGACTAAAATTGGCAACTACAATGTGCAAAATGCAATGAATCCAGAGGAGTTTGAGAAAAAATATGTATTAAATTCTTCTGAATAAGTCCTATATAAAACGATTTTCATTATTTTTACTACATCATTAAAGCTCCATTAAAATGAAAACCTCCATCAAAAAACCCAAAAATCTTGCTACTCCAGGCAAACCAATGTCTCAGGATGAATTTATTTCTTTAATTAAAGAAGCCGAAGAAGGAGAATTTATGTCTGAAAAAGAGTTTGACGAAAGATTTAAAGAATGGAGATTGAAAAAAAAGAAGTAATACGTTCTTCTTATTACTTATCAGATATTCAAGCTATTTTTGAATACGGGGAGATTACTTTTGGGGAGAATGCAGCTCTTTATTTTTATGAAGATATAAAGTCAATTGTTCGAAATCTCGAGAACTACTATCTACTCCACCCCGAATGTCGGCACTTGGAAACTAAGACTAAAATATATCGAAATATAATTTTAGGTGCCTATTTAATCATTTACAGAATTCGTCCCAACACAATTGAAGTATTAAGAGCTTTTCATGGAAGCCGTTCCCCTAAAAACATTAAAAATGTTAGAAAAATTAAGATTTAAAATTCTCTTGCATTAATTCCATAATCTCATCTTGAGTACTCGCGCCTTTGTCGTGCAAATACCATAACTGTAATTCGGTTTTAGCAGTTTCATCAATGACTCCAAATTTTTCTTTATAACTTTCAATCAAATCAATGGCTCCTTGAGGTCTTGGTCCCCAATCACCTACTACCGATCCTGTAGCTTTGTCAATAATAATAAGTTTTGGAATTGCTTTACTTTTATTAGTCAAAAAATAATTCATCAAATCTTCATTTTCATCACGTAAAACTAATTTCAACTCAATTTTTTGATTGGCTTCCAATACCATTTTGTTGAGAATTGGTACTATTTGTGCTGCATCACCACACCAACTTTCCGTCAGTACTACCCAAAGATAACTTTTATTTAAAGTCTTTAACTTCGCACTATTTGCTTCTGTTATTTTCATTGTTTTATCCAAACGATGCATCCGAGTCTCGTTCAATTCACTATAATGGGTACGTTCTTCTGTTTGTTCTACAGCGGTGGATTTTCCTTCTTTTAACAAATCAGCCATTAATTTTCTATATTCTAAGTACGAATGACTTTTGAACAATGCCTGAGCAATAACAGTTTTCATAGACTCTATTTTATTTAAGCAAAGGTATCCTTTAAATGAAAAATAAAACGTGACTTTTATTACTTAAGTCCAAAAAATCCTTTCAAATTATTTTTTAAAACACTATTTTAAAAAATCAGAATATAACTATATTTGCATCAAATAACTCAACTACTCATGAAATACAATAGAATTCTTCTAAAATTAAGTGGCGAAGCTTTAATGGGCGATTTAAACTACGGAATTGACCCAAAAAGATTAGCAGAATATGCTGACGAAATCAAACAAATTCATGACAAAGGAGTTGAAATTGCCATTGTAATTGGAGGTGGTAATATCTTTAGAGGTGTTGCTGGAGTGAGTTCAGGCATGGACCGTGTTCAAGGCGATTATATGGGAATGTTAGCTACCGTTATTAATGGTATGGCATTGCAAGGCGCTTTGGAAGACAAAGGAATGAAAACTCGTTTGCAAACTGCCTTGAAAATGGAATCTATTGCAGAGCCTTATATCAAAAGAAGGGCCGTTCGTCACCTTGAAAAAGGAAGAATTGTAATCTTTGGAGCAGGAACAGGAAATCCTTACTTTACTACAGACACTGCAGCTGTTTTACGCGGAATTGAGGTAAACGCTGATGTGATTTTAAAAGGAACTCGTGTTGATGGTGTTTACGACTCTGATCCAGAGAAAAATGCTGGTGCTGTAAAATTCGACTACATTTCTTTTGAAGATGTATTAAGCAAAGGATTGAATGTAATGGACACTACAGCCTTTACTTTAAGCCAAGAAAATAAATTACCAATTGTAGTTTTTGACATGAACAAAGAGGGCAACCTAATTAAAATTTGCGAAGGCAAAAACATAGGAACAGTAGTAAATATTTAATAAAAAGACAGATTAGAATTCTTAGATTGTTGAACATAAGTCTCCAACGATCTAAATAATCTAAAAATCTAAATAATCTAAAAATGACTGAAGAAATTGAATTTATATTAGATAGTACCAAAGAATCTATGGAAGGTTCTATTGCGCATTTAGGGAAATCATTTTTAAATATCCGTGCTGGAAAAGCATCTCCTGCAATGTTGGGCAGTGTTTTTGTTGACTATTACGGTTCGGCGACACCACTTTCTCAGGTATCAAAAATCAGTGTTCCTGATGCCAGAACGATTACATTACAACCTTTCGAAAAAAACATGTTGCAAGCCATTGAAAAAGCAATCATGATGGCTAATCTAGGTTTCAACCCAATGAATAACGGAGATGTAGTAATTATTAGTGTTCCGCCATTGACTGAAGAAAGAAGACGCGAATTAGCGAAACAAGCAAAAGCTGAGGCAGAAGACGCTAAAATTGGTGTTAGAAATGCGCGTAAAGATGCTAATACCGAAATTAAAAAATTAGAGAAAGAGGGAACTTCAGAAGATATTTGTAAAAGTGCTGAAGATGATGTTCAAAATTTAACTAACGCATACATCAAAAAAATAGACGACCTTCTTGTAGAGAAAGAAGCAGAAATCATGAAAGTATAAATTGCTTTTTACTATAAAATTAAAATCCGCCTGATTGTTACGGCGGATTTTTTTTATGCTTACTTTTGTACTACTCAAAATTAAAACTGTCTTTATGAAATATTGGTATTGGTTTATTTTGGTCTGTTCGCTTACCGCAAACGCACAATTTCAATTGAATGGAATTGTGAAAGACGCAAGTAATAATAAACCTTTATCTTTTGCTTCTATTTATACCTCAACCGGAATAAATACAATTTCAGATGTAGATGGAAAATTTAATATTGTCTCTTTACATCCTTTTTACGAATTTACCGTTTCTTATATTGGCTATACTAAAACAACCATTACAACTCAAAAAGATAAATCATTTTATAGTATTGCATTAATCCAAAACACGCATACTTTAAACGAAGTTATCATTCCTAACGAAAATCCAGCGCTTGGAATTATCCGAAAAACAATCGCTCAAAAAGAGCAAAACAATCCACAAAAGCAGCTAAACACTTTCGAATTCAAATTGTACAATACATTAGTAATTACAGCTAACCCAGATTCCATCAATTCAAAAATTGATACTATTATTACTTCCAAAAACACTATCAAAACAGATTCTACAAATTATAAATTTAAAAAAACAATTCAAAAACAACATTTGTTCCAAACTGAAAAAGTGTCTTTATTCCAATACAAAGAAGGTGTTGTAAAGGAGACTATTTTAGGAACAAAAATGGCAGGATTAAAGCAGCCTATTTATGAAATTTTAGGCTTTAAACTCCAGTCTTTTTCCATATACGATTCTAATTATGAACTCTTTGAAACAAAATACAATAGCCCAATTGATAATAATGCATTAAAAGAATACAAATACCAACTACTTGATTCCACCAACATCCAAGGGCGTGAGCTATATATGATTCATTTCAAAAGAAAAAAAAAGATTGGAGGATTAGAAGGGGTGTTGTATGTTGACAAAAGTAATTATGGAATAGCCAAAGCAATTATGCGTGTAAGAGGCGTACTTGATATTACAGGAATTCATGAATTTAATTACCTTCCAAAGGAGAAAATTTGGTTCCCTTCCAATAAATCTTTTAAAATTGTCAAAGGTAATAATGATGACGATGTCAAGTTATTAGGAGGGAGTATTCAATTTGAAGGTAATACTGATAAAAATTTTAAATCTAGAAAAAAACAAGCTTCTGATTTTATTTATCTTCTATCAAAAAGTACCCATTTTGATCTTACTATAAACCAACCAATTCAAATCAAAAAAAGTGCTATTGCGCTTGATATAAAAAAAGAAGCTATAAACAGGCCGGATGATTTCTGGAATAGGTACCGAAAAGACAGTCTAGATAATAGAAGTCGCAAAACCTATTCTGTATTAGATAGCATTGCTAAAAAAAATCAAATTGAGTTAAAAATTACCGTTGGCCGAAGACTAATCAATGGTTTTATTCCCGCCGGTCCTATCGATATAGATTTGAGAAAATTTTTCAGTTTTAACAATTATGAAGGATTTAGAATAGGGCTGGGAGGAATAACAAATGATCATTTTTCGAAAACAATTAAACTTGAAGGCTATACTGCTTACGGCACAAAAGATGGAAATTTTAAATACAATTTAGGAATTGGAACTCTACTAGGGGAAACAACCAATTCTTGGTTAGGAATTGCCTACACTGACGATGTCCGAGAAATTGCAAGTACCATTTTTTCGATTGACAAGAGGGGGTTTAAGATTTATGACCCAAGACCCTTAAATATCAGCACTTTTTATAATTACAAAAATTGGAAGGCTTTTATTGAAACCAAATTGATTCCAAAAACAGAGAGTGTTTGGGAAATTGCCACAACTACTATAGCACCTAGGTTTGACTACGCTTTTTTAGTTAACGGAAAGTCATACTCTAATTATTCTATGACTACAGCTATGGTTTCATTGCGTTGGAATCCTTTCAGCGATTATATGCAAACTCCTTCGGGAAGAGTTGAAGTAGAGAAACGTTTTCCAAAATTTACATTTCAATTTACAAAATCAATTCCTCATTTCATTCAAAATGATTTCGATTTTGGAAAAATCGACTTCAAAACTGAATATGAAAAACAATATCTTAATGGAAATAGAACAACTATACTGTTTCAAACCGGTTACGCTTTTGGTCAAATCCCTTTAACCCATTTATATAGTATCTCTCCTAACAATATCACTAAAGAAACCATTTTACAACGAATTACTTTTGCGGGGAAAAATAGTTTTGAAACCATGTACTACAATGAATTTTTCTCAAGTGAATATGCCTACCTACAATTCAAACACGGCTTTCATCGCATCACACTTTTTAAAAAAATAAAACCTTCTTTTGTTTTTGTTTCAAGAATGGCATGGGGAAATCTAGAACATAATGAACGTCATTCAGGACTAGTATATAAAACACTTAACAAGGGATATTTTGAATCAGGCGTTGAGTTAAACCAAATTTATAAAGGACTGGGCTTAGTTGGTTTTTATCGTTACGGCCCTAATCAACTACTTAAATTTGAAGATAATATAGCTATCAAAATAAGTTATATTTTTGACTTAGGGTTTTAAAATTAATACCGATGGAACTCCACTTAACCAAATGCTTCTTGAATCAACCAAAGCTTTCCAGCTTTCTAAGCTAATAATCATCACGTCTTGATTGGCTAAAAATTCTTTCTTTACAATTCTATCTTCCATCAAAGCGATATTTTTAGGGTATTTTTGTTCCAACGATTCTAGCGCACTTTGCACTACAAAATTGTTATGAATATTCCCGTTTACATCGAGCACCTCAATCTTTGAATTATTATTGTAAATTAATTTTTGCGCATAATCCAATAGAAAAGAATCCTCTGAAGAAAATATAGGTAAAAACACGTTGTTTACCCTTTGTAAATCTTTATCAATCAAAATACCCAATGGCATTTTAGTTTTAGAAATTATTTGACGTGTTCTTTCATCAAAAGGAGAATTTTCAAAAAGCCCCTCCTTTCCTGTAAACTTATCAATCAAGCGATCCGGATTTATAATTCGTGTAGTAAATCCAATTACTTTACCTAAGATAGTCCCTTCAAAAATAGACTTTCCTAGACCAACCAATAACAAATCATAATCTCCTTGATTAGCCACATCTGCAATTTCAGTTTCAATATCCATTGTTGCTTTGAACAACGTGTCTATTTCTTGATTCAATACTTTAGACTCTTCTAGGATAGGAACAAAACTATCTTTCTCTATTTCTTCGGTATTGAATGTGTGCATTTCGTCACTTAAATACAAATGCATTGCAGTGATTGATGCTGATTTTTTTTGTTTTTTTGTTAAACTATTTGCCAAACGCAATAATGACTTGCCTTTTTCATTATTCCCAAAAGAAATTAAAACTTTATACTTGTTATTATTCACGACGATTTCGGGAACAAGGACTTCTTTATTTTTGAAAATGAAATTGATAAAATCCAAAGCAGGTCCTGTCATAAAAGTAGTTACCAAAGCCATAATTACCATCATAGTAAACACTTCTGGAGTTAATACTTTTAATTCCAAACCAATATTAAGAACAATCAATTCCATTAACCCTCTGGTATTCATCAAGGCTCCAATAGTTAAACTATCTGACCAAGACTGTCCCACAAATTTTGCCGCTAAAGCACTTCCAAAAAACTTCCCAACAACGGCTACCAGGATAATAAACCCTGTTATTTTCCATAAGTACGGATCGTTAATCAAGCCTATTTCGGTTTTTAATCCCGTAAAAACAAAAAACAATGGCAACAACAATATCAAGGAAACATCTTCTACTTTTTCTATAAAAATGGTTCTAAATTTAGGTACATCTGGCATAATTGCACCCGTCATAAATGCCCCAAATAAAGCATGAATCCCAATCACTTCAGTAGCATAAGAAGAAATTATCAATGTAAGAAAAAAGATAGCTACAACTGGTTTTACCAAGGTGTCTTTTGTTGCATATAAATCCCCTATTCGTTTTAAAAAAGGTTTCACTACTAACAACATTGCTAAAACGTATAAAGCTGCTAATCCAATAATATATAATGAACTTACAAAAGTACCCGCTTTTACGATAGCAATTACCACTGCTAATAAACACCAAGCAGTAATATCGTCAGCTGCAGCACATGTAATGGCTATAGCGCCTAATTTAGTTTTATGGAGTCCTCGCTCTTGAACAATACGAGCTAGTACAGGAAAAGCCGTAATACTCATTGCAATCCCCATAAATAGACTGAACGATAAAAATTTCACTCCTTCAGGGGCAAAACGATTATAAACAAAATAGGCTAATCCAATTCCTAGAGCAAAAGGAATAACGATACTAGCATGACTAATAACAACAGCCTCATTAGCTTTATTTTTCAACACTTTTAAGTCCAATTCCATCCCTATAACAAACATGAAAAGAATTAAACCAATCTGACTTAAAAATTTTAAATTACCTAAAGATTCTACTGGAAATAATGTAGCTGAAAATTCTGGAAAATACATTCCTAATAACGAAGGTCCTAATACAATTCCTGCTATGATTTCTCCAATCACCGTTGGCTGACCTATTTTTTTGAAAATCCATCCAAAAAAACGAGCAACAATAATAATGGTAACAATTTGCGCTAAAAGGATAGCCAAAGGATCTTGTAAGTTATGAAGCATTGAATCAACAAAATCATTCCAAAAACCATTCTCTATACCTGATTTTAAAATCGCTTTGTTGGCCTCAAGGTGTTTTCCCTCACTAATAATCCAATACATCAGCGCAGTAAAACCACCTGTTACGGCTATATAAAATGCACCATTTTTAAAATTCTTCATATCTTTTAGAATCGCTTTGTCTTTTACAAAGATGTAAAAACCAAATATAAAAATAATAATCCTATTTAAAATAGTAACTTAAATTTAATATTTCCTCCGTTTCCCTTTGGAAAAAGAACAAAATCAATTGTACCGATAGTTAAAAAAATCAACCCACTTTACCTACCTTTGCAACGAATAAAAAAGGAATAATGATTAAATGGTTTAGTTTAGGTTTTTGGGAGTTGTTTGCCCGAATTGTACTAAGAAATAGAATATTAATGCTATCCTTAGTGATAGTACTAACCGGATTATTGGCTACCCAATGGAAAAACATCCATTTTACACACAGTGAGGCTAATATGTTACCGGACAACAATGCAGTCAATATAGAGTACAATGCCTTTCTAAATAAATTTGGCGAAGAAGGAAACCTTATCATTATAGGGGTTAAAAACAACGCTATTTTTACCCCAAAAGCATTTGCCGCATGGACAAAATTGATGAACAAAATCAATAAAGAATCAGCAGTAGATCTAGTTATATCCATCAATAATTTGCAACGATTACAACGTAACGACTCACTACAAAAATTCGAATTAGTCCCTTTACTAAATCCTAAACAAGTACTCAACAAAACATACTTGAGTCAGGTCAAAAAAGAACTGTTCACTAATTTACCTTTTTACGAAGGACTCCTTTTTAATAAGAAATCAGGAAGCATACGATCTGCAATTTATCTAGACAAAAAAATTGTAAATACCCCAATTAGAAAAGATTTTGTTCTAAAACATTTAGTCCCTGCCATAGCATCTTTCGAAAAAGAAACTCAAATTGATTTACGCGTTTCTGGAATGCCTTATATTAGAACCTTAAACGCAGAAACAATTGTAAAAGAAATTGGGCTTTTTATTGGCGCTTCGTTATTAATCACCTCTTTACTTTTTTTCTTCTTTTTTAGAAGTTTTAGAGCTACACTTATCTCTATTATCATTGTAATTATAGGGGTTATGTGGTCTTTTGGATTCTTAGGGCTATTCAATTACGAAATTACGGTTTTAACTGCCTTAGTACCTTCGTTAATCATTGTTATTGGTATACCAAATTGTATTTTCTTGACCAATAAGTACCATCAAGAATATAAAGTACACGGCAATAAAGCAAAAGCTTTACAACGCGTTACTACAAAAATTGGAATGGCAACTTTAATGACAAACGTAACTACAGCTATTGGATTTGCCACTTTTGTAGCTTCTAACAACCAACTTTTATTGGAATTTGGCGTAGTCACTTCTATTAATATTATTGGACTCTTCTTTTTGTGTATCATTGTGATCCCTATTTTTCATAGTTATATTCCTGCACCAAAAGACCGCCATACAAAACATTTAGACCGTGGTTCTGTAAAACATTTTATGGATTGGATATTACGCAATGTAAAATACAATCGCTTTTCGATTTATATTGTCGCTATTTTGTTGCTTATTTTCGGAATCATTGGAGTATTTCAAATGAGGATTTCAGGAAGCTTAATTGAAGACATGCCTAAAAAAGAACCTTTCTTTGAAGATATTGTTTTCTTTGAAGAGGAGTTTGACGGAGTAATGCCTTTGGAAATTATGATTGATACCAAACGCAAAAAAGGGGTAATGAAATTATCTACCCTTAAGCGAATGGAAGAATTGGAACAAACTATCGAAGAAATTCCGGAATTATCCAAAACCATGTCGATTGTCAATTTAGTAAAATATTCAAAACAGGCGTATTATAACGGCAATCCTGAATACTATGAATTACCTACTTCACAAGAGCAGGCATTTATTTTATCCTATGCCAAAAATGCGACTAAAAATAACAAAGATAATTTGATGAAGAGTTATGTGGATTCCACGGGTCAATATGCCCGTATTACCACATTTATGCGCGATGAGAATGGCGGTAAAATACCTGAAATAGAAGCTGAGATTAGAAAAGAAGCGGATAAATTATTTCCACCTGATCGCTATCACGTAACCATAACCGGAAAAGCGTTGGTGTTCCAAAAAGGAACAGGCTATCTTTTAGATAACCTGCTTTCTTCTCTGGTTTTTGCATTTTTCTTAACGGCACTTTTAGTAGCGTTCATGTTTCGCTCCTTCAAAATGGTCCTGGTCTCTATTATTCCTAATTTATTGCCTTTGCTAATGACAGCAGGAATTATGGGGTTTTTAGACATTCCTTTAAAACCGTCAACAATTTTGGTTTTCGGAATTGCGTTTGGTTTATCGGTAGATGATACTCTGCGATTTTTGGCACAATACAGGGAAGAATTAAAGAAAAACAATTGGAAAATTCGTAAGTCAGTCTATGCTACATTTAACGAATCTGGTCTGAGTATGTTTTATACTTCGATCGTGTTGTTCTTTGGATTTTCAGTATTCATGTTGTCGAGTTTTGGTGGTACCATTGCGTTAGGCGGACTTATCTCTTTGACTTTACTATTCGGAATGTTGTCAAATTTAATGTTGTTGCCAGCATTGGTTTTGACTTTAAACAAAACCTTGGCCAACGAACAAGAGTTTATTGAACCCAAAATCGATATCATTGAACATTCTGACGAAGAAATAGACAATCTGGACAAGCAGAATCTATAGCCCCGATAGAAGCGGCATCCTTTTACTTTTTTCTTTAAAAAGTAAAAGATACAGCGGATAGCGGGAAATAGCTTCAATAAAAAAACAAAAACAATTATATTTGCAGCTTACTAAAGGCAATTTTTAATATCAATACCATAAAAATGAAACATACAAAAGTTAAAGACTTACTAAACAGTACAACGACACTTCATGAAGTAAATGCAAAAGGATGGGTAAGAACTTTTAGAAACAATCAATTTATTGCGTTGAACGATGGTTCGACTATCAACAATATTCAGTGTGTGGTAGATTTTGAAAACACACCTGAAGAAACCTTAAAAAGAATTACAACAGGAGCAGCTGTTTCGGTTACAGGAAGTCTAGTAGAAAGCAAAGGCGCTGGACAGCAATATGAAATTCAGGTTTCAAAATTGGAAATTTTAGGTGATTCGGATGCAGAGAAATTCCCGATGCAACCCAAAAAACACTCCTTAGAATTCTTGCGCGAAAACGCACATTTAAGAGTTCGAACCAATGCTTTTGGTGCTATTATGCGTGTGCGTTCGGTATTGGCACATGCGGTTCATACCTATTTTCAAGAAAAAGGATTTGTGTATGTAAATACGCCAATCATTACTGGTTCGGATGCAGAAGGCGCTGGAGAAATGTTTAAAGTAACCGCCTTGCCTTTTGACAACACACCTAGAACCGAGGAAGGAAAAGTAGATTACAAAAAAGATTTTTTTGGAAAAGAAACTAACTTGACCGTTTCGGGACAATTAGAAGGAGAAACCTTTGCGATGGCTTTGGGCCAAATTTATACTTTTGGACCTACTTTTAGAGCCGAAAATTCAAATACTTCTCGCCACTTGGCTGAATTCTGGATGATTGAACCTGAAGTAGCGTTCAATGATTTGGATGACAATATGGACTTGGCTGAAGATTTTATTCAGTATGTAATCAAATACACGATGGACAAATGTCCAGATGATTTGAAATTCTTGGAAAGTCGTTTGTTGGACGAAGAAAAACAAAAACCACAGGCAGAACGCAGCGAAATGACCCTATTGGAAAAACTAAACTTTGTTTTAGAAAACAATTTCAAACGCGTTTCATACACCGAAGCTATTGAAATTTTAAGAGAATCTACTCCCAATAAAAAGAAAAAATTCAGTTATATCATTGACGAATGGGGTGCCGATTTACAATCAGAACACGAGCGTTATTTGGTTGAAAAACACTTTAAATGTCCAGTGATTTTATTTGATTATCCAGCGAATATTAAAGCGTTTTACATGCGTTTGAATGAAGACGGAAAAACGGTTCGTGCGATGGACATCCTTTTCCCAGGTATTGGAGAAATTGTAGGGGGTTCGCAACGTGAAGAACGATACGATGTCTTGGTCGAAAAAATGAAAGCATTGGGTATTGACGAAGAAGAATTATGGTGGTATTTAGATACCCGCAGATTTGGTTCAGCGGTACACTCTGGTTTCGGACTTGGATTTGAGCGTTTGGTATTATTCGTAACGGGTATGACAAACATTCGTGACGTAATTCCTTTCCCAAGAACGCCGATGAATGCGGAATTTTAAAAATCTGTTTCAGGTTTCAGGTTTCAAGTTGTAGCAAGTTAAACAACCTGAAACTTAAAACTTGAAACTTGAAACTAACAAAATGCTAAAGCAATTTCTAAATCTCAAATTATCCCAGAAACTATCTCCTCAACAAATTCAGTTGATGAAGTTAATTCAGTTACCTACGCAAGCCTTTGAGCAACGGTTATTGGAAGAGATGAACGAAAACCCAGCACTCGAAGCAGGAAAAGAAGAAGAGGAATATGTAAAAGACGAATTTGAAACGGAAGATTACGACGATTTTGATGATGCCGAATCAGAACGCATCGATGCAGATGAAATCAATATTGACGATTATTTAAGCGACGATGATACTCCGGACTACAAAACTCAAACGAATAATTACAGTGATGACGATGAAGACTACGATATTCCTTTTGCTGCACCGATTAGTTTTCACCAAGATTTAATCAACCAACTCAATACGTTTATTCTTAGCGAATCCGATAGAGAAATCGCAGAATTCCTTGTGGGAAGTATTGACGACATGGGATACATCCGCAGAAGTATTCCAGATATTGTCGATGATTTGGCTTTTACACAAGCCGTTTACACCGATGAAAAAACGGTAGAACGCCTCTTGCACGTGATTCACGAATTAGAGCCTTCTGGTGTGGGCGCGCGCGATTTACAAGAATGTTTGTTGTTACAACTCAAACACAAAACTCCAACGGAATACATCGAATTGGCCACAGATATTATCGAAAACCAATTTGATGCTTTTACCAAAAAACATTACGACAAGCTCTTACAGAAATATAATGTTTCTAACGACCAACTGAAAAAAGCGATTCACGAAATTGAAAAACTGAATCCAAAACCAGGAGGTTCTTTTACAGGAAACACTAAAGTAACCGAGAACATTGTGCCTGATTTTGCCATCCGAATTGTAGAAGGTAAATTGGAATTGAGTTTGAATGGTAGAAATGCCCCTACTTTACACGTTTCTAGAGATTACCAAGAAATGTTGCAAACCTACAAAGAATCCAAAGACAAATCGACTCAACAAAAAGAAGCGGTACAATTTATCAAACAGAAATTGGATTCGGCTAAATGGTTCATCGATGCGATTCGCCAACGCCAAGAAACCCTTTTTGTGACCATGAATGCGATTATGCATTATCAAGAAGATTTCTTTTTAGAAGGGGATGAAACCAAGTTAAAACCGATGATTTTAAAAGACATCGCTGACATAGTAGGTTTGGATATTTCGACTATTTCCCGGGTTGCCAATAGTAAATATGTAGAAACACCTTATGGGACCAAACTTATCAAAGAGTTTTTCTCTGAAGCGATGAAAAACGACCAAGGCGAAGATGTTTCTACCCTAGAAATCAAAAAGATTTTACAAAACGTAATTGAAGAAGAAGACAAACACAAACCACTCCCAGACGATCAATTGGCTGAAATTTTAAAAGAAAAAGGCTACCCCATTGCCCGTAGAACCATTGCAAAATATAGAGAACAACTCGATATTCCAGTGGCGAGAATGAGGAAGAAAATGTAGTTTAACATCTTATTCCATTTTAAAACATAAAAAAATACTAACTTTGTTTTTCTAATTTTTTAAAAAACATGAAACCATTATTGTTGTCAAATCACGAACCATCAGACAAAGAGCTCGTTGACTTAATGAAAGATGTACTGGTTGATGTAAAGAAAAAAGCAAAAATTGCCACTATCAATTTCAAAAAACTACAAAAAAATGAAATTATAGCAGCAAAAAAACGCTTTAAAACTATATTCTAACTATGGAATATAAACCAACCCTTATCGTTGTTGCTGGACCAAATGGATCTGGAAAAACTTCTATAACTTCCCAAATTCTTAAACACGAGTGGATTAATGACTGCATTTACATCACCCTGACAACATTGCTCAAAATGAATTAGGAGATTGGAATAATCCAGAATATTTGTTAAAAGCAGCACAAATAGCAACACAAAGAAGAGAAGATTGCATTAAAAACAAACAGAGTTTTATATTTGAAACCGTTTTTTCTGCATCTGACAAAGTGGATTTCATTAAAAAAGCAATCGATCAAGGTTTCTTTGTCCGATTTTTCTTTGTTGGTACATCACATCCTGCAATTAATGCTAACCGTATTACCCATCGAGTATTAGAAGGAGGACATGATGTCCCAATAACAAAAATTATTTCACGTTATATAAAATCCATTTCACATTGTACTGTAATTGCTGGATTTGTAGATCGTCTTTATGTTTATGACAATTCTGAAGACTATAAGTCTGCTAAATTACTTTTTAGATCAAGCAAGGGTAAAATCACTAAAAAATACAGTAAAATAGACGATTGGGCTATTCCTATTTTTAAAACTTTAAAATAAAAGGCTACCCTATTGCCCGAAGAACCATTCAAAAATAAAGAGAACAACTCGATATTCCAGTGGCGAGAATGAGGAAGAAGATGTAGACCTATTCTAAATTTTATTAAAAAAAAGAATTATATTTACTCAAAATTTAACCCCCCGTAATCATGAAAAATCTTATCCCAATCATCTTATTTCTAACACCATTTTCTGTTTTTTCTCAAAAATTAGAGTTTGCTCCTCCTAAATATGAATCTATTGAAACGGAAATTAAAAATCAGAAATCAAAATTTTATTACCCTATATTACTCGATAAATTAATCACAAACGATAGTACACTTACTGTTGAAGACTACTACTATTTATACTATGGTTTTGTGTTTCAAAAAGAATATAAGCCATATGCAAGAAATACTGTTGAAGAAAAATTAACAAAATACTTTCAAAAACCTGAAATTGATTCAAAAGATTATGATATAATTATTCAAATAATTTCTGAATCAATAAATTTACTCCCTTTTGATTTAAGACAACTAAATATGTTGGCTTACGTATACCATTTAAAAGGAGATGAAATTATGGCAAAAAAAATATCAACTCGATTTCATCGTATTCTTGAAACTATACTTGCTTCAGGGGATGGCGAAAAATGCGAAACAGGATTTCATGTAATATACATTCAAGATGAATATGTTATTTTGAATTTCTTTCAAATGAGACCTATTTCCCAATCATTAATTGGAAACTGCGATTACCAATCGTTTGAGAAAGGTAAATATAAAAAAGAAGGTATGTACTTCAATATTCAAAAAATGTTCGAAAGTGGAATTCGCTAACTCATATTATTTATTTTATATTTCAAACTAATACTATAAGTTAATTTTCTATATGAATTTGAAGAGTAATTATTGCTCTTCATTTTTTTTCATGGCATGAAAATAAGCCGCTCTACTTAAAGGCTCATACTCTTCGGTTTCGCCAAGTAGCACTAATTTATCATTATCGGTTTTTCTAAAGCTGTAATTGGCTAAATTTCCTGTACGCGTACAGACTGCGTGGACTTTGGTCACATACTCGGCAGTTGCCATTAAGGCTGGCATAGGACCGAAAGGATTTCCTTTAAAATCCATATCCAATCCTGCTACAATCACACGAATCCCTCGATTTGCCAAGTCATTGCAAACGCGTACAATCTCATCATCAAAAAACTGGGCTTCATCAATCCCTACCACATCACAACCTTGTGCTAAAATCGCAATATTGGCAGCAGCCGGAACAGGTGTAGAACGAATTTCGTTCGAGTCGTGAGACACTACCATTTCGTCATGATAACGGGTATCTACAGCTGGTTTGAAAATCTCAACTTTTTGCTTAGCAAATTGAGCCCGTTTCAAACGGCGAATCAATTCCTCTGTTTTACCCGAAAACATGGAGCCGCAAATGACTTCGATCCAACCAAATTGTTCTTTATGATTTACTGTATTTTCGAGAAACATGCTGTAGTTGTATAACTTAAAAAATGAATCGTTTTTATTCTTTTGTAAGGGTATAAATTGATGATAAAATTTTATACTTTTACGTGTTTCCAAATGTAAAAAAAATTTCCAAAGGACTGCCCCTAGTTTATCGAAATAAAAACAAAAAAAGCAACACGCAAACGAAACAACTGACATCGTATAATTTACAACAAATGAGAAAGAGATTAGAAGCCGATTTAATCAGCATTGCACACCGAATTTTACAATTAAAGAACAAATCTGACATCAATCAATTGTATCTGGAAACGCAAAAATTATATGAAAAACTAGCGTTGTTGCGTTTGGTTGACGACCACTTTGGTGATAGCAAACCTACCATTGGACAAGCAGCAATAGACGAAAAAATTGAAGCGGCTTTTGAAGCTATTGACAATGAAGTTCCTGTAACAGTAACTATGGAAGAAATTCACATTCCCGAAACGCAAGCGACTCCTGAGTTAATTTCGGAAGAAGAACAAGAAGAGGAAGAGCAAGAAGAACTCATTGAAACGGAAGAGCCTCTTTTTGAAGAAGAAGAAGTAGTAGCCGCTTTAGATGAGGAAACGGAAGAAGAAGAAGAAGAAGAAGAAGAAGAAATCGAAGCGCCATTCATACCTGCTTTTGAATTAGAAAAAGAGGAAGAATCTATCGAAGAAACACCTAAACAAGAAGCGGTTGAAATTTCTTTCGAAGAATTGATTGGTGGCAATTTTAGTGAAGACCTTTTTGTAAAAGTAGAAAGCAATTCGTTTGAAACTCCGATTGAAGAAGAACCAGAAGTAGCTGATGCTCCTTCTCTAACTCTTGACGAAATCGAACTTCCTGAAGAAGTAGCAGAACCAAAATCAGCAACACTTAACGAAAAATTAGCCAAAGGAATTCAAATCGATTTGAATGATCGTATCGCCTTTACGAAACATCTTTTTGGGAATGACCCTGAAGATTACAACCGTGTATTAAACCAATTAATTACGTTTAATACGTATTATGAAACCCGTGATTTCATCAGAGATATGGTGAAACCAGATTATAATAATTGGGAAGGAAAAGAAGAATACGAAGCACGTTTTATGGAAATTATTGAGAAAAAATTCTTGTAATTACCTAATTAATTGAACTCGCACCGAATGTCAAAATTATATATCGTTCCAACGCCTATTGGCAACCTCGAAGACATGACTTTTCGTGCTATTCGCATATTGAAAGAAGTGGATTTAATTCTTGCCGAAGACACCCGTACGAGTGGAAAATTATTGAAACATTTTGAGATTAGCACCCACATGCACAGCCACCACATGCACAATGAACACAAAACGGTGGAGAATGTCATTGCGAGATTACAAGCGGGAGAAACCATCGCATTGATTTCGGATGCAGGAACGCCTGCTATTTCAGATCCTGGCTTTTTATTGACACGCGCCTGTATTGAAAACGGTGTTGAAGTAGAATGTTTGCCTGGCGCCACGGCTTTTGTTCCTGCCTTGGTCAATAGCGGTTTACCTAACGACAAATTCATTTTTGAAGGTTTTTTGCCTGACAAAAAAGGAAGACAAACTCGTTATTTGGCTTTGGCCGAAGAAACCCGTACGATGATTTTGTATGTTTCGCCACACAAATTAGTAAAAACGTTGGCTGAATTTTGCACTTATTTTGGCGAAGACCGCCCCGTTTCGGTTTCAAGAGAATTATCCAAACTCCACGAAGAAAATGTCAGAGGTACAGTTAGAGAAGTATTGACTCATTTCGAAAAAACAGCTCCAAGAGGCGAAATCGTAGTGATTGTGGGAGGAAAACCAATAGTGAAAGAAGCGAAGAAAAATAAAATTGCATGAAAAAATTAAGATTATTGGGAAGTCTCTTAATACTTTTTCTTACCTCTTGTGATCCATATAGAGGCGCATTTATTGCAAACAGTAGTGAAGAAAAAATAATTGTAAATATTAAATACAATAAACAAAATGAAGAAATTAAGAGTTATAAACAAATTCATAATGGGTTTGAAAATTTTGTAAATTTTATACAAGAATATAATGGTTCAAAGGGAAATTTAATTGCAATTGATTCTACTAATTTTATTGCAACTTTTGAACTAAATCAAAGAGACACATTAGAAATTTGGGGAGGAATTCGACAATCAAATGATTTTGAAGAAATTGAAGAAGTCAATATCTATCCAAATAAAATAAAAAAGACAATAAAAGGAGAAGATATTCATAATATTTTTTTTGAAAGAAATCAGGGCTTTTATATTTACACCATTAAATAAATTAATCTATTATAAAAATTAAATTAATGTAAAAATGACTATAAACGCCTTTTTAGAAAAACTAAAACAAACACCCGAAGCCATTACTTTTGCAGAGACTATTGCAGCAATTGAAAGCAATTACGAATTTAGGCCTACTGCTTTTCAGAATGGAAACCAACACAATGGAGCAGGAGAAAATTCTGGTTCTTGCAAAGTATTTGCTTTCGCCAAAATTCAGCAATTGACCCAAGCGGAAACGTTAGCTTGCTTTGGCGGGTATTATTTTGACGAAGTTTTGAGCGACCCACAAGGAACCAACCACCAAAACATTCGCAATTTTATGCAATCAGGTTGGGACGGAATTCAATTTGAAGGAGAAGCGTTGACATTGAAATAAACCCAAATCCCAAATCACTATGCGTTGGACTATCAAACCAAAACCCCCGAAAGAACAAATTCAACAACTCGCCCAAGAGCTCAATGTTGATTCTTTAATTGCTGCTTTGTTGCTCCAACGCGGGATTACCACTTTTGACCAAGCCAAAACTTTCTTTCGCCCATCGTTAGATCATCTCCACGACCCCTACCTGATGAAAGATATGGATTTGGCTGTCAACCGAATCGAACAAGCCATTGCCAACCAAGAAAATATTTTAGTTTTTGGCGATTATGACGTGGACGGAACCACAGCAGTATCTTTGGTTTCTTCCTATTTAAAAAGTGTTTATCCCAATATTGCGACTTATATTCCAGACCGCTATGCCGAAGGGTACGGAATTTCATTTCAAGGCATTGACTTTGCCGAAGACAATGGTTTTTCGTTGATTATTGCTTTGGACTGCGGAATCAAATCCATTGATCATGTGACCTACGCCAAAGAAAAAAATATCGATTTTATCATTTGCGACCACCACAGACCGGGAGATTCCTTACCTGAGGCTATCGCTATTCTTGATCCAAAAAGAGACGATTGCACCTACCCTTACGACGAATTGTGCGGTTGCGGCGTGGGTTTCAAATTGATTCAGGCGTTGAGTCAAAATCGGAATCAAACTATAGACGATTTAATTCCGTATTTGGATTTAGTCGCCACAGCCATCGCAGCCGATATTGTTCCCATAACTGGTGAAAACAGAGTATTAGCGCATTTTGGCTTACAAGTGATTAATCAAGCACCGCGACCTGGAATTCAAGCGCTGATTCAACAAATAAAAAAACAAACACTCACCATAACCGATGTCGTTTTTGTCATTGCACCGCGAATTAACGCAGCGGGACGCATCAAACACGGGAATCAAGCAGTAGCACTGTTGACCGAATTTAATTTGGCTCAAGCCCAACAATTTGCCAAAGAAATTGAAGACTACAATTCGGAACGCAAAGGTTTAGACCAACAAATCACCCAAGAAGCGTTATTACAAATCGAAGAAAATCAAGAACAAGAGCGTTTTACAACAGTAGTTTTTCAAGAGAATTGGCACAAAGGTGTCATTGGAATTGTTGCTTCTCGACTGACTGAAACCTACTATCGACCAACTCTGGTTTTTACCCAAAGCGGCGACAACTATGCGGCTTCAGCACGTTCTGTAAGAGGTTTTGACGTGTACAATGCACTCGAAGCTTGTTCTGAACATTTGGAGCAATTTGGCGGACATAAATATGCTGCAGGAATGACTTTGAAAGCAGAGAATTACGAAGCTTTCAAAAATGCCTTTGAAAAAGTAGTACAAGAAACCATTGATTTTGAATTGCTCACTCCTGAACTTGAGGTAGATGCCGAAATCAATTTTTTAGAAATTACCCCAAAACTTGTTCGGATTTTAAAACAATTTGAGCCTTTTGGCCCACACAATATGACACCCGTTTTTGTAACTCAAAATGTCATCGACACAGGTTATCCAAAATTCATGGGCACTAATCAAGAACACATGCGCCTTTTTGTCAAACAAAATAATTCGGAAGGATTTGCTGCCATTGGTTTTAACCTAGCCCATAAAAAAGATTTGGTCGCCAATAGAAACCCCTTTCAAATGGCGTACTGCATTGATGAAAACGAATGGAATGGTCAATTAAGCCTACAACTCCGACTAAAAGATATTCAATAATGAAGCCAAAAAACGACCCTTACGAAGCCTTACGATACCGCGAATTCAATGTGTTTTTAATCTTGCGATTTGCCATGGTGTTTGCCTGGTCGATGCAATTTGTTGTGATTGAATGGCAAGTCTATAGCTTGACCAAAAGTGCCTTGTCCCTAGGAATTATTGGGTTAATGGAAATTATTCCTGCCGTTTCGATGGCGCTTTTTGCTGGACATATTGTCGATCAAAACGAGAAAAAAGGAATGCTTCTAAAATGTATTTTAGGATTTTTAACGATTAGTCTGGGATTGTTTTTACTGACTTGGCCTGTCATCGTTAGTGGTTGGTCAACCTATGCGGTATTGTACAGTATTTATTTCTTGGTGTTTTTAGGAGGACTAGTCCGCTCTTTTTTAGGACCAACCGTTTTCTCTTTAATGTCGCAAATTGTTCCTAAAAAAGCTTATTCCAATGCGGCCACTTGGAGCAGTTCGGTCTGGCAAATTGCTTCCGTTTTAGGACCTGCCATAGCAGGATTTTCTATTACCTGGATTGGTGTGCATTGGTCGATGTGTTCTGTAGTGGGTTTTGCTACTATCGCTTTGATTACCCTTTCAAAAATTGAATCCAAACCGATTTTGAATCCAAAAATTGGAGAACCCGTGATGCAAAGTTTGAAAGAAGGTGTAAAATTTGTGTTTCAAAATAAAACGATTTTAGGAGCTCTTTCGTTAGATATGATTGCGGTCTTGTTTGGAGGTGCTGTAGCGTTACTACCCATTTTTGCCCAAGATATTCTAAAAGTGGGTTCAGAAGGTTTTGGAATCTTGCGAGCCGCTCCTGCTATTGGGGCATTCTTAACGATGTTTGTATCGGCTTATGTGCCTTTGAATAAAAATGCAGGTATGAAATTGCTGGTTGCTATTTTCGCTTTCGGGGTTTGTATCATTGTCTTTGGATTGTCCACTATTTTCTGGTTATCTGTTTTTGCCTTGTTCATGAGCGGGGTGGTAGATGGGATTTCTGTGGTGATTCGTCAAACTATTTTACAATTGAAAACGCCTGACCATATGCGAGGGCGTGTAGCTGCTGTCAACTCTATTTTTGTGGGTTCATCTAACGAATTAGGGGCTTTTGAAAGTGGATTGACTGCTAAGTTAATGGGAACCGTAACCGCAGTCGTTTTTGGCGGAAGCATGACTCTTTTAACGGTCTTGATTACAGGAATTTCTTCGCCTACATTCCGAAAATTGGATTTAGAAAAAGACTTGGAAGAACATCGAAAAGAGGGATAGATTGATTTAAAATTAGTTGGAATGTAACATTTTGTAGAAAAAAATACTAATTGCACAATCTTAAAAAATTATTATTTATGAAATTTAATTTGGACCTTCCTGAAAAAGGAACTAAGAATTTATTTGTTTATTTATGTTTTTTATTAATTGCACTTATTGGTATTTTCTATGGTAATTCCATTAAAGCCGAATTTAAATTTCTACGTATTTGGGACACTTCAAATATTCTGTTGCTGCTTTTAGGAGTTCCTTTTTTATTTTTATTTGAACGTTTGCACATTCCAAATTTTTGGGAGAATAAAATTGCAATCAAACACAAGCTATATCTTCCAATCGCAATTGGTGCTGTTTTCGGCTTACTTGACATTTTTGTGATAAAAGTTTTAATGCATCCAGAGCCTTATTCATCTCTTCCTCCCTACTTACAGCCTTTTCCCTATTCTTTCTTTTTATTTTTTTCAGGCGCATTAGAAATTGAAGTTTTTTATAGATTAATTCCGATATCACTTATCTTATTACTCTCTTTAGTTATAAAAAAGAATAGCTATTCCAATTATTTCTTTTGGATTGCTGCAGTATTGACTGCAATTAGAGAACCTTTAGAGCAATTACCATCAGAGGGTACTTTTCTCATAATATATTCTTTATTTACGGGTTTTCTAATGAACATTTTACAAGTAATTTACTTCAAAAAATATGGCTTTTTAAGCTGTCTTTTTATTCGACTTGGGCATTATCTGTTTTGGCATATTCTTTTAGGTGTCTATGTTGAATTTTTTGAACTAGTTTAGGATTTATAATTATTAAGAATACTATGCCAACAACCCCTGAACACAACGAGCGAATTGCTAAAATGACTTTTGCTTCAGTCTATCCGCTTTATCTTGCAAAAGTAGAACGAAAAGGCAGAACCAAAGAAGAATTGCATCAAGTAATTACTTGGCTGACGGGATTTGACGACACTACACTCTTCCAACTCATGGATGAAAAAGTGACTTTCAAAACCTTTTTTGAAAGAGCGCAGTTGAACCCAAAAGCCCAATTAATTACAGGAACTATTTGTGGTTACAAAATTGAAGAAATTGAAAACGCCTTGACACAACAAGTGCGGTATTTGGATAAGTTAGTCGATGAACTAGCAAAAGGTAAAAAATTAGATAAAATTTTAAGATAACAATGCATATTCCAAAAATAAACCTGATAACAGATAAAAATGAAATGATTTCATTTATGAAACAATTCAGTTTTGCAACTATCATTACTGTCAAAGATGAACTTCCTATTGCAACCCATCTCCCATTTGTAGTAAAAGAAAAAGAGGGCAATATTCTACTTTCGTCTCATTTTAACAAAGCAAATGAGCAATGGAAAACTATTGAAAACAGCAAAATTTTAGTTATTTTTAGTGAGCCACATGCTTATATCTCTCCTACAAATTACGACACCCTTTTAAGTGTTCCTACCTGGAACTACATTTCTATTCATGCTTACGGTAAAGGAAAAATACTGACCAAAAAAGCAGAGGTCATAAAATCACTTGAAGATAGCATTGATAATTACGAAATTTCATTCAGAGAGCAATGGGATAATTTTCCTGAGGATTATAAATTAAAAATGTCAAATGGGGTAGTTGCATTTGAGATATTAGTTTCTAATTTGCAAGGAAATAAAAAATTAAGTCAGAATAAATCAGAGACCGAAAAGCAAAAAATTATTACTACACTATCAAAAAGTAATGATTTAAATGAAAAATTAATTGCAAAATACATGAAAAATATGAATAAGGCGTAACAAATTTTATTCTCATAAAATGGTATAAACCCACGTGAAATTATTCAAACTTTTTTATTTTAAAAGTATCTCCATCAAAAACACCGTAAGTAAAATAAGTAATCCAATCGCCTAAATTCACGTAGTCAGAGTTATTGCCTAAAGGAAAAACCATCGGTAAATGACGGTGTCCAAAAACAAGGTAATTGTAGTGCTTGGTTTCTAGTTTACGTTTGGAATACTGAATCAACCACTCGTTTTCTTCTCCCAAAAAAACTACATCTTCGGCACCCGAAATCAATTTGTTTTTCACCGAAAGGTATTGGGCTAAACCCACTCCCAAATCCGGATGCAACCAACGGAAAAACCATTTAGCCACTGGATTAGTAAACAGTTTCTTCATGCGTTTGTACCCTTTGTCACCAGGTCCTTTACCATCTCCATGGCCTATCAAAAAGGTTTTGTCACCAAAAGTAAATTCTTGATTGTCGCGATACACCTGTATATTGAGTTCTTTCTGAAAATAATCTTCCATCCACAAATCGTGGTTGCCCACAAAGAAATAAATAGGAATTCCGCTGTCACGAATTGCAGCCAATTTACCTAAAATACGTACAAATCCTTTTGGAACAACCGTTTTGTATTCAAACCAAAAATCAAACAAATCACCCAATAAAAAAATAGCTTCGGCATCTTGTTTTACCTCATCCAACCAAGCCACAAATTTTTGTTCCCTTGGGAAACTCAATTCGGCAGTTGGCGCTCCAAAATGCTGATCGGAAGCGAAATATATTTTTTTGTTATTGGCTAATGACATCTGTTTTGAATTACAAATTATCGCTGGCAAACCACTCTGCAAATGACGAATCGGTTTCTTGAAGCTTTAAAGAGAATAATTTGATGGAATCAGGTAATCTATTTTTGATGCGTTGGGCAAAATCAATCACCATATTTTCACTTGTAGGTTGGTAATCGACTAAAATCACATGATGCCCACGCGATTTCAATTCGTTAGCCAACTCAACATGAGGGGTAGTTTCATTAAAAACAGTAGCGTGATCAAACTGATCTACAATTTCTTCTTTCACAATTTTTTTCAAATCAGAAAAATCAATCACCATTCCAAATTTTACATCATTTCGATTCACAATAGGTTTACCAATCACCGTTACCGATAATTTATAACTGTGTCCGTGTACGTTTTTACATTTACCGTCATAGCCATATAAAGCGTGACCGGTTTCAAAACTAAATTGTTTGGTGATTCTAATATTGCTCATTCCATTGTGTATTTGACTGCAAACTTACAAATAATTAAGGGTTTTGGTCTCTTTTTTTGGCACGGATATACATCCAATACGCCAATCCTACTAAAATTAAAAAAGGAATAAAAGATCCTATCAAAACGCCAATTTGGTAATTCCCGTCTGGAGCTTGTTTGATTTTTTGGGCAATATTTACTTGTTGCAATACTACTAACATACTATTCTGCTATTTTTTAAAGGCTGCCAGGGCCGTTTTAGTTGCTTCAGAAACTGCTAATTTTCCAGTGATTGCAGCTCTTTCAACTAATAAAGTATCCCAATGTTCTGTTCCTTCCCAAAGCACTTTTTTCATGGCTGTTAGCGCTTCTGGATTATAGGTTGCGAGTTGGCGCGTGAATTCAGCAACCGCTTCGTCTAATTTTTCAATAGATTCAAAGGTATTGGCATACAACCCTTTTTCTTTGGCCCAAGCCGCTGATTTCCATTCTTGTGCAGTTAAAGACAATTCTGCTAAAGCCGTTTTTCCTATCTTTCTGGATACGGCAGGTTCTATCACAAAAGGTCCGATACCAATCGCTAATTCCGATAATTTTATGCTTGCTTCTTGAGTTGCCAAAACATAATCACAAGCTGCTGCAATGCCTACACCTCCTCCTACTGTTTTCCCTTGCACGCGACCTATAATAAGTTTTGGGCATTTTCGCATCGCATTGATCAAGTGAGCAAATCCTGAAAAGAAAGTTTTGCCTTCTGTTTCGTTGGTCACTGCAAGTAATTCATCAAAAGAAGCGCCAGCACAAAAAGTAGCCGTTCCTTGACTTTTTAAAACCACTACTGCCACGTCTGGGTTTTGTCCCAAAGTCTCGATAGTCTCAGTTAATTGATACAACAACTGTGCTGGAAAAGAATTACTAGCAGGATGTCCAAATTCAATCGTAGCAACTCTAGCATCGATAGAAATGGATATAGCCCCCTTCGAATTGTGTAATGCCATAGCAGAAATTTTAATGTAAAGTTAAAACTATTCTGTTAGTTTACTCTTTTTTTAAAAAGAATGGTGTGATTTTTTTCTACGATTAGGAATTTAAACTCAAATTAACCTATATTTGTTACCTACACTGGGGATGTAGCTCAGTTGGCTAGAGTGCTTGACTGGCAGTCAAGAGGTCGTGGGTTCGAGCCCCATCTTCTCCACAACACTAAAACTCCTTAAGAAATTAAGGAGTTTTTATGTATCTGTCTTGTCCTGAAAAAAATTGACTAAAAATTAAGAATTATGTCAAAAGTAAAAACCTCATTTTTCTGTCAAAACTGCGGTACGCAATATGCCAAATGGCAAGGGCAATGCAATGCCTGTAAAGAATGGAATACCATTGCCGAAGAAATTGTTCAGAAACAAGAAAAAGTAGCTTGGAAAAGCGAACCGAAAGTTGCTGGAAAAGCACCCAAACCTTTGCGAATCAATGAAATCGACTCTACTCAAGAAATTCGACTAGACACAACTGACAACGAACTCAATCGCGTTTTAGGGGGCGGTATTGTTCCTGGATCTTTGATTCTTTTAGGCGGTGAACCGGGTATTGGAAAAAGTACACTTTTGCTTCAAATTTCCCTCAGTTTACCTTATAAAACACTTTATGTTTCGGGTGAAGAAAGCCAAAAACAAATAAAAATGCGCGCGGAACGCATTACCCCAAACGGCGATAATTGTTACATCTTAACCGAGACAAAAACTCAAAATATATTCAAGCAAATTGAAGCCATTCAACCTGAAATTGTCATCATTGACTCCATTCAAACGCTTCACACTGATTATATCGAATCCACCCCAGGCAGTATTTCTCAAATTAGAGAAACTACAGCTGAGTTGATTAAATTTGCTAAAGAAACCAATATTCCTGTCATTTTAATTGGACATATTACCAAAGATGGTACCATAGCTGGGCCAAAGATTTTAGAACACATGGTTGATACCGTTTTGCAATTTGAAGGCGACCGAAATCATGTGTACCGCATTTTGCGTTCGCTAAAAAACCGATTTGGCTCTACTTCTGAAATTGGTATTTACGAAATGTTGGGCAGCGGCTTGCGCGAAGTGTCCAACCCATCTGAGATTTTGATTTCGCACAAAGATGAAGAATTATCAGGAACTGCTATTGCTACTACCTTAGAAGGCATGCGACCTTTGATGCTCGAAATACAAGCTTTAGTAAGCACCGCTGTATATGGAACACCCCAACGTAGCACGACGGGATACAATGCCAAAAGACTGAATATGATTTTGGCGGTTTTAGAAAAACGAGCTGGTTTCCGTTTAGGAGCCAAAGACGTTTTCTTAAACGTAACGGGCGGAATCTCTGTGGACGACCCCGCTATCGATTTAGCAGTTGTAGCGGCAATTTTGTCTTCCAATGAGGACATTCCTGTCAATAAAGATTTTTGTTTTGCTGGCGAAGTGGGTCTTTCAGGCGAAATTAGACCTGTGAACCGTGTGGATCAACGCATTCAAGAAGCGGAAAAATTAGGGTTTTCTACCATTTTTGTATCCAAGTACAACAAAATCGCATTGAAAAATCCCGGAATTAAAATTCGTCTAGTAGCTAAAATTGAAGATGTGGCAGGAGAATTATTTGGGTAAAAAACAAGACTTAATACAATTAAAAAGACTTATCTGCCTCATAGCAGAAAACGAATCGTTAATAGCACGTTAATTATTACCATGTTCTTTTTATTATTCTGTAACTTTAAGTAAAACAGTATTTTAACTTAAAACAATGAATCATGAAAAGACAAACTGGAATTTGGATTGACAGCTCAAAAGCTATTATTGTTAGCCTAAACGGCAAAAAAGAAAGTATTACCGAAATTGATTCGACCATTGAAAACAAATCCTATCCTAATCGTGAAGGAAACAAAGGTACATTTTCAGGAAGTCATCACAGTGCTAGCGAAACCCAATTGAATAATCGTAAGAAAGAACAAACCAATTACTTTATGGACTCTATAATTGATTATATCAAAAGATCGGATGAATTGTATGTGTTTGGTCCTGCAAGTGCTAAAACCGAATTAAAAAAAAGAATCCAAACGGAGAAAATTATTGCGCCAGATAAACTAAAAGGTGTTGACACCTCTGATAAATTAACCATCAATCAGATTGTAGCCAAGGTTCGGAATTTCTATGATCAGTAAAATCAAAAAGGCTTCATTGTATAAATGAAGCCTTTTTAAATTGAAAAATAAAATTAACTATTCGTATTTATGAAATGCTTTTTTGTTAAAGAAAAGTAGAATCCCCACCCCTGTAGAAATAGCTACATCAGCTACATTAAAGATGGCATTAAAAAAGGTAAATTCTTTTCCGCCCCAAATAGGCAACCACGAAGGCAAATTCCCTTGCCAAATAGGAAAATAAAACAGGTCAACTACCTTACCATGAAACCAAGTACCATAGGGCTTGTTCGAAAACAAAGTCGCTACATTTTGTTGACTATCATCAAACGTTACCCCATAAAAAACGGAGTCTAAAATATTCCCGAAAGCACCTGCCATAATCAACGCAATGGCCACAATCAAATAGTTAGAACTGCGTCTTCTTTCAACCGAATCCCAAAGCCAGTACCCTATTCCTGCTACAGCAAATAAACGAAATACGGTCAGTATTAATTTGCCGTACTCTCCCGGAATTCGTGTACCCCATGCCATTCCTTCGTTTTCAATGAAGTAAATTTTAAACCAAGAAAATACCTCCACTTCTTCACCCAAAATGAAGTTAGTCTTAATATAAATTTTAGACACCTGATCTACAACTAATACAAGTAGCACTAGTAGATAAGCGTTTCGTAATGATATTGATTTGTATTCCATGGCGCAAAAGTAACTAATTTCCAAAAATAAAAATTCCAAATTCCAGCTTTTCTAATCAGAAATTTTGGAATTTGGAATAGTACAAATACTCTCTGTGTTGTTTATCGTTGCATATTTTTTGCTTCGATACTCATCGTAGCGTGAGGCACAATCAATAAGCGTTCTTTGCTAATTAATTTTCCAGTTACTTTACACACTCCGTAGGTTTTATTTTCAACACGGAAAAGCGCATTTTTCAAGTCACGAATGAACTTTTCTTGACGAATGGCTAATTGTGAATTGGCTTCTTTAGACATGGTTTCGCTACCTTCTTCAAACGCTTTGAATGTTGGAGACGTATCGTCTGTTCCATTATTCAAATCATTCATATAAGCGCTCTTAATCAAGTCCAAATCTTCTTGAGCTTTTACTATCTTTTTTTGAATTAATTCTTTAAATTCTGCTAAATCTGCATCTGAGTATCTTGCAATTTCATCTACCATGACTCAATCTATTTAGTGATTATTATTTTTGTTTTTATATCATCAAATTCTATTTCTAAGCCGTTGACTACTTCATTTTCAAAAACCAAACTTTCGGTTAAAGTTTCTGACTTGATATAGTCTTCGTTTGCTAACACTGCTTCTTGTAATTCAGCATTGTGTTGTAACGTCACTTTAATTTTATCTGTTACCTCAAAACCTGAATCCTTACGGATGTTTTGGATTCGGTTGACCAATTCTCTTGCAATACCTTCTTGCTTCAATTCTGCCGAAATGGTGATGTCTAACGCCACTGTAATTCCGTTAGAATTAGCCACTAACCAACCCTCAATATCTTGCGATGTAATTTCTACATCTTCTATAGTTAAAGATACAGTATTTCCGGCAATAACAATAGCTATACTTCCTTCACGTTCCAATTCGTTGATTTGATCTGGCGAAAATCCTTGTATCTCTTTAGAAATCAAGCCCATATCTTTACCAAAACGAGGTCCTAACGTCTTGAAATTAGGCTTAATTTGTTTCACCAAAATCCCTGAAGCATCGTCTAAAAGCACTACTTCTTTCACGTTTACTTCGGCTTTTATTAAGTCTGATACTGCTTCGATTTCGGCTCTCTGATTGTTGTCAAGTACCGGAATCATTACCTTTTGCAATGGTTGACGCACTTTAATCATCTCTTTTTTACGAAGAGATAATACCAATGATGAAATCGTTTGTGCTTTTTGCATTTTGCTTTCCAACGATTTATCAACAAAGTTTTCAACGTGTTCTGGAAATTTTGCCAAATGTACACTCTCAAATCCTTCTGAATGTGTTGCCTGTGTTAAGTCTTTGTATAATTTGTCCATATAAAATGGCGCAATTGGAGCAGCCAATTTACTTATGCTTAACAAACAAGTGTATAAAGTTTGATAAGCCGCGATTTTATCTTGGGCATACTCTCCTTTCCAAAAACGTCTTCTACACAAACGAACGTACCAGTTACTCAAGTTTTCCTGAACAAATTCAGAAATCGCTCGAGCTGCTTTGGTTGGCTCATAATCAGCATACGCTTCGTCAACTACCTGAACTAAAGTGTGTAGTTCGGATAAAATCCAACGGTCAATTTCTGGTCGCTCCGCCAAAGGAATTTCCGCTTCTGAATACGTAAATCCATCAATGTTAGCATATAAAGCAAAGAAAGAATAAGTGTTGTAAAGTGTTCCAAAGAATTTTCTACGCACCTCAGCCACCCCTTCAATATCAAATTTCAAGTTATCCCAAGGATTCGCATTGGATATCATGTACCAACGAGTTGCATCTGGACCGTATTCTTTCAAAGTTTCAAAAGGATCAACGGCATTCCCTAAACGTTTTGACATTTTCTGTCCGTTTTTGTCCAATACCAATCCGTTAGAAACCACATTTTTATACGCGATTTTGTCAAAAACTAAAGTTCCAATAGCGTGTAAGGTATAGAACCAACCACGGGTTTGATCGACTCCTTCAGCAATAAAATCAGCTGGAAACGATTTATTTTGGTCAATCAACTCTTTATTTTCAAATGGATAATGCCATTGAGCATACGGCATGGCGCCTGAATCAAACCAAACGTCAATCAAATCGCTTTCGCGTTGCATTGGTTTTCCTGAAGCCGAAACCAAAGTGATTTCGTCCACTACATTTTTGTGCAAGTCAATCAAATCATAATTAGATTCCGACATGTTTCCAATCTCAAAACCAGCAAACGGATTTGTTTTTTGGAAACCCGCCTGAATTGATTTTTCAATTTCGTGGTACAATTCTTCTACCGAACCAATCAAGATTTCTTCTTGTTTGTCTTCAGTTCTCCAAATTGGCAACGGAATTCCCCAATATCTAGAACGGGATAAATTCCAATCGTTAGCATTTTTCAACCAGTTCCCAAAACGACCTTCTCCAGTCGCTTTTGGCTTCCAGTTGATGGAATCGTTCAAGTCAAACATACGGTCACGCACTTCGGTAATCTTGATGAACCAAGAATCCAAAGGGTAGTATAAAATAGGCTTATCCGTTCTCCAACAATGTGGGTAACTGTGAACGTATTTCTCTACTTTGAACGCCTTATTTTCTTCTTTTAACTGAATGGCAATTTCCACATCGGCAGAACGCTCTGGTGCTTCGCCTTCATTATAGTATTCGTTTTTAACGTATTTACCAGACAAATCCCCTAGTCCATTGACAAATTTACCTTGTAAATCCACCAAAGGAACTGGCGTACCATTTTCGTCTAAGACTAACATTGGTGGCACTTCTGGAGACGCTTCTTTGGCTACTTTAGCATCATCTGCACCAAATGTAGGCGCGGTATGTACAATTCCTGTTCCGTCTTCGGTAGTAACGAAATCTCCTGCAATTACTCTAAACGCATTTTCTGGGTTTTGATACGGCAAAGCCAAAGGCATCAATTGCTCGTAACGAATTCCAACCAAGTCCGCTCCTTTGGCTTCCGCCAAAATTTGAAATGGAATTTTCTTATCTCCTGCTTTGAAATTTTCAAAATCAGCAGCTTCTGCCGATTCGAAAAACGTTTTGCCAAATTGTTTTCCCACCAAGTTTTTAGCCAAAATGACATTCGTTGGTAAGAACGTATATTGATTGAAGGTTTTCACCAACACATAATCAATTTTTGGACCTACAGTCAAAGCGGTATTCGATGGCAAAGTCCAAGGAGTAGTCGTCCAAGCCAAAACATGAATGTCTCCAAATCCTTGTAAAAAACTCGGCAACGATTCGGGTTTGGTCTTGAATTGCGCCACAATCGTTGTATCAGTTACATCGCGGTACGAACCTGGTTGATTCACCTCGTGCGAAGACAATCCTGTCCCCGCTTTTGGTGAGTACGGCTGAATAGTGTAACCTTTGTACATCAAATCCTTGTTGTAGATTTGTTTCAACAACCACCACACGGTTTCCATGTATTTAGGTTTGTACGTCACATACGGATCGTTCATATCAACCCAATACCCCATTTTTTCCGTTAGGTCGTTCCAAACATCCGTATAGCGCATCACGGTGCGTTTGCAGGCCTCGTTGTATTCTTCTACGGTGATGGTTTTACCAATGTCTTCTTTAGTAATTCCCAATTCTTTTTCAGTACCCAATTCAACCGGTAAACCGTGGGTATCCCAACCTGCTTTACGCTTTACTTGGAATCCTTTTTGAGTTTTATAGCGACAAAAAATATCTTTAATAGCACGTGCCATCACGTGGTGAATTCCTGGTAAGCCATTTGCCGAAGGCGGCCCCTCAAAAAACACGTACGGCGGATTCCCTTCACGGGTAGTTACCGTTTTCTCAAATATCGTTTCTTTCTTCCAAAAATCCAGCACCTCTTCTGCCGATTTTGGCAAGTCAAGTCCTTTGTATTCAGTAAATTTTGTGCTCATGGTATGCTTTTCTAAATCGAGTTGCGAAAGTAGTGAATATTAGTAAATAGGCAAAAGCGAAAAGGCAAAAGTTATTGATGCTACTTTAAGATAGAAAATCCAACACTAATTTCACAGATTAGCACAGATGACATACTACATCTGAGAAATTTGTGCAAATTCGTCAAATTCGTGTTTCTTTTACGCAAAAACTTCCTTTAACACCTCCAAGGATTTCGGTTTTCTAAAGCCGTCCAAGTGATAGCTGTAATATTCCATTAGGATTTTCAAGAGGATTTGTCTTTCAATCACATGAAAAATCTTTTGATCCGAATCCCATTTTAAGTCAATCAGTTTTTTAAACAAAAGGGTTTCGTGTTCGGTTAGCGAACTCACCGCATGAAAAGGAGAAAAAACACCTTCTACCAATTCGAAAAAAGCTCGATCCCTGTTAGTCACATCAGGATAGAAACCAAAATATTTGGTCATTTCGAGTAATAAAATTAAATGAAAATTAGCCGTTTCATTGTGGTTATCGAGCCACTGCAAAGCCGTTTCTATAAACGTAAAAAGCGCTTCGTTTTTTTCTTCTTCGTGTATGGAATGGTGCAAAATCTCCGATACAAATAACACAATCGTACTTTTAACAATGTCGGTATGAATCGAATGAAAAGGCGTGGCAATTTTAATTTCTTTAAAATTTTCCAAAGTACCTTTGTTCTTATGCACCGCTTCGATTTCCAAAATACTCAAAGGCTGGAAATAGGCAATTTTTTGATTCGATTTTCGAGATGAAAAAGCATCCCGAACAAAATAGGATTTCAAACCATGCGTCAGGGTAAAGCATTTCACAATCAGGCTTTTTTCCTGAAATTTTAATGCCGAAATAACAATCGCTTTGGTTTTGACTTGCATGTATTAAATATTGGTTCACAAATATAGCATACTCTACCGCACAAACTAAAAAAACCTTCTCCCGAAAATCGAAAGAAGGTTTTTAGCATTTGAATTAATAGTCTTATACCACCCCTTGTGCCAGCATGGCATCCGCCACTTTTACAAATCCAGCGATATTGGCTCCTTTTACATAATTTACATACCCATCTTCCTCTGCACCATATTTTTTACATTGATTGTGAATGCCTACCATAATTTCTTTTAATCGCGCATCGACTTCCTCGCTCGTCCAGTTCAAACGAATGGAATTTTGCGTCATTTCTAAACCAGAAGCCGCAACTCCACCCGCATTAGCAGCTTTACCTGGAGCAAAAAGCACTTTGTTTTCTAGGAACAATTTAATTGCTTCTAGAGTACACGGCATATTGGCCGCCTCGGTTACACAAATGACACCGTTAGCAATTAAATTTTTAGCATCTTGCTCGTTCAACTCGTTTTGAGTCGCACATGGAATCGCAATATCTACTTTAGCTTCCCAAGGACTTTTGCCTTTGTGGAACTCAGCATTAGGATATTTCTCTAAATAGGCTTCGGCTTTGTTATCGCCACGCGCTCTCATTTCAAGCATAAAATCGATTTTATCGCCTGAGATTCCATCTTTATCATAAATATACCCGTCAGGACCTGAAATGGTCACAACTTTTCCACCTAATTCATTCACTTTCAAAGCAACTCCCCAAGCCACGTTTCCAAAACCTGAAATCGCTACGGTTTTCCCTTTGATATCCTGGCCAATGGTACGCAACATTTGCTCTGTAAAATACACTACACCGTATCCTGTTGCTTCTGGACGAATTAACGATCCTCCGTAAGCCAATCCTTTTCCGGTTAATACTCCCGTAAATTCATTGCGAATGCGTTTGTATTGTCCAAATAAGTAGCCAATTTCTCTTGCTCCTACTCCGATATCTCCCGCAGGAACATCCAAGTCAGGTCCAATATGGCGACACAATTCTGTCATAAACGATTGACAGAAACGCATGATTTCACTATCCGATTTTCCTTCTGGATCAAAATCAGAACCTCCTTTTCCACCACCCATTGGTAGTGTGGTCAAACTGTTTTTGAATACTTGTTCGAAAGCCAAGAATTTCAAAACTGATAAGTTCACGGTATGATGAAAACGAATTCCGCCTTTGTATGGCCCAATAGCCGAGTTCATTTGGATTCTGAATCCACGATTTACAATAATTTCTCCTTTATCATCTACCCATGGCACTCTAAAAATGATCGAACGCTCTGGCTCGGCGATACGAAGTAATATATTTTTCCCGTCGTATTTTTTTCGTTCGGAGATAAACGGAATTACTGTTTCAGCAAATTCTCTAACGGCTTGAATGAATTCGGGTTCGTTTGGATTTTTGGCTTCTACCAAAGCCATAAATTGATTTATTTTTTCTTCCATCTTTAGCACTAAATTTAGGTCAATACAATTGATTTTAAGTTCAAATCGGTTTTTAAGAAATCGATTTCGTAACTACAAACAAAGATAGATGTAATTGAAGAATAAATCCACGCTATTTAACGAGTTTTTTTGCAGATTTATCGTTTTAACAAGCTATTTTAAAGAAATTTACATTTACAATAATAAAATTTACGAAAACGATATAGTTTTCGCAATTTTTACATCAAAAACAATTGTTTTCTTATAAGAGAAGAAAATAGACTACAGCAACTTGCGCATACTCATCATAATTCCAAGATGAAGTCCTTCGTGAAAATTATTATACGCCATGGCATCTTTGACATTTTTCAAGACAAATCCACTAGAGGTAGGATATTCCGTAAATTGAGTAAAAACACCACTGCCATAATCGGCTTGCGTTTGGTCTATAGTATCAAATAAAAGGGATTTAATCAAATCAACATCCGCCTGAGTAGCTGGTTGTTCTGGTTTAGTTCCTTTTCTGTATTGGTCTACCAATTCATCAGAAACTAACATGTTCAAACCGGAAAGCTTGTAAATTAACAACTGCTGAGTCACCACAACGTGGGCAATATTCCAAAATAAATTATTGCTAAATCCTTCCGGAATTGCATTTAATTGGTCTAAAGTGTAGTCCTCTAAAAAAGGAGCGATTAATTTTCGGCACGTTCTGTTCAGTTCGAATATTTGTTCCATTGGGTTTTGATTTGAAATTTTTGCTAAAAATAATCATTTTAAGTGGCAAATGAATTTTCTTTGCAAAAAAGTAATCGCGTTTCAATATGAACACAATATATTACCTCGCTTCTTGCGATACCTGTCGAAAAATAATCAAAGCCTTGCCAGAAGGCCATAATTTGGTTTTTCACGACATCAAACAAGACCCTATTACCGAAGAGCAATTAGACGAAATGTACCAACTTTCGGGTAGTTACGAAGCGCTTTTTAGTAAAAAAGCACAATTATACAAGTCATTAGGATTAAAGGACAAAGCTCTTACTGAATCCGATTTCAAAAAATACCTCTTGGAACACTATACTTTTTTGAGTCGTCCCGTTTTTATTATTGACGGTGCCATCTACATTGGCAACAGCCAACAAAACATTCTTAAAGTTCATAACGCATTACGCAATGTCTAAACGAAATTTTGCTTTAGTAGCTGCTACTTTTGTTTCCATTATTTATGGAATGACTTTTACCATTGCCAAAGATGTAATGCCACAATATATAGGCGCTTATGGGTTTATTTCTTTACGAGTGGGAGGCACAATGCTTTTGTTTTGGACAACAGCTTTACTAATGAAAGTTTGTAATCAACTGCCACCAGAAAAAATCGCTCCTCAAGACTATCAAAGAATAGTAGGCGCTGCCTTTTTTGGAGTAGCCTTGAATATGCTTACTTTTTTCAAAGGGTTGAGTTTAACTTCTCCGATTAGCGCATCGGTAATCATGGTTTCTACCCCTATGATTGTGTTGGTGCTATCCGCCATTATTATGAAAGAACGACTCCGAAAGCGAATGGTGTCTGGACTCATTCTTGGATTAACAGGAACCGCGTTGTTGATTCTTTATGGCAAAGCAATTGCCGGAGCAAAGCAAGCAGGATTAGGTAATTTGCTTGTTTTAATTAACGCTATCTCCTACGGATATTACTTAATAATTGTCAAAAAATTAATGCATAAATACCATGCTTTTACCTTTGTAAAATGGATTTATCTTTTAGGTTTTTTGATGGTTTTACCTTTTGGATGGAACGAATTTCAAGCTGTTCAATGGTCTAGCGTTCCTACTATTGTTTATTGGAAAATTAGTTTTGTAGTATTTTGTTCCACTTTCCTAACCTATTTGTTGAATCTCCTTTCAATGAAAGAATTAAGCCCTACAACGGTAGCCGTGTTTATTTATTTACAACCTCTTTTTGCTACAGTTTTTGCTATTGGATTAGGAAAAGACGAATTGAATGGCGTTAAAATAATTTCGGCAGTGCTAATTTTTAGTGGGGTTTATCTGGTTACAATGAAGAAATCCTAAAATTTCAATACATTTGTAGCTATTACACAATTCATATATGATACAATCAATGACTGGTTTTGGTAAAGCTACGTTGCAATTGCCAACCAAAAAAATCACGGTAGAAGTTAAATCGTTAAACAGTAAAGGACTCGATTTAAATGTAAGAATGCCTTCGCTTTACCGCGAAATGGAATTGGGTTTGCGCAACCAAATTGCACTGAAATTAGAAAGAGGCAAAGTTGATTTTTCGATTTTCATCGAAAGTACTGCCGAACAAACTTCAACTAAAGTCAATGTGCCAATTGTGAAAGGGTATATCGAACAATTAAGAGCGGTATATGCCAATGCAGAAGAAACCGAATTGATGAAAATGGCCATTCGCATGCCAGATACTTTAAAAACGGAACGCGAAGAAATCGATGAAAATGATTGGACGCAAATTGAAACTGCTATCGACGAAGCGTTACAAAACATCGTAAACTTTAGAAAAGACGAAGGACAATCACTTGAAAAAGAATTTCAATTGCGTATTGCCAATATTCGCCAATACATGAACGAAGCCTTGGCACTAGATCCAGAACGTGTTCAAGCCATTAAAGACCGTTTGCAAACGGCTATTTCCGAATTAAAAGTAAACGTAGATGAAAATCGTTTCGAACAAGAATTAATTTACTACTTAGAAAAATTAGATATTACCGAAGAAAAGGTGCGCTTAACGAATCACTTGGATTATTTCTTGGAAACCCTTAAAGGAAAAGAGGCTAATGGTAGAAAATTAGGCTTCATTACTCAAGAAATGGGACGCGAAATCAATACCATGGGATCTAAATCGAATCATGCACAAATGCAAAAATTAGTCGTTCAAATGAAAGACGAATTGGAGAAAATTAAGGAGCAAGTGTTGAATGTACTGTAATTAGCATCGTATGAAAGGAAAATTAATCGTATTCTCAGCTCCATCGGGTTCTGGAAAAACTACTATAGTAAGACATTTATTGGCGCAGGCCGATTTGAATTTAGAGTTCTCTATTTCGGCAGCTACTCGCGAAGCGCGCGGCGAAGAAGTGAATGGTAAGGACTATTATTTTATGTCGTTAGATCAATTTAAACAACACATCAAAAACGAAGATTTTGTAGAATGGGAAGAAGTGTACCGCGATAATTTTTACGGAACGTTAAAAAGCGAAGTGGAGCGCATTTGGGCTAAAGGCAAAAATGTAATCTTTGATATTGACGTTGCAGGCGGATTGCGTATTAAGTCTAAATTTCCAGAAGAAACCTTAGCCGTTTTTGTGAAACCCCCAAGTGTGGACGAACTAAAACGCCGATTGAAAGAGCGCTCTACTGAAAGCGAAGAAAAAATCAATATGCGTATTGCAAAAGCCCACGTAGAATTGGCCACTGCGCCACAATTTGATGTAATCATAAAAAATTACGACTTAGAGGTAGCTTTAGACGAAGCCTACCAATTAGTGAAAGCATTTATTTCTAAAAAGTGATTAGTAAAGAGTAATTAGTAATTAGCTTGGTAATGGGAGAGATAAAATCATATAAGGATTTATTGATTTGGCAAAAAGGGATCAAAATTGTTAGTTTGGTTTATCAATTGGCAAAATCATTTCCTCAAGAAGAATTGTATGCCTTGACAAGCCAACTAAAACGAGCTGCGGTTTCTGTCCCTTCAAATATAGCTGAAGGTTATGGAAGAAATACAGACAAATCGTTTAGTCATTTTTTAGATATTTCAAGAGGCTCATTATTCGAAATCGAAACACAGTTACATATTGCTAATGAACTTGGTTTTGTAACAACTCAGCATTTATACAATGAAATTTTAAGTCAAATTGAAGAAGAATCTAAAATGATAAACGCTTTTTCAAAAACGTTGAAAAACTAATTACTTTTTACTAATCACTAGTGACTAAAACTATGAAAATAGGTCTCTATTTCGGAACTTTTAATCCTATTCATGTGGGGCATTTAATTATTGCCAATCACATGGCGGAGCATGCCGATTTAGACCAGGTTTGGATGGTGGTTACTCCACACAATCCGTTGAAAAAGAAAAGCACACTGCTGGCTGACCATCACCGATTAGAAATGGTGTTTTTAGCAACGGAAGATTTTCCAAAAATCAAACCTTCGGATATTGAATTTAAGCTTTCGCAGCCCAATTATACAGTGAACACCTTAGTTCATTTAGAAGAAAAATATCCAGAACATGCGTTTTCTTTAATTATGGGCGAAGACAATTTGAAGTCGTTTCACAAATGGAAAAATTACGAGGCGATTTTAGCACATCACGAAATCTACGTCTACCCGAGAGTTGGTTTTACTGATGAAAACGATAATCACCTTTTTAAAAATCACCCAAAAATTCATCTGATTGATGCTCCTGTGGTAGAAATTTCTTCTACAGCTATCAGAGACCACATCAAAAAAGGAAAAAATGTCTTGGCTTTGCTACCTCAAAAAGTTTGGGCATACATTGATCACAATAATTTTTACAAAAAATAAATCGGCACTATTAACAGTTGTTTACCTAACGGTTGCTTCCTTATTTAGTACTTTTAATAAAAACTTATACTCATGTTAAATTTTGAATTATACAATCCTGTCAAATTAATTTTTGGAAAAGGAGAAATAGAAAAATTAAGTACTTTAATTCCTAAAGAATCGAAAGTATTAGTCGCTTATGGCGGTGGAAGTATTTTTAAAAATGGAATTTACGACCAAGTAAAAACGGCATTACAGGGTTTTGATGTAGTGGAATTTGGCGGCATAGAGGCTAACCCCTATTATGAAACGTTGATGAAAGCGGTGGACATCATTCGCGAACAAAAAATAGATTTCATTTTGGCTGTAGGTGGCGGAAGCGTAATAGACGGAGTAAAATTCATCTCGGCTGCTGTTCATTTTCAAGGCAATCCAATGGATATTCTACACCAAAGAATTCTCTTCAAAGAAGGGGCTGATGTGGTACCTTTTGGAACTGTTCTAACTTTGCCAGCTACGGGAAGCGAAATGAATTCAGGTTCAGTGATTTCGATAAAAGCAACCCAAGAAAAACGCGATTTTGGTGGTTCGGCTATGTTTCCAAAGTTTTCTATTTGCGACCCAACTGTGATTGCGTCATTGCCAAAAAGACAATTACAAAATGGCGTTATTGATGCCTATGTTCACGTTTTGGAGCAATATTTAACCTATCCACACAAAGGCTATTTACAAGATCGAATTGCCGAAAGCATTTTACAAACCCTAATTGAAGTTGGTCCTCAAGTAGTCGAAAATCCAACCGATTATACCTTGGCATCAAATTTTATGTGGAGTTGTACCATGGCATTAAACGGATTGATTCAAAAAGGCGTTCCGTCAGATTGGGCAACGCACATGATTGGACATGAATTAACCGCGTTGTACAATATTGACCACGCTCGAACATTGGCGATTATCGGCCCTAATCTATTCCGCGTTTTATTTGAAACCAAAAAAGAAAAATTAGCACAATACGGAAAAAGAGTGTTCCAATTGACTGGAACCGAGGAAGAAATTGCCCGTCAAGCGATTGAAGCAACTGTAGCCTTTTATCATACTATGGGAATGAAAACCAAAATTTCTGAAAATGCTGCCAACATTGAAAATACGGCTGATTTTATCGTAAATCGATTTGAAAAAAGGGGTTGGAAAGCTTTAGGTGAAAGACAAAACCTCACTTTAGACAAACTGCGTGAGATTGTTGAATTAAGTTACTAGTTTTAAAATCAAAAAGGCGTTCTACTTACTACTGTGGGACGCCTTTTCAAAATACAAAAACAAAACTAACTAACTCAAAATGCATTTTTAACTATAAAAACTTCATTAATAATAGTTTACAACGTAAACTATTATTTTTTATTGTGCAGCAGTGTAAAAAAATAAATTAAAAAGTAGTCGTTGTATTGTTAAAGCCTATCAATTCTGATACTACCAAATAGAATAAATTGGTGTTTATTGTTTTTTTTACCTACTTTTGATTAAATCCAATACATAAAATGACCGAAAATTTAAAATTTGCAGTGATTGGTGGAGGTAGTTGGGCTACCGCCATTGCGAAAATGTTATGTACTAATTTACCTGAAATTTCTTGGTACATGCGTAACGAAGCTGCAATTGAACATATTAAAACAGAAAAACACAATCCGAATTACTTGAGTTCGGTGGAGTTTGACACCAATAAACTACGATTAACACACGATATTAACGAAGCCGTTGCCTATGCCGATTATCTGATTTTTGCTATTCCATCTGCTTTTTTGGAAGCTGAATTGGCTAATTTGACTACTTCGCTAGAGAACAAAATCATTTTCTCTGCTATTAAAGGTATTGTGCCTGAAACGAGTTTAATTGTGGGCGAACATTTTCATTTTAATTATAACATTCCGTATTATAATATAGGTGTAATTACAGGGCCTTGTCATGCCGAAGAAGTGGCATTAGAGCGACTTTCGTACCTGACTATTGCGTGTGGAGATCCTGAAAAAGCGACTATTGTAGCCAAAAATTTATCTAGCAATTACATCAAAACTAAAATTACCGATGACATTATTGGTACTGAATATGCGGCGATGTTAAAAAACATTTATGCAGTAGCGGCAGGAATTGCTCATGGTTTAGGCTATGGAGATAACTTCCAATCGGTTTTGATGAGTAATGCCATTCGGGAGATGAAGAAATTCATCAAAAAAGTACATAAAATGAAACGCAACATCAATGACTCAGCTTATTTAGGCGATTTATTGGTTACGGGATATTCTGTTTTTTCTAGAAACAGAATGTTCGGAAATATGATTGGAAAAGGCTATACCGTAAAGAGTGCGATGATGGAAATGAGTATGGTAGCCGAAGGCTATTATGCTACTAAAAGTGCGTACCAATTGAATCAAGGTTACGGAGCCAGCACCCCAATTATTAATACGGTATACAGTATTTTATACGAAGGGAAAAATGCCAAAAAAGTATTCAAAAACTTGACAGATCAACTAGATTAAATACAGCAATTATGAGCGAAAGATGGAAATATCAGGTTAAAACAGGCGTTTTTTGGGGACTTTTTATGATAGGTTTTTCTACTTGGTACCAGTCTGGCAGAACACCACTAGCCACCCAATTAGCAGACAACGGCTATTATTTTAGAGCTGTAGGTTATATTGTTTTTGGGATTTTTGTATTGGGCTACTCTAGCTGGACCGCTAAAAAACGTAGAGAGGGTAAGTAATTACCGAACAATTACACCCTCTACAAATAGAATTGGCACTTCCTCTTGATTGGCTTCTTGAATAGAGTTGGCTTTGAAAATAAATTTCTTGTCATACAATGTATTACCTATAAAAAAGGTTACCATAAATTCATTGTTTAAAGCCAATAGACTTTTTTCAATCATCTCGATTTTGGCCACAGAAACCTCAGGAATTTCCGCAAAAGCATGACGTAAAACGGATGTTTTTTTCATCTCTCCGTCTAAGGTTCCAAATGCTTTAGAAACGACCATTACACCATCCAATTGAAAATCAGAATCGTTGACTAAATAAGCATACCACACTTTTTCCATGAAATCATCGCTCCATTCTTGAACGACTGCCATGAAAACATTTTCTACTTCGGGGATGATGATGTCTTTTTTCATATATGCAAAAGTTAATTTTTAGCGGACATATATGTAATCGCTTTATTTATTGGTGTTTGCTTGCGCAAACTTGTGGTTAATGGCGATTTCATATTGTAAAAAACCCTTTCTAAATGTTACTTCAAAAAGGGCGAATTATAAATTATACTATTGATTTGAATTGTTCTAAGAAACGAACGTCATTTTCGTAAAACATTCGGATATCTCCAATTTGGTACAGCAACATGGCGATACGCTCTACTCCCATTCCGAAAGCAAAACCATTGTATTCGTCTGGATTGATCCCGCAGTTTTTCAACACATTCGGATCTACCATTCCGCAACCTCCAATTTCTAACCAACCCGTTCCTTTGGTAATACGGTAATCGGTTTCGGTTTTCAAGCCCCAATAAATATCGATCTCGGCACTTGGTTCTGTAAAAGGAAAATAAGACGGTCTCAAACGGATTTTTGACTTTCCGAACATCTCTTTAGTGAAATACAATAAGGTTTGTTTTAAATCAGCAAAAGAAACGTCTTTGTCAATATACAAGCCTTCTACTTGATGGAAAATACAGTGGGAACGTGACGAAACCGCTTCGTTACGAAAAACACGCCCAGGAGAAATCGTTCTAATTGGCGGTTTATTATTTTCCATATAACGCACTTGTACTGATGAGGTGTGGGTGCGCAACAAAATATCAGGATTCGTTTGAATAAAAAAGGTGTCCTGCATGTCACGAGCTGGATGGTATTCTGGCAAGTTCAAGGCAGTAAAATTGTGCCAATCGTCTTCGATTTCTGGACCTTCAGACACGTTGAAACCTACAGTAGAAAAAATATCGATTATTTGATTTTTAACCAAAGAAATTGGATGACGCGACCCAATCAAAACCGGCTCTGCCGCACGCGTTAAATCGCCATAGGCTCCTTTGCTTTCTTCTTTACTTTCTAAGGCTTCTTGGATGGATTTTACTTTATCTTCGGCAGACGTTTTCAATAAATTAATTACTTGTCCAAATTCTTTTTTCTGTTCGTTAGGAACATTTTTAAATTCGGCAAACAACTCTTTTAAAAGTCCTTTACTTCCTAAAAATTTAATTCTGAAAGCTTCTAGTTCTGCTGGATCTTGTGAGGAAAATCCTTGTGCTTCGCTAATGTATTCTTTTATCTTATCTATCATCAGTCTTTTGGTAAAGGTGCAAAATTACGTTTTTTTAGTGAAAAGTAAAACCTCGTTTAGTGATTAGTTATTGGATACGAGTCACTATTATTTAATTAATTCTCTTTCCAGAAAATAATTCACAATCGCTTCTTTCATCAATACCGATTGCTCCCCTGCTTTTAAAGGTGGTAATTCTTCTTTTACTTTGTAATGAGGCCAACCTTCTTCGTCAAAAAATTCAAATTCATAATACCCATACGGCTCTAATAATCGGCAAATGGCGATGTGCATCAAATTGACTTTTTCATCTTTTTTAAACTCGCGATGAAGCTGTCCTAACTCTTGAATTCCGATTAAGTAAATGATGGCATCCAAATCTAAATCTTCGCCTTGCGAAAACCGATCGGATAATATAACTACAAGCTGTTCCCAGCGTTCCTTCAATTGTGCGTCTCTTGACATTGGATGTGCGATTTACGATTTACGATTTACGAAGGGCAAAACGAAACCAAAATTTGAACCGCAAAGATAAGAAGTAGAAAATTGACAACAGACAATCCTCAATTCTTTTATCTTTGTGCTTTTATACAATATAGCTATGGGATTTTTAGACATTGTTATTGGGGCATTATTGATTTATGCTGCATTCAAAGGAATTCAAAACGGACTTTTTGTAGAACTGGCTTCCTTTTTTTCTTTAATTGCAGGAATTTATCTGGCTTTCCAATTTTCGGCTATGGCAAAAACTGCGTTAGCGGGAGTCGTAAAATGGAATCCGTATTCTATTCAAGTCATTGCTTTTATTCTTACTTTTTTGGTGGTGATTATAGGAATCTCTTTAGCCGGAAAGTTCTTGACTAAATTGGTGAGTTTTGCTTATTTGGGATGGATCAACAAAGCGGGTGGTGGGTTTTTCAGAATGCTGAAAACGGTATTAATTGTAAGTATCCTGTTTAGTGTTTTTGAGAAAATCAACTACAATCATTTTTTAGCCAAAAAAGAAACTTTAGATCGTTCTATTTTCTTTAATCCAATTCAAAAAACAGCTGATTTTATTTTCCCTTCTATTCAGAAATTGTACCAAAAAGCGACTAAGAAATAACCCTAACCCTTATTTCACTTCTCTAATAGTTGCGGATTCAATCCAACCCTCAGTGCCGTCTGTCAATTGAATTTTTTTCCATTTGCCCAAGGTTTCTTCGACAAAAACTTTAGTCCCTTCGTGAACTACAAAAGTGGCAGGACTCGCTTTTTGAGGTTCGCTTTTCACCTCAGTTACTTCCGCAAAAACGATGGCTGGACGTTCGTCTACAAAATGATTTTTTTCAAAAATAGCCGCTCCCACACTAATTAACAGAAACAGAATCCATACAAACATTCCAAAAAAGAAAATGCGTTTTGAAACTGTGGCTGGAGAAAAATAATACCCAATAAAAAATCCTAAAAACAACAATCCAAAGACTACCGAAATCCACGCCCAAGTATTGTAATGACACATTTCCGTGAAATCACGAAGTAGTTTGGCAAAGCCTACTTTCGGCACTTCTTTTACCTCATCAATAGTTAATTTCTGCGCAAATTTCAAATTATTGGCAATATCAACATCTTCGGGATGTAGTACCAAAGCTTTCTCATAATTATAAATCGCTGGTGCTACTTTATTCAATTTGTAATAACAATTTCCTAAATTGAAATACAAGTCCGCTGATTGTTGGTGGTTATCCAACACGCTTTCATAAGCCTGAATGGCTTGTTGGTATTGCCCTTTTTGATACAAAACATTCCCTTTTTCAAATCCGCTTTGAGCGAATACAAAAGAAGTAATGAATAAAAATATATAAACTAAATGTTTCATTTTGTTTGAATTATCAATTGTTAATTTTGAATTATCAATTGTTATATTTGTTTTTCTAGTTCTGAAATAATCAACACTGCTTTATCAAAATCATTCTGAATAGACGTGCTTGAGGCGGGTGCATAACGAGCCAACTCACAATTTTCAGTTAAGGCAATAAAATCAGCAACCACTTCTGGATTGGCATTGCGAGACAATAATAATTCTTGAATATTATCTTTACTCATTTCCGAAGTTTCAATGTGTAATTTGGCTTTCAAGAAATTGTGCATCGCTTTTTCCAAAGCCACATAAAACGGCTCTTTGTTGTTGATTTGTTTTTTGGCTTCTGACAAATATTTTTTAGCCAATCGGTTGTTCATTCGGATTCGATTACCCGTCACATCTCCTGCTAAAGCTTCTTTTCTTCTTCTAAGAAGAACTACTATCGGCAGCGCAATAAATGGTAAGAACAACAATACATAATACCATAACGATCCAAAGAAATCTTGGCGTTGTAAAGGCTCTAATTTTGTTTTTAATTTGATGAATTTGAATTGTTCTGATTTTTCAATTTTGTTTTTATTCGCCCCTGTATTCGAAGCTACAGCATTTGTTACTGCTGGTCCATCCAATACATTAATTAGAATTTCGTTAGAACTTATTGTTTTGTATGTTCCTGAACTCAAATCAAAATAACTAAACTGCATCGGTTTAATTGGATATTTTCCTTTGTATTGCGGAACAATCGTGTAAGTATCCGAAATCTTTCCTGTCATTCCCGACAAACCTGTGTTAACTCCTTCTTTATGAACCGCATCATACATTTCGAGTGCATTAGGCGCTACGGGTTTGGGTAAATCAAACAGTTTCAGATTTCCTTTCCCACTTACACTCACCACTAAATCCAAACTTTCTCCGTTTTTTAGATTGGTTTTTGTTGGCGTTACTTTAAAATCAAAGTTCCCCACCGCTCCTGTAAAACCTTCTGGTTTACCCGCTTCAGGAAGTGCTTTTACATTGATTGTTTTGGTTCCGGCCGAAACACGTTTGTTACCTTCAGTAATTAGTACTCTACCAAACATATCCCTACGATTAGTTGGCAATTGTACATCGATATCTAACGCTAAAGGTTCTATTCTTAGTTTTCCTGATTTTTGAGGATACAATACCGTTTTTCGCAAGGTTACAAAGCGATAGCGTTGTCCTTTGAACATCCCTTCTTCGGCAACTAATTGTTTAATGTCAATGTTCTGACTCCAAAAATCATTGTATTTAGGTTTGTCCAATTCGCGCCAATTGGATATTCCAATATTGTAGCTGAAATACAATTTGTACACCACCGTAATCGGTTCGTTGATGTACGGATTGGTTTTAGAAATATCGGCTACAAGGTAAATGTTATTATCGGCTGAAATTTGAGGTGCGCTTGGGTCATTTGGATCTGCCTGCTGCTGTACTGGGTTAGTTACTGTAACTCTAACGGGCGCTGTTTTATACAATTGCCCATTAAATTCAATTACCGCTTGTCGAATGACCAAATTTCCTTTTTGTAAAGGCAATAAAAAATAAGAATATATTTTTTCAAAAGAACTTCGTCCGTTAATCCACGATTGACTGATTTGCTGACTTGGGCCTGCAATCACTCGGAAACCTTCAAAATTAGGCTGAACAAAATTATCTCCATCTACATTCATTATAAAATCTACTCGAAGTCTTTCGTTCAAACCGAGCGTGTTTCTGCTAACTTTTGCCTCAAATTGTACTTGAGCCAATAGTCCTTGAAAACTGATTAATAATAGCAGTATGTATTTTTTCATTGGTTATTAAAATGGTATTCTTATTTCAAATTACTTACCAATCTTTTTCTGTTTGGACTGGTTTTCCTTTTACTTTTTGAGCATTGACTTTATTCTGAACTTTCTTTTCTTCATTATTCACAGCATCCAACAAATTCTGAACGCGCTGCTGCGAAATTCCACCTGGATTGGGTTTTGGTTGTCCTTGATTTTTAGACGAATCATCTTTTTTATCCGACTTGTTTTTATCTTTATCTCCTTTGTCGTACTTTTTGTCTTTATTTTGGTCGCCTTTATCCTTGTTCTTATCTTTATTCTCTCCGTCTTTCTTGTCGTCCTTTTTATCTTTGTCTTTGTTCTTGTCCTTATTTTTATCTTTATTCTTATCGTCTTTTGGCGGATTGTCTTTCAGCATTTTTTTAGCCAAAGCATAGTTGTAACGCGTTTCTTCATCCTCAGGATTGTTGCGAAGCGCATTTTTATAAGCTTCGACCGCCTGTGAATAGTTTTTCTCTTTCATAAACACATTCCCCAAATTGTGAAAGGCTTTGTGTTTTTGCGAACGTGTTTTGATATTTTTTAATGCTTTAGCAAATGCCATTTTGGATTCCGAAAATTGGTTTTGACGGTAAATCGCATTTCCTAAATTGTACAAAGCTACCGTTCTTCTTGGGAATTTAGAATGTGAAATTCTATAATTGGCTTCGGCATCAGCATACTTTTTTGCTGCAAAGTCTTCATTTGCTTTGGGCAAAAGAGCATCTTTCTCTTGGGCTGTAATTGCCAAAGAAAACACGAGCAAAATAGATAGAAATACCTTTTTAATCATTTTATTGTTCCTTTTCATTAAACAAATTGAGTTGATTCACCCATTTAGTTTTGCGTTCCAATAGAAAAACATCTGCAAATAATAACAAAAATGCAAATCCTAAAAACCACTGAAATTGCGACTGGAAATCGGCCATTTGAGTCGCTTCAAATTCGGTTTTTTCAATATTATTCAGGGCGTTTTTCACGTAATCAATTACCTGTTTGGTGTTGGCACCATTCACATAGCCTCCTTTGGTAGCTTTAGCGATAGCGGTCAAACTTTCAGAATTCAATTTCGTAATTACCACTTCGTTGTTATTGTCCCTTTTCAAACCTTCTAAAACCCCATTGCGTCGTAACGGAATAGTTCCGCCATTTGGAGTTCCCACCCCTATTGTAATGATTTTAATGCCTAGTTTATTGGCTTCTTCCGCAGCGGCTTCGGCACCTTCTGAATGGTCTTCTCCATCGGAAACTAAAATCAATAATTTGCTCGTTTTTTTGTCATCAAAATACGTAGCCGACAATTTTATTGCTTCATCCAAAGACGTTCCTACAGACGAAACCATTTCGGTGTTCATACTTTGCAGAAACATTTTGGCTACACTATAATCGGTTGTAATGGGCAAAACTGGAAACGAACTGCCCGCATAAGCTACAATTCCAATTCTGTCGTTACCCAATTGATTGATAATTTGGGAAACCAACTGCTTACTCTTTTCCAAACGACTCGGCGCTACATCTTCGCACAGCATACTTTTAGAAACGTCTATGGCAAAAACAATGTCGATTCCTTCTCGTTTTACGGTTTCCATTTTAGTGCCAATTTTTGGATTGACCAAGCCTAAAATCAAACCTGTTAAAGCCAAAAGTAAGACTCCTAATTTTAAAATAGGTTTGAATACCGAACTATCTGGGCTCAACCGTTGCACCAATTCTAAGTCACCAAATTCACGTTGCTTTTTTCGCTTCCAATATTGATTGAAAAGAAAAACCAACACCAAAATTGGTAATAGGAAAAGTAAGTACAAATATTTTTTCTCGTCTAATTCCATTATTGAATTTCTCTTTTTAACCACTAAGTTCACTAAGTAATTACACTAAGTTTACTATTTTCTATGTTTTATATTCAAAATCTACTGTGTGCCCTGTGCGTTCCTTGTGGTCTTTGTGTTTAAATAATTTAAATAAATGATCGGTATACTGTATTTCGCAATCCAATTTCTAACAACAAAAACAAACCTGCTAACCAAACAAACGGGCGAAATTTCTCGTCATAATCATAAAATTTCAACTCCTGAATTTCAGTGGTTTCTAGTTTATTGATGGCTGCGTATATTTCTTCTAACTTAGAATTACTAGTTGCTCTGAAATATTTTCCGTCTGTTTTACGGGCAATATTTTTCATCAACTGTTCGTCAATTTCTACCTGCATCATACGGAATAAAAACTGTCCGTTGGGTGCAATCGCATACGGAAACTCTGCCATCCCGTTAGTTCCAATTCCAACCGTGTATACCTTGATTCCGTATTGTTTAGCAATATCCGAAGCCGTTTCGGGCTCAATAAATCCGGCGTTATTTACACCATCCGTTAACAGAATAATCACTTTGCTTTTGGCCTTGCTATCTTTCAAACGGTTGACGGCTGTTGCTAATCCCATTCCAATTCCCGTTCCATCTTGCAATACATTATCGTATTTAATGCTCCCAATAGCTTGTTGAATAATCGCTTTATCACTTGTTACAGGCGTTTTCGTATAGGCTTCTGAGGCATACACCACTAATCCGATTCTATCGTTAGGTCTTTCGTCAACAAAACTAGAAGCTACTTTTTTTAGCGCTTCCATTCGGTTGGGTTTCAAATCCTTGGCCAACATACTCCCAGAAACGTCAATCGCCATTACAATATCAATTCCTTTCGTAGTCTTTGTTTTGTTACTAACATCAACCGTTCTAGGTCTTGCCATAGCTACAATTAAAGCTGTTAATGCCAATAATCGAAATACTCCTAAAAAGGGATACAACTTCACAAAAAATGATTTAGAACCTGAGAACCCTGCCGTTGAACTTATCTTTAAAGTCGCCGTTTGTTGGTTTCTTTTCAAATACAACCAAGCACCTGCTGCTGGAATCAATAGCAACAACCAAAAAAATTCTGGATTTAAAAAGCTTATTTTTTCCATTAATTACCTACTTGTCTTAGTTCAACTGATTGTAACATTCGGTCTGCAATGGCGCTTCCGTATTGATCTCCTTCAGGATACACAATCATAATTTGTTGTAATCCTTGATTTTGTTTGAAGTATAAAATCTCATAATATACTTTTTCACTTGATTTAGTCAAAGGATTTAACATTGACATCGTTCCATAACCTTTCAACCCTTGTACACCACTTTCGGTTTCAAAATCTTCTTGTTTTACAATGATGTTTTGACCGCCTTGTGCTTCAATTATTTTTAAATTCCCTTCCATGGCTTTTGCCAAATCAATATCCGTTGGTTGTTTGAATTGACTTGTAGAAACCATAATGTAAAAACTATTCATCATGTCGCCATATTGAAATAATTGCATTTCTTTAATCAATGCCATGGTGTTTTTTGGCAACACTTTTTCGGCATCTACTCGTTGTAACACTTGAGGGGTTTCAATTAAAATTCCTGGATTTCCGTATTCACTTTTTACCCATTCTCCTTCTAATAATTCCTTGGTTTCACGACCAAAAATAGTATCGATAACATACCCAAATCCTCGAGTGGCGACAAAAAATCCAGTTACTACAACAACTAAAAGTACCACTGAAACAATCGCAGTACGAATTCGTTTGGCTTTCTTTTTCTTTAATTGCAATTGGATTTGGTGCTGTCTTTGTGCTTCGTTTAACAGCAAATCTTCCTCTTCAGGAACCTCAACAGGTATCGCTTTATCCAAAGTAAAAATAACTTTTTGAATCTTATTCCTGTCCTCGGTGATTTCGAAATCAAGCGGTTTAGATTTCGCAAACTTTACCAAATCGGCTTGTTTTAAAACGCGTTCTAAATTTTCAATTGTTTCTTGAGAAAGCGTCATTTTCTTTTTGACCGAAGCTGCTCTCAAAGCCGTAATCAGTTCCGAAGTGGTACTTTCCATCGCTGGAATTTCGATAGCTTCTTCAATATAATTTCGGGCAATATCAGTTAATTCGCTATAGTATTCCTTGATTTCGCCGTTTTGCCATAATTCTTTTTTCTCTAAAATGGTCAACAAAGACGTTGCTTTCTCAATGGGTGTTTTATAAACTTCTTCTTCAATAGATTTTTGTTGTTTTTTCTTAAGATACCAATACACCAAAGCGCCTACTCCTGTCAAAATAATAATCGCTAACAAGTATTTCCACCAATTGCCCCAATGACTTTCAGCAGCCACAATATCTTTGATATCGTACATTTTTTGTTGTAATGTATCTACTTTCACATTGGCTACCTCAACCAAAAGAGGATCGGATAAAAACGATTTTTTGTTAATCAAAATTGGCACTCTTGGAATCGTATATTTTCCAGAATCAAATTGAGTTAAGCCGTATTTTTTGATTAATTCATAGCGGTCGTTATTTCGAATCGTATCAATCGGATACGAACGAATCACCTCCAAGGCACCTATATTTTTTAAATTAGGAAAAACCACTCTTGCCGAAGTATCCACAGAAGCCTTCAATGTCAATTTGAACTCGGTACCAATTTTATTGCGTGTCGTGTCCAAAGCCGTTGTCACTTTTTGTGCAAAAAGTGTGGTTGAGATTAGAAAAAATACTATGTATACTATTCTTTTCATTTATGAATTTGGATACAATCTTTATCTCGATTTAAAATACCCTAATAATTTGGTTACATAACTTTCATCAACTCTGGTATTTACTACTCCAGAACCTGATTTACTAAAGGTTTCTTTAAAATACGCCACGCGATCGTGATAGTATTTTTCATAATCCATACGAACTGATTTAGAACCTGTATCTACTAATTGTACTGCTCCTGTTTCGGCGTCTAACATAGGCACCATTCCTAGATTCGGCATTTTTTCTTCGCGAATATCGTACACTCGAATTCCCGTAATGTCGTGTTTTTTAGAAGCAATTTTTAATGTTTGTTCGTATTCCTGTGTCATAAAATCAGAAATAACAAAAACAATGGCTTTCTTTTTCTGCGTTCCCGACAAGAATTTTAGGGCTTGCGCCAAATCGGTCTTGTTGCTTTTAGGTTCAAACTCGATGAGTTCGCGAATGATTCGCAACACATGCGATCGTCCTTTTTTGGGTGGAATGTACAATTCGATTTCATCTGAAAACAAAATCAATCCAATCTTATCGTTGTTTTGCGTTGCCGAAAAAGCCATCGTGGCGGCAATTTCAGTCACAATGTCTTTTTTAAACTGATTCTTGGAACCAAAACTCTCCGAACCCGAAATATCAACCATTAACATCATCGTCAATTCGCGTTCTTCTTCAAAAACCTTGACATGTGCCTCGTTATAACGCGCGGTTACATTCCAGTCAATGGCTCGGATATCGTCTCCATATTGGTATTGACGTACTTCGCTAAAAGTCATCCCGCGTCCCTTAAAAGACGTATGATATTCTCCCGAAAAGATATGATCACTCAATCTACGGGTTTTGATTTCTATTTTTCGGACTTTTTTGAGTAGGTCTTTTGTATCCATTTTTTTTACTGCCACAAAGGCGCAAAGTCACAAAGTTTGTATTTCTAAAATTTAAGGAACTTCAACTTCGTTTACGATTTTGTTGATGATATCAACAGAAGTGATGTTTTCGGCTTCTGCTTCATACGTAACGCCAATTCTATGACGCAATACATCATGAACTACGGCACGAACATCTTCTGGAATTACATACCCACGACGCTTGATGAAGGCATAACATTTAGCGGCATTCGCCAAATTGATGCTTCCACGTGGCGAAGAACCAAAACTAATCAACGGCTTCAAGTCGGCTAATTTGTATTTTTCGGGGTAACGCGTAGCGAAAATAATATCTAGAATATATTTCTCAATTTTCTCGTCCATATATACTTCACGAACGGCTTCTTGCGCGCGCAAAATTTGATCGATAGAAACCACTTGGTTTACTTTTTCAAAATTTCCATTTAGATTTTGACGAATAACCAATCGTTCTTCATCCATTTTTGGATAATCAATCACCGTTTTCAACATAAAACGATCGACTTGTGCTTCAGGCAAAGGATACGTCCCTTCTTGTTCAATTGGGTTTTGTGTTGCCAAAACCAAAAAGGGTTTGTCTAACTTAAAAGTAGTATCACCAATCGTTACTTGTTTTTCTTGCATTGCCTCTAACAGAGCCGATTGTACTTTGGCTGGTGCACGGTTAATCTCATCGGCTAAGACGAAATTGGCAAAAATAGGTCCCTTTTTGATTGAAAATTCATTTTGCTTGATGTTGTAAATCATCGTTCCCACTACATCGGCAGGCAATAAGTCTGGTGTAAATTGGATTCGGCTAAACGAACCTGCAACGGCTTGCGAAAGCGTATTAATCGCTAAGGTTTTAGCCAGTCCTGGAACCCCTTCTAATAGAATATGTCCTTGGCCCAAAAGCCCAATTAACAATCGTTCTACCATGTGCTTTTGACCCACAATTACCTTGTTCATTTCCATAGTAAGGAGATCAATAAAAGCACTTTCTCTTTCTATTTTCTCATTAATTGCTCTAATGTCTAAAGTCGCTGTATTCTCTTCCATTGTGATATTTTTTAAACCAATAGTATTACGGTTTTCTTTTGCGAGTGCAAATTGAATTTTTTTTTAGAAGTAAGATGTTAAAGAATGGTTAAAACTTCGGCAAAAAGCCTAATTTTAAGGACGAATTGTGATGAAATTTACCTATTTTTAAGAACTCGATTCAATTCGATTAAAAATACTAGATTTACAAATTAGAAATACTTTATAACACAATGAGTAAAACAGCTTTATCTCCTATTATTGCAGGAGCAATGAATTGGGGAATTTGGGACAAAAATCTCAATACCAAAGAAATGGATAATATCATTCATCTTTGTTTAGAGAACAAAATTACCACTTTTGATCATGCCGATATTTATGGCGATTATACTACCGAAGCCGATTTTGGAAAAGCTTTGGTTTCCAGTAAAATTGACCGAACTAAAATTCAATTGATTTCGAAGTGCGGTATCCAAATGGTAACCAAAAACCGAAATAATTCGATCAAACATTACGAATATTCGAAAGACTACATTATTTGGTCTGTGGAGAATTCATTGAAAAACTTAGCAACAGATTATTTAGACGTGCTTTTATTGCACCGCCCAAGCCCATTGATGCAAGCTGACGAGATTGCCGAAGCGGTAGCAAAATTAAAATCTGATGGAAAAATTGTAGATTTTGGTTTGTCTAATTTCACTGTTTCACAAACCGAATTGATTCGTCAAAAAACCGAAGTTAACTTCAATCAGATTCAGTTTTCAGCTTCACATCACGAGGCTATGTTGGATGGAAGTTTAGATTATATGCAAGTTCATGGTATTCGACCTATGTCTTGGAATCCACTGGGGAGTGTATTTAGAGAAGATAATGAGCAAACCCGACGCATGAAAAAATTATTGGCGCAATTAGTTTCGAAATATGGAGTAGGATCCGACACGATTTTATTGTCTTGGATTTTGCAACATCCTGCAAGAGTAATTCCAATTGCCGGAACGGTAAACGTAGCACGAATTCAAGCCCTGATGAAAGCTACCGAATTGCCTTTAGAAAAAGAAGATTGGTTTGCCATTTGGACTGAAAGTATGGGTAAAAATGTGCCTTAAAAAGTAAAATAAAAAATGAATAAAATAGCCTTAATAACTGGAGCTACTAGCGGAATTGGAAAAGCAACTGCCGTAATTTTAGCCAAAAATAACTACAAATTAGTGCTTTGTGGCCGTCGCCAAGATCGTTTGGATGAACTTGAACAGGAACTTTCTGAGTTCACATCTATACATACTTTACAGTTCGACGTTCGAGATAAAGAAGCTGTTTTTGAACAAATTGGTTCGTTGCCAGATGCTTTTTCTACAATTGATATTCTAATCAACAATGCGGGTAATGCACACGGTTTAGATCCCATTCAAACGGGAAGTCTAGACGATTGGGACGCTATGATAGATGGCAATATCAAAGGGCTGTTGTATGTTTCGAAAGCAATTATTCCACAAATGATTGAACGAAAATCAGGACATATCATCAACATTGGCTCCACCGCCGCCAAAGAAGTATACCCAAATGGGAATGTATATTGTGCTACCAAACACGCTGTAGATGCTTTGAACCAAGGAATGCGCATTGATTTAAATTCGTTTGGCATTCGCGTAGGCGCCATTCATCCAGGTATGGTCTCCACCGAATTTAGCAATATCCGTTTTAAAGGCGATGATGAAAAAGCGCAAAATGTGTACAAGGGTTTTCAACCTCTTGTTGCTGAAGACATTGCCGATATTATCCATTTTGTGGTATCTAGACCCTATCATGTAAATATTGCCGATTTGGTGGTAATGCCTACCGCTCAAGCCAATTCAGGAATTGTGAATCGTTCTTTGTAAACATAACCTTCTATGAGAACATTAGTTATTGGAGACATTCACGGTGGATTGCGTGCATTACATCAAATCTTGGAAAGAGCCAAATTTGGTCTAAATGACAAACTCATTTTTTTAGGGGATTATGTGGATGGCTGGAGCCAATCGCCAGAAGTAATTGATTTATTGATTTCAATGAAAGAAACACACAATGTTGTTTGTATTCGTGGCAATCATGATGATTTATTATTGGACTGGCTCAAACATGGAACTGACAATCCGCAATGGCACCAACACGGTGGAGAGGCAACTATTGCAGCTTATCAAAAACGAGATGAAAAAACGTTAGCATCCCATATCCGTTTCTTAGAAGCATTAGACGATTATCATCTTGACAACCAAAATAGATTGTTTATTCACGCCGGATTTACCAATATGAACGGTATTGATTTTGAATATTTTCCGAAACTTTTTTATTGGGACAGAACCCTTTGGGAAACCGCATTGGCCTTGGATAAAAACATGAAAACAACCGATATTGCTTATCCAAAACGCTTTACTTTATATAACGAAATCTTCATTGGCCACACACCTGTTTCAAGAATTGGAAAAACAACTCCTGTTCAAATGGCCAATATTTGGAATGTAGATACCGGAGCCGCTTTTAGAGGTCCATTAACCATTATGGATGTGGATTCTAAAGTCTTTTGGCAAAGTGAAAATTTAGACATTTTGTACCCTAACGAGAAAGGAAGAAATTAAAATTATTTCTTAGCTACAAATCTTGGATCAGATTCCATAACGGTACCACATTTAGAACATGTTCGTAAGGTTTCTGAACTATAAAAATGTTCAAAATGAGATAAAAAGTCTTTTTCAATATTGTGTAGTTCAAAATAGACTTCATGTAATTTGTGATTGCAATTTTCACAGTGCCAAAGCAATCCGTCTGTAAAACCTAATCCTGCTCTTTTGCGCTCGATAACTAAACCGATGGAGCCTTCTGAACGAACTGGTGAATGCGGAATTTTGGCTGGATTCAGATACATATCTCCTGCATTCAATTCCATCTCTTTGCGCTCCCCGTCTTCTTGAATGATGACTTTGATACTCCCTTCTAATTGGTAAAACAGCTCTTCTGTTTCATTGTAATGGTAATCTTTTCTGGCATTTGGTCCTGCCACAATCATCACGATATAATCGCCTGATTCAGTATATACATTTTTATTACCAACAGGCGGTTTCAATAAATGACGGTTTTCGTCAATCCATTGATTCAAGTTGAACGGTTTTGCAATAGCCATATTCTTAATTTAAAAGCGTAAAGTTACTAAATTAAGCGGGCTATTTTTTCTCTTTTATCAAATAAATGTAAACGGGAAAATGGTCGCTAAAGCCAATCTCGGTTACCGAATGCCTCAAAGGATACCCTTTGAACTGACCACTAGTTTGGACTAAAAAAGACTTGTTATAAATCCCTGCTTTCCAAAACTGAAAGCTAGAATAATCGGATTTCAATACCGATTCCGATACCATAATTTGGTCAAAAATATCCCAAGCATCGCGATGCGCAATAGTTCCCATTCCTTTCTTTTGCATTTCTTCGAAAGGATTGTACACCCCAAATTGTGGTACCTCAGCTTTTTTTGCTTTGGCACCCAAAGCTATTTTGATACTTTTATTATACGGACCGTCATTCAAATCGCCCATCGTAATGATTTTAGCATTCGGATTAATTTGCTGGAGCGAATCGATAATTTTTCTATTTAAAGTTCCTGCAGCCTCTCGAAAAGGACTTGAACGCTGTTCGCCACCCGAACGTGATGGCCAATGGTTGACAATTAAATGGATTTCCTCACCCTCTAAAAATCCCGAAACAAGAAGTTGGTCACGTGTGTATACTTGTTTATTTTTAGTACTAAACATAACCAGATCATCCGTATTTTCCTCTTTCTCGTTCTTAGATTTATATTCGTCTTGATAAACATACAACGGAATATTAGCATAGGATGTTGGCTGAAAAAATCGCTTTCTATAAAGTAAGGCAACATCAATCCCTCTTTTGTCTGGGGAATCAAAATGAATAATACCGTATTCTTTATCTGCCAACTTAGGTTGAAAAATTAAGTCTTCCAAAACGCCTCTGTTTTCAATTTCACATCCACCAATAAAAGTAGGCGCATCTGGATTTTCAGTACTGCCAATTTCAGATAAAACTCGAGACAGATTGTCTAATTTTTTTTGATATTTATCATAAGTCCAATGTTGAGACCCTTTGGGAGTCCAGTCTTCATCAAACGTATTGGGGTCGTTAATGGTGTCGAACAAATTCTCAAAATTGTAAAATGCAACGGTATGAATTCGGAATTTTTTAGATTGTCCAAACGTTTTTGGAAACAAAGACAATACTAACAAACAACAAAGAATGGGGCAAATTCTCATAAGGACAGGATTTAGGATACTTATTTTCAGGTCAAGTAAAACTAACAAATTGGAACTGAAATTAAAAATGATTTCGGATTTGTCTATATTTGTTTAAAAATAAATACTGTTGCACAACAGATTTCATTTATGAGAAAATTGTTCTTCTTATTCATTTTAAGTTTACTTTCTATTACAATGCAAGCCCAAACGACTATGATTACACCACCTTATTTACAAAAAGGAGATACTGTTGCTATTTTAGCAACTGCCCGAAAACATATTGTGAAAAGTATGCAACCTACTATTGATTTATTAGAAAGTTGGGGCTTACAAGTAGTCATTGGTAAAAGTATTGGCTTAGAAGAAAATCAATTGGCAGGAAGTGACGAAGAACGCGCTGCCGATTTACAAGAACAATTGGACAACCCCAATATTAAAGCCATTTGGTGTGCACGCGGCGGTTACGGGACCGTGCGTGTAGTGGATTTAATTGATTTTACGCAATTCAAAAAACATCCCAAATGGTTGGTTGGATTTAGCGATGTCACGGTATTACACAACCACCTCAATACGATGGGTTACAAATCCATTCACGGAATTATGCCCATTAGTCTTGCTAAAGCAAGTCCAGAAGCCATTGAAAGTTTGCGTTTATCTTTATTTGGACAGCCTTTACAGTACGCTATTGACCCGCATCCTATGAATCGATTTGGGAAAGCGAGTGGCGAATTGGTTGGAGGAAATTTATCTATATTGTATAGTTTATTGGGTTCCCCATCAGCAATAGATTGTAAGGATAAAATTCTATACATAGAAGACTTAGACGAATACCTCTACCATATTGACCGTATGATGATGAATTTGAAACGCAACGGCTGTCTTGAAAGCCTAAAAGGCATCATCGTAGGTTCTATGACTGATATGAAAGACAATGATATTCCTTGGGGTAAAAATGCACTTGAAATTGTTCAGGATGTCACTAAAAAGTATAACATCCCTATGATTTTTAATTTTCCTGCAGGTCATATTCACGATAATAGAGCCTTAATTTTAGGGAATACTGTGTCTATCGAAGTAACCGAAAATTGTAGCACAGTAGTTTTTGAATAGCCAACACGAATCCTACTCACCATGGCTGAACACAACGCATTAGGGAAACTTGGAGAAGAACTAGCTGTCGAATACTTACAAAAAGAAGGCTATACTATCTTGGAAACCAATTGGATTTTCCAAAAAGCAGAAATAGATATTTTGGCTCAAAAAGACAATACCTTAACTGTTGTTGAAGTAAAAACGCGTTCGTCGATTGATTTTGGTCTTCCGCAAGACTTTGTCAAACCAAAAAAAATTCAATTATTGGTAAAAGCGGTAAATGCTTATGTAACCGAAAACGATTTGGATGTTGACGTGCGTTTTGACATCATTGCTATCACTAAAAACAGCCAAGATTTTGTAATTGAACACCTTACAGATGCATTTTTTTACTTTTAACTCTATTTTTTAGTGTTATATTTGTAACAAATTGTTTTTTTATTTATATTTGCAGTGGTTTTTTACACAACTACAACCACCCAACTACTATTTAAACAACAACAACTTAACACAACTACTATGAAAACCGTATCGTCCATCGTAGAGAATTACATCAAAACAAAACCTTTTTTGTTGAATGCTTTATCATTAGGAATCATCAATTTAACTTCTCTTTCGCGCAATATTATGAGTGAATTAGAAAGTGAATTTGGTAAAGAAGTAAAACAAGGTGCCGTGGTAATGGCACTTAAAAGATTAACCGAAGAATTGGACTTTAAATTGAATCACAAAATCAACAAAGTCATCAAAAATATCGGAGAAATTACCGTTCGTTCTGAGTTGACCGATTACACTTTTGCCGCTTCAGAAACTGTTTTAAACAAACAAGCCGATTTAATTACAGACATTAATAGTCACTCTGATATTTTTTACACTTCATCAAGAGGGGTAAATGAAACGAATATCGTAGTGAGTAGCAGTGTGAACCATTTAGTTGACAAGCATTTTGCTAACGAAAAATTGATTCAAAAACTAGAAAATTTAGCTTCTATCACGGTAAAATTACCCAAAGAAAACATCGTAGTTCCTGGAATTTACTATTTCATTTTTCAACGCTTGGCTTGGGAAGGAATTATAATCAATGAAGTCATCTCAACTTCGAATGAGTTTACCATTTTAGTGAGTGAAAACGAAGTCGATGTTGCTTTCAAAGTAATTAAGGATTTAAAAAATTAGAATACTCCAAAGCTTCCAGCCTTTAAAAGGCTGGAAGCTTTAAAGAATGTCAATTCCCTATCAATTCCATTAATTCTAACGCTCTTCGAATTGATTTCACATTGTCAAAAGTCAACAACAATCGCAATCCGTTAGGAGTTTGTTTTTCTTTCATTTTACACAAAGCACTTTGCTTTTGTACAAACTGAAGCACTTGATGGAAACGACCCGATTGGTAATAATCCGATTGTTGATCAGACACAAAATACCCAATCATTTTACCTTGTTTCATGACCAATTTTTCAATTCCTAAACGGGTAGCAATCCATTTGATTTTCATGCTGCTTAGCAAAGAAACGGCTTGTTTAGGTAAAGGCCCAAAACGGTCAATCAACTTATTTTGATAATTCAAAAGTGAAGCTTCGTCTTTAATGTCTGCTAATTCATTATACAACAGCAGTCGTTCTGAAACGGTATTAATGTATTCGTCAGGGAACAACAATTCGAAATCCGTGTCCAATTGCAAATCTTTGACGTATTCTTTGGTTTCGATATCGTTTTGCTCTGGATACAAATCCTTGAATTCGTTTTCTTTCAGCTCTTCAATGGCTTCGTTCATGATTTTTTGGTAGGTATCAAAACCAATTTCGTTGATGAAACCACTTTGTTCTCCTCCTAACAAATCTCCTGCACCACGAATTTCCAAATCTTTCATGGCAATGTTAAACCCACTACCCAATTCACTAAATTGTTCCAAAGCCTGAATTCGTTTCCGCGCGTCTTCCGTCATTGCAGAATATGGCGGACAAACAAAATAGCAAAACGCTTTTTTGTTGCTACGCCCTACTCGACCTCGCATTTGATGCAAATCAGACAGTCCAAAATTATTGGCATTATTGATAAAAATCGTGTTAGCATTTGGTACATCTAAACCACTTTCGATAATGGTCGTCGCTACCAAAACATCAAATTCACCATTCATAAAGGCCAACATCAGTTCTTCGAGTTTAGCTCCATCCATTTGGCCGTGACCAATTCCCACTCGGGCATTCGGCACCAATCGCTGAATCATTCCGGCAATTTCCTTGATGTTTTCAATGCGGTTATTGATGAAAAATACTTGTCCGTTGCGCTGAATTTCATACGAAATGGCATCGCGAATCAACTCTTCATTGAATCCCACCACATTCGTCTCAATAGGATAACGATTGGGCGGCGGTGACGTGATTACCGATAAATCTCGGGCAGCCATTAACGAAAATTGCAAGGTTCTTGGGATAGGAGTTGCAGTTAAAGTCAACGTATCTACATTGGCCGCAATGGTTTTGAGTTTGTCCTTGACATTTACTCCAAATTTTTGTTCTTCGTCAACAATCAACAATCCGAGGTCTTTGAAAACCACATTTTTATTCACTAATTGATGGGTTCCAATGACAATATCCAATTTTCCTTCGGCCAATTGCTTGAGAGTTTCTGCTTTTTGTTTGGCAGTTCTAAACCGATTCAAATAGCCCACCGTAACTGGCATGTCTTTCAATCGCTCCGAAAAAGTGCGGTAATGTTGGTATGCCAAAATAGTGGTAGGTACTAAAACAGCGACTTGTTTACTATTATCCACTGCCTTAAAAGCAGCTCGAATAGCGACTTCTGTTTTTCCAAAACCTACATCGCCACAAACTAAACGATCCATTGGGCGGTCACTTTCCATGTCGGCTTTTACCTCTTGAGTGGCTTTGGTTTGATCTGGCGTATCTTCGTAAATGAACGAACTTTCTAATTCGTTTTGCAAATAACTATCGGGCGCATATTGAAAGCCTTTTTCCAAACGCCTTTTGGCATACAACTGAATCAAATTGAACGCAATATGTTTTACTCGTGCTTTGGTTTTTTGTTTTAAAACTTTCCAAGCATTCGATCCTAATTTATAAATTTTAGGTGGCGTGCCGTCTTTGCCATTGTATCTTGAAATTTTATGTAAAGAGTGAATACTCACATACACAATGTCATTATCGGCATAAACCAACTTAATAGCTTCTTGTGTTTTGCCTTCTACTTGAATTTTTTGCAAACCCCCGAATTTTCCAATTCCGTGATCGATATGAGTTACATAATCACCGACCGAAAGCGAAGTCAGCTCTTTTAAGGTGATATTCTGTTTTTTAGAATAGCCATTTTTGATGCTGAATTTGTGATAGCGTTCAAAAATCTGATGGTCCGTGTAACAGGTAATTTGATTTTCTTCGTCAATAAATCCTTGGTACAAAGGCAATACTATCGTATTGTATTGCTTGCGAATGTTTTCTGAATTGGCCTCATCCAAAGTTTCGAAAATATCGTGAAAACGCTTGGCTTGATTATCATTGGAACAGAACAAATAATTTTTATAACCATTAAAATGATTGTCGTTCAAATTGTTCAACAACAAATCAAATTGCTTGTTAAAAGACGGTTGCGGCTGAATATAAAAATCGAATTTTTTTGTGGTTTTAAAAATGGACTTGGAAGCCAATTCGACTACCGAAAAATCCAAAGCTCTTTTTATAAATTGCTCTTGATTCAAGAATAACTGCTCCGGTCTAGCGTGTTTGATGTCTTTGGATAGTTTTTCAAACGCTTCTTCGGCCTTGCCAAATTGTTTGTCCAATTGACTTAAAAAGCCTTCGGTATTTTGAATAAAAAGAACCGTTTTCTCTGAGATATAATCTAAAAAACTTTCTCGATTTTCTTGAAAAAGCTTATTTTCTACATTCGGAATAATCGCAATTTTCTTTTGTTGTTCCAATGACAATTGCGTTGCCACATCAAAGGTTCGAATACTATCGACTTCGTTACCAAAAAACTCGATTCGGTACGGATTATCATTCGAAAATGAAAACACATCGACAATACCTCCACGAACAGAAAATTCACCAGGTTCGGTTATAAAATCAACTCTTTTGAATTCGTATTCGAACAAAACCTCGTTGATAAAATCAATCGAAATTTGATCGCCCACCGCTACTTTTAGCGTATTTTTATCCAATTCCTTTCGAGTAACTACTTTTTCAAAAAGCGCCTCGGGATAACTGACAATAATGGCTGGTTTTTTGCGTGAATTGATGCGATTAAGTACTTCCGCGCGAAGCAAAACATTCGCATTGTCAGTTTCTTCTATTTGATACGGACGACGAAACGAAGCGGGATAAAACAAAACATCTTGGTCGCCAATCATTTGTTCCAAATCATTCAAATAATAGGCGGCTTCTTCTTTATCGTTTAAAATGAGTAAAAACGGTAATTCTGATTTTTTAAAAACAGAACGAATTACAAATGAAATCGAAGATCCAACCAAGCCCGAAAGGTGTACTTTTGGAGTATTATTTTGCCCTAACAGTGAAGCTATTTGCTCTGTTTTAGGTGAATTATCGTAAATAGAATAGATTGTTTTACTCAACGCGTGGTAAATTTGGGTCTACAATTGTGTTCGGAATTGCTCTTGTTGTATCCAACATTCTCAACATATCGGACTCGCCTTCTTCCGTAGGAATTTTACTTTTTTCAGTAATCTTATCCATTTGTCTTTGCAAAGAAACCAACTCAATATTAATTTCATTAATCAAAGCTATTACTTTTTTTGTAGGGATAGTATCCAGATGAATAAATAAATCCAGTAAGCGAACTTTAGTGATCAAAGTACTTATTCTACTTTTGATTTGAGGTTGTTGAAATTGGAACGGAATATTGTTAGGAAGTTGTTGTACTTTTTTAGAAAGTTCTGCTGCTTTCTTCTGAAAAGCACCCAATGTTTTTGATGGTTTTTGTCCTAGCTCATCTAAAAATTGTCGAAATTCAGTCCAGATTTTTACACTTTGTTCTGAAGTTGAATTAATTGGAGTCGCATAGAAATCCCATTTTTTACTTATCTCTTGGTATATTACCTCATTTTTTTGAGCCGCTTTTTTATTTTCAGCATTACGTTGCTGATTGTCTTCTTTGCAAGATGACAACAGTAAAAAAAGAAAACAAAAAATCACTCCTAAATATTTCATATTCATTTTCATTGGAGCACAAAGTTACAAACTAAATTTACAATACCGAATTACTTCAATAGATTAACAAATCCTATTACCATTTAAATAACTGTTGTTCAAATAATTATTTTTTTTACTTTTATAGAATTAAACCTTTTCTATATGCTCAAATTAAAATCTCTTTTTGTAGTCTTTATTGTCATACTGTTTGTTAATTGTTCTCAAAACGAGCCTGTAGGTTATGACGATGGAAAGCCTTTAGTTTCAGCTATTGAAATAGGAAATAGTGAAATTCCTTATGTAAAAATTACCACTGCAACAACTATATTGAATGAACCAAAAGTTGCTGGTGAGATGGAGATTTACATTAATAAAAAAAGAATTTTAGACACTAAAATAGGTATCGAATACAGGGGTTCTACCTCCTATCGAATCTCTGATAAAAAATCATTTGGAATTGAAACAAGAGATGCTAGTGGAAATGGCATAAATGTCAGTGTATTAGGTCTTCCAGCAGAGGAAGATTGGATTTTAACCGGTGATGTATTTCAGGCTCCAAACACAATTTTTGACCGTACTTTAATGTACCACTACATTGGCTATGAACTCTTTCGTGCTATGGGAAACTATGCTAGTCGATCAAAATTTGTTGAAGTAGAACTAAACGGAACCTACATTGGGGTATATGTGTTAATGGAAAAACTAAAAAAAGACAGTAACCGGATTAACATTGAATCCTTGTCTTCGACAGATACTGATGCCGGAAAAATAACCGGAGGATATATCCTTAAAATAGATAAAACTTCCGGGAGCGATGTATTAGGCACCCACCCTTTATCCTATTACGACAGTAATTGGGATGATGACTGTCGTTATACTGAATATAACAGCTTCAGATCCAATTATGATATTAACAGAAATCAAATAACATTTGCACCTTACGGTGCTCCATATAATAGTAATAAATATTTAGAAACCTATTTTGTTTACGATTATCCTAAGCCAGAAAACATTAATGCGGCACAAAAAGCATATATAAAGAACTATATCGACGCCTTTGAGACGGCACTACTTACAGATAATTTCAGTACAAACACTAGGACATATACGAATTACATTGACCGAAAAAGTTTTATTGATTTTTTTATCATCAATGAAGTAGCTGGCAATATTGATGGCTATCGACTGAGTACTTTCATGCACAAAGCACGCGGTGGTAAACTAAAAATGGGTCCTATTTGGGACTTGAATATTGGTTATGGTGCAGATGGAAGGGTTCCTGTTAATGATTGGATAATTAACTACAACACTTATGTTACTAATGATGCTTGGATGGTACCTTTTTGGTGGAAAAGACTTATGGAAGACCCACAATTTAAAAGTGAATTAAAAACCCGATGGATTGAACTTCGAGCCAATGTTTTAAGCACTCCAAAAGTTATAGAATTAACAAGTAATACTGCCAACTATTTAACTGTAAATAGTGCTATTGTGAGAAACTATACTAAATGGACAGGTATTAGTTTTGATTACAACAGTAGTGTAAATCAATTAAAAACATACCTAACCAATAGATTGGCTTGGATGGACTCAAAGATTTTAGCCTTCTAATAATTATTTGCTAATCAGGTAATGCCCTCCTGTATTTGATTTTTTAATCTTAAGGGTGTAATCTAGATTTAACCCTACAACTTGAAACAATCGGTTGTAAGAAGATTTAGCATAATCCGGGCGATACATGTAAAATAAATTTAGTTTTGTCCGCTTGGCAACTTTAATCTTTACGCCTGCACTATTTCTCCAATTATCAATGGGACGAACTCCTCCAAATTTCATAATGGGTTCTGTAGAAACATACAGTTGAATCCCATCTGTAGGTGCGTAATTAGCCTCTAATCTAACACGCCAATATCCTTCTCGTTGATTGTCTTTGTATTCATCATTAAAATCTTGTAATTGATTTTGAACCAACATTCTCAAACCAAAATCAAAATCTCCAAATCCTTTTGAAGCTTCAAATCCAAAACTCCCTCTGTAATACGTTCCTTTTTCTACTACAGCCAATCTAAAATCTGCTTGCAACTCTACATGTTTGATGATTTTTTTTGTGGCACCAACTGTAGTATACGATCCATTATACACGTTGAAATCATTAATAAATCGTGCTTGATAATCCAGACTTGTCCCCCAACCACTAGGCAAATCCACCTTAAGCTTTGCCCCAAACCAACCCTGATTATCATTCGGATCAGTCCTTGAAGTTTGTGCAAAAATTATATTTGTGTTTACAACTAAGAATACGATTACGTACGTGACATATCTAAAATTATTTTTCATAGTAGTAAATAGTAATTGTGCAAGAATCCTTTAAATAATCAATGTTGTCAACTGAAATTCGATGTATTTCAATACCCGTTTTACGTTTTAATTCATCTACTAATTCTTGTTTTTGTGATTCATTTATAAAATCAAGGGAGTCATAAACAATAATTTTTGACGCTTCTTTTTTCCCCAAGATAGAATTTTCTATTATTAAAGTCAGTAGAATAATTAGAAAACAAAACAAGCTAATTTCTATACCATCTGAAGGTCCTATGGCAGTAAGCAGTCCAATTGATATACTTAAAAACAAATACGTCATGTCTTTAACTCCTATCCCTTCTGTTCTATAACGTAAGACCGAAAAAACAGCAAACAATCCAAATCCTGCTCCTGTACTTATTTCTACTTTATTTAACATAAATGAAATAAAAAATATGATAGAATTAAAACCAAAAAAAGTCAAAAACAAGTCGGTGTTTTTATAATTTTTAAAATATATAAAGCGAAATACTATAAAAACCGAGATTAGATTTAACAAATACCGCAATCCTAAAGAATTAAAAATGATAGTAATTAGTGCATTATCCATTATTATTTACTTTTATAATTTGATTCAACATCATTTTAAAATTGTTTTGTTTTAGTTTGGGATTAAGCGAAATTAACCCTAAACAATATTTACTCAGAGAACCTGACCTAATTTTATGTTTTTTCATAATCTCATTAAATTTAAATGAAATCATTCGTTCCGATTTAACCTCTGCAATCACAATGTTATCATACGAAATAGCATTGAAATCTTTGTGATAACATTTTATATTTAAATCTAAAGTAACCTTTTCTTTGTTAGTTTTGTTTAACAGAGTAATTCTGGTGTATTCTACATTCAAACTTGTATACAGGTCGGTTTCTGAAAAACCTGTATTCTCGCTAATAAAACGCTCTATGTCAGTTGAATTGCTTACAAGTTCTCTTACCTTAATCGTTTGATTTTTATTCGTTTTATATTTAAGCTCTATATATCGTAATTGACTATGAATATATTCTCTCTCCCTAATTTTATATCTATTCCCTTTACCTCTATGATGATCAAAATATAAATCTAATCCTTTTGTGTCAAGATAATTAGACTTATATTGGAACAAACACGCATTATTTATCTTCAAAATTTGATAGTCTTGCAAACAATCTTCAAGCACTGAATTCAATACTGTTTTGGAGAAAATAAATTTCAAATCTTTTCTCTTTAACAAGAGTGCTTTGTCTTGTAAATAAGACAAGTTTATTGAATCAAATAAATGTAGAATATCTTCGTTCAAATTTCTCTTTTTTCCTCATAAAAGTAAGAATAAAATATTGAGATTGAATGCCATTGGACTTATTTTGCCCTTAACATAATTTACTATCAAAAAAAAAAACGACTTGTTTTAATCTAACAAGTCGTTTTTATCAGGGCAATAAATATTAATTGATTGTATTTCTTATTCCTTCACTATCACAAATGTACTTCTACGGTTGAGTTGGTGTTCTGCCTCACTACACTTCACTCCGTCTGAACATTGATTTGTTAGCTGGGTCTCGCCATAACCCTTAGCCGTTAAGCGGTTCTTGTTGATCCCGCGTTGAACTAAGTAATTCAGTGTCGATTGCGCTCGACGTTGTGACAAGGCTTGGTTATATCCTTTGCTCTGACGACTATCAGTATGTGAACCTATCTCTATCTTGATAGTTGGGTTGGCTTGTAGTACCTCTACTATTTTCTCTAACTCCACTCTTGCATCTTTTCTAATGTTCGATTTATCCAAATCAAAATAAATGTGTCGCAACGATAAGGCCTTGGCTAGGTCTAAGCCTTGTTCTAGCTTATACTGGTCTTGGTCTAATACTATCGTTGTGCTGGTTTCTCTTTCATACAATGCCAAGCTTGGTCGTGTCTCGTTTGTTGAATAGGTTTCCTTACTCGCTCTTGTAGTATAGGTAGCATTGGAGAGTACTCTCTCAAAAACAAAATCACCCGTTTCATTAGTAGTAGTCTTGCCTAGTTCCTTGCCTGTACTATCGTACAAGATGATTGTGGTGTTGGCCAAAGGAAGGTTGGTGTTTTTATCGAGTACTTTGCCTATGATTCTTGCGTTGTAATCAAACTCAAAAAACGGTTGGACATTAATGAAAGTGTACAAGTCATCATCGCCTTGTCCTCCTGGTCGATTTGAGGTAAATACACCTCTATTGGTGGCTCTATCCCAATTCAATCCAAAATCATCAAAGGCACTGTTCAAAGGTGCGTTTAAATGCACGGGTAAGGCACCTTTTTGATTTAAGTCCAATGCAAAGATGTCAAAACCTCCTTGACCTGGGTGACCGTCTGAGGCAAAAAGCAAGATGTTGTCTCTAGTTACAAAAGGATAACTCTCTCTGCCTTCTGTATTAATAGTATTACCTAGATTCTCTGGAGCAGTATAACTGCCGTCTTCATTGATACTTACCTTGAAAAGGTCTGATTGTCCAAAAGTCCCTCTTGCATCTGAAGCAAAGTATAAGGTTTTCCCATCTGCAGACAATGCTGGGTGGGCTACTCTTGCGCTATCTTTTGCAAAAATATCCTGAACTCCTTTGTTAACCCATTTACCCTTTTCTTTAACCGATTTGTAGATTTTATACAATCCATTAACTGCTCGTCTTTCATTGGTTTGTTTTACTTCATTTTGGGTGTAATACATCGTATTGCCATCTTTAGTAAACACCGGACTGGCCTCGTGGAAGATCGAAAAAGTGTTTTTGGAATACAACTCGGCTTTGCTATAGCTGCCATCGGCTTGTTGCACTGTATAATACAAGTTTGTATAAGGCTGACCGGTTCTTTGGTAGATTTGGTTGGCCATTGTTCTTGGACGGGCACTAGCATATAGCAAGGTATCTCCTTTGATAGTGCTACTATAATCGGAGTATTTCGTGTTAGTGGTGATGTTCTCTATTGTAAAGACATCGCTCCCTTTCTTGATGCTTTGTTGAGCTAGTTGTTGTAATTGGTTCTTCGCTCTTAGCTGGGTTGGGTTTTCCTTGGTGTATTGCGCCATGATGTGCTCGGCGTGTTTGGCTTTACCTGCTGATTTTAACGATTGGGCATAACGGTACAAAAACTCCTTTGGAAAAGTCCCTTTGAGTTCATAGCGTTTGGTGTACCACTGCTCTGCTTGTACATAATTGGCATTAAAATAATTCGCATCACCTAATCTTTCGTATAGCTGCTCAGAGCCCATGCCTTTATTGGCCAAACGCTCATAGATAGATATAGCAGATACATACGACTCTTTCGCAAAGGTTTTCTCTGCTCGTTTTAGTGTTCGATCTTGGGCTACTAATCCTATTGGAAATAATAGTGCTATTGCTAGGTATTGTCTTATTGTTCTCATCTTTCTCATCTTGGTCTTTTAAAAGAAACGAGGCGTTTCTATGTGTTGGTTGATTTTGAATAAATCAAATTGTAAAAACAACTCGTGCGAGCCTGAATTGAAATTCGATAAACGCGTTGTCTCTCTATCGTAGCCATAGCCTATCATCAGTCTATCGCTTACTTTAAAACCTACTAGACCCGACAATGCAGCGCTCCATCTATAGGCCATCCCTAAGGTGAATTTCTCATTAATTAAAAAATTCCCAGTCAAATCTACCTGTAAGGGCGCTCCAGCTACCATTTTGGCTACAAAAGCAGGCTTGAATTTTACATTGTAACTCAACTCAAATACTTTTCCTGCCGTTAGATAGTAATGCTGTCTGCGGTTCACATCAGAATACGCAAACTCATCATAGGTCTTAGTCTCTAACAACATCGGAACCGATAACCCTACGTAGCTGTTCTCATTATAGTAAAACAAACCAACTCCAATATTAGGCGAAAATTGATTGCTAATATTACTCCTAAAGGATACATCACTCGGATTGTAATGATTCAACTTGGTATAGTCAATATTCAATAGCTGTCCACCGGCTCTAACTCCAAATGCCAAACGACTCTGGTTCTCAAAGGGTATTGTATAGGAAATATCCAATCCTAAATTAGTCGTGGTACTAGGACCTATCTCATCATGGACAATATTGCCTCCCAATCCTAAATTGGTATTCTCCAAAGGCTGGTGGTAGTTCAAATTAAGCGTCTTAGGCGCTCCCTCTAATCCTATCCACTGCGTGCGATACAAACTAAACAAACTACCGTACCCTAAAGAACCCGCATATCCCGGATTGATAACCGATGGATTGTACATGTACTGTGTGTACTGGGGCTCCTGCTGAGCCGAAGCACTCAACCCAAGCAGAATAAATAAACTATAAACTATTTTTTTCATTCGACGAGTTTTTATTCTTGTTTAATGTACAGGTATCCTGAACGATTCTTCTCTATTCCTCTAGTGTTTTTATAGGTTAAAATATAGAAATACGTCCCTTCGGGCAGCTCTACATCTCTATTAATTGTTGAACGTCCATCTGAATACCCTTTAAAGAAAGTATCTCCTTGACCGTAACTTGTAGCTGAATAAACCTCTACTCCCCAACGATTATAAATACTTACTCTATTCTCTGGATAGAAATCAATATTTCTAATTCTAAATATATCATTCACTCCATCTGCGTTTGGTGATATAGAGTTGTATACCTCTATATCATCCTCAATTACTACTCGAACAGCTAATTGTGTTACTGGACTCACACAGCCGTATTGAGAGACCGCTGCTACCCCAATGGTGGCATCTTGGGTTCCTACTACAACACTAATATCTTTCGTGTTAGAGGTTCCTGTCCAATCAGTTGGTAGTATCCAATTATAGGTTACCGTTGTTAATCCATTAACTACATTATAGGATTGTGTCGTACCTGAACCTACAAAATTATCTCCTGATATAGCCGTTGGTTGCTCTGGCAATGCATGAACTTGGATGTTAATTTCTGTTCTATCACTCTCTGCTCCATTTAGGGTTTGACTTACATAAAATGTGGTAATCCCAACAACCGAAGTGTTTGGGGTTGGAGCAACTGTGGTGGAACTACCTCCCGTTGGTGTAGTATACCAGTTGACTGTTGCACCAGAGATGGAATCAACGTTCACAACTCCTGTAGTAGCTCCTTTACAGAAATGATACGTGTTACCAATCAAATTCGATGTCCTCTTTGGGGCTGGCTTATCTGTAGCCGATTGCATACACATCGGAACAAAATTGGTTGTATTTGACAAATATTCTACTATTTGACCAAATTCTATTGTAAAAGTTTGTGAGTTCCCTCTCCATGAACTAGGATACGTCGCAGTTGTGTCATTGGTATCATTGTTGTTGTCAATGATGATAGTATAAGTACCATCTAATAAATCCGTTGTAAAAGAAAAATAATAATTAGGAGATTGGATAAGTGACGATACCGAAACAACTCTTGCGTTTCCATCTAATAATTTTGCATACAACATCGACTCAGGAAGCCCTTCTTGTGTGTTAAGCCCTTCTACACAACGTTTCTCCTTATCGTTGTATAAAATACCCTCAATTTGTGTAGTAACCGGTGCACAACCCGTAAATACCGATCCTGCTGTGATATCTAAATTAGAAGCACTAACTCCTGATAGTGTACCGCCTACAACAATGCCTGAAGCAGTTCCCGTATAATTAAAACCAACTATCTGATGATCAACCCCTGTATAAATTGCAGGAAAAACTCCCGTTGTACTTACTGAAACAAATGTATTAGTAGTCAAATCTATTAATGCATATTGCTTCGTATTTGTAATAACATTGGTCCATGTTGAAGAGGTAGTACAAAAATCTAAAATCGCTACCGATTGAGTTACTATTGACCCACAAAGTGGCTGAACTTGATTTAATTTATTCCCTATCTCAATTCCTGTCGGTATAACGGTCGGCCCAAAAACTAATGCATTTATAGTATAACGCCCTGGTTCTACCTCATAAAATTCAGGAACTAAATTATTAATTTGTTTGATCTTACCGTCGATAGTATTTACTAACACATAACGAACTACGCTGTTAGGGGTATAATTAATATGTTGATATACTGTCAAGTCTGAAACGCCATAATAATTTGGGTAGAATGATTGTGTAAATTCTCCTACTGATGCTGCACAACAAGAATTAATAGTCACCGTAACTTCTGACGCACTAGCACTGTAACACCCTTGATTTGTTTTACTCCACAAATACACTTTACCACCAACTGCATAAGTTGTCGGATTTGTTACTTGTACAGCTCGGGTTGTTGCAGTTCCTGTCCACCATTCGTATACTATTCCATTAACTGTAGGCGGTTCTAAAGTCGATAAATCAACTGTTTCTACTGGACAGCTGGCAGTTACAGTGTTTGAAGTAGGTACTGCAATTTGCACGTCTTCTACCGTTACGGTAACAAAATCTGTTGTTGTACATCCTGTAGCATCTTTAGTTGTTGTAACAGTATAGGTAGTTGTAACATTTGGGTTAGCAATTGGATTGGCAATTGAAGTATTGCTCAATCCAACACTTGGACTCCATAAATAGGTAACTCCTGTTGTTGCCGAAACCCCTATTGTATTTCCTAAAACATTTGAATTACATGTTTTTGTAAAATCAGCTCCAGCGTCTGAAACAACCGTTGATTTGTCTACTGTTACCACAACCGTATCTGTGGCCATACAACCTGTACTATCTTTTGTGGCTGTCAATGTGTAGGTCGTTGTATTATTCGGATTTGCTATTGGATTTGAAATACTAGCATTATCTAAACCTATACTTGGACTCCAAGAATAGGAAACTCCTAAAACAGATGGTGTTCCTATTTGTGTTCCACTCGCATTGGTCATACAAGTTTTGATAAAATCAGTTCCTGCATTAGCCACAGGAACAGACTTATCTACTGTTACTTCAATAGTGTCTTCTGACCAACATCCTGTAGCTGTATTTGTTTTCTTTACTTTATAGCTTGTAGTAGAACTAGGATTCGCTATTGGATTGGCAATCGATGCATTGGATAATCCTGCCGTTCCCATATCTGATGTCCATAAATAATTATAACCTGATTCTGGCTGCTCTCCAATAGTTAATCCACCAACATTATTTACACAGGTAATTGCAAAATCAGTCCCTGCGGTAACTGTGGGTAATGGGTTGAATGTAATAGGAATACTGCAAGAAGTAGAATTGATACCTCCTTCTGTTACCCTAACTGTATAATCCCCACTATCTCTAACTTCAACACTCGAATTTGTTGCGGCTACAATTGCCACTCCATTTCTAAACCACTGGTAAGAAGGATTTACAAACTGTGATGCGTCTGAGTTTATCGTTATCGTATTCCCTTGACAGGTTGATAAAGTTGTGGATATTACAGATGGAGGAGCTACTATTTGTGAAGGCTGTGAGATTGCTGAACAAATATTAGAATCTGAAACTCTTACTTCATATTTCCCTTCTATGACCGTTGTAAAAGTATAATTTACTTCATTAGGAATAGCAACAGGAATATTAGAATTATCATACTTATACCATTGATAATTAGCATATCCTGCAGTAGCTGTTAATGTTACCGCAGTCATACAATTAGCAAATGCTAACTTAGGGCCATTATCTATGACAACAGTAGGATTTGAATTTACTGTTACGGCTTTACCTATGCTTGCAACGCTTGAACAACCCTCTGTATTTGTAACGATAACAGTATAATTGCCTGACTCAATTGCTGTAAAAGTGGTATTAGTTTCTCCGTTAATAGCGATTCCGTTTCTATACCATTGATTCCCTGAAGTAGAGGAGCTTGTTAAGACAACATTTCCGCCTGTACAAAATGTAACAGCACCTCCTGCAGTTATCGTTGGGGCTAATGGAGTTAATGGTTGTGCATTAATCGTAACAGAGACAGCGTTACTAATACATCCATTTGTTCCACTTTTTATTTTCACTAAATGAGTCCCTACACTAACATTATTAAATATATTACTAGATTGAAAAGTTATTCCATTGTCAATACTATAAGTATCCCCTATATTTCCAGTTGAAGTAACGGTTATCGAACCGGTACTTACAGAACAAGTTGGATGTATTACTGATAAAATACTTGGAGAGTTTGGTTGTGTGGTGTCTACAGTAACAATTACTTCGTCTGATGCAGTACAACCAGAACTCGTTTCGGTTGCAGTAACTGTATAAGTAGTAGTAATTAAAGGGTTTGCTGTTGGTGTTGCAACAGTAGTACTAGACAATCCTGAACTAGGAGCCCATAAATAAGTGACACTTTGACCTTGAATAATTGATCCAATTGATTTCCCATTTGCATTAGTTGAGCATGATTTAGTAAAGTCAGACCCAGCATTCACTGATGGTACAGTTGTAATAACCGTAACTTTTACTGTACTTGTTGCTGTACAAGTTCCATCTGCTGCTGTCAGTGTATAAGTAGTAGTAGTGGTTGGATTAGCAACTGGATTTGAAATATTCGCATTATCTAAACCAGTACTTGGACTCCAAGAATAAGTAATACCAGAAACTCCCGTCATTCCTATTTGTTTACCACTAGGGTTTTGAATACAAGTTTTAATAAATGCTGTTCCTGCACTAGCAACTGGTGAGGCAGTAACATTAATAGTAGCTACTTGATCCAAATCTGTAGTGCCACATGTTGAATTAGAGGCCTGAACTGTAAACGTATTTACCCCAACAGCTAATTGACTGGAAGGTATAATAAATGTTAGATCAGAACCATTCCCTATTTGAGTTGGGATGGACGAAACTGGAACCCCATTTTTCTTAATCAAATACACTATTTGAGATTGTGATGCCTTTACCTTAATTGTTGAAGCAGAACCTTGACATACATCTGTTGATTGAACTACCAATGTTTTTATGGGTGAAGATTGTGAGATGGTAATTAAATCCGTTAGATAATCTGAACATTTTGAATTAGCTCCGTTTGAAGTTTTCACTCTCAATGTTGTCCCTGCAGCAAAAATAAACGAAGACGGAAAGGCAATGTCTAAATTACCGCCATTTCCAGTACCTAAAATTGGAGGCACAAAAGAGGCTCCATTCATTTTAACAATTTCATACTTATAATCTAACTGTGTGTTACTGATTGTGACTGTTTTAATTGCTGGAGCTAAACATAAATCAATATCAGAAACTGCTAAACTGACATCTGGATTAGCATCAACTCTAACATCTACAGTTGACGTATAAACTGGAGGATTAACACACGCTAAAAAATCTTTCAATTTAAAAGTAGCTCTATATTTTATGGTAGCAGCCGGTGATAATACAACGGGCATTCCGGTGGCAATTACTGTTTGATTCGGATCTGCGTCATTAGTCCAAGTAATATCGTACAATCCATTAGTTGCTGAAATAGCCCCTAAAGTAGTTGGACTTAAGGGACAAATTACAGGATCCGACACAATAGCTCGAGGTGCAGTAACATTAGTAGAAATGGAAACGTTTTGATCGACAGAATAACACGAACTTGCCACTCGAACAAAATAATTTCCTGTAGCCAAATTAGAAAACGAATGTTCTACTTTTGAAGTGTCATTTTCTACATAAGTTGCTAATGGAACCGCCGAATTGGAAGTACTAAACAAACTAAATGTAATAGGATAAGTATACGTCCCTCCTGTAATTTGAGCACTAACAATACCTGAATTCAGATTTGATGTGTCACAAATCGAAGCGCCAGTTGAAACTGTGAAATTTTGATAATCTGGTATTACAACTTCCTTAGAATAACCTGTAGGAGAAGTTCTTCTTTGTGCCATAGAATATCCAGTACCGATACCATTATAAGAAACAAAATAAGACCCAGAAGGCAAATTATTAAATGTAGCGGAACCGTTACCCGTTCTTGATACTTGTTGAACTATAGTACCAACCCCTCCAGAAGAATTTTTAGTATACAATATAACATCTCCACTAGACCAATTGGTGCCGAAGGCAAAGCCATTTTTATTCAAATTAAACGTAATCGAATTAGAATTATTGCACCCTTGTGTAACAGAAAAAGTAGGAGTGTAATTTGCATAAGTTGCATTCGTAGCTGTAAATACTTTTGTATTAGAACAGCCATCAGTAAGAGTAAATCGATATTCTCCTGGAGGTAAATCATATATCCCTCCCAATACACCTGGATCCGAGTTCCAAGTGACAAACATGGGAAAATTGTAGGTGTAAGTACCTGCAAGACTTAAAGGCTCAGCTGCCGTATGATTAATTAAAGTTTGCCCATCTGTACGTTCTACTTTAACACTCACTGGGTACTTTATACCCGAATTGTAAATAGGGAAACTAAATCCCGAAGTTCCTGCTATTACTGAGGCAGTAGGGTTAATTACAACGTTAGATAAGGGATTAGTTAATGTTCCTGCATTATAATAGTTAACTACAGTATGGTATTGATCCGAAACAGTAATTCGGTAATAACCTCCTTCATTTACAGTAAATGTATTTCCCGCAGAAGGTATAATTATACTTGGATCAGTAGTAACATTCAAATCATTGCTAGTCAAAGCTGGATCAGGTGAAATGTCTGATCCCGATAAAACCTGATAGACATCAGGGTTTGTAGAGATCCTTTTTGCTATTTCAACTGTGTTATTAGGACAAAAGTAAATATGTCTATCTACATAACCTCCCTGTGTATTATCTTGATCTCCAAAAATAACAAACTGTAATTTCAAACTACAATCTGTCGCTACATTTGTACGAGTATAGTAATTGAAATAATTATCTGGCATTACAACTGGTGAAGTTCGTGTGAGAGTTCCACATTCCCAATTAAATGACGTTTTAATAGTCATCCCGTTTACTAATTGTGGGCCATTTACTGCTACAGGGTCATACATGAATCCATTCCTGATGGCAACATACGTTAATGGATAGTCTACTCCTGCTATAGTAATTTTAGCGTTTCCTGGCTGTTGTAATAGTGCTAGTCGAGCTGCTGTTAAATTAGATAAATTGATATAAAATTTAATTTTAGATTGATTGGGATCTGAACAGTCCCTTATAAAATTATAAGGTCTGGTTCCATAATCTAAAGCTGCTGGAACAGCGGTAGAGGTAACGTAATTTTGTGTTACTGAGACTTGACATCCTACATTTCCATTCACTTTATCAGTTACTAAAATTGTAACATTTTCACCTGCTTTGATATTATTAAATACTTGTGTTCTAGAGCTACTACTAACTGTTTGCACTCCAAAAGCCGAAGTTAAAGTATAATCAAACGGTCCCGTTCCTCCTGTTATTGTAGTTGTGAATGTCCCATTTTGAGTATAACCCGAACTTGTCAATGTACAAGTGGGTGCAGTACTAGACAAGGTCAATGTCATCGGAGTATAACTAGACGTAATGGTAACTGGGTTATTTGTATAATTGGTTGTAGTAATCCCATCAGAAGTCGCGACGTTGTATTTCCCTGCTGGTAACGACCCAAAAACCACATCCCCTCCTGTACTTGAGAAAGTTAATGTTTGCGTTTGACTTGGAACTGGTATGTTAGAAGTTCCTGTAACAGGGACTAATGTTGCAAATCTAGTTTCACAACCTGACTGACCTGTTGGAATACTTACTTTAATTTCTCCATTAGAGAAACAAGTTGCATTAGTTTTAGCAACTGTAAAACTCGTTATAGTACACTGAGAATAATTTATCTGTACCATAAAAAGTAATAAATAAGATAAAAACAAGTCCTTTCTTAATAGTTTATTCCAATTAAAAAAAATATTTTTCATACTTATAATTTTGCAACTTTTTTGTGGGGCGTTAAACTGTTAATTAGAGAATTTGTCTGGGGATTTAGGAGGAATTTATTGGGAATTAAATTAGACTATTATATGTAATTCTATTTCAACAATTTTTGAAAAATCAATTTAAGAAAGTCTCATTTATCCATTTAGAAAATACTAAGCCGATTTAATTGTTTCATGTCGTTTGCTTATTCACAATCTTAATTTGTTCCTTAAAAATTATCTTAGCAAGATAAACTATCTAAACATATGATTATTATCTTTTAAAACAATTTCAAATTAAATATTAAAAAGTAGGCAAAAATAATGTTAGTTTAAATAAAAAAAGTTGTAAAATCACAACTTTTCAAAAAATATAATTTTTAATCTCTATCGATTTATTTTTACTAAAAGGCAATTAATATAATCATAAAAAAACTCTATATTTACTAACACATTGGAATTTTCACAATTGAAAAATTAAGCGTAATAGCATTTGATGTATAAATTACTTATACTGGTATCAATAACTATTTGTAATAGATTATTACTCTCCCATGACCTGTGTTAAAGTTTGACACATTGGAAACCTGCGACACTGAAGCATGTGTCCAAGAAGAACCGCCTCCTCCTGCGCCTTGAGCATTTCCTCCTCCTGCGCCGCCACCGCCACCAAAATAACCTGCACCGCCGCCGCCGCCGCCATTCCATCCTGCACTGGCTCCTCCAACAATTCCGCCCGCACCACCATTAATAGCGGCACCAGCGGTTGGATTAGTTGAATTTACATCAGATGTTGATCCAGCAACTCCTCCAGCTATCTGACTTGCTCCACCACCTCTAGTATTAACGCCGCCATAATTTGATGTTGCGCTAATGCCATTTAATCCACCACCTGCACCACCGTTACCAGCATAACTATTTGTAGCTGTTCCTCCGCCACCGCCAGCTATTAATAATGCGTTAGCTTGTGTAACTGGTGCAGCTGTAGAAATAGCACTTAAGCCACCACCAGCCCTGGCAATAGTCCCATAAATTGTTGATCGTCCTCCGTTACCCCCAAAACCATAAACTGCTATATTATCCATAGATTGACCTCCTACAGTAATTTGCAATACGCCACCAGGAGTAACTGATAAAAGACCACTTACTTTTCCTCCTTTTCCTCCAAGATACGGACTCGAAGAACCTCCTTGCGCCCCAACTACATCTACATAAATTTGTGTAACGCCTGCTGGAACCGTCCATGTTTGAATGGCTCCTGTATAATCAAATCTAACATAATTAGTATATACAGGTTTTAATTGTAAAAACTCGGGGGAAATTTGAGCCAATGCAAAAAGTGGAAAAAATAAAACTAGTAGTATTTTTTTCATAATAATTTTAATTAAAATCCGGTATCGCCTGATAGAAAAGCTGTTGTTGAAGTAGTAAGTATTACACCTATAGATGAACCTATGGTTCTACTCTTTGTTCCCATTGCACTCGTAACCGATACACCAGTATCACCTACTACGCTTACTTGCCCTGTTCCTTGTTGAATAATTTGGCAATAAAAACCGGCTGATAATGTTGAAGGAACTGTAATAGTAACTAATGTAGCACTATTTATCACAATAAATCCAGCATTATCAGATGATGTTAAGATATAATCAGCTGTTTTACTACTAACAGTCGTTGAACCGACCGCATTTTGCCAAGTAGCATTCCCAGAAGCATCAGATGTTAATACTTTTCCAGCACCTGGCGTACCCGCCCCAGCAAATCGTACTGAACCCGTTGTATGTAATTGTGCTGAAGGAGCCGTAGTCCCTATTCCAACTTCTCCTGTATTTTTAGCTGTTAATATTTGTACATTATCCGTAACATTATATATGCCAAAATAAGTATCATTTATCCCAGAGATACCACTTTGTAATTCCCACTTTTTTCCAATTGGATTCGTTAACCTCAATTTAGGAGCAACTCCATTTCCAGAAGGACTAGTAATTTCCAATAATGCTGATGGTGCTGAAGTACCTATACCCACATTACCTCCCGCAGGTTGTAAAACATAAGGTAAAGATACTCCTGTCGAATAATTATGTGCCTGAATAGCTGCTACCGTAGTAGTCAAATAATGACTTATAGCATTATTATTAATCCCAGAAGTAGTTTGAAAACGAGTTAATGGTCTAAACGTAGAATTATCCATTAAGTTTGCTGTAGTTGTAGGTATATTGGAAATATAAGCATTGTCATTAACTATCAATTTAGTTAATGGTGAAGAAGTTCCTACGCCTACATTACCATTTCCCAGAACATTAAACAAAGGTGTTAATGAACCTGTCTGAGTTGCTCCAGATGAAACTTCTAAAGCATTATTGGCGCTTGTATTTCCGGCAATTTTAACTTGTAAACCATTACCATTAGTTGGTTGGGAATAAAAAGACCCTGCAAAACCAGTACCTGGTGATGACCAAGTGAATCCTCCAGTAAAAGCATTTGTGGAATTTGAACCTTGAATTGCTGAAGATGTATTTGAAAAAGCACTTATTGGAGCAGTTGTACCAATTCCCACGTTACCATTCGCTTGCCATGTCATAATATTACTAGTAGCTACTCCATCACCGTCATTCATGGCTAAATCTAATCTACTCGTTGCGTTTGTACTACCGCCTGTTGTAACCGCATAACTTCCCAAATTAAATTGAGCAATATTCTCCCATTTGACACCTGGATTTTGAGGTCGTTGCAATCTAAATATTCCTTCCGTATTTACAGTATTTGTTGCAATAGAAGAATTTACTTGTAATCGAGTAGTGGGTGTATTTGCACCTATACCCACATTTCCACTAACAATTAATCCATTTGAAGGAGCAGAATTAAATCCTGCATAAGAGCCTATGGCCACTGCACCTTCAACGTCTAATTTATTAACTGCACTCGTGTTAGCATTTTCACCTAATTTAAAACCTGTATTGTTCCAAACACCATATAATGCATATGTGTTTGAAGGTGTTAAATGTCCGAAATAAGCCTTGTCGTTATTGTATACCATTGAAAATGCATTTGATCCAGCTGTTGAATTTGAAAATAAAAAACCACTTCCTGTCCATCCAGCTGCAGTATTTCTGATTAAACCTATTGAGGCTGTCCCAAAAGCAGGAACTCCACTAAAATTTGAACCTCCATTAGCAGTTATATTTCCATACATTAATGTAGATGAAGTTCCACCTGCAATTATTCCTCCTGACCTCCAAATACTTGACGTTTTATTACTCCCCGCATCGTTTATAGTATTGGCTAAATTCCAAGCCGTTGTTGCTGGTGCAGTGTACGTTACATAAGTGTTCCCATTAAACGTCCATAGACTATTATCTACTGTCGATTGATAAATCACTGTTTGATCAATAGGAGTATTGGGGGTAAAAATAGGACTTCCTGTATTTGGATTTGCTGTTGAAAAAGAAACAATATTTTGTGTTCCTGGAATATTTGTTAGAATAACATCTCCGGTACTATTCAGCCCCAAAACTTTACTAGCCGATGTGGATGCTGAACTTGATGAATTTAGGTTTGTGAATCGCAAGCCTGAATTTCCAGCTGTGCCATGTGTAATTTCTAACTTATTCCCTGGGGTAGATGTTCCAATTCCTAGATTGCCATTATCAAAAATAGAACTATTTGTAAGTGTTTTAGAAGAAGAAAATTTTGGAATAAAATTAGTGTTCCCTGTTCCTCCTATTTTAGTATCTACATAATCTTTATTTGTAACATCAGTACTTGCTGTTGGCGCATCGTCAATTGTAATCTTTCTAGTTGTAGGAAAAACAAGATTGCCAGACATTGTACTACCTGACAACTTTACAAAGGTGTTGTCTAAGGCTGCAACATTGGTGGAAATCTCATGCCAAACACTACCATCATAGATAAACGTACGACCATTGTCATTTGGAGTTCCCGTTTGTCCAGATACAATATATATATCCGATCGAATGGGAGTTGTTCCTGTTGTTGGTGTTATGGTATTGCCTGTATAAACGTTACCAATTAAAACCGAAACATTTCCATTAACTGGTGTCACTCCATTTACTGAGCTTACTGCTCCAGCAACATCAGCAACCGGTATAGTAGATACTGTTGAGAAATTAGCTCCTGTTGTAGCTTGTTTTACATAGCCAGCATTTGAGCTCAAATCTGCCCCTGTACCTCCTTTTTCTACTGAAATTACTCCACCAATTTTTACGTTAGTTACTGCGTTATCTGCAATTTTTACAGTATTAATAGCAGCATTTGAAATAACTGGATTTGTGGCTGAACTATTTGTTCCTGCTAAATCACCTGCTAATTGTACATTCCCTTTATCTGTAGATGTGGCATCTTGCGGAATGATTGCAGCGATTTGACCATCTACATACGTTTTTACTGCATTTTGGGTTGGATATAAAACATCACTTGTTCCAAGAGTACCATTAGTGGACTTGTTAGAGGAATCCTCTTTACCATTTAATGCAGTTTGAGTCGCATTTGATATAGGTTTATTAATATCAGAAGTGTTATCAACGTTACTTAAACCAACTGTTGACTTGGTCAAAGCTTGCCATGTTTTGTCTCCTCTCCAAAACTGTGAGGTGGTTCCCGATGTAATTGTATTTTCTTTATTAGCCAATCCTGGTACGGTAGGAGCATCTGCAGTACCTCCTAAATCACCAGCTAATTTTAATTTACCTTTTGAAACTGAAGTGGCATCAATAACACCCGAATTCACTTGATTATCAACATAGGTCTTTACTGCATTCTGTGTAGGATACAGTACATCACTTGTTCCAAGAGTAATATTGGTGGACTTATTAGAGGAATCCTCTTTAGCATTTAATGCAGTCTGAGTCGCATTTGATATAGGTTTATTAGCATCAGAAGTGTTATCAACGTTACTTAAACCAACTGTTGACTTAGTCAAATCTTGCCATGTTTTGTCTCCTCTCCAAAACTGTGAGGTAGTTCCCGATGTTATTGTATTTTCTTTATTAGCTAATCCTGGTACGGTAGGAGCATCTGCAGTACCTCCTAAATCACCAGCTAATTTTAATTTACCTTTTGAATTTGATGTTGCATCTAGAATAGTAGCATTAGAAATCTGAGTATCTACATACACTTTAACAGCATTCTGAGTTGGATATAATAAATCGCTCGTACCTAGTGTTGTGGTAGTAGATTTATTTGACTTATCTTCTTTTGTATTTAATGCATTTTGAGTAGCAATAGAGATAGGTTTGTTTGCGTCGGATGTATTATCTACATTATTCAGACCTAAATTTGTCTTAGCTCCAGAAACAGTGCTGGAACCTGTTCCACCATTAATAATTGGTACAATTCCAGATACAGACTCTGCTACTTTAGAAGCATATGCAAACGGGACCGCTGAAAAATCTTGATTACTAACCTCAATAAAATTAGAACAAGTGCCTTTTACATCAATTTCCACCTTCATTTTCTTTTGATTACTATTCCAAACAATAGAATTAAAATTAAATGCTGAACCTCCCACTTGGTTTCCTAAACCAACAATCAAATTTACCATTCCAAAATGATCCGTTTTTACTCTTTGTGTTTCTTGATATTCTAAATTAGATGTGGCATCAAGAATAGAAAACCGTAAACAAATCTCTTTATTGGACAGGATAGCGTTAGTATTATTAACCCCTGGTAAAATTTCTGTACTAGGATTGTAAATTACAGCCTGATAAGTTATACCTGCGTTTTGTGCATAAATTAAAGAAGAAGTTAATAAAACAAATAAAATAATAATTTTTTTCATAAGCTTACTATTAATACAATTCGAAAGAGATTCCAAATAAAATCTGGTGAGTTAAAAATGATAATTTTTTATTAGTGTCATTCGTTAAGTTAGTACTTTTAGAATAATTATATCCCAAACTTAAATAGCCGTATTCGGATAAATTACATTTAGCCCGAATTCCTAGTACAGGAGTTAAAACTAGACCATTAAAGTCTCTTTGATTATTCAAATTGAATCTTGAGTTATTAATGGTTTGATTCCCATACAACATTGTGGACAAATTAATTCCTCCTTTTAATGCTAGATCAATATGATTAGATCTAACAAATGAATATATTAGAGCATTTTGAATACCTATATACTCGGTTTTCCATATATAATTATTAGCCAAGTCACCAGCTACAGCGTTGTATTGATTCAAGGTTAGTCCTATTGTATAATTTAAATTATTATCAAAAGCCAGGCGTTGTACTTTTATAGGTAATGCAAGACCTATTTCGTAACTATCCCCGTCACCTTTCTTTTCAAGATTATTTATCAATTCAGAACCAGTATACCGTATTTTATAATTAGTATGGTTTTTTCCTGTTAAGAAATAAATTTCTTGTGTGTACCCTTGTAACATTGTTAATGTAAACAACACCGTTATTAGTATTTTTTTCATTGAGTTTTAATTAATTTAGTAGAAAAAATATGATTTGATGTTTCTATTTTAGCAAAATACACTCCCTCTGCAATATTCGAAAGGTCATATTTTGAACTGTTTTGATACAATTCGGCCAAATGACTATAAATTAATCTACCTCTACTATCAAATAAATACAACTGGGCTTTTTCCCCTATATTGGAAGAAAAAGTAAAAGTAATCGTATCTATTACAGGATTGGGATAAAGGATCATAGAAATGGGATTTTGAATGGGCAAGCTATTACTACCTAAAGCAAAACTTTGAATATATCCTTGTCCAATTACCAAATTAGCAATTTTATAATTCCCAATCATTGCATTTACTTGACCTACAGACTGTAAAATTCTAAAACCATTACTGATGTTGTAAATGCCTCCTTGCGAAGCAACAACCTGATGGTGGAGTTTTTGACTAAAAGAAAATTGTATTGATATAATACATAAAAAAATTATTTTTCTCATGAAATACTCTTTAACTACTTTTTAAAACCACGACAAAAGTAAGCATTCTACTATTTTACCGTAATCCTTATTTCTATAACTTTGATGTTATTCACAAAAAAAAATTATAAATCAGCAATTGCTGATCTATAATTTGATTTGGAATTGTAAAAGATTTGGGATCTTTTTAAGGGCAATTAGTAATTTATATTTAATTTTTGTTTTATTCAGGTAATTTAAAATTAGGGTACAATCTCAACATTATCCTATTCACATTTAAATTGGGCCGTTTTTTCTTCATTTTTAATAACATTTGATGGAAACAAAAAATATCTTCTTTAGAAACTTTCGAAACCTTATTAGAATAGGATTCGGAAAAACTAAATCGATTCATAATTCCTTTCATAGTATTAAAAAATCAGCACAATTAATATAAACCCTTTTCATTTATGTGCCAAAAGTAATACTCTGTTTTATCTAAAAAGTTGTAAAATCACAACTTTTTAGATAAATTTTATTTTTTTTCTATATTTGTGATGATTTTTTATCTGCTATAATACTAGCAGAACGTAAAAATAATTTCCCATACCCAAATCTAAAATAAAATGAAGCCCCTAAGCAACTTAAAACAAAACGCTTCCGTTCAAAAAACAGAACTACCCTTAATGCAACAAATTGCCGCTTTTTTATTTTCAAAAAAAATTAAAAAAAGAGCGTTTTTGCTCGAAGCTGGAAAAGTCAATGATTGTATTTTTTTCGTAAAAAAAGGACTTCTTAGGGTCTATTTAGAATACGAAGGAAAAGAAGTAAATACTTGGTTTGTAAAAGAAAACGATTTTATCAGTTCTGTAAATAGTTATTATAATGACATTCCAAGCGAAGAATACATTCAAGCATTAGAAGATTGTGAAATATTGTATATTAAAAAAAGTACTTTTGAAACATTACTAAAATACAATCATAAGCTGGCTTTGTTTTCAATAAATGAACTCTATATCAAACTATGCGAATACAGTGATCAATGTCAATTATTACGTTTTATGAATGCTGAAAAGAAATACGAATTTCTAGCTACAAAAAAACCTGATATTTTGGGCCGATTAAGTCAAAAACACATCGCTTCATTCATAGGAATTGAAACTACTTATTTAAGTAAAATTATTTCTAATCACAAGAACTAAATATATTAAATATGAATATTATCAAAAAGGTGCTTATGTCAGGGAATTTCTTTGCAAATAAAGACTTGCCTTTATTAGAACAGTTGGCTACTTTTTTATTTGTGAAAAAAGTTAAAAAGAAAGAAATTCTTTTACGTGAGGGTAGTATTAACAATAAAATATATTATGTTCAAAAAGGGTTGTTGCGAGTATATGTAATTCATGAAGGAAAAGAAATAAACACTTGGTTTGTAAAAGAAGGAGAATTCATTAATTCTGTAACTAGTTTCTACTATCAAACTCCAAGTGACGAATATATTGAAGCAATCGAAGATTGTGAAGTGTTGGAAATTAAGAAAAGTACCTATGAATGGATGTTAAAAAACAACCTCAAATTGGCTTTATTTGTTATCGACCAATTATATATAAATCTTTGCGAATATCATGATCAATGTCAATCTTTACGGTTTATGAACGCCGAAAAAAAGTATGAATTTCTATTAAACAAAAAACCTGACATTTTAAACCGATTAAGTCAAAAACATATTGCTTCATTTTTAGGAATTGAAACAACTTATTTGAGTAAAATCATATCTAAATTATAAAGAATTACAAAACTAAAAACCAAAATTAGTTATGAACATAATTGAGAAAGCACTACAAGGCAATAAATTTTTTACGAAAAAAGATCTTTTACTTATTGAAAAATTAGCCTCTTTTTTATTCAGTAAAAAAATTAAAAAAAAAGATCTCTTACTACGCGCAGGCGAAGTAAACACCAAAATGTTTTATGTCCAGAAAGGCCTACTTAGGGTTTATTATATTCGAGAAGACGGTAAAGAGGTTAATACTTGGTTCGTAAAGGAAGGTCAATTCGTTTATGCTTGTCATAGTTTTCATTATCAAATACCTTCAGAAGAGTACATAGAAGCGCTAGAAGACTCAATTATCATGAGCATAAAAAAAGACACTTGGTTAATGCTTTTAAGAAACAATCATAAACTAGCATTGTTTACTGTAAATGAACTCATGACGAATATTGCAGAGTTTTCGGCACAAGCGGAAATGTTGCGTATGATGAATGCTGAAGAAAAGTATGCTTTTCTTAAAACTCATAAAGGAGATATTCTAGAGCGTATTAGCCAAAAACACTTAGCGGCTTATTTAGGGACGGATACCGCTTACCTAAGTAAAATTATTAGTAATTACAAATCTAACGAAGAATTAAAAAATAGAAAAAAAGCCGTTTAATCCAAATCAACCTAAAAACAATTGCCCCTATAAATGAACATTATTGACAAATGCCTGGAATCAGGACTGTATTTTCAACCAAAAGACCTTCATATTGTAAACAAACTTGTCTCTTTATTATTTACAAAAAAATTTAAGAAAAAAGAAACGCTACTCAAACAAGGAGAAATTTGCAAAGAAATTTTCTATGTCCAAAAAGGACTACTTCGAGTTTATGTATTAAACGACGGAAGGGAAGTTAATACTTGGTTTGTCCAAGAAGGCGATTTCATTACATCGGTTAGTAGTTATCATAAACAAAAACCCAGTGAACATTGTATTGAAGCTCTGGAAGATTGCGAAATTATTTCGATTAAAAAATCAACTCTCGATTTTATTATGAAAAATAATCATAAAGCCGCTTTGTTTGCCTCCAACGAATTATTTAACAAATTATGTGATTACCAAGAACAAGCCAGTGCTCTTCGATTTATGAATGCCGAAAGTCGCTATGACTATTTATTTGAAAAACAAAAGGCTGTTTTTAATCGAATCAGTCAGAAACATTTGGCTTCTTTTCTAGGAATTGATACTACCTATTTAAGTAAAATTATCAAGAAACATATCAAAGTAAACAGATAAGCATCTAAGTAATAATTACACAAAAGAAATATCCTCTGGCAAGTGTCCTAATGTATAGAATTGTTTGTTTAAAAATTCACTGATGATGCGTTCGTCTTGATCATCTACTTTTAGATTCATTGAGGTGCTTTCGCCAAAACACTTTACAACAAACAAATTGGCATCAATGTCATAATTTAAAATTAAAAAACCAGCAGAAACACCACGCTGTAAAATTTCTTGGTGCAAAATTTTTGCACTAAAAATCACAGGGATTTTCTCTTCGTTAATAATATATTTAAGAATATTCATTTGATACTTTTGTCTTTTCAAAATAGTTTGTGCCTCATTAAATCAAAACCATACTGGCAAGAGGTAGCCAGTATGATATTTGATTCTCCCTTTAATTATCTAAACTATCAAGCAAACTAAATCGATGAAAGTTCATAATTAAAAGGAAATGATTAGGAAAACACTACATGATTTTTAATAAATGCATACTGTTATAAATGTCCCCACATCTCTCCTAATCACTAATTAGTTTTTATTTTTTTTAACTCTTTTAAAAACTATTATTTTTCATTTCATTTTTCTGATTCCAAAATAAGTTGATCTGATTTTAAAAAAAGTTGTGATTTTACAACTTTTTAAAAATTTTTGATTTTTTTTCAAATTAATCGGATTTCTAAAATAATGACTGTTTGAAAAAAGATTTTATTTTTCTGATTATTAAGTATTTAAAAACTGTTTTGAAAAAATTTAAAAAGAATAAAAAAGATAGAATCCATAAGCGATTTTCTTTTATTTCTGTAAAAGACAAAGATTATTAAACCTAAAAATAAAATTTACCCTCCTCTAAAAAGAAGCAAAATAGTTGTTTTAGCCAATCAAAACTTAAAAAAAGAATTCAAAACGATGATAAAATAGGGAACAAAATTCCTTTTTTGACACCAAAACGATTGGATTTTTGCAGAATAATCAGCTGTTTTTAAAGCGTATTTATATAAATTGCAACACCAAATTCAGATTACACTATCATGTCAGAGAAAGGCGCAGAGAGAACTAGATTACAACTACGAAACGATAATAAAGGGTGGAAAAAATGGGGTCCCTATCTTACCGAACGCCAATGGGGAACCGTAAGAGAAGATTACTCTAAAAATGGAGATGCATGGAATAGCATTACCCACGACATGGCTCGTTCAAAAGCCTATCGCTGGGGAGAAGAAGGTATTGGCGGAATCTCAGATAACAAACAGCATATTTGTTTTGCTTTTGCTTTTTGGAATCATAACGACCATATTTTAAAAGAACGCTTTTTTGGTTTAACTGGAAGCGAGTCCAACCACGGAGAGGATGTAAAAGAAATCTACTATTACCAAGACTCTACTCCTACACATTCCTATCAAAAAATGTTGTACAAATACCCTCAAGCAGCATTTCCATATTCAAAATTGGTTGAAGAAAGCAAGAAACGCTCTCGATTAGAGCCTGAATATGAATTGCTTGATACCGGAATATTTGATAATGAGGCTTATTTTGATATTTCAATGGAATATGCCAAGGCCGATGAACAAGATCTTTTAATCAAAGTAACCGTTGAAAATCACTCTGAAATTGATGCTCCAATTACCGTTTTGCCAACCGTTTGGTTCAGAAACACTTGGTGTTGGGGTTATGAAAATTACAAACACAAACCAAGTTTAACCGGTATCGGGACCTCTCATATTGAGATAAATCATCAGGTGGTGGGCCGATTCAAATTATATGCTGAAGAGGCAGATGCGTTTTTGTTTTGTGAGAACGAAACCAATTTTGAGAAACTGTACAACTCCCCTAACTTAAGTCATTACACTAAAGACGGTATTAATGATTATATTGTAGATAATAAAATTGAAGCTGTCAATCCGAATCATATTGGAACCAAGGCTTCTGTAAAATATTCTCAGACTATTCCTGGTAAAGGGAAAAAAGTATTTAAACTGCGTTTTACAAATCAAACTCCAGAAAATGCTTTTGCCGATTTTGATGCGATTTTTGAACAACGTCAAATAGAGGCTGATGAGTTTTATGCTTCACTTCAAAAAGGAATTGAAGACGAAAATTTAAAATCCATTCAAAGACAATCGTACGCAGGAATGCTTTGGACCAAACAATGGTATTATTTCAATGTTTTTGAATGGACCAAAGGCGACCCTGCCATGCCAAAACCTGATCCCGAACGTAAAAAAGGACGAAATAACGCTTGGAAACACCTTTATGCGGCTAATATTTTATCCATGCCTGACAAATGGGAATATCCTTGGTTTGCAGCTTGGGATTTGGCCTTTCACACGCTACCTTTGGCTCGATTAGATCCTGATTTTGCCAAAAGACAATTATCAGTCATCTTACGAGAATATTATATGCACCCTAACGGGCAAATTCCTGCTTATGAATGGTCTTTTTCAGATGTTAATCCACCTGTACACGCTTGGGCCACTTGGAAAGTGTATGAGATTGACAAGGAAATGAACGGCGGTGTAGGAGATACTGTTTTCTTAGAACGCATCTTTCACAAACTGCTTCTGAACTTTACTTGGTGGGTTAATTTGAAAGACGAAGGCGGTAACAACATCTTTGGTGGAGGTTTCCTTGGAATGGACAATATTGGGGTGTTTGATCGCTCTGCTGATTTGCCAACAGGCGGACACTTAGAACAAGCCGACGGAACAGGGTGGATGGCTATGTATAGCTTAAACATGTTACGAATAGCCTGTGAAATCGCTATTAAAAATCCGGTGTATCAAGATATGGCTTCAAAGTTCTTTGAACATTATTTGCATATCGCCGGTGCGATGCAAGCTATTGGTGGAGACAAACTCAACCTTTGGGACGAAGACGATCAATTTTACTACGATATGTTGCATAAACCCAACGGTGATGCCGAATTGCTCAAAGTGCGTTCTATGGTAGGTTTAATCCCGCTATTTGCGGTAGAAGTCTTAACTCCCGAACTTTTAGAGCAACTTCCTGATTTTAAACGTCGTGTAGAATGGGTATTGAACAACCGTCCTGATTTAGCAAGTTTAGTTTCAAGTTGGGACAATCCTGGCTCAGGAGAAACCCGTTTACTTGCGATTTTAAGAGGTCACCGAATGAAAATGATTATGAAACGGATGTTTGACGAAACAGAGTTTTTATCTGATTATGGCATTCGTTCACTTTCTAAATACCATAAAGAACACCCCTATCAATTTAATTATGATGGCGGAACTGTTCGAGTAGACTACACTCCTGCCGAAGCTACTGGAGATATGTTTGGGGGCAACTCCAATTGGAGAGGGCCTATTTGGTTTCCAATGAACTATTTGATTTTGGACTCTCTGGAAAAATTTTCGAGCTATTACGGTCCTGATTATGAAGTAGAATACCCTACTAATTCAGGAAAAATGATGAATATCAAAGAAGCTGCCGAAGAAGTATCTAAACGACTATTAGCGCTTTTTGTACCCGATTCCAATCAAAAAATTCCGATGTATGGTGAGTATGATACATTCCAAAAAAATCCTAATTTCAATCAAAATCATTTGTTCTTTGAATATTTTGATGGCGATACAGGAAAAGGCCTTGGCGCTAATCATCAAACGGGTTGGACAGGATTGATTTCAGAAATTATTCGACATTTGTATGTAACAAAAGAATAATAAAATTCAGATTTACGATATTTGATATACGTTTTTCAAACACCAATTCAAGAAACTTGAAAAATTGGCGTTGGAATACGTGAAATAAAAGATGCTTAAATTTGTATTTAATTAAGTAGTAACCCCTGAAAGCTGTGTTTAAAAATTATTGGTCTATTTTACTCTTATTTTTTATATCCAATTCTTTATTGGCACAGGATTCTTTTGCCCTTTTGAAAAAAGAACTAGACCAAACACTTGAGAATGAACCTTTGTACTTAAACAAAAAAAATAGCGCAATCAATCAGCTCAAAAGTCGTCTTCGTTCTTCGTCATCCAATGAAATCCGCTATTCGCTCAACGAAAAATTATACGATGAGTACAAATCCTATCAGTCGGATTCGGCCTTGGTATATGCTAAAAGAAGTTTGAATAGTGCCTATAAAAATCAAAACAACATTCAAATAAACAAAGCCCAACTCAATTTGGCTTCGATTCTAGGTACACTCGGAATGTACAATCAGGCTTTGGAAATTCTCAACTCAATGGAACCTAAAGTAATTCCAGAGTTAAAAGGAGAATTCTACTGGACAAAAAGAATCATTTATGGAGGACTTTCGAGTTATGCTAATGATACAGAAGAAAAAAACAAATACAATCGCTTGGGAGACCACTATCGGGACAAGGCTATACTCAATTTGCCTAAAAATTCAATTGGATTTGTTCTCGCATTATCTGGACAATTTCTGTCTCAAAAAAAATACAATCAGGCTATTAATTTGTTGCTCCCGTATTTTAATAAAACACCAAAAACCGACCCAAACAGAGCCGTGATTGACTATCTAATATCTGAAAATTACAAAGCTAAAAAAGACAAAACGCAAGAGAAAAAATGGTTAGCACTTTCTGCTATTTCGGATTTGGAATTGGTTAAAAAAGAAAACATTTCGCTACGAGAACTCGCTTTTATATTGTATGAAGAAGGCGACATTGAATCGGCTTACGAGTACATTAAACGTTCTTTGGACGACGCTGTTTTTTGTAATTCGAAACTGCGAACCTACGAAATTTCAAAGATGTTACCCATCATCAACGAAACGTATGAGGCTAAAAACAAATCGGCTAAATCCCAGTTGATTGTTTTTTTAATTAGCGCGAGTGTACTTTCATTATTTTTATTAGCTGTTTTGATTTTGCTTTTTAAGCAAATGAAAAAATTGGCCAAAGCCCAGAAAAATGTTGAATCGGCTAACAACCAACTTTCCTTACTAAACGAACAATTACAAAGTTTTAATACAAAACTAAATCAAACAAATTCTGAATTAGCCGAAACGAGTTTGCTCAAAGAGATTTATATTGGTCGCTATATGGATCAATGCTCCATCTATATTGGAAAAATGGAAGAATATAGCCAAAAACTAAAGGTGATGGCTACCGCAGGAAAAGTAAATGACTTGGTGAGCACTGTCAAATCAAAAGCATTTATTGATAAGGAACTGAAAGAATTCTATACCCAATTTGATCAAACCTTTATGTTGCTTTTTCCAACATTTATTGAGGAATTTAAGAGCCTTCTAACAGAGCCTGATAGTATTCAAATCAAAAAAGGAGAATTACTTAATCCTGAGTTACGTATTTTTGCTCTAATTCGTTTGGGAATAAAAGACAGTGCTAAGATTGCCGAATTCTTGCGCTACTCTGCCTCTACCATTTACAACTATCGTTCCCAAATAAAGAACAAGGCAAAAGGGCCTCGAGAACAGTTTGAAATGGAAGTGTTGTTGATTGGAAGTTCAAAAAAAGAAGCTAACTAAAAATATGTTTTCTGTATTTTAGAGGTGAAGTACCCAACTGTTTTTTGAAAAAACTATTGAAATGCGTTGCTTCTTGAAAGCCTAAAGCAAAACCGATTTCAGCTACATTCCAAAGACTCTGTTTCAACAAAATTTTAGCCTCTTGTGCTATCCGATCTGCTATGAGTTGGGAAGTCGTTTTCTGAGTTACTTCTTTAATGGCTCGATTCAAATGGTTGACATGTACATTAAGTTGCGTGGCAAATTCAGAAGCGCTACGCAATTGTATTCTCTGGTGTACTTCGTCTATTGGGAATTGACGTTCTAATAACTCCAAAAACAAAGCTGTTATGCGTTGCGAAGCATTCAAGTGTTTGTTGTCCAAACTAGTTAATGGCTCCATTTTCATCGCAAAATGCAATAATTCAAAAACCAAATTGCGCAACACATCGTATTTATAAACGTAATCTGACTTAATTTCCTCTTGCATTTTTTTGTAAATCGGTTCAATTTTGGCCAGTTGTTCGTCTGTCAACTCAAAAATATGTGTCCCATTAGGTTGAAAAACGGAATATTGATTAAGGTTGCCAAATTGATGAAAAAAAAGAGTGTTGAAAATGCAAAAAGAGCCCGCTTTATATTCTTCTAAATGTTCCCATTTATAGGGAATTTGAGGGTTAGAAAAACATAACGCTTGTTTTTTAACTTCTACTACTTGATCTGCAAAATACACTCTACTGTTTCCTTTGGCCAAACTGATCTTGTAAAAATCACGACGCTTATATGGAATTGGCTGGGCTTTCTCTCCAATGAAAGGTTGCAAATCGAACACGTTAAAATGTCCCATTTCGTTTTTGAGATTATCTGGTAACCAATCAAATTTATTTCGATAAAACTCTGATAACGATTCTGCTTTTTCCATTCCTATCAATTAAAATTCCACTTAATATGAATAACTCAAGGAAAGATTCCATATACTATCTTTTCCTGAAATAGAAGTTGCAATAGCTTTGTTCACAATAGAAGACAATGTCAAAGGTATCAAAGGAGTGGAAAGAGTCATTGTCGAAGAAAAATAATAACCCTCCTTACTATCCATTTTCAAATAATACAACTGGGGTTGTACTTTTAAATCTATTCCTTTGACTAATTTAAGATTGGAAATAGTGCTATTTAAAGTAATAAAATGAGTGTTTAATGTGGTTCCTGGATCCCAACCATGAGAATATAGATAATACATCCCTATACTACAATTTTTAGACAAAGTAAAACTAGGCGCAATCTCTGTTGCGGTATAGCGATAGGCATTCATAATAGTCTTAAAATCTCCATTTAGCAGCTGTATTTTTTCTTGTTTAAAAGCAATCGCTGGATGCGCTCCAAAACTTAATTTAAATCTAGAATCGTTTACAGCCTTATACCTCCCCCAAAAGATAAATGACCAAGGCTTACCTTCTAATGAAAAACGCAATTGTGGATCAAAACTCCATTTTTTGCCCTTAATTGAGAAATCAAAAATTGCAGCTGGTTTTCCTAAGGAAAAGGTTGGTAAAAGTGATATTCCGTTGTTAGTAATAGTTGTTGCTCCTGAAAAAGACCTTGATTTCGTTGCTTCTTGTGAAAAAATTAAACTGGTAAAAAAAATACAAAATAACAATCCATATCTTTTCTTTTGTTTTTCTATACTTTTTGACATAAAACAAACTGTTTTTTGTTAGTGTTATGCAAAAATCCTTTGTAAATCAATACAAAAAAAACAAAATTCAAATAAATTATTATATAAATCAAACATTTGTTTTTAACCTAAATAATTTGTGCTATTCATTTTTCAGCTTGATCACTAGCACTCCACTCGCACCTCTTGAACCATAAATAGAGGCTTCGGCATCTTTTAAAACAGTGATACTTTTTACCTCATTGGGTACAATAAAATCAATGCTTGAAACCACATTCCCATCTACAATAAACAATGGTTCTGCATTGTTTTTAATAGAATTAATTCCTCTAATAATTATCGTATTATCTGGCTGAACAACCACGCCAGCAATTCTACCTCTAATCATATCATAAATGGTTCGATAAGAAACCGTATTCTTGTCTTTTTCTGGTTTTAAACCATTGGGAGGAGTAACCAATTTATCCTCAGATGGAGCAGGAGCTAAATACATAAAGTCCATTTTTGTTTCTTTGGCATAGGCACTGCTTAACCAACCGTATTTTTTAGAATGTACTTTTATGTTTTTCACATTCTCTGGAACGACTAAACTAAATTCTCCTAATTTATTGCTCACTACCTTGGTTTCTACTGAGTCCAAATACATAACAGCTCCCTGAACAGGTTTGTTTTTATAATTCAGTATCTTTCCCGTAAGCGTTGTTTGTGCATTCGTATAATTTACAACTAACAACAATGCGAAGATTATTTTTTTAATTTTTTTCATACACTTCAATTTCTATTTAGAATTACTAATTATAAAGATAATAGATTATTATATTCCTCTTTACATCTTTTAAAATAAAAGCCACTTACATTGTTGTAAATGGCTTTCAAGTTCAATTATTTTTTAACACTATACTTTTCTGTTCTAGCATCTTTGATTACGCCGTTCCAGTTTAACCCGAAACCAAAATCATATACATTCCCGTTTGAATCTCTATACGGTATCATGTCGTGAGGCACGTCTTCCAATTGTTTTTCGACGGTAGTCATATCTATTGGCATTTGCAATGGTAATAAACCTGATGGCTCTGTTTTTCCAGAAACAATATCTAACAAGGCTTCTGTTTGTACTCCAAACTCACCTACAATAGCATGGACTTCTTTTTCAAATTCGCCAAAAACCATTGGATTAGATACGGTAATAGCAATTACTACCGGTTTTCCATTCATTGCTTTTTTAGTTTCTAAAATAGTATTCAAATCAGGATACGAATTGGATTTTGAAGTTTTATTTAAATACGAACGATTCGTAATGGTTGGGTCTACCACAGGATCTCCTGCCGCAATACTTTGGGCTCTAGCATCTACCGCAGTGTAGTCTTTCAATTGTAAGCTAATTGGCATGTAGCCATTTCCTCCTGCTTCTCTATCGGCTCTGCTATACCCATTACTTACAGGGCTTTTGATAAATACCATAGCAAAATCAGCTTTTGCAGGGTCGTCTGTTACGTTGTAATATTTTTTAATCAGTTCTAAATTAACTGGGTATTCTGTTTTTTCTGGTGTTGGAAATCCAAAGAAATTAATTCCTGGTGGTGTAGTTCTTTTTGGAACATATACTGTTTTTCCTTTAGCAATTGGCAAGGTTTTGTTTTGGTTTTTAATTAAAACAATGGATTTTAACTGAGCTTCATAACCCGCTTTCATAAACTCTGGTTTACCAACAATGGCTTTGGTTTGTTCTGGATCCAAATAAGCGTTTTCAAATAATCCTACTCTAAATACGTTCAACAATAAACGCACCGCTGATCTTTCAAAACGGCTACGCATTGCTACTTCACCATGTTCTTTTACTCCCATTTGGTAGGCTTCTAAAACCGGTTTAATGTCGTTGTTCCCGCCAAACTGATCCACACCTGCCATCATTACTTTGTAATGTCTTTCGGCAATAGTCATTTTTTCAGTTCCCCATGATTTACCCGCAAAAACATCTGGTGTTTTTCCTTCGTCGCCGGTAATTAACCAATCGGTACATACCACGCCATCATAGCCGTATTTGTTTCTCAACAAATCAGTTACGATATATTTGCTAAAACCATTCCCTACGTTTTCACCGTACTTTTTATCTTGGTTATACGAAATCGTATAGTATGGCATGACCGCTGATGCTTTTTTAGTCCCTCCGTTCAATTTAAACGCCCCATCAATAAAGGTTTTTAAATGCATTTCAAAATTATTTCCTGGATACACCGCAAATTTTCCATAGGCAAAATGTCCATCACGACCTCCTTCTTCTGGACCACCACTTGGCCAGTGTTTGATCATTGCATTTACACTTTGGTTACCCCAGCCTTCATAAGCGGCAATGGGTTTTGGAGACGATTGAAATCCATCTACATAAGCTCTTGCCATATCTGTAGCGAGTTTTGGGTCTTCGCCAAAAGTACCTACAAAACGGTTCCATCTTGGCTCGGTAGCCAAGTCGATTTGTGGCGAAAGTGCTGTCGTAATCCCTAAGGCACGGTACTCTTTAGCGGCAATTTCACCAAATTGTGCTGTAACAGCTGGATCAAAAGTAGCGGCAAGACCTAATTCTTCTGGCCATTGCGAAATAGCACCACCTGAACCCGCGTTGTATTCGGAATCTTTATTGGCACCGTGTCGTGGGTCAGAGCTATTATTAGCTGGAATTCCCATTCCAATACCTTCTACTAATTCTTGTACGTTATTGTTCCAAAGCGCCGAAACCGTTGGGTTTTCTACCGAAGTCATTAAAACGTGACGCAAATTATCGGTAGTTAAAAATGCTTTTTGTTGGTCGGACAAATCATAGGGTTTGGCACCACTTTCTGGAAAAGGTTTGCCGTTATACGTTCCTGCAAAATACCCTCCCGCTTGTGCTGGAACCGATTGATGACGACTGTATAGCATTAATCCTGCTATTTGATCTACAGTCATTTTACTAGCCAAATCTTTGGCACGTTCTGCTACGGGTTTTCGCCAATCTTCGTAACTGTCTAATTTTCCATTTTTATTCAAATCTTTGAAGGCTAATCCATCAATAGTCAAGATCTTCACTCCAGATTTTGGCGAATACCCTAAAGTTTGTCCACCTTTATTTTCAATAAGATGAAAACTTCCTTTGGGAGTTTCAGACCATTTTTTTTGTGCTTCCATTTGTGTTCCAAGGAGCATTAACAAAGCAGGTAATACAATTTGTTTTTTCATTATATGTAGTTTTTTGGTAGTTTTTAGCAAATGTGTTTCAAATATATAAAATATTGTGTCAATTAAACGCAATGAGGTAAATAATTACAAATTGTATCTGGCTCCTAATGTCCAACTGAATTTTCCGTCCGATACCGTTTTATTGGCAAACCCTCTAAAATCAATATTCTTGTTTACTTTGTAAGTAATCGTTTCAGAAACACCATAAGTGTGGTCCAAATCCAATCCATATAATTGCGACAAGAAACTAAAATCACCCTGAACAATATTGGTATTAAAAGACAAGAAATTGGCTTCGAAGTCATTGTTTTTTCCTTTGCCATGTAAATATAAGGCACTTATCGCAACCTTTTTTGACACTGGATAACTCGCCATAAATTCTTGTGCAAAGAAGGTGTCTACGTGATAATCATCGCTAATTTGAATCGCCGGCAAATGAATTCCAACAGTGGCTTTTAACTTTTTGTCTATCAATTTATATCGAGAGATAATTACCACTCCTCTTGGAGTAAAATTACTCATTCGAACAGTAGACAATAAATGAAACGAAAACGCCTTGTTTTCGTTGGTTCCAGCATTGATTACAAAATGTGGCGCGTCAGACGTAAAGGCAGGAATAAACGAAAATCCACCTGTAGAAGCCTCAATATTAACGTATTGCGCATGAGTGAATGTGCTAAAAAGAAAAGCAATGATGGCAATTAAAATTTTATACATAGAATAGAATGGAGTTGATTTATTAAAAATAAATACAAACATACAATTAATGCGTCAATTGTACACAATGAAATGTAAATTATTAAAAATTGCGCTCCATCCGAATATAGTTTAATCCATTTTTGAGATACATTTCGCCTTTGGGAATCATTCCAAATTTTTTATAAAAGCCTTGTTTTTCATAGCGAGCGCTACAATAAACAGTCTTACATTTTCGCTGTTGCAAATACAAAAAACTATATTCGAGCAAATGACTTCCATAGCCTTTCCCTTGAAACTCAAACAAAGTGGCAAATTTTCTAAAAACAGCACGCTGATGTTCTTCTTCAAAAATAGAAATACAAGAAATCCATTGACCTTCTAGAAAAATTCCAAAATGAATCCCTGTGTCATCGTTTGGAGTCCGAACAAAATCAATGTCTTTATCTGGCCAAAGTACTTTTTGACGTAATACTAGCACCTCGGCTATTGGAATTTCTTGCAACATCATTTTGTAAATATACTAAAAAACAAAACCCTGACAGTAGCTATCAGGGTTTTAACAAAGTAATCAAAATTTAAAATTGTTGCTGCAATTTGGTTTTTATTTAGGTAGTAATCCAAGTTGTTTTAGAAATTCGTAATTATCAAAGAAATCTCTTTCCTCTGTAATTTTTCCATTAACAATGGTAGCAATGGTACATCCTTCCACGTCAATTTTCTTACCCGTGGCTGAAATACCGAAGAAATCGCCAGTATGTGTTCCCTTAAATTTCCAGTATTTTGTTAACTTGTTCCCTTGGGCAAAAGTTTCTTTCACAGTAAATTCACGATTAGAGAATCCAGTAACATAATTGGCATAATAGGCTTTGGCATTAGCCACTCCTTTAATCTCAGGAACGGTGTGCAATACTACGTTTGGTGCATAAGCGGTATCTAGAACCGAAACTTTGCCATCATTAATAACCTCATCCCAAACTTTTGAATAAAATTTGATGTTGTATTGGGCGATTTTTTCACTTTTGTCTGCCGCACTTTCACAAGCAAACAACGTCAAGCTGATGGCTAAAATTGTTAAAAAATTTTTCATCTTTGATTGTTTATTTTAATAGTTCGGTTAATGGTGCTGTATCATAGGTGTCCCATTCTTCTTGGATTTTTCCATCTTTAATCGCAAAATTCATGTTAAAGATAATCGTTGCCTTTTTTTCAGCTTTGGCCAGAGTAATTTCATAATACGAAATAACATAATTAGTGATTCCAGTCTTTTCATCTGGTTTATTATTCACAACTTCCCAAACTAAAGGGTCTTTTGGTAACGTAATTGTAACTCCTTGATCTTGCAACGAAGCTAAGTTTTTCATGTTCTGGTCAATGGTCATTGTATTCATATTGTCATGAATAACTGCGTTTGGAACATATAATTTTTTAATGCTTTCCGTATCAAATTTACTAGCATACTCATTCATTTTTCTAATCATATCTGTGTTTTCTGAATTAGAAAGATTAATTCCTCCTTCATTTGGATTTTTAGCGGCAACCTCAGCAGCTACTTCTTTTTTACAAGAAACTAATAATAAACTAGTTAGGGCAATAAGTGCAATTGTTTTTTTCATTGTGATTGAGTTTAAATTAATTATTTAATAGCTTGTGCGTACTGCGTTATACTATTGATTTTCATGTTTAAATCAAACATGAACATTTCTGTTAATTCTTTTTTCCAAACGGTTCCGTCTTTACCTACACGAGTTTCGGTAGCTACAACAATTACTCCTGACGAAGGGTCTGTGTCTTTAATTCGAATAGGAACAATTCCAATAATTTTCCAGTCTAATGATTTGAAACCAGCAAAAAATCCTTCCCAATCTTTTCCTGTTAGTACCTCTTTATTGCCTTCAAAATCTGTAAAGGTTACTTTGTCGGCACAAAAAGACATACACGTTTTGAAATCTATTTTATTATACGCTTCGTTTAATTTCATTATTGCTTCGGTTTCTCCTCTATTCGAAAAAACAAAAGGTCTGTTTTTAAATTTTGAATCAGGATCAAGGTATTTTCCACCTTCTGTTTGTGCGTTCATTTGTGTCATTGATACCGCCATAGCGATAATAAAAAGTACTTTTTTCATGATTTTTGTGGGGTTTAATTATTTAATTTATTTGGTTGATGCATCAACATACATCACTAATTCATATATTGGAGACAACTCAAATCCATTAGGAGTGATTGTACTCATTTTAGAATCTTTAACGATAGGTGCAAAACGCGTTTGGCTCAATGGTTTATATTGAATATGATCTAAAGCCTCGGATATTTTTGAAAATCCATCCCAGGTAAGAGCAGAAAACGGCACATCGTTACCTTGAGGATATACCACTGTTTGTAGTCCCCATCCGTTTAATTTGAATCCGTTTTTTTGTTCTTTTTCGAAAAATGGCTTCCAAAGATTCTTGTTTTCATCAACAAACGCTTGGATATTGGTTGGTTTGGCATAATTAACTACCACAAATTTCGGTTCTCCTTGAATTCCAGCCTCTGTTTTCATGATGTAAGTAGCAACCACTTTAGAAATAGAATTGGTTTCTATGGCTGCCATCTTTATATCGGATAATACTTTTTCTGGATCGGCCCATCCGCTTTCCATGGTGTCAAAATCAGCTACCGATTTAAAGTCATTGACAAACAAATAGTTGGGTTTGGTTTCGGAGTCGCCAATAACACCAACTTTTTTCCACAAACTCCAAGCAAGCATTTTGCCTGATTTAATGTTTTCTTTGGCAATTTTTGACCAATATTGGGTTTCTCGTTTTACAAATTCGGCTTCATTTTTCTCAGGTACATTTCTGTACTGTAAAAATTTGTACTGCGCTTGTGCTTGTTGTAATCCTAAAGCTAGGATTACAAATAAAATTACTTTTTTCATAAATGTGGGGTTTTTTGGTTTGATTTCAAAAATAAAACCCCAATCGTTTATAAGGCTAAATCTGTACGTAAAATCTGTTCCTTTTTGGCGTTTTGGTACACTTTGCAATTTTTAAGAATCCTTTTAAAAATTACGTTGGTTTTCAAAAAAAAACTATATTCGTGCTTACACAATCTATTTATCAGCGCTTTATGGAAATGCTTACGCCTTTTTTTGGCATATTTACTTCGTTTATTCTTTTTTACTATAGAAAAGATTTTAATCGCTCTAATTTGTATCTAGCGTTGTTTTTCTTGTGTAGTAACCTTATTGTTTTAGTCTATTTTGGGTTACATTTTAGTAAATCTCCGTTTTGGGAAGGTGTGTTTTTTGTTAATTTCATGCCGCTGTCTTTTGTCATTGGTCCCCTTTTATTTTATTATGTTAAATATGCCGTCGCCGAAAATAAAAACATCACTCCAAAAGATTATTTGCATTTGTTTCCTGCAGTAGTAGTGATTCTTTACAGCCTACCTTATACCACACTCCCCTTTTCAAAAAAAGTAGAAATTGCCCATCATATTCAAGCTGTAACTCAAGATTATGATTTTTCAATTTCGTTTTTTTCTTTGAAAAAAATGCTATTTATACGCCCATTACATCTTTTTATTTACTGTGTGCTAAGTTGGGGTTATTTTAAACAAACTACCAAAAAGAGACTCGCTTCTGTTGGTGTACTTCCTACACATCATAGTATGATTCAAAAATGGATCTATTCTTTAATTGGGCTTCAATCATTTATTGCCTCTTATTGTTTATTAGATTCTTATGCTGATTTTATTTTAAATGATTACCAAGGAATCATTAACCAAAAAAACTATTTTAGATTTTTAGGCGTTGCCTTTTCTTTACAAAATGTAATTTTATTTTTATTCCCAAAGATATTATTTGATACTATTTCTTATCCAGATGCTTCTTTGGCTAGAAATAGAGCGACACAATTAAAAAAAGGGAATGCTGTAGAAATCAATCAAAATATTACAACATTATTAGACAAGTATATGGTAGCCTGTCCTTTTATTTTGCCGGGATTTAATTTGTCTAAAATGGCTTTAGATTTACAAGTCTCAGAAAGAATATTGTCTAATTATTTTAACACTGAATTGAAAATTTCGTTTAGTGAATGGAAAAACAATCAACGGATTGATTATGCGTGCAAACTAATTGAAGAAGGAAAAGCAACTAAACTTACTGTTGAAGGTATTTCGCAAAATGTGGGGTTTTCTTCAAGATCAAAATTTATTGATGCTTTTAAAGAGCGCAAAGGTGTAGTGCCTTCAACATATATCAAACAATTTAGTTAAACCATTTTTTATGAAAAAAGTACAGCACATACTGTTTTTCTTATTGTTTTCAGGAGTTGTTTTTGCACAAAAAACAGACAAAATCCTATCCAATTTAAATGCTAAAAAAGACTTCTACGGAACCATTGCGCAACAAATTTGGCACTTTGCCGAAATGGGGTACCAAGAAGAAAAAAGTGCGGCCTTGTTACAGCAAACTCTAAGCAACGAAGAATTCAAAATCACTAAAGGTGTAGCTGGAATTCCTACGGCTTTTATCGCTGAATATGGAGAAGGACTACCCGTGATTGCTATTTTAGGCGAATACGATGCTTTACCTGGTCTATCGCAAGAAGCAGTGACGGAAAAAAAATCAGCAGGAAAAGCGGCAGGACATGCTTGTGGGCATCATTTGTTTGGAACAGCCTCTACAGCTGCGGCGATAGAAGTCAAAAATTGGTTGAAAACCAACCATAAAAAAGGGACTATCCGCTTTTATGGTTGCCCTGCAGAAGAAGGCGGTTCAGGAAAAGTGTATTTAGTTCGCGAAGGCTTATTTAACGATGTAGATGCTGCTTTGCATTGGCATCCTCATGACGCTAATGATGCCAATCCTGGGTCGGCTTTAGCCAATAAATCCGCTAAATTTAGATTCTATGGAATAGCCTCTCATGCTGGAATGGCTCCCGAAAAAGGGCGATCTGCCTTAGACGGAGTTGAAGCGATGGACATGATGGTAAACATGATGCGCGAACATATCCCTTCGGATGCGCGGATTCATTATGTGATTACCAATGGTGGAAAAGCACCCAATGTAGTGCCTGATTTTGCCGAAGTCTATTACTATGTGCGTCACAGTAACCGAAAAACAGTACTCGAAATTTTTGATCGTATTACTAAGGCGGCCGAAGGAGCTGCTCTAGGAACAGGAACCAAAATGGAATACGAACTCATTGGTGGTACACACGAATTACTTCCTAATATAACACTCCAAAAGATGATGTATGCTAATTTGGTCAAAGTAGGAGGTGTTACTTATACCCAAGAAGAAAAAGAATTTGGAAACCAAATCATCCAATCCTTAGGAATTGAAAACGGTAGTTTGGAAAAGGCGAGTAGCATTCAACCCTACAAACCTTTAGACCCTAGTTTCGGTTCAACAGATGTGGGCGATGTGAGTTTTACCGTTCCAACTGCAGGCATGAGCAGCGCTACTTGGGTTCCTGGCACTCCCGCTCATAGTTGGCAAGCCGTTGCCGCTGGTGGAACAGACATTGGAAACAAAGGTATGATGGTCGCTGCCAAAACTATTGCCTTAACAGCGATCGATTTGTTTTTAAACCCTTCCCAAATTTTGAAAGCCAAAACAGAATTGGAAGAAAAAAGAGGAAAAGATTTTAAATACATTCCGCTTCTTGGCGACAGAAAACCTGCTTTGGATTATAGAAAATAAAAGAAAAATTATTTGATTTCTCTGATTTTAATATTGCGTAAAGCCACGCCTTTTGCCCAATCTTGAAAAGCTATTTTTCCACGAACTGCTTTTCCAAAAGAAGGGAAATTACCCAATTTGCTTGCTGCAATTAATTGTTTCCAACGATCTGTTTTCATGTCTTCGTGACCTGTTTCGATTCCGTTTAGCCAAAAGGTAATGACTCCGTTTTGTTGCAGAATTCGAGAACTATTCCATTGCCCTGAAGGTTTTGGTTGAACCGGATGTAACAAAGGTGATAAGCTATAGATACAGCCTGCAGCGTGTTTGCCGTCTTGAAGATAATCTTTAGGCATATTGGCATTGTCTAATAATTGGTATTCTGGACCTGTAGTCCAAGCGGTTGGAAATTCAGGTGCTTCTTGCACATTGATAAACACTCCGCTATTTCCTGCTTCTGAAATTTTCCATTCAAAGGTAAAATCAAAATTCTCATATTGATTGTCTGAAACCAAGTCCCCTCGTTGTACTTTCTCTGTATTTGGATCGCAAACCAATTCGCCATTTTTAACTGCCCAAGCCGACTTGATGTTTCCTTCGTTATACAAATGCCAACCCGCAGTGGAGTGACCATCAAAAAGTAATTGCCAACCATCCTGTTTTTCGGCTTCGGTTAATGTATTTGCATTTGTTTTTTCTTGAGAATACATCCCGCAACTTATTGCGATTAAAAGAAACGAAAATAGGTGTTTTTTCATGGCCTATGGTTTTGTTAATTGGTTTTAAAAGTATATACAACACTGGTGGACGTGTTATTCCCGTCGCTAGTGACTACTCTCCAATAGTAAATAGTGTTGGGATTTACCGAAACTTCTTTGGACTTAGCGGTCAAATTTTTATTAGTATCTAGCGGAGTTTGTTTCCCATCAATGGTATCAAAATATAGCGTATAGGTCAACGCACTTCCTTCTACATCACTAGTTTCCCAAGTTAGGGTTACTTTACCATCGACTGGAGTAGTAACAACTCCTGGTAACGGACTCACCGCTGCTGCAGGGAATGGCGCATAATTAGTTACCCCATTACCCGCTAAATAAAATTTCCAAGTGTCACTAACGGTCGTTGTCGTTCCTTTATTTTTGGAGGTAATAGTCCAAGAATATGGTACACCTCGGGTAAGAGTTACGTCTTTGGACGTGGTTGTAATTCCTGTCTGGGAGGTTACTTCCTGAGTATTCAAATTGATAATTTTTAAATCGTAGCTTTCAGTATCCGACGTACTGTTCCAACTGAAAGTAACTGTACTTTGAGTAGTGGAACTATTGGTGCCATTTTCGCAGGTTTTATTATTCACAGGGGCTATTAAAACTGATTTTCCTGGCGAATTAATAATAGGTGTTGAAGGTCCTGAATCACTACCTCCACACGATGTTATAACAATCAAAAAGAATAGACCTATTAAAGTTATTGCTGTTTTCATACTGTTATTGTTTTATTACTTTAATGGTTTCATTAATCGTTTTGCTTTTCAGATGTACCAGATACAAACCTACGGGATACGGACTCAGATTCAAATCTAGTATTCTTCCCTCAGGAACTGATTTTGAAACAACTGTTACCATTTGACCCGAAAGATTTGTAATGGTTATGGCAACATCATTATCGAATCCCGCTACATATATGTGCATAATCGCGGGTAGGATTTGGATATACAATTACTTTTTCGCTTACAAAGATACTATCTGTGATTTTTCCTTGACAATTCAAATCAGTAGCAATACTAATGGTGTTTTGGCCTGAAACTAAGTCTAATGTAATTTCGTTAGTCATATACGTTTGAGTAATTCCATTAAGCGTAACGGTGTAACTCGATGCATCACTCAAAGTATAGGTTACTTGTTTATCGTTTGTACTTATTTTGTTTGTAGCCAATAAAGGTGTTGGCTCAGTTACTTTTAACGTATAGCATTGTAAATAATTCGTTTTTCCTTGAATACTAATACAAACTTCATAGTTACCGGGCGCCAAATTTTGCACTTGATTTTTAAAACTATTAGCCGAATTCAATTCAAAACCCGTTTGACCATTTATTGTAACGGTATAAGTGTAATTTGTATTGGTTGCACTTACACTAATGGCTCCATTTTGTTGACCAACACAAGAGGTAGCTGTGGCTATAACTGCATAATTATTGGACGGTAAAACAAAAATTTCACACCCATTAAAATCGACTGTTACTCCTGTTCCCGAATTAGGACAAAGATCAATATCGTCCCTGATTCCATCTCCATCTGTGTCTGGTGCTACGGTAATTTTAATTACTGCCGATGTACTTCCTCCTGAATTAATAGCACTGATAGTATAATTAGTTTGGACAATAGATGCTGTTGGTTTACCCGAAATAATTCCGGTACTTGTACTAAAATTCAAACCCGAAGGTAAGGCTGGACTAATCGAAAATGAAGTAGCTGGATTACCTGATAATTGAGGTGTAATTGCTGCAATAGTTATTCCTTGTGTGAACAAATAATCTGTTGGATTAAATGCAATTACAGGTGGAGAATAATAAAAAGTATAAGGTGCCGAATTTACCCCACAAGCATTGGTCACAACAACATTACCACTACTATTTCCCGAAGGAAAACTAACTACAATAGTCGTGTTGGTTGCGCTTACAATAGTGCCTGCAACACCTCCTATACTTACAGTAGGTTGTTGACCTCCAACAATAAAATTAGACCCGCTAACAGACACACTATTAGGCGTTACAACAGTTACATTGCTGATTGTTGGCACATCGTTTATGGTTAAAGTTCCTGTAGCAGAAACAGCGTTACAACCCACTATTAAATTAACTACATAAGCAAATGTTCCTGCTACTGTTGCCGAACCACCGATAGTAATTGTATTGGCAGACCAAGTTCCTGTTACACCTGATGGCAATCCTGAAAAAGTAGCTCCTGTAGCACCAACAGTGCTATACGTAATGGGTGTAATTGGTGTATTGATACATTTTGTTTGTGTCTCGGTTCCTGCTGCCGAGGTACGTGCCATTGAAGGAATTAAACTTCCTGTATTGGCATAGACAACGGGACGAATTCTCAAATTAGCTACAGAAGTCCAAGTAGTTCCATTAGTCGAAGTATAGGACCTACTACTGTTTGTGGTTTCTTGGCCTAAACCAAAAGTATCTGTTGAGCCGGGAACTAAAACCAAAAAATAATCCGTCGTATTGGCAACCGTAACATTTAAAGAACTCAAATCAAAATAGTTCCAAGTGTTTTTTGAAATTTTAGACGCAGTAATTGGCAATGAACCTATCAATGTTCCTGGAACCCCTGCATTATTAGTTCTCAACTCAACTGTAAGACTAGTAAGTGTGTTCCCTGTTGTGGTTTTAAAATAAACACCCCCTAGATTTCCTTCTGAGGTAGAAGTAAAACGCAATGCAGCCCTTTTAGAAGATAAATTGTATGAATAATTAGTGGAAAACCCGTAAGCTTGTTCATAATTATAGGTTGTTCTAGCCAATGGTTGACAATACGAAAAACTAGAAGCGGCTTTATACACATCTATTTTTCCACTTCCCCAAGTATTGTTATCTGTTGTTCCCGTGAAAGACTCTTTAGTTGCTGTTGTTGTTATGGCTGTTTTAATTTGATCAAAACTAGCCGTTGGCTTTTTTTGTAATAATAACGCAACACATCCAGCCACAGCAGGAGAGGCCATACTTGTACCTTGTTCAACTTGATACAAACCATTAACTACCATATAGGGTGAGCTATTAGCTAACCCTGAATCAGAAGATAAACAAGAAACCACAGCTTGTCCATTGGCAGTGATATTGGGTTTTTGCACATTGTCTCGTCGGGGACCAATAGAACTAAAGCCACAGATATCATCTTGCGTACCATTAGTATAATTATATCCCGCAAATCCTGTAGATGTTCCTCCATACCAATCCATCTTTGCCATATAAGCCCCTACAGTAATTGCTTTAGTTGCAGAACCTGGTGTTCCTACCAAATAATTACTATCTCCTCCCGTTAGTGTCATGTTTAAGAAATCATCCCCTTTGGTATCTAACCATCCATCAATAGTTAATGAATTTGCGGTAGCATTGGTTAAAGAAATAGTCCAAGTACCAGAAACATCTGTAGCAGTAGTAGATCGTGTCACATAAACCTGCACTTTTCGATCACCACTTTCAGGGTCAATATAATTTGACAAATAGACTCTTGCTTTTCCTCCAAAAACAGAAGCCCCATTATTTGAGAGCGAACTCGATTGAGTCCCATCGGGTGCCGTTACAATAGCACTTAAGGTACTCGTATCATTTGCGTATAAAGTAAACTGAAATACATCGGTTGAAGTGCTAGCTGATGCCACTGGCACTTGCATACTAATTGCTGTACTGGCATTTCCTGCCAAAGGTATTTGTTTGTGAAGATTTTCTCCATTTTCATTACCAGAAGCCACGACTACTATACGTCCTGCTGCAGTATCTGTAAAATTATCTATGGCCCGTTCAAGAGGATCTGTTCCGTCGTGTGCACCATTCTGTGAACCGAGACTTAAATTAACCACAATAGGTTTACCCATACTTGTTGCTAAATTTTTTAAATAATCCAAGGCCAAAATTAGATTTGAAGTATCAAAAGAACCATCGCCTGCTTTTACGATAACAATGTCGGCATTGGGAGCTAAGCCTGCATATTTAGAACTCAAAGCTGCTCCATTTCCTGTTGCGATTCCTGCAACGTGAGTACCGTGTCCATCTATATCTTTCTCTCGAACAAACCCGGCTGGCGTTCCATCAATTTCGTCATTGATTTGAGTTTGGGTATATTCCACTCCAACGTTAAATCCTGCTGGAGCGGATTCGCCTGTTATTGGAGTTAGTGTTTGATCCCAAATTCGTAAAATTCTACTTTTAGTTTGGTCTGAAATACTTCTAAAATCAGGGTGATCCCAGTCAATTCCGGTATCAATTATAGCTACAATCACACCATCTCCTTTATAAACGGTATTGTCTAATTTCCCAGCATGTAAAAGAGCCGCACCTGTTGAGGCAACAGAAATATCATTGTTCTTCTTTAGAATTTTCGGACTGTCTACAAAATCTACCTCGGCCAAAGCTGCTACTTTCGAAATTTGATCTAAGTTAAGCCAAGCTGTAACAAATGAGTTATGAATACTTTGAACCGTAATTCCATTCGTTTTTAACACTTCGGGCGATTGGGTGTAAATAATACAATTATATCCTGATTCATTTACCCCTGTGAATTGATTTTTTCTTCTAGATTCGGGTTTAGCAAATAAAGATGGTACGGCAGAATCTATATTTTTAGTGCGTTGTCGCTCTTTTAAAAATCGAAAAGCCGGAGCCATTTTTTCATTGTTTTGACCAAACAAAACGATTGTTATCAATAAAAAAATAGTGCTAAAAATAATATTTCTGTTACTACTCATGGCTTTGGAAAATTTATAAACTACCAATTGTTCTAGAGACAGCCTGATAATTTTTGTATAATAAACAGTAAATTTATGGTATTTAACTCAATTGCCTTTCAGAAAATTTAAAAAAGAAAAAGCAGATTGTCAAATAAACAATCAATCCAATAATTGAACACATTGCTTTTGATAAAATGCCTTAAGCCAGATGTAATTCTCTTAAATATTGAAACACTTAGTGTTCAATAGGCATTGCTTTATGATACCCTTTTATGTACGTTAATATCATAAAAATCAAAACAAAAACTAGTCTTTTTGTGCATTCGGATTAGATATAACCAAAGAAGGCGTGCCATCTTGCAGGATACAATCCACTACAGCCCCATTCAAATATTGAATACTCATACTATCTACTACAACCGCAAATTCATTCTCCTGAACGTGATACTTTAAAATCAAATCATCTTCATTTACCTCGTTATCAACAGTACAGGAATATTCAAACCCTTGGGCACGACTAAGACTAACATACAATCGAAATTTAGCCTCGAGATCATTTTCTTCTTTTAAAAAAGTTATGATCTGAGCCTTAGCCTTCTCTGTAATTGTGATTGTAATTTCCATGGTTTTGTTATATATTATTTCTAATAATTTGTGCAGGAACACCTCCTACAATGGTATTGTCAGGAACATCTTTAGTTACTACTGCTCCTGCCGCAACAATCGAATTTTTGCCAATTGTCACCCCTGGCAGTAGGGTAGCTCCAGCACCAATCCACGCATTTTGCTTGATTACCACTTTGGCTAAATCTAAGGATTTGCGATTGGCGGGATCAATAGGGTGGTTTTCTGTAATAATATTCACTTTGGGGCCAATTAAAACATCGTCTTCAATAGTAATACCTCCTAAGTCTAAAAAGGAGCAACCATGATTGATGAATACATTTTCTCCTAGTGTAATGTGCTGACCAAAATTGGTGTGAAACGGAATAAATATTCTAGTAGAAGATGGTATTGGCTTGTTTATGATTTGGGATAAAACATGCCTGATTTGGGCTATTGTTGTAGCCGAATTTAATCGCGCCGAAAGTTCAATGGTGCGTTGTACAACTTCCCATACGGCTCTCATTTCTGGATCAGTATTAGCAATAACACCTCCAGCTAACATTTTCTCAAAAACAGTCATGGTTTCGATTTTTTAATGGCTAAATTTACTCATTTCGACGACAAAACCCTACTTTTGAATTATGGAACAGATCAGAATTAGAAAAATAACCTTCGAAAATCTTTTTGAACTTCAAGAAATAGGCAAAAAAACCTTTGTCGAAACTTTCTCCTCTTCCAATACAGAGGAGAATATGAAGTTATATCTCAAAGAAGGCTTTGCTACTGAAAAACTTACTGCTGAATTACAAAATCCGGATTCCGAATTTTATTTTGCCACATGCAACGACAAGGTAATTGGTTACTTAAAAGTAAACGTTGAACAAGCACAAACCGAACTTCAAGACAACAAATCCCTAGAAATTGAGCGCATTTATGTGTTGAATGAATACCACGGACAAAAAATAGGACAATTACTTTTTGAAAAAGCCATTGCTATTGCAAAAAACAACCGTTGTGAATATGTGTGGTTAGGTGTTTGGGAAGAAAATCATCGCGCACTTCAGTTCTATACTAAAAACGGATTTGTAGCTTTTGACCAACATGTATTTGTTTTTGGCAATGAAGAACAAACAGACATTATGATGAAATTACAATTATAATTTCCCTTTATTTACTATTCCATCCAATAGCATACCCTAATAAAAGACCAGCTAGGGCCAAATGAACGATTAAAACGGCTTTTTGCCAAGTCGGTCTGTCGCTCCATTTTTGTTCTTGATCAAAAGGATCGAAAGCTAGGGCGATACCAATAGAGGAACCCGCTTGCATATAGTCTTTGGAAAACAAGGCTTGGAACAAACCTAAAAGTAAAAATCCAATATACAGTATTTTGTTAAATGATGTTTTCATTGTTATAGATTTAAATAATTGGTTCAAATTTAGATTTGTAATTATTCTAAAAATTGTACTTTTAAGACACTATTTTAATTCCCAAACTATCTTGTCGCCATCTACTTTACTTGTCAATTTAAAAAAATCTTTAGGATTGTGATTGGTTAGTTTTCGAAATTCCTTAATTAAATAAGACTGATCATAATACCCTTCTTCATAGGTTATATCGGTAAAATTTTTCAATTCAGAACTATTGAACTTGTTAGTTAACGAATTTCGGAATCTGCTTATTCTTCGGTATTCTGTAGGGCTACACCCCATGTATTTATTGAAATATCTTTGAAATGTTTTTAAATTAAACCCTAATTCGTTAGCAATTTCAGTAACAGCTCTTTTTTCATTACTATCATTTAACATTGAAAGTGCTTTTTGTATTGGATGTAATTCTGGAGTAGCTTCATATTGAGAAAGCAAAAAAGATTCCAAATCCGGTAAATCGGATGCTGTAAATGTGAGTTGATTGCCAAAACTTTTCCATGTTTCATGGAGTAACTCTTGAGAAAAATGAGGTGCAATAGATTGGTAATTTTCTCGAAAAAAACGATTGATCCCTAACGGTTTAAAAATAATCGATACTTCTTGTATTTTCCCTTTGAAATCAATTAACAACGGGCTATTGTACTTTCCTAAAAGTTCAATTTGAATTCCTTTAGGTTCGCTTTCTGTAATTGTAATTTGTGGGTAATTCCTAAAAATAGTCGCCCCTTTAAAGAAAGAAAGGCCGGTATTGAAATGAGGGAAAGCAACATACCTAAAGGTTGAACTGGGCATACCTTCATATATATAGAAGCATTCAATATACTTACATAAAACAGGAGAAGAGGGGAAAAAAGTCTTTATCACAAAAAGAGAAATTTGTTCTAAAGTTAATTAAATAAAGTAAAAAGCTGTTACATTAACTCATTAATAAACAAAAAAGTCCAGCATTACTGCTGGACTTTTGCTCCCCCTATTGGAGAAAGTTACAATTTTGATGCGATGATAATTTACTTAACTATCAAAAAATTAAACAGATAAATTTTGTAAATAATTTGAAAATTCAATCATACAAGTGTTTTTTTGGGAGTCATCTAATCGTTTTGCTCCGTATACAATAAATGGCTCAACGGGATTTAAACCTGTTAATCCAAAAGTTCCAATAAACAAATGTTTAAAAATATCTATTATTGTTCCTCTATTATCCTCCGTCCATGCCATTTCAGGAGCGCCTGTTGTAGTAGAAACTAATATTCTTTTGCCTTTCAATGCTTGTGCTCCTCCATAAGCCCAACCCATAGAAAACACTCGGTCGATGTACCCTTTTAATAGACCCGGCATACTATACCACCATAAAGGGAATTGGAATATAATTAAATCAGCATCCTGTAATAATTGTTGCTCTCTTTTAATGTCGTCTACAAAGTTTCCGTTTTGTAATGCATGAGCTTGTTCAAATTGTAAATCAAAATAATTTGGGTTTGCTAAATAGGTAAAATCATCTTTATCAGCTGAAGCCTTAAAATTTATTTGATATAAATCACTTATGCTGTAATTTATATTGTTTTCCTTAAAAAAATCAATCGCAGTTGTTCTTAATTGACCATTAAATGAATCCAAATTAGGATGTGCAAATACAAGGTGAACTTTCATAATTAATAGGTTATTTCAACTTCGTTTCTAGATTCATTTAACTCCCAGAATTTGGTCGCCAAAATGGTTGGATTATGTGTAGCACTATCTTCTGAAATCATGTTGCAAATTGTAACTGATCCAACGTATATTTCCTTTTCTTTCAAAGCATCATTCAATTGAAAAGTTAAGTTTCTAATACCGGCTTTCCCTAATGAAATACTAGACATGCCTGAATAAGGGTAATTGGCAGTGCCACCACCAGTTAATAAAACAGAACCTTTGTTTTCTGCTAAGGTTGGAAGTAAATATTTGACTGCTGTTAACGCATTTGCAACACTAATTTTAAAACCATTTGTCAACGTTTCTGCAGTTTCTTCTAAAACAGGAACCATTCTGTAATCAACCGCATTGTATTGCAGTATATTCACATTAGACATGTTGTCTTTTAATTTTTCTAAAGCAGTAATTAGTTCATTTTCATTTGAGACATCTGCAGTAGCATACAAAGATTCAATGTTTTCAGTTGCAAGTTCTGATTGATAAGCTTTTAAATTCTGTTCATTTCTACTAATCATCCCAACTTGATAGCCTTCTGAACCAAATTTTTTTGCAATTCCTAAACTCAATCCTTTACCCATTCCAATAATAATTATTCCTTTTTTCATATTTATTTTTATATTTGTTTCACAAAGAAACTAATATTGTTTTATAATTGAAACTAATGGATAAAAATACAAGTAACCTAGAGGTAACCAATATATCTTTCACAAAATTTATTTCTAATCCATACGATTGTCCGGTAACGCGAACTATGTCTTTTATAGGAGGTAAATGGAAACCTATCATTTTGTATTGTTTGTCACAACAAACTATGCGGTATGGAAAATTAAGATTTTATATTCCCGCCATATCAAGCAAGGTGTTAACACAGGAGCTTAAAGAACTCGAATTTCTGGGTTTAATAGACCGGCAAGTTTTTAAAGAACTTCCCCCTAGAGTTGAATACACTTTGACTAAAACGGGTGAATCTCTAAAGCCGGTCTTGAAAGTACTTTGTGATTGGGGGAAATCAACAGGGATTGAATTGGAAAAAGTTAAAACTAAAGTTATTTGAAATAAAAAATAAAAAAACCCGACACTTTCGTATCGGGTTTTGTTTTGCTCCCGATATTGATTTAAAATCAAACCAACTCATTGATTTTCTGAGGGTTATTGGTTCAATATAAAAATAAAAAAATGACCTTAAAAATGAATTTAAGGTCATTGGTTCAACTTGTGAGCGCTATAGATTTAAAATCAAACCAACTCATTGATTTTCTGAGGGTTATGGGTTCAATATACAATAAAAAAATGACCTTAAAATTAATTAAGGCCATTGGTACAACTTGCTCCCCTTATTGACGAAAGTTACAAATTTCAATTTCTTAGAAATTATTTAACTATCATAAAATCAAGTATTTAATTTAAAATTTATTTATTGCACACTATTTTTAAACTCTTTCAACATCATAAATTTTTTAATTTCTTTTTCTGAAATTTCAGGATTAGCTCCTTCTTTTGAAGCAACTAATGCTCCTATTGCACATGCAAAATTTAGTGACTTTTGAGGTGAATCTCCACGCAAAAGTTTCGTTACTAAAGAAGCTAAAAATGAATCCCCCGCTCCCACCGTATCAGCTACTTTTATAAAATACCCACTATTATAATAAAACTTGTCATTATAAAACAAAACAGCACCAAACGCACCTTTCGTAACACAAATTTGACTCGACCCCATTTGAGAAGCTATGAAACGGATATTCTGCTCAAATGAATTGAATGGGGACTCTAACATTTGAGATAATTCGAATAACTCTTCATCATTTAATTTAATGAAATCAGACGCTTTCATTAAATCAATTAAATTTTCTTTTGTATAATACGGTTGCCTCAAATTGACATCAAATACTGAATAATTTGAATGATTAATAATAGAGAATAAAGAATTTTTTGACACCTCATCTCTACAAATTAAACTCCCAAAAATAAACACATCCGAATTTGATACTAAAGAAAGTAAATCTTCGTCTGGTTCAATTTTATCCCAAGCAGAAGGATATGCAATATCATATGACGCATTCCCTTTTTCATTTATCATTACATGTACAACTCCTGTTCTGTATTCTTTGGATTTTTGAATAAAAGAGACATCTATTTCTTTGGATTTCAAATAATCAATTATCTCTTGACCCTCTTCATCTAATCCAACTTTACTAATAATTTTTGTTTTTACACCCAACGATTTCATTCTTAGCGCTACATTTAAAGGCGCTCCTCCGATTTTTTTATGGGTTGGAAATAAATCAAACAAAACCTCTCCAAAACTAACTGCACTTAGTGCATATTTTTTTTCCATTTAAAATTAAATTAAAATCAAAGGGCAAGAATTAACTTGCCCAATAATCTACTACAAACTAATTAAACTTTATTTTGTTTGCAAATAATTAATCGCGTTTTTATAAATTCCTCTTACATTTCCATCATAAGGATTCGTTCTTCCATCATTCATAGACCATTCCATCCCACCAATTCCAATAGCTATAATTGTACCTGAATATACAGAATTTGCTTTAAACTCGATAATACCTGGACAACATTCATCAGTTACTCCTCCCCATAGCCCTATTACCTTACCACCATATAATCTTTCAAATTCAGCAAATTGCCCTTTTTGATGTCCAGGCCCTAATAATGGAGCAATGTCCCATAAAGTATTATGATTTTCTTTAAACCCACCATCAATAATTCGTACAAATCCATTTGAATCAGTTGGTATTACATTACTAAAATTATAAATAGGATGATTGCGTTGGTCATTAACGTAATTGACTCCCCCATCAATTGTCCATATATCAGGATTATTACCTCCTGCACCATTGTCTTTAATAGTTAACATCCCACTTTTATCTCTACCTAATAATTCAGCATAACTTGTGGCCATACCACCAAGCAACATCTTACCACCTTCAACAACATATTGAATTAAAATACTTTTTTTATCAATACTTCCTTGAGGTAAAGCAGATGTTCCTATAGTGTCATAGTAAAAGAAAACTACATTGACTGATTTTAATTTTTCAGTAGTTAAATCTGAGAAAGGAATATAAACAAATTTATTCCCGTAAATAGATTGAGCCCATAACGCTGCAGCTTTTACATCATCGTCTAAAATATCATTAATAGATGCTGCATCATTAACAAAGGCAATCTGACTTGGTAAAACTCTAGCATTTATTATATATTTTCTAACTTTCCCATTCACAGTAGCTTTCAACTCTAATGGTGTTGTAAGATTAACTGTGGAACCAGATTCAGGACTTAATGTTACACCCTGAGGACTTTTCATTATAAGTTTTACAGCTGATAAATTTGTATCTGAGGGTAGAACAAAATTAACCACGCCAGATAAATTATCTATTGTTGCTTCAGTATTGCCTATTTTTATCGATTCAACAATATTAAGTGAAGATGGGAGACTATCATCATAGTTTAGTCTATCCTCGCAAGAATATATCAGAGTTGCTAGTAATAGCAACCCGATATATCTCATATTTAAAACCATTTTTAAATTTTTCATTCGTTTTTTATTTTTAATTTAAGAAAAACCCTCAATTATTAATCATTATTAAGACTATACAAGTAGTCTAAAATATTTTGGGTAAAAACTTTAATATTATTTTGATAACTATTTGTAGTCCCATTAGAATCCCATTCATAACCTACAATTGTATTAGCAATGGTAAAAACATGTCCCTTGAAATTAGTTGGAATATTTGAATCGAAATTTGCTGAATTTGTTAAATCTGTTCTTTTAAATTCAACAGCTCCATATCCAAATGAATCTCCAATATGTCTTAGAGTTCCAAACTTTGTAGCTTGCATAACATTTTCAAATTTTGTTGCTGCATCTTGACCACAACAAGAAGGGTTAATTATACCATCAAAATGTTGCCACCAAATTAAACGAACCTCCCTAGTTGCACTATTTTGCAAAGAAAGATATTCACCATTAGTAAAAGTTAAACCATTAAAAATAGGATGAGTTCTGCGGTTTCCTGAATTATTAGCATCTCGCATTCCTAGTCCCCAAATATCATCTGAAGGTTTACCAGTATCAACACATCCTGAAGCACTTGAACAACCGAATTCAGAATAAACATAATTACCTGGAGCTCTAGCATCACCAAAATTAGCTGGTACACGACCCAAAGAGAAAATAAATGGATTAGGATCTCCTGCAATTAACATATCTCCACCTGCTTTAACCCATGATTTTAATACCTCAGCTTGTGCTCCACCTGGACGCAATCCTATAGGTAGCATCGTTGCAACATTAGTATTTGTAGAACTAAATCCTTGATTTTCTGCTGGAGTTAGATAATATAACATTGCCACTTTAACATCTGCAATATTTTGAGCAGTTATATTAGCAATTTTAATGTATTTAAAATTTGCTCCATAATGAGATTGCATCCAAGTTGCTGCAGCTTTTGCGTCATCATCAATTAATGAATTAACATCATTTTCTAAACCTAAAAATGCATATTTAGTAGGTGCAATTAACTGAACTGTAACTGCATATGTCTTAGTTAAGTTTTCTTTGTTAGTAACAGTATAATTAACAACTTGAGTGAAATCTTTAGTTGCATTAGAAGCTGGGTTAATTGTTTGTCCTGAAGGGGCTGTAATTACAGGGCTAAGTGCAGTTTTATTTGTCCCTGGAGGTAACACTACTAAAATAGTATTATTTGCATTATCAATAATACCTGCTACCCCGTTGATTGTAAACGATGAAATTGCCGGCGCTTCAATTTGAGTAACATTCACCGTATATTGTCTAGCTGTATATCCGTTGTTTGAAGTAATTGTGTAAACTTTAGGCGTCGTAAAATCTCTTGCAACGCCAGATGAAATGTCAACAGTAGTTCCTTTTGCAATAACAAAAGTTGGAGCTAAATTATTTAAATTCCCATCCTGACTGCCAATTTCTACAGATATTGTTCGATTAGTTTCATCTATTACCCCTAATTTGTCCCCAATTGAGAAAGAGAGTATCTTTGGGTCGCCATAGGCTGCTATACTAACTGTATATTTTCTATTGGCACCATTTGTTGATTTTACTTGAAATACAACTGGTCCTTTGGAAAAATCTATAGTTGAACCAGAAGTTGGTGATACCGTAGCCGTTTCAGGCATACGAATTTCCGGTATTACTTTAGTCAAATCTGTTCCAGAAGGCAAAGTCATTGTAATTGTACCTAGTGTATGATTAATTTCCGCATATTGATTACCAACCTTAAAAGATTGAATAATTGATTCCGAATAATCTGGGACCCTATCGTTAAAAAAATCATCTTTAGCACATGATAGAATCGTAAAAGCAATAGTAATTAAGATTCCAAAGAATCTAAGATAGGATTGTTTTTTGTTAAATGTTTTCATTTTATTTTGGTTTAGTTAAATATTAATACCCTGTTCTTTGTTTTAAAACTCCTGCACTAGCATCAATTTCAATTTGTGGTATTGGTAGATACAACTCGTGAGATTGTAACACTGCTGTTGTTAAATAGGTACGTCTAGTTTTTTCTGTTTGTATATAATTATTCACGTATTGTTCGGCAATACCCCAACGAACAAGATCGTAAAAAGTATGTCCTTCATTAGCTAATTCTAGTCGTCTTTCCATTCGTAATGCTTTAATAGCTTCAGCTTGAGACAAAGTTGTCGGATACATACCTATAGAATAATTTGCAGCGTTCTGAGTAGGATTTACAAAATCTTTTACATAAGGAGAGTTTTTAGCTCTTGTTCTAATCTGATTTATAATACTAATTCCTGAAACTACATTTCCTGATTCAATTAGTGCTTCTGCTTTCCATAATAATAAATCGCTATACTTGATAATCGGAAAATCCAAATTACCTAATGCCCATGGAAAACCAGTAGGATTAGAAGCTAACCCATTAGATTTAGGAGAAATCACATTTTTTTTGTTTAAAAAATAACCATAGGTAGCAGGGTCTCTACTCCAATCTAATTGTTGTTGTCTAATTGACCAATCTTTCCATGTAATACCAGGTCTACCAACTGTATGATCTAGTCTTGGGTCAACAGCATCTGTTGAAGTTACATTACTATTGTTATATGTGTCAAATAATGGTAATCCGTTTGATCCCACTTTAAACGAATTGACCAAATTTTGTGAAGGTTTATGAAAGTCATCTCCGTTCAAATATGGATTATTAGCATCATCCCCTGGACTATCAGGGGCATTTAATAAGTCCCCAAAATTTAAATTCCCATATTGAGAACCGTCTTTAATTGAAAACTGAATTGCAAAAATATTCTCTCTGTCACCATAACCAGGAATAGAATATAATTTTTCTAAATCCGAAACAAGTTGGTATTTACCAGAAGCAATTACTTTGTCAGCGCTTTCAATAGCATTTGCCCATTTTTTTTGAAAAATCTGAGCTTTACATAAAAATGCATACGCTACCATTTTATTAGCTCTTCCTAGCTCTGTTTGGGTTTCTGGTAATTTTGATATAGCATCATTCAAATCTGCTTCAATCTTCGACCACATGAATGCTGAATCAAAGGAGTTTGGAATTTTATTAATTTCTGCAATTGGTGTATTCTCATCATACCAAACAAACGAACCAAAATTTTTAAATGCTTCAAAGTAAAAATGAGCTCTTAGAACTTTTAACTCTCCAATTCTAGTTGTTCTTGCTGGATATTCTTGTTCACTTTTTGCAGTTACAACACGTAAAGCAGTATCTACTCTCTTAATACCAAAATAGATGGCTCTCCATAAATTGTAAACGTTTTCACTAGAAGGAAATATATCGTGAGTTTCTAATTGCAACATTCCTCCTCCTGGATTATCTCCAGTTCCACCACCACCTTTGTAGGCATCTCCTGCTCTCAAATCTGAAGTTGCCCAGTTAGAAGGAGCATGGTCAAATGGCCATAAATCCCTAAATTGACCAGTATTATATCTATAATCTATTGCACTATATGCAGCAATAACTAATTTATCTGGATCAAGATTTTCAGCAGATAACACATTATATTCTTCAACTTCTAATTGGCTATCATTAACGCAGGATTGTATTTGGAATCCTAACAGTACAACTAGTATTATTTTATATTTATTTTTCATCTTAAAATTATTTTAGAAATTAGTAGTAATACCAAAAGTGATAGATTTTGAATGCGGAATACCATAACCTGCAATTCCTATTCCATTGGCACTAAGACCCGAAACCTCATAATCAAACCCAGTAAATGAAGTGATTGAAAATAAATTCTGACCTAATAAATACATCCTTAATTTATTCAATCGTAATAATTTTGTGATTTTTTCATTAAAAGTATACCCTAATGAAATTGTTTTCAATCTGATATACGATCCATCTTCAACATAATAACTCGAAGGTTGTAATTCGTTGTTTGTATTCAACGTTGATAAGGCTGGGACATTTGAATTTGCTTTACTTGGTGACCAAGCATCAAGAGTATTGGTACCGTGATTAAAAGCGAAATAGTCAAAATCCATTAAATATCGTTGTGTATTATAAATTTTGTTTCCTTGTTTTCCATCAAAATACATAGAAAAATCAAAGTTCTTATAAGATCCATACAGATTCACACCATATATGAAATCTGGATGTGGACTACCAATAATAGTTCTATCTGATTGATTTATAACACCATCTCCATTAATATCTCTGTATCGCAATCTACCAAGTGCTTTGCCTGGCTGGTCGGCATGCACTGCAACTTCTTCTGGAGTTCTAAAAATACCATCAGCAATCAAACCATAAAATGATGCAATTGGCGAACCTTTTTGAGTTATTGCTACACCATTATTTAATAAGAAATTCGAATCAGAATCTAAACTTTCAACGTTATTTTTGTACATCGCAAAATTTACATCTAAACCATATTTAAAACTATTTTCTGATTTGTTTTTATAACTCAGCACTGTTTCAAAACCTTTGTTGCTAACAGAACCCGCATTAATTGTTGGAGGTGTAGATTCACCAGTTACAGAAAGCGCAATAGGGTTTAAAATCAAATCATTTGTAGTTTTCACGAAATAATCAGTCTGAATTGAAATACGGTCATTAAATAACCCCAAATCAAAACCCACATTATATTGTTCTGTTTTTTCCCATTTAATATCAGGGTTAGCTTGTCTTGATTGCAATACACCACTCGATGAACCAATACCTGTACCTGCAATATCATAATCAGAAAATTCAACTACTCCAGCTACACTATTATTAATAAAGCTAGATAAATAGAGATAATCTCCAATTAAATCATTCCCATTAACCCCCCAAGAGGCTCTTAATTTTAAATTAGAAACGTATTTATTATTTTTTAGGAAATTTTCTTTATTTGCATTCCAAGCAAATGATCCAGCAGGGAAAATAGCATATTTGTTATTCGGTCCAAAACGAGAAGAACCATCTCTTCTGATACTTCCAGATAAAATATATTTATCATTAAAAATATATTTTAAAGACCCAAATTGTGAAATCTTATAGGATTGTACTTTTCCTATAATTGTCTGAAATTGAGCATCATTTTTAACCACATAGCCATTTGCTCCTGTTATATCTACACCTCTTATTAAATCTGTAAAGGAATTATCTTTTCTAGCAGAATTTTCAACACCTAACAATAATGAAACAGAATGTTTATTGAACTTTCTATCATATTTAAGTGTATTTGTAAAAATAGTTGCCAAGTAATCGTTATCAACAGCTGATGTTGTAATGTTTTGGAATACAGAAGGGACAGCCCCATTAACTGAAAAAGATTCTGATGCTGTATTGAACTTATAAGTTCCATAATCAAAATTCAAAGTGGTATTAAACGTTAAATTATCTAATACTGAATAATCTAAATAGATATTTCCTAAAATTCGATTATTTTTCTGAACATTATTCCTATTACTCCACAAATTGGCCAAAGTATTTGGTTTGTCTTGTAATCCTCCTCCGATAGGAGCAGCATAATCTCCCTTGTTTGTGTAAATTGGGATTAATGGATTTTGTAAAATTGAGTTTTCAAATTCATTTGCTTTAACTTCATTAAATTTAGAATACAATAAATTCTCACCAATAGTTATTTTATCCTTCCATAATTTATACGAAGCATTTAACCTCATGTTGATACGATCGTAATATGTATATTTTTGAATACCATTATCTTTAGAATAACTTAATTGAGAATACAAATTCAATTTATCAGTACCTTTTCTATATGAAAAATCTGTATTAGTAGAAATAGATTGTTGTGTTATTGCTTTAACCCAATCCGTATCCGAAGAAGAAACTAAACCATTGGCATCTAAAAACTGAGGAATAGTAAACCCTGAACCATTATTTTGTAAAATAGGATGAGTAGGTATAGCAATCCCTGCTCCTAATTGTGATTGATACTCTACATCTGCCCATTGTTGAGCATTTAACAATTTAATTTTATCACGAAGTGTATTTGTTGTTATTTCAGATTTAAAACTAAATTCAGAAACTCCTTTCTTACCTTTTTTGGTAGTGACTACAATTACACCATTAGCAGCAGAAGTACCATATATTGCAGCAGAAGCACCATCTTTTAATACTTGTATTGATTCAATTTCTTCTGGATTTAATGCCGAAGAATTTGTTGTTTGTACACCATCAATAACCCACAATGGAGCAGAACCACTATTTACTGTTGTTAATCCTCTAATCGTGATTTGAGAATCATTACCCCCAGGAGTACCTCCGGAATTTATCTGTAATCCTGCAACTCTCCCTTGTAAAGCGGTAAGAATATTAGGACTAGATTCCTGAGCAATATCCGCAACCTTTACTACTGTAATAGCACCGGATATGTCAGATTTTTTCTCTCTACTATATCCTGTAACTACAATTTCATTCAGGGTATTTGTAGCTGATTTCAATGTGATCTTATAACTAGTTTGCGAATTCACCTCAACTTTCCCATCGATATAGCCAACATAAGTTATTATTAAAACACTGCCTATGTTAGCGTTGATAGTAAAATTACCGTCAAAATCAGTAACCGTTCCTTGTTTTGTCCCTTGGACAAGTACACTAGCTCCTGGCAAAGGGGCTCCATCATCTGAGTATACCTTCCCTTTCAGCCTGTTTTGCTGAGCAAAAGAGATAAGTACAATGAAAAGCATCATAATTGTATAAATGCTTTTCTGATTTTTGAAATACTTAATTTTCATACATAATTTGGTTTTGGTTTGTAAATAGTTAAAAATTATTTTTGTTTAGAAAGATTCTGATTCATTTCCTCTAGAGTTATTCCTTTAGTTTCTGGCATCATGAAGAGTACAAAAACTAACTGAAGAACCATCATTAAGGCAAAGAAGGCAAATACATTACCCACTCCATAATTTGAAAATAAAATTGGTATCATCGATGGGATAATAGCGGCTAATACCCAATGGACCGAACTTCCAAAAGATTGACCAGAAGCTCGAAGATGATTGGGAAATATTTCAGAAATGAATACCCAAATAACAGCACCTTGCCCTATTGCATGAGACGCAATAAAAACAAAAAGGAAAATAGGTACCGCTAAACCTGTCCATTGAAGAAAAAATGCTAATGCAACTAATGAAAGTGATGCTATATATCCAATAGAGCCAATAATCATTAATATTCTTCTACCTAACTTATCAATTAAGTAGACCCCTAGCATCGTAAAAATTAAATTAATAATACCAATACCTATACTACTCAACAATGCAGTTTTAGAACCTAGACCTGCTTCTTCAAAAATTCTAGGTGCATAATATAAAAAAGCATTAATTCCAGACAACTGATTGAAGCTAGAAATAAGAAAAACTAGTATTAAAGGGTATCTATATTTTTTTATAAAAATAGTTTCACTTAACGGTATATTAGTATTTTCAATCCCTGAAACTAAAAGGTCTTGTTCATCTTGAGTTGTAAAAAGATTTAAAACTTCTTTTGCTTCTTCAATTCTGTTATTAGACAATAGCCACCTAGGACTTTCAGGAATGTACAATACTAGAATTGAATATACAATGGAAGGAAATAACTGAATTCCCAACATCCATCTCCAAGAGTTCTCTCCAAAATCACTCAAGAAAAAATTGGATAAAAAAGCACATAAAATCCCTAGAACTATATTGAATTGATAAAACCCTACTAAGCGTCCTCTTTCTTTAGCTGGAGCAATTTCTGAAATATAAGAAGGAGCTGCAATTGTAGATGCACCTATTCCTAATCCACCTATAAATCTAAAAAATGCAAATACCCATGGATTATTTGCTAGAGATGACCCTAAAGCCGAAATTGAAAATAAGAATCCAATAATTAGCAACGTTTTTTTACGACCTATTTTGTTTGTAGGTATTCCTCCAAAAAGAGCCCCTATTACAGTACCCCATAATGCCATTGCCATCACTACTGATCCATGGAAGAAATCACTCGAATGCCACAATTGCTGCAAGGCTTTGTCTGCACCAGAAATAACTACTGTATCAAATCCAAATAAAAAACCTGCAAATGATGCAATCAATGACCATATTAAAATTTTGAACTTCATAATAGAATTGTATTTAATTTTATCCAAAACTATCCGAAATCGATTTTTTAACAATTACATAATGTATCAATTACATTCAATTAAGTTACATTTTAATCAAAAACCTGATTATCAATATTTTAAAATTTATTTATGTAGATTATTATTAATAAAATTTCAAATATGTAACAAGATGTTCTAAAAATGTATCTTAAAAAATGAAGTTAAAAATACCAATTGCAAAATATCTACTTAAAACCTAGAAAAGAACACAATTACATTTATCAAATTCATTTTTTTATGAGGAAAAAAATATAGTTCAAAAAAAAAAGACTGCTTAAAAACAGTCTTTTTCAAATTGATTTTCATTTTTTATTTAAATTTTTGAAGAGAAAAATCTAATAATTTAATCTTTGGATTTAAAGATTTTATCTCAACTCTAGCCGACTTTTCGCCTGAAGGGAAAAATAAATTAGTAGCTACCTTCTTTCCATTGTCTAAAAATATCTCAGCTGAATTTTTATCAATGATTATTCGAACATGCTTTCTCTTTTTTGAATAAGAACTTGTTTCTTTTAGAGTTTGAATAGATTGATATTCTTGTTTATTAATCTCTTTATCTTTTCTAATTATAATCCAGTTGTCAGTGTTTGAATTATAAGTCAAATTAATATATTGCTTTTCATCATTTACAATTTGAAATATTAAATCTCCATTTGCTTTTTGAGGAAGGAAAGAAAAACTCAAATCAAATGACAAACTATATGAATTATTTGTTTCAAAAAGGGTATTTACCTCATCAATAGATATTTTTTTAGACAGAACACACATTCCCTTATCATAAGATTCAGTTAAGTTAATTGGCTCCTGTCTTAATAGATAGCCTGTATCGTCTTTGTCTAAATATAAATTTCTTGGGATAGTCATTGAACCTCTCCACCCTCTTGAGGGTATGTCAGAAGCATATTGCCAATTATTCATCCATCCTAGCCATTTTCTCGATTTCGTAGTTTGATTAGGAATTCCATCCCAGGTTACAGCAGCATAAAAATCCTTACCATAATCCAAAAATTGATACTCTAAACCAGATGAAGTCTTAGTTCCATCTAAAACGAAATTTTTTCCGTCGAATTCACCAATAAAGTAATGAATTCCAGAACCCCCTGCTATATTTCCATTCCCCAAATTGACCGTTAATATCCATTTCGTTTTATCTTTATAACTTAAAGGAAATAAATCCGGACATTCCCAAACTCCTTCAGTGATTCCTTTTGAGCCAAACTCACTCATTTTAGTCCATTCTTTTAAATTAGTAGAACTATAAAATAGGATTTTCTTTTCCATAGACATTGCTACAATCATAACCCAGTTTTTATGAATTTCATCCCAAAATACTTTTGGGTCACGAAAATCTTTGCTATTTAAATTTAAGACTGGATTATTCGAATATTTAGTGAACGTACGAGCATTGTCATTACTGTATGCTATACTTTGATGTTGAAAACCCGTTGTTGCATCATAGCTGGTATAGATAGCTACTATTGGCGGATTTTTTTTACTTCCAAAACCACTGGTGTTTTCCCAATCAACTACAGCTGAACCTGAAAAATTCATTATTTTGTTTTCCTCTTCTAATGCAATTGGCAAATGCTCCCATTTTACTAAATCTTTAGTTTTTGCATGACCCCAACTTATATGACCCCATACATCAGCATATGGATTATATTGGTAAAATAGATGGTATTCTCCGTTATAATAAAACATCCCATTAGGGTCATTTATCCAATTTTTTTGAGGCGTAAAATGTACTTTAGGCCTGAATTCTTCAGCTTGTTTTATATCTTGAGCATTTACAAAGTATAGAGAAAATACACATAGAATTAGTTGTTCAATCTTTAGTTTTATCATCTTTAATTCAAAATTATTTTAGCTTCAAATAAGCTATTATTAATAAATCCTTTTACAATATATACACCTTGATTCGCTTTAAATCCATTATCTAAAAACCCATCCCAATAGAACGTTGGATTAGAATTATCTACTGTTGTTTCAATTTTTTTAACAGGAAAACCATTTAAATCAAATACATATGCATAAATTGAGCTTAATGATTTAATATTTTCAAAATGAAAATTAAAAAACGAATTAGATGGATTTGGAAAAACAATAGGATGAATTAATTCCTCCTTTTCCGAGGTGGTTTTTGCGACCGAGGTTACGCCTCCAGTACTTATATTATAAATTTTAACTTCTGAAGCGTTTGCGGTTCCTCCCCTTGCATAGAGATCAATTCCATTAACAACACCTGATGGAAATACTCTTGTAGCGAAAGCTAGTTCTTCATTAATAAATACCTCTACTACTGAAGCATCAACAAAAATTCGCCATTTAATATCGCCGGCTGGAAGTTCGTATGCAGTAGATTGATTTGTTTTTGGCACATCGCTAAGTACTGATGATTTACTTCTATCTACAACAAAACTTTTATTAGCTACATCATAATATATAAGTGTTTGTTCAGTAGTTGCTGTATTTTTATGTAAAACGAAACCTACTTTAGTTGCTGTCCCTGGATTTGTAGTGGCAACAATTTCATATTGAGAACCACTTGCTCCATTTAAGATATTGGTACTAGAGTCATCATAACTTAAATTACTAAAAGACGTTGATTGACCACTTCTCAAATTTAGAAGATTGGGATGGGGTACCTGCTTGATTTTAGAATTTACAAGAGTCCATGCTCTTGGTAAACTGAATACATTAGCCCAACCTTGACTCTTATGCTTTGCAGAAGTTACATTATCAGGAATAATCCCAATCGCAGTTAAATTTCCATTAGCATCCTTACCAATGGAAGGGGATAATAATTGATTGATTAATTCTAAACTTGTAGGAACTTGTGAATCAACAATAAATTTTGAGCCATTAAAATTACCTGTCCAGTATAAAGAATTCGCATTCGGAAGTTTATTAATCAAAAGAATCGATTTAGACCCAAAATTATAATATATAGGCATCTCCCAGAATTCACCAGTCTGATCTACACTAGGACTACCTTCTAACATAGTCCCTTGTAAATCCCATTTAGTAAAATCTGGCAAAGCTGATTTATATAAAAACAATCCACCTCTAGCGGTTCCGTTTCTTAATCCGGTACCCACCATCATATACCAATTTGAGTTATATTCAAAAACAAAAGGGTCTCTAAAATCGGCATGAGTATATCCGGTTGTAGGAGCACTTGTAATAACAGGAGAAGTGTTTTTATTCCATGTGTCAAAAGGTGAATTTGATTTAGCAAGTCCAATTGCGGCTTTTGCTTTGTTCACTCCTGTATAGAATAAATAAGGATTATCGCCCGTAACAACAACATGACCTGACCAAATACCAACTTCATCAAAACCTGGCTGAGGCCATAATACTTGTTGTTTTTCTTCCCAATTCACCAAATCAGTGCTCACATAATGTCCCCAATTGATATGTTCTAAATAGGGACCGTTAAAGTTACGCTGACTAAATAGATGGTATTTTCCTTGTAAATAAAACAATCCATGTGACTCATTTGTCCATCCAGCAGAAGGCGCTAAATGATACTTAGGTCTGTGCTTATCGTTTTTATATCTTTCTGCTATAGGTATTGACAAATTAGGTGTTGGTACAGTCACTGTACTAAATTGAGATTTAATTTCATTAGTAGTTAAAATATTGTCCCAAACACTCACTTTATCAATCGCCCCAGTCAATCCATTAGTATCAAAACCCGCAACAGTTTTAACCTTAGACTCTTTCCCAATAAATACTGACGCTGAATTATCCCACACCAGACTACCTCCAGTAAATGTTTTAGTTTGTACCAAATCTCCATTTAGATAAAGCTCGGCTTTTCCATTTGTTCCAGTCACATTCATTGTAATAAAACTCCATTTTTTAAGTGGAATTTGAACGTCCGAAACGATCTGACTTAATGTGCTTCCTACCATACATTGACCAATTATTCTCCCATACTGATCAACTCCTAAAGCAACTCCAGCCCCTGTTGAAGGATTCACGTTTGAGAAAATAGAAGCTACAGTATTTTCAGTAATTGGGTCAGCATCTTTTCTCTGTACAGGAAAAGCAGAAGGAGCTACCCATCCAGTTATTGCAACATTTGAAGTTGGATAAGTGACATTAATTTTCCCAGAGGCCCAACCATAAAAACCATTTACAACTATGGCATTACCCTCTACGCCTACTATTCTCTCTGCAGCCCCACTAGGAACATTAATCGTTAAATTTGAACCGGTTTTACTTTCATTTGTTGTTTCTCCATTTGATTCATTAAACTTGAATGATACTATTTCTTTAGCATTGATAGTTGTTGGCGGTTTTGGATTAGGGTCAATTGGAGAAGGTGGTGTTGATGTTTTTTTAGAACTACAACTCACTAATATAACCATAGATAGGAAACCCAAAAAGATACATTTCTTCATCTTTATATTTTTTTATAAAAATAAGGAGGGTGCCTTTAAAGAGTATTAGATATTGTTACATCTATATAAAAATTAAAATATTATTTTAAAATGCTAAAAATCAATATTTTATAAAAATTATATTTTTTTTATTTTAAGAAAAATAATGTGATTTATAAAAATGTTACACCGTACAATTTCTATAACGAATTCCTGTATTCTTTTGGAGAGATTAAATATTTGTTTTTGAAAGCTGTAGAAAAATAATTAGGGGAGGCAAATCCGCACGAGTAAGCAATTTCAGAAATATTTAAATCCGAATCTTTTAACATTTGAATTGCTTTGTCAAGTCTAAAATTGACAATATAATCTCCAATTCCAATATTCAAAATAGCTTTTACTTTACGATACAATTGTACCCGTGATATATGTAAACATGATGCTAACTCTTCTACTGAAAAATTAGAATTATCTAGATTGGAATTTAAAATGGCGTCGATTTTATTTAAAAACTCTTTTTCATTTTTTCCTACTCCTACAATATCAGTAATGATACTATTATTCTTGGAGTAAAATGTTCTTATTCTTTCTCTATTAAAAAGTAAGTTTTTTATAGACTGTTGTAAAACTTTTAAATTAAACGGTTTATTTAAAAATAAATCAGCACCCGATTCTAACGATTTAATATAATTTTCTTGACCATCCATGGCGGTTAAAATTATGGTAGGTATATGAGATGTTAATTCATTTGATTTTAAAATTTTACAGATTTCAAACCCATTCTTACCAGGAAGATTTAAATCACATAGTATTATATCTGGAATAGTTTCAAAAGCTTTTTCAATTGCATCATTGCCGTCTGAACTAAAGACGGAATATTCTATTTGCATTTTAGCAATCAGAAATTCTAATAACTCAGAATTATCCTCAATTATTAAAATGGATTGTTTTTCCTCTGAATCCAAATTTGAGGAGCGAGTATTACTGTCTGTATCGAAATACTCATAGTCTAATTTAGTTGTACCTGAAGTAGAATCAGGCAGTTGTACAATTGATTCAGGAAATTGATTATCTATGGGTAAAATCACTCTAAATTCTGTGCCAATTTCAGAAAGAACTTCAATTGTACCATGGTGTAAATCAATGAATTTCTTAGATAAATTTAGCCCTATTCCAGAACCATTTTTTGTACTGTTTGAACCTTGATAATAAATTTCAAAAATCTTATCTCTCTCTCCCTTTGGAATACCAATTCCATTGTCCTTGAATGAAATACAAACATTTCTTAATTCATCATTCTTTTTAATCTCAATTTGTATTTTACCATTATCGGGTGTAAACTTAAAGGCGTTCGAAAGTAAATTATAATAAACCTTATCCATTAAATTTTGGTCAACATACAGTTCCAATTCTTCACAATTAGAAACAATAGTGTATTCAATATTTTTCTTTTTAGCTTCTCTTTTAAATTCTTCAAAGATTTCAACAGAGAATTTATATAAGTTGATTTTACTAGGCCTAATTGTAAAATCTTTATTTTCGATTCTTCTGAAGTCTAATAACTGATTTATTAAGCGCAACAATCTCATTGAATTATTGTGCATCAAAACTAATTCCTTCTTGAGATGTTGGTTTTTATTTTGGAACTCATCATTCAAAGATTCGACAGCACTTAAAATTAATGTAAGAGGTGTTTTGAATTCATGAGAAATTCCAGTAAAAAAATTAATTTTAGCTTCATTACTGATTTTTAATTTTTTTGCATATTTCTGTATTTCATTTTTTTGAATACTAATTTTATCGTTATTTATCTGAAGCATTCTATTCTTATTCCGTATAGAAATCATACTGTATACACTAAAAAGCACCAAAAAAACAATAACAACTATAAAGAAAGTTAGTAATTTAATTAAGTTAAAAAGTGTGATATATTCTTTTTCTTGTTCTTTAATTACATTTTGCTGTTGTTCTATATTAAGCATTTGTTGAGAAACCTTATCAAATTGGTTACTCATTATATCAGCATTCAGAGAATCAATTAGTGTAGTTGCAAGTTTAGTATTTTTGGGTACGATTTCTTTATTTACAATTTGTAATGCAATTTTTATAGCTTCACTCCCTCCTGTTGGATATAAAACTGTAGCTGTTAGTTTTCCTTCTTTAACTGCTTGAATTCCTCCAACAGGACCATTTAACCCATCGACTCCGATGAATTTAATATTACCTATTTTATTTTTTTTCTTAGCAACATCCCAAACTTGTAGTGCAATGTTATCATTAAACGCAAATACATAATCCAAATTTGGAATACTATCTAAGACTCTGCTAAATGATTGATTTAAAGAATCCAGACTAACCGCAGTAATACTTTTTCTATTAATATTAGAGAATTGATTTAATACTTGTTTAAAACCAAGACTTCTTTCAACTCCAGGAGAAATATTTGTGGTCGCTCTAATTTCAAGTACATTTGTTACTTTATTCGCTCTAGATGCAATATATTTTCCTGCAATTTTTCCAACTTCTACATTATCAGACCCAATGAATGTGGTATAATTTGACGTATTAACTTTTCTGTCAAGTATTATAATTGGAATTCCTTTTTTAAAAGCTTTGTCTATAACAGGTGTAATTGAATCATTTCCTAAAGGGGCAATAATAATGACATCCATATGATTGTCAATCATATTTTCAATATCATTTATTTGTTTTTTGGAGCTACTATTTGCATTATAAATGGAGAGGTCTATTTCAGGATGCAGAGACGCCTCAACCTTCATCGAATTATCCATTGATTTTCTCCAACTATCATCTTCTGAAATACTTTGTGAGAATCCAATTTTAATCCTAGAACTCTTGTCTGAATAATTTTCACAAGAAATCAACCCAATTATTAGGATGAAAACTATTAAAAAAGACTGTCTTTTTTTCATTACTCCTGAGTTATCAAAATCAATTATAGATTAAATTCCAAATATATCATTTTAAAACAACTGATTAGGATTAAATAAATTTCAAATTTGTAACATTTGTTTTAAAATTGTTTCGGATTTTCAAAAATTAAATTACAATATGTTGGTTTTCAAGATACAATATTTCTTCTTGAGAAAAATGATCTGTATCCTCTATATCGACGGAAACACTTCCAATGACAAGTTCTGCAACACTATAATCTATCCGTTGATTTAATTTTTCTACTGTATCAAATTCAATATTTAAGTACTCTCACTTGTAATTGCCAACAATTAGTATAATTACATTTATCTAATTAGATTCTTGTGTTAAATCTTTTATATATCCTTCAACATCTAACCCAAACAAATTTTCAATTCTAAAAATTTTGATAGTATTTTTTTGAGTATGTCGGTTTCGAACTCTGGTTTAAAAAACATTAGAAATGTTTAAAATTTAGAAAATAAAATAACCATTTGTTTGACCTATGTTTGACCTGTAAAAACAAAAAAACCTTTACATTTCTGTAAAGGCTTATTGTTGCTTGCTCCCGATATTGATTTAAAATCAAACCAACTTATTGATTTTCTTAAGGTTATCGGTTCGATATAAAACAACAAATGACCTTAAAAATGAATTTAAGGTCATTGGTTCAACTTGTGAACACTATAAATTTAAAATAAAATCAACTCATTGATTTTATGAAGGTTATAAAGTATCTTAGAAGCCATTGACCAAATCAACCTCAAAACAGGAAATAAAATTCCGTTTGGCGGTAACGGACTAAAAGAAAAGATGAAAGACGAGATAAGAAAAATTGTCTTATTGGTATACAACAAGATTGAACGAAATTGTTACTATTTACTGCGACAATATAACTAAAGACATCTAAAACTCTCACTAGGAATTTGATAGGAATGTCTTCCGATCTAATTCCCAGCAATAAAAAACCTAAAATTAAAATTCAATCAGTTATATTTTTTTAGTTTAGCCGTTAAACTTTGGCTAATATTTATTCTTTATAGAGGTCATTTACAACTATGCTAACGATAATAAATTATTTTTATAATTCATTATGTATTATATTTGAATTTTACCATAAAAAACCTACATTTGGTTTTACCAAATCAATTTGCCCATGTTCAACCAAAACCCTGAACAAATAGCACGTGATAATATTGACAAGCAGTTAATTGCTTGTGGATGGATTATTCAAGATAAAAAGAAATTGAATCTTGCTGCTGGCTTAGGAATTGCTATCAGAGAATATCAAACCGATATTGGTCCTGCGGATTATGTTTTATTTGTTGATAAAAAACCTATTGGTATTATTGAAGCCAAACGTGAAGAAGAAGGGGTACGACTGACTACGGTTGAAGAGCAATCTTCGCAATATGCCAATGCTAAACTTCGTTTATTGAATAATGATCCTTTGCCGTTTGTGTATGAAAGCACAGGAGAAGTCACTCGATTTACAGATTACAGAGACCCAAAACCTCGTTCGAGAAATGTGTTTACGTTTCATCGTCCTGAAACTTTTGTGCAATGGTTAAGTCAAACGAAAACCTTACGCGGTCGTTTGCATGATTTACCAGCTTTACCTGAAGAGGGGTTAAGAGATTGTCAAGTAACTGCTATTACGAATTTAGAAAAATCCTTTAAAGACCAACGCCCAAAAGCCTTAATTCAAATGGCTACGGGTTCAGGAAAAACCTTTACTGCGATTACCTTTATTTATCGTTTGTTGAAGTTTGCCAAAGCGAAACGCATTTTATTTTTAGTTGATACCAAAAACTTAGGCGAACAAGCCGAAAGCGAATTTCGTGCCTTTACTGCAAATGATGATAACCGTTTGTTTACCGAATTGTATGGTGTAACTCGTTTGGGTAGCTCCTTTATCCCCAATGATTCACAAGTATATATTAGTACGATTCAGCGCATGTATTCGATTTTGAAAGAAACCGAATTGGATGAAAGTGCCGAAGAAGAAAATCCTAACGAAATGGCGTTTCAGGCAAAAGAGCCTGTTCCTGTGGGGTATAATGAAAAAGTGCCGATTGAGTTTTTCGATTTTGTAGTCATAGACGAATGCCACCGCAGTATTTACAACCTTTGGAAACAAGTATTGGATTATTTTGATGTGTTTCAAATTGGGTTAACCGCTACGCCTGATAATCGAACGTTTGGGTATTTCAACCAAAACTTAGTGTGTGATTATGGCTATGAAAAAGCGGTTGTTGACGGGGTTTTAGTGCCATACAATGTGTTTACCATTGAAACTGAAATCACTAAAAACGGTAGTGTCATTACCTTAGGCGAAAAAGTAGATAAACGGGAACGCCTGACTCGTAAAAAGTTTTGGGAAGCCTTAGACGAAGATGAAGTTTATAACGGTAAACAATTGGACAAAGACATTGTAAACCCAAGTACAATTCGAACGATTATACGTGCCACCAAAGAAAATTTACCTGCAATGTTTCCTGACCGCTTGGATAGTAACGGAAACTTTGAAGTACCTAAACTCTTAATTTTTGCAAAAACCGATAGCCATGCCGAAGACATTATCGACATAGTGCGTGAGGAATTTGGCGAAGAAAATAAGTTTTGCAAAAAAATTACTTACCGAAGCGAGGAAGACCCAAAAAGCGTCTTGCAACAGTTTCGAAACGATTATTACCCACGAATTGCCGTTACGGTAGATATGATTGCTACAGGAACCGACATACGTCCACTGGAAGTATTGTTGTTTATGCGTGATGTAAAAAGTCGTTCTTATTATGAGCAAATGAAAGGGCGTGGTACACGAACTTGCTCGGTGGAAGAATTGAAAGCCAAAGGAACACCCACGGCAAAATACAGCAAAGACCATTTTGTAATTATTGACGCTATTGGTGTGGAGCAATCGCAAAAAACAGACAGCCGACCTTTAGAGAAAGCACCAGGTGTTTCGTTAAAAGATGTGTTGCAAAGTGTAGCCATGGGAAACACAAGCGAAGACATGTTGACTACGCTTGCTAACCGATTAATTCGTTTAGACCAACAATTAAAAGACAAAGATAAAACGGCATTTAGTGAAAAAGCTGATGGTTTAAGCATTAAAGAAATTGTAAAAAAATTGTTGAACGCATATAACCCTGATACGAATGAGCAAATAGAAGTTGCCGTTAGAGGAAATATGCGCGGTTGTGCACCCATAGAAATTGAAAAAGCCATTGCTACCGAACAACAAAAGTTAATAGACGATGCTGTAGCCGTATTTAACAGCCCCGATTTGCGAGATTTTATTGTGGACATCCGCAAGAAATATGACCAGATAATAGACATTGTAAACATAGATACCATTACCAACATTGGTTGGGTAAAAGACCAAGAAGAAAGTAGCGCAGCTTTAATTGGCGATTTTAAAACTTGGATAGAAAACCACAAAGACGAGATTACGGCTTTACAGATTTTTTATGCACAAGACTACCGCCACCGCACGTTTACATACAAAATGATTAAAGACTTGTGCGAAAAGCTAAAAACCGAGAAACCTGTTTTAGCGCCTTTAGCTGTTTGGAAAGCCTATGAACAATTGGAAAAAACCAATGGCTCGGCTAAAAACGAGTTGATTGCCTTGGTAAGTTTGATACGCAAAGTGGCGGGTATTGACACCACCTTAACGGCTTATGACAAAACCGTTGACAAAAACTTCCAAGAGTGGATTTTTAAGAAAAATGCAGGGCAACACAACGCTTTTACCGAAGCTCAAATGCAATGGTTGCGCATGATGAAAGACTATGTAGCCAACAGTTTTAGCATAGACAAAGACGACTTTGACCTAAGCCCTTTTAATGCTGAAGGCGGTTTGAGTAAAATGTGGCAATTGTTTGGAGAAGAAACGGATAGTATTATTAATGAATTAAATGAAGTTTTAGCGGCATAAAAGTTTTAATTATGACAAATTATTTTGAATGGCCAAAAAGAAAAATATCAATAACAACTTTAAGGCTTGATTATGAGAATCCTCGACTGACACAATTTGGTTCTAGACCAAATCAATCAGAAATTATTGACTATCTTATTGAAAACGAAAAAGTTTTAGATCTAGCAAAAAGTATAATAGTACAAAGCTATTTTTTGAATGAGCAGCCTATTGTTACAAAAGAAAACAATAAGTTTGTAGTTTTGGAAGGTAACCGAAGGGTAGCCGCTTGCAAGATTCTTATAAACCCTGATTTGATAAAATCTGATAATAAAAGAAATTCTCTTAAAAAGCTACTCAAAGACTTTGACTTAAGTATTATTACAAAATTAGAAGTCTATATTTCTCCAAATAGATCCTCTGCTGACGATATGATTGTAAACAGACATACCGGAGGTTCCGTAGTAGAAAGATGGGACAAGACTAAACAAGATAGATTTATTCATAACCGGTTTACAGATGGAGAGTCAATAGAAAGTTTATCTAAGAAGTTTTCTATATCAAAAGGAGATATTAAAAAGGCATTGAGAAGATATAATGTATTTTCTGAAATTAGTAAACTTGATTTAGAAGAGCAGTATAAAAAAGTATTGAGAGAGGAAGTAAAATTTAGTATGACAAATGTTGAAAGAGTTTATGATTCTAAATTTGGAAGAGATTTTTTAGGAGTTAATTTTGATGATGAAGGTAAAATCAAAAAGCTTCTTCCAAAAGAAGAATTTTCTAAAAGATTAAAAACAATTGTTGAAAAGGTTATTCAAGGAGAAATAAATTCTAGAACTTTAAATACAGAAAAAGAGAAAGAAGAGTATTTGAAAAATCTAATAAAATCAGATGCTTTTGATTCTACCATTGAACTTGACGAAAAATATGCTGATTTTGAACAAGAAGAAGAAAAAAAAATAGAGGAAGAAGAGAAAAAAGAAAAAGAATCTTTAAAAACAGGTAGAACTACTTCTTCAGTTAAATTAATTAGTGGAAGTTTGCATTTTATTACTGGTATTAAAAGGATAGATGATATTTTTGATGAAATGAAAGATCTTAATATTAAAAAACATCCCAATTCTATTGCAGTTCTTTTAAGAAGTTATATTGATATGGTAACGTATCAATTCTTAAAAAACAATAATGGGATTAAAGAAATACTTGTAGATCAAGGCGTAAAATTAAAGCAGGAAAATGAAAAGACGATAAATACTATTGCTGATTTTTTTAAAACTGAATTTAAAATTGAAGAGGAGATTGATATTGTCAAGTTGGCTAAAGCTCTAAAATTAAATGGTGGAATCAGTAAAGACTTTATTCCAAGTTTAAGGTTTATGTTGGCTCACTTAACTAAATCTGATTTAATTTCTGAACCTAAATTAAAATCAACTCTTCAAAGTTATTTGAATAAAGATAGTAAAGTAGATAAAGTTATTGGTCATAATGAATTTAATCTTCTTGTTCATAATGAATATTATATAAATGATCAAGAAGGTTTAAAATCTGTTTGGGATAAACTAGAGCCTATACTTGAATACATGGTAATTAATATAAAATCAAAAAGATGATTAAACAGCATTATAGCCCATTAAGATACCCAGGCGGTAAAGTTTCTCTTTATGATTTTTTAAAAAAAATGCTTAAGCAAAATGGCATAATAGATGGAGTTTATGCAGAAGGATTTGCTGGCGGTGCAGGAGCTGCATTAAAGTTATTAATGCTTGAAGAAGTCAATGAAATTTATCTAAATGATAAAGATAAATTTATTTATAAATTTTGGGATTCAGTTTTAAATCATACAGATGAACTTTTAGCATTGATAAATGATACAAAAGTTAATTTAGATGAATGGAATTACAGAAAAAAAATTTTAAAAAGCGAAGAAATCCAAAAAGATTTATCTGATGTACAAATCGCATTTACAACCTTCTTCTTAAATAGGTCTAATAGATCAGGAATTTTAAAAGCTGGTGTAATAGGAGGAAAAGAGCAAGAAGGAGAATGGAAAATTGATGCTAGGTATAACAAAGCTGATTTAATGAAAAGAATTGAAAAGATTTTTTATTATAAAGAAAGAATCCATTTGTCAAATAAAGATGTTATAGATTTTTTTAATGATCTAAAAAAGAAAAAATTTAAAGAAAATGAAATTTTGTATTATTTAGACCCTCCATATGTTCAGCAAGGTAAAGAACTATATTTAGAATATTTTAATCATTCAGATCATATTAGATTATCAAAATATCTACAAAAAAATTTAAAAAATGTTTGGTTGACTTCATATGATGATCATTCACTTATACATTCAATATACAAGGAAGTCACCAAAAATATTTTTGAATTCAATTATTATGCAAATAAAACTAAAATAGGTAAAGAACTAATTATTGCTAGTAAAAATTGTAAGATGGTAAATGAGTATTCTCATTATTCTAGAAAAAAAATTATTACGGATAATATTGAAATTAATGAATTAATACTCAATATTAAGAAGGCATGATCAATAAAAAATTACCAAAAGATTGGAAAATAGTTAAAGTTGGGAAATATGTTATTTCTACAAAAGGTAAAAAACCAAAAAGAATTTCCAAAGAAAAAACTAATGAATGTTATCTACCTTATGTAAATATAAAAGCATTTGAAAAAGGGATAGTTGACGAGTATACGGATGGTGTTGGCTGTGTTATTTGTGAAGAAGGTGACTTTTTAATGGTTTGGGACGGCTCGCGTTCAGGATACGTAGGAAAAGCAATAAAAGGAGCATTAGGAAGTACTTTAGTGAGACTTAATTTTCCAGATTTAGAAAACAATTATGCTTATTATTTTTTACAATCAAAGTATATTGAGATTAATACAAGAGCAAAGGGAGTTGGTATTCCTCACGTAGATCCTAACTTACTTTGGAATTATTATTTATTAATACCTCCACTCGAAACCCAACAAGCCATTGTCTCCAAAATAGAAGAACTCTTTAGTGAGCTAGACAAAGGCATAGAAGATTTAAAAACCGCACAACAGCAACTCAAAACCTATCGACAAAGTGTATTGAAATGGGCTTTTGAAGGGAAGTTGACCAATGAAAATGTAAAAGAGGGTGAGCTGCCTGAGGGTTGGGAAATGGTTAATATGTCAAAAGTAATTGAAAAACCAAAATATGGAACTTCCAAAAAATGTGATTATACAATAAAGGGAATCGGAGTTTTAAGAATTCCAAATATTGCAAAAGGAATTGTTGATAGTACAGATTTAAAATTTGCAAAATTTGACGAAAAAGAGATAGAAACTTATTCCTTAAAAGAAGGAGATATATTAACTATTCGTTCAAATGGAAGTGTTGATCTAGTTGGTAAATGTGCTTTGATTTCAAAAAAAGATGAAGGTTATTTATATGCAGGTTATTTGATTCGATTACGTCCAATAATTAATAAAGTAAACCCTAAATATTTAATTAATATACTCACATCAATTGATTTAAGAAATCAGATTGAAGAAAAGGCAAAATCTACAAGCGGAGTAAATAACATCAATTCAGAAGAATTATCAACTTTAAAAATTCAACTTCCACCAATTGAAGAACAACACCGCATCGTTCAAGAAATCGAAAGCCGTTTGAGTGTGGCGGATAAAATGGAGGAAAGTATTGCACAAAGCTTACAACAAGCCGAGGCATTGCGTCAGAGTATATTGAAAAAGGCGTTTAGTGGGGAGTTGGTTTAAAATAATAGAATATGGGTGGTTACTTCGGAAAAGGAAATAATAGAAATACTGAATCATTGGAGAGTTTAGTTTTTAATAGATTTAAACAATTTCTTAGTAAAGACTTTGTTATTAACAACAAAATTAATTGGGAAGTAGATAATCAACTCTCTTTTTTTGATTTAGTAATATTCAAAAAAAATGAACCAATAGCGATAATTGAAATTAAAAATAATTTATTAGAGGATGATAAGAATACTTACCTTGTGTTTTGTGAAAAAACTACCACTCTAACAAATACTAGATTTTGTATTATTACTGACAATAATTCCTTTTATTTTTATGAAAGGAATAAAAACGAAGTTTTGAAATACACATTTGATGAAATCATAAGTCAAATCAACAATTTTAAATACAGTTCAGTTAATCCCCAGCAAATTGAAACCGTCTTAAAGATTATTAAAGACACAGCTAAACTATATCTTGATGATAATAAAGATTTTATTAAATATATTGATGATAATTTAATAGCAAACACTATCGGTTTTGATGAAATAAAAAATTGTTTTCATTTTAATGAATTGGAAAACAATAACTTTAATTCTTTTGAAAACATTTTCTTTACACATTTACTAGGTGAATTTAAAGCAAAAACAATTTACAGATATACATCATTAAATACTCTATTTGATTCAATTAAAAACCTTTCATATAGAATGAGTGGTATAATGGGAATGAATGACAAATCTGAAGCAAATTTTGTAGACCAATATTTTAGTAAAATAGAAACAAAGCCGATTAATGAGAAACCATTAAACTTTCAGCACCACAAAACTATATCGTCCTTGAACAAAAGATATATTAGTTCTTGCTCAACTAACAAAGATGATTTAACACTTTGGCGATTATATGGTGATGATGCTAAAGGTGTTTGTCTAGGATTTAAAATTAATTCTGAAAAAAATAATTCTAGCTTTCTTATTAATAAAGTTAAATATGCAAATAGTAAAGGTGAGCTAAAAGAGTTAGATTTTATCGCCGAAATAATACGTAATGTAAAAAGCCAAACAGACTTTAATTTTGAATTTAGAAAGCTTAAAATATGGAGACATTTTTTTAAACCCTATGAATACGAAATTGAAAAAGAAATAAGAATTTTGGCTATTGATAATGAATTCTTGGAAAAAATTAATGAAGATTGGGTTTTAACAAATAGTAATTCAATTATTAATCCAGTGATTGATTTTAGATTAAATGACTTAAAATCTCCATTTCAACTAAGTGAAATAATTATTGGGCCAAAATGTCCAGAGAAAATTATAAATCAAGTACAAATTAGGGAAATGATAGTGCGGAAAAACATTGAAATAAAAGCAAAAAAACTTAATTCAAATTTAAGTGGTATTAAAGTATCACCTTCAAAGATTGAACATTACCGATAAATTATTAAAATACAAATCCAAAAAACATTTATAACATAACAAATGAGTAAAGAAAATGCAAACGCATCCAGTATAGTCAGTAAAGTATGGGCATTTTGCCAAACCCTTAGAGACGATGGTGTAGGCTATGGCGACTACTTGGAGCAGTTAACTTATTTGTTATTTTTAAAAATGGCTGATGAATATAGCAAACCACCACATAATAGAAAAATGCCTATTCCTAGCGAGTATGCTTGGGATACGCTAATTAGTAAAAGTGGTAGTGAGTTGGAAAGTCACTACAACAATATGTTGCGTGAGTTAGCCAAAGAAAAAGGTATTTTAGGGCAAATCTTTGTCAAGAGTCAGAACAAAATACAAGACCCTGCCAAGCTATACAAACTCATCGCACTCATCAATGCCGAAAACTGGATATTGATGGGCGTAAAAGACAAAGGCGATATCTATGAAGGCATCTTAGAAAAAAACGCAGAAGATACCAAGAGTGGCGCAGGGCAATACTTTACCCCAAGACCATTAATTAAGGCTATGGTAGAATGTTTGCGTCCAGAACCTATGAAAACCATAGCGGATCCAGCTTGTGGTACAGGAGGTTTCTTTTTGGCTGCTTATGATTGGATAGTTGACAATAGAGATTTAGACAAAGAAGAAGCTAAGTTTTTGAAATATGAAACGTTTTTTGGTAATGAAATAGTAGCCAGTACACGTCGTTTGGCGTTAATGAATTTGTTCTTGCACAACATTGGGGATATTGAATCGGATAATTTTATTTCACCTAATGATTCTTTGATTACCGATTCGGGTACACGTTATGATTACATTTTAGCCAATCCGCCTTTTGGTAAAAAGAGTAGCATGACCTTTACCAATGCAGAAGGCGAACAAGAAAAAGAAGATTTGACCTATAACCGTCAAGACTTCTGGGTAACAACAAGCAACAAGCAATTGAACTTTGTGCAACATATTCGCACCATGTTAAAAACTACTGGTCAAGCCGCTGTAGTATTACCTGATAATGTATTGTTTGAAGGTGGTGTAGGTGAAACCGTACGTAAAAAGTTATTAGAAACCACCGATTTGCATACGATTTTGCGTTTGCCAACAGGTATTTTTTATGCCAATGGTGTCAAAGCGAATGTATTGTTCTTTGATGGGAAACCCTCAAGTAAAGAACCTTGGACAAAAGAGGTTTGGGTCTATGATTACAGAACCAACATTCACCATACGTTGAAGAAAAATCCGTTAAAATTATCGGATTTAAAAGATTTCATTGCGTTATACAATCCAGAAAATCGCCATAAGAGAACGGAAACTTACCACGCTGAAACCAATCCAGAAGGTCGTTGGAGAAAATTTGGTTACGATGAAATCATAGCAAGAGACAAAACGAGTTTAGACATCACTTGGCTGAAAGATAAATCCTTAGCTGATTTAGATAATTTACCCGACCCTGATGTTTTGGCAACGGATATTATAGAAAATATTGAAGCGGGATTGGAAAGTTTTAGAGCAATAATAGCGAGTTTGAAATAATTATACATCCAATCATGCCCAACCACAATAAAACCCAACAGCTCCCTATTTATCAAAAGGCTGAACTCTTGTTTCAGTTAGTAGAGAGTTTAGCGGCTTCCTTGCCAGAAGACAATGAACTGCTTCAAAGTATGAAAGAAATTATGCGCGCAGATGCTATGATGCTACCTGCAAAGATTGCAGGCGCTGAAGCTGGTAATATATACAGCATACGAATGCAAAATGCAGCTATCATTCGATTTCATGCCATGAGTTTATATACCCAAGTGGGTGGTTTGAGTTTGTATGATGAATCTATTGATGAAACATTTACAAATCTTATCCGAACCGAAATAGAAAACTTTAGGTTGCTATTTATTGACTGGGTAAACAGTTTTGATACCTCTGATTACATTTGGGACGATTGGGAATTATTTAACCCAAAAGGCGCCATCCCTCCTACTGATTTAAAGTAATTGGATACAAAATACTTCTAATTTTAATCCCAATTTCAATTAAATCATTGATTTTATGAAGGTTATGAGTTGAATATAAAAAACCAATGACCTCAAAATGAATTTAAGGTCATTGGTACAGGTGTTGGTAAAACGTGTTGTATCTTAATTTTTCATCTCCAATTAGTCAAATGTTTCACGACTTACTTTTTGGAATATTTCATCTTCTTTTTCGATAAAAGGGTCATACCACGCCACTTTATTTTTTGCCCATTCTAACCATTGGGTAACTTCTTCGGTTAAAGAATTAGTTTCTATTGATTTATTTTCAACCTCAGCGATGTATTTTCTTAAAATTTCAGCTTGATGCCATCTGTTGGCTTTTTGTGATAAACTTTTAAACTCTTTTATCTCAGAGTTTTTTTTAGCCTCAAAATCTGCTTCAATCTTTTTTTTGCGTTCATATTCTCTTTGCCAAATCTCTCTTTCAATAGCTTTTTGTTTTTCTTCGATGGCTTGTAATTCTAATTTTGCAATTATATTAGGAATTTTATCTTCTAATTGAGTAGTATTGGTGTCTGCCCACTCTTTTACTGGATAAATATCTAACCGTAATGATAGAATATTTGAAGGTTCTAATACTGTTGAATCCCAATGGGTTCCTTTAACTATATTTCTTTTTAATCGTTCTCTAAGATCGATTTTTAATTCAATGTTGTTGATTATTATTTTAGTTCCATTATCAACAATTATTTTATGCCCCCTACTTTGTATGGCTTTTATGAGAACATCCATAAACAGCAATGCCCGTGTTACATTTTGTGGAGAAACAGCAATGTTAATTATATTTTGAGATGTGATTAATAATCCATTTCTATCGTGAAATGAAGAAGGCTTTTTTCCTTTTAAATCATTTTTAGCATCAATTATCAATTGGCTTGGCTTTGCTATTTTTTCGGGAAATAGGGTAATGTCTTTTAATTGGACTTTCAATTCTTTGGTGAGTTGGTTTAATTGATTTTCTTCCCCATTTATGAGAGTTTCAGAATTATCTCTAAATTTCAAAGTTATTGAAGATGCTACGGTATTGTTTAAGGGTAATTTTTCTTTAATTACCTTTTTATTAAATTGAATCTTTTGCCAATACCCATTTTTAGGCAATGGAATTTCTAGTTTCTTACAAACTTTTCTTAAGCCATTGTCTGAAAGGTTATATTGTTTAGCTAATTTAGAAAGAGGATTATCCCATACTAAATCATAAAGTTCTTCTCTTGTTACTACTTGAGTTCTTTCCATAATTTATTTAAAAAAAAAGGTTTATACATATAGACAGTTTATTAAAATAGTTTCATAAATCTGTGATGGTAATTTAGAATTGTAATTCGGTTTAAACTTTTTATTATATCTTGAAAAAGAAAAAATCAGATTGTCAATTTTCTGTTTAATAAAAAATGACCTAGATTAATTTGGAGTGATTTTTTTTAAATCCTACAATCTATCTAAAGGGCTTTTAATCTTATTTTTAGCTACATCTGTTAACTGGGTATAGACTTTAGTGGTATTTAGGTGACTGTGCCCCAATAGCTCTTGAATGTGACGAATATCAGTACCCATATCCAATAAATGAGTTGCAAAGCTACGCCTAAGAATATGAGGACAAATTCTTTTGTTGACACCTGATTTTATAGCACTTTGTTTTACTATTTGTTGAATACTTCTTCCTGAGTATTGCAGATTATTTTGTCCTTCAAATACATAATAGCTAGGTTGGTATTTTAAACAATACTGTCTAAAAATTAGTAAGAAACTTTCAGACAGCATCACTTGACGCTCTTCCTTGCCTTTAGCTTGTCGAATAGTGATGGTCATGGAGTTGGAATCTATATCAGTTATTTTTAAATTAACAACTTCGCTAAGACGCAAGCCTCCTGAGTACAATAGCATTATGATACTTTTGTGTTTTAAGTTAGTAGTTACATCAATGAGTTTTCTTACTTCGGCAAATGTTAGGAAGTTGGGTAATTTATGTTCTTTCCTTTTTGGGTAAAGATGTTTTAGATTGATTCTTTTGACTAATACCAACTCATAAAATTTAGCAATACTAGCCAAAATAATACGTTGATGGGAGGCGCTTATGTTGTCTTTTTTAATTTTCCAAAAGATGTATTGCTCTATTGCTGCTATTTCAATTTCTTCAGCAGAAGTATACTTGTGAGAAGCAACTGTTAAAAACAGGGACGCATTACTTTGATAGTTCTTTATAGAGGAAGGACTGTAACGTTGAATTTGTAAACGCTCGGTATAGCGTTGCAGGTAAATTTGAATATCCATCGTAATCGATTTGGGTTGGGATGATAAATGTAAGAAACTTGCGTCAATTAAATTAATTTACTTACAAATTTTTTAGTTTTAGTATAGAAATATGGTATTCCCAACAATAAAGCGCTTAATCATAAATGGATGTACGCATGTTTGTAAATTCGAATGTACGCAATGCGTATATTTGGGTGTTATAGGAAATTATACACATGAATACAATAGGATTTTTATCGTTTGAACCTTGGTATATTTTGGAGGAAACACCAATCGCAAAAGATATACTGTTTTTTGACAAATTAATGTTCAGTTCAGCAAGTATTGCATCTGCAGAATTAGTGTGTTCAAATCTGCCTTTAAGACCATGCGATAAGGACTTAGTGAAGCGAAAGCTGAAGGAAATAGAAATATATATGAAGGCAGGATTAATTATTGATTATTCTGCTAATGATTTCAAAAAAGACTATGCAATTTTCCACTCAATTGATGAGACCAAAGATTTAGGTCAATACTTAATTGAAAGCGACTTTGAAAACCCATATTTAGATAAAAACAATCCGAAAGACAATATTTTTGGTTCTCTTAGTTCGTTAAGAGAAATAGTCGAATTAAAATCTCGGATTTTTTCAATTATTAATAACTCTAAGAGTTCAGACCATTACATACCAATTATTCGAGAAAAATATAAGAAGACATTAATCACAGAGAAGTTAGATATTTCGGATGCTGTTAGAGTAGTATTAAAAAAAATTCCAATTATAAATGAAAATATTTCTATTGAAAATGTCATTGAGTTTAAATCCGATCCCGACACAAAATTAAAATTGGGTCGTTTACGAAATTGGATAACCGAAGTATCTAACACAAAAATGAGTACGAAGGAAATGGAAGAGAAAATAGAATATCTTCTTTTGGAGTATTCGAATCATATGAATCTCCACAGAATTGAATACGATTTTGGGAAAATTGAAACTATAGTATCAACTTCCTTGTCTTTCATTGAAAATTTAGCAAAATTGAAGTTAAGTGAAGCTAGCAAAGTAATATTTGATTTGACTAGAACTGAAATTCGATTGTTAAAAGCGGAGAATAGTGCACCAGGTAAAGAAGTAGCCTTTATTAATAAATTGAATAAAATAACTTCCTATAACAGCTTGTAAGCAATATTACCTTGCCGCAGGCGCAACACAAGGCAACATCGCCTACAAGCAAACCGTTGGTGGCAATACTACAGAATCTACACACCTAACAAATGAGCAACAAAAAAGATAAAGATTTTAAAAAGCTTTCAATTGACACCTTCTTCAATTTTGAAGCAGACGGAATTGATATAGCCCAAAGTCAAGTCAAATTAATTCATAATTCCGGAGATATTTACGCTTCTGGAAGTCAGTTAGAAGTTGCTATTAGGAATTTCTTCAAAAAGAAACTACCAGAGAAGTATTATATAAGTAATGGTCATATTATAGACACTAGCCTTTCAACTAGTCCTCAATTAGATTTAATCATTGCTGACAATTTTAGAACACCAATTTTATACAAGACATTTGATGAAACAGAATATTTGACATATGAATCAATTTATGCTTATGCTGAAATTAAATCGAGTTGGAATAAAAAACATATTGACGATTTTGTAACTACAAAAGAAAGGCTTAATAAATTCTTAACGAGAGAAAATATTAGCCCACAATTTTTAGATGCTGGAGGAAAAGGAATAATGCTGAATATTCCAACTACTACAAATGAATATAAAAATCCTTTATTTTCTTTTATGTTTATAGGCGACAGTTCATCATTTTCATTTGAACATATTAAGGATTATTACAATAAAACTGATTGGAAGTTTTTGCCAAATATCATTTGTCTTTATGATAGAGGGTTAATAGTTAATATAAACAAAGCAGAATTAGAAAGCAATATATTTAAAGTGAACTTATACCCAGAATTTATAAATAAAAATAATGAGAATAATGAATGGATTCTTTTAAAGTTTGACAAGAAAAGAAGCTCATTAGGCACATTGTATTATATGGTTTTAGAGCACTTAAATACTTGCGTTTTGGGAAGTCCAAATATGCTTGAGTACTTACAGAATATTTTTGAAATTAACCCTAACAATATTGACTTTATAAACGAATTTTAATATGATAGAAATTAGCGAATTAGAAATAAATAGAATAGTAATACACAGAGTTCATAAGAAAACTGATAGTGATGAGTTTGGGTTTGCAGAATATTCTGAAAATCTCTTTACATTTGGTGCTTTAGAACTTGAAACACTAAAAAGTAGAATTGGCACTGCATTTTCCAAGGCTAAAAGATTTTTTAAACTTGAAATTGCTAAATCAGACGATAATTCATTTTATGGATATTCGAGGAGTATTAAAAATGCAGATAATGATAGATTTTTAGACTTATCAAAAAGCATTTCAGATTTGTTAGCAATGAGTCATAATAAAAAGACCATTCCAGCTGGCTTATTGCTCATTCTTGATGGCTTTTTGCACAGAAAACACTTTGTACTTGTAATTAAAGCAGAATTACAAGAAGCATTTACAATCAAAGAGTTTAACAATCAGAAACTAATTGAACTTGTAAATGATTTATTCCTCTCACCAGCAAAAGATTTTTACAAAATAGGTTTTATTATTGAAGATACAAATAATCTTACTCCACCGAATGATATATATTCTTGTTATATGTATGATGACAATTTTAGCAGTGGCAAACGAGATTTAGCAGAATATTTTTATAATGAGTTTTTAGGTTTTCAAACAAACAGAAATGATAAATTGGTTACAAAAAGATTTAAAGATGACTTATTTCAATTCATTGAAACTAATGTAGCATCATTTGAAGATAAAAGAGGGCTTAAAAACGCTTTAAATACATTATACAGAGAAAACACAACAGGAATAATAAATCCTCAAGAATTTGCAGAAACTCACTTTCCAGAAAATTTATTAAGATTGTTTGGAAGTGAAGTAGGTTCAAATTACCCTACTTCTTTCACTAAAGACTTGACTTTAGTAGAAAGAAGTTTAACGAGAGGACAAATAAAACTTGTAGATGACCTTAAAATCGAAGGACCTTTAGATGCAATAGATAATGTATCAATTTCAAGTGGACAAAATTTTGACTTTGAAAGATTAAGAATGCAAATAGAAAACGGTGAGATAAGACAAGTAATAACAATTAAAACCGAATAAAGTACTGCCACCAACAGCATATTTATGAAATGGCGGGTTTAGTGCTAAAATGAAACTATGTGTATCAAAGAAAGTTAAGTACAAAAAAGAAACATCGGTTTTCAAAAGCCTCCACTTCATAAATATGCAAAACGTTGGCAGTAATTTTAAAGCCGTACAGAAATCTAAACAACTAAAAAATTGGAAAACAAATACATTTTTACAGTATTTTATCAGAATAATAAATTTCTATCACATTCAAATTTATATGGACACGATATATGTATTGTCTGTGAAGAAGATGATAGACCGCCAAATTGCTTATTTACATCTCCACATTTATCAAGTTTAATTAATCCAGAAGAAATTTGGGCAAGAGCATTAACTTTAATGTCTTTATACAATGGAGTAGCGAATTTATATTGCACAATAAACGATGATTATGATGACACTTCTAATCAAAAACTTGTCAAAATGTTTATTTGGGATAAGTTTATAGATATAACTCCACAAAATAAATTTGATATCGCTCAAAGTTATCCCTTTGATGACGAATTAGTCTTGGATACAAAATTTTTATCAGTCAAAAACAGATTTGCTTATTTAATAAATTTATCAAAAACAGAAAATGATATTTTGCATATTCTTCTACAATTAGGTAATGGATTGGAATGGATTAATTTATACTCAATATTTGATTCACTTCGAACTTATTCAAAAAAAATTAATAAAAATCATTTCAAAAATATATTAGCTGATTCAGGTTATTCAGAAACAGATATTCACGCATTTACAGGAACAGTAAATAATTATGGAATACTTGGTGTTAAAGCAAGACACGGAGAATTAGGTATTGGAATGCCTCAAAAAACACTTAATTTAAAAGAATCTCAAATTCTAATTCTCTCTATTTGTAAATCATATATGAAATTGACTTATAGTGTAGAATAAAATTTATAATTACCGCTAAAATAACTCATAAAAATAATGAATTAATGACTTTAAACGAACAAAATTTTTACTCACAAATTGGTCAAATATCAATTGGTTTTTCAAATCTTGAAAGCCAAATAAAAGAACTTATTTATATCTTAATTAAGTCCGAAGATGAATTTGTAAGTTCTATAATGTTAGAAGATAATTCAATTAGTCAAAATCTAAAACTCTTATTAAAATTATCGAAATATCACGAAATTGAAGAAGTCAAAATTAAATCTTTACATAATTCAATTGATAAGATTAGAATAAACAGAAATCTATTTATTCATGGGCTTTGGAGTTTACACGAAACCGAAAATGGATTGGTCTTTGTTTGCGAGGTTAGAAAAGTAGAATTTAAAAAAGTAACTCATGGGTTCGTAAAAATATTAAATAAATTTCTTGAGTTCAAGCCACAAGATTTTGAAGATGAATTAACTCAAATAAAAAAGTGTTCAGAAATTGCAGTAGAAATTACGAACACTTTAAAAGAAAATAGATATTGGTAAAAAAAATACTGCCAACAGCGGTAACTGTTGCACAACTACCATTTTTTAAAATATCCCGAAGCATCGGGACAAAAAACATAAAATTCCGACCTCGTTTAAGCCCTTTTAAGCGAGGTTTGTTATTTAGTTCTTATAGAAAATTCTAAAATTTTGGGTGCTTAAATTTGAGATTATGACGTCTTGATAGACCGTTTTTACAAAAGCAAAGCACTTCCCTTGTTTTAGGGAAATAACTTGGGCTAAAATGGATGGTTTTTTGATGGTAAAGCGTAAGTATTTAGCTTCGCTGCAACTTCGTGGACTTCAAGTTATAGGTTAAACTTGCCATTAATACGTGTTTGTTTGCGTTTTGATACCTCGGTTGTTTTTAGGCGTTTACTCTTCGGAAGTTATCTAGACCAAAAATAAATCCTTAGCACTGCGCTGAGTACAAGCAAACTTTTAGAAAAACAAATTGACCTTCTATTGAGACGTTTTAATTGAGTACGGAGACTCAGATTCTTTCTTTCAATTCTATTGGTTCCAAAACGGGTAACTTTATGAATAGTGTTGTGAATTAAAAATTTGTAGTGAATCAACCCATCAGTATAAATTCGTTTGGGATTGGAAAGTACTACGGTTTTAATAACTTGATTGAGTGTTTTCTTGGTTCTTGAACCAACAGCAAAACTGATTACATTTTTATTGACTCTATCTAAAGCATATACAATCCAAATTACCTTCCCTTTATGTCGTAAAAAAGTTCTCATCTCGTCTACTTCATATATTTGACTCGAACTAATGGGTGGCGATTGAACTCCTTTGGCAATGAATACTATACGTTTTAGTAAAGTGGTGGTAGAAATACATAAAATGCGAGCCATACTTCTAATTCCCATACCCTCTTTAATAAGCATTACAATATGGGCATTGATTTCTTTACCATAACCATTATTTGTATAAAAATCGATACATCGTTTCGTGCACGTTTTACAATAAAATTGTTGTTTTTGGTTAGCAGTAAACCTATTTTTAATAAGTGTAGGAGCAGTACAATGAGGAAAAATTTTAGTATCGCAAATTTTGACTCGAGCTTTTGCGAACTGAACGAAGTTATACACCAGGACTGATAAAAAGCCATTTTAAAAGATTTAAGCGATAATAAATATACAAAAGGAGAGACATACAGCCTCTTCTTTTGTAAAATAAATTAACTTAAACATTGATTATCAATACAGTAACTTATTGATTTAGAGTCATCACTAATTTTGATACATCAACGAAATTTTACACTATCTGCAAGACCGGATTAATTCGTTTAACATCTCTACTATGGTCTTCAATAATTTTAATAAAGATTCTACGAGGTACATAAGTAAATACTAAAACGAAAATAACTCCTAGGTAAAATCCCTCTATAGATAAGTTAAATTTAAGCCAAATTAAGCAAAAAATAAGTAAATTATTTAGTCCAAGTAATAAGGAAGTCCCTGTTAAAAACCAATATATGATTATTATAGAATTTCTATGATAAAAATAATAATTTAACTTTATTTTTACATTTTCTGGATTTTTTCTAATCTTTTGAATCCATTTAAAAGTAGCTATACTTACCATTAAAACATCTAACCAATCTAAAAATAAATTAATGTATTTCATCGTGTATAAATTTATAATTGTTATTGATTTTAATACGCTCCCGTTAAAGTATAAACAATTGAAGTTCTATTTACCATGTGTTATTTTTAGAATTTCACAAGTTTTCGCATTGATTTCGGCATATGGTACACCACCATCTGAGTTTTCAGGTAATGTCCCCTCAACTACCCAAATAGTGTCATTTTTTAATTTCACAATAAACGGAGTTTGTTTATAGATTTCCTTACCATAAATTTTAAGCCATTCTTTTTCGGCAATTTTAGTAGCAGAATTTTCATTGTTTGAACAATATTTTTTATCCAATTCAATTTTGTTCTTGCAACTGGAAATTGATATTAATATTAATAAAATTGTAAATTTATATGTTTTCATACCATAAGAGTAATATAATAGACTAATTTACTTTTTTATTCTCAATTGGCTTTATTTCAAGTAATTCATAACTTAACTTTTCTGTACCAGAAGTAAAAATAGTTTTATAAAAATTGAGATGAAAAACACATGATTTGTTCAAATAGTTTTTGTCATATTCAAGTATTTTTTCCTCGGTTAATTCTGGGCCTATAATGCCTGTAATAGTTTTCCCATCTTCATCTGTAATTTCAAATTTACTACTGTCAAGTAAAAACCCTCGCAAAATTCCATTAATAATAATTTCAGAATCTTCATTTACCGTTAGATTAACTCTTTCAAAACCTTGATGAATTTGCTCTTCAGTTATGTTAATCCCATACGAACCTGATTCTATTTTTAGAATTGATTTTTCCTCATCAATCTGTTTCAAAAAAGCTTTTAAGTTATTAAGATTTCTTTTGGGAGTATGTTCAATAGCTTCTTCGAATGCCTCATTACTACTTGTTGTAGCAGAAATTAATTCCATTACTTGATGGATTGCTGTACCTACCTCTTGCTCCACAAACAAATCCGTTGATTCTAATTGAGATAACTCTATTCCAAATGAACCAATTGGTAAAGCCGTTAAATATAAATCTGAAATACTTGTTTTCTTAGCTCTCCCTCGTTTACCAACTTCACCAAAGCGCACTAAAGCCGTTTGAGTTTTTATTAGTTCTTGAATAGGATTGATTGTTTTACTTACAAATTTTGATTTTATTCCGATAGAACCCATAACGGCTCCGCCACTAAATAACAATCTTATTTTTGGTTCTTTCGAATCCTTTGGTAAACCTTCTAGTTTATTTTTCAAGAAATTTAATTTTTCTTGAAAACTAACGGACATTAGAGGGTGTCCCTTAACTAAATTCAACATTCTTTCAGTATCTACAATCTGAGCTTTCGTTTGTTCAATTTCCCAAAATAAACTCATAACATAACTTCTTTAAGATATTTAACAGATTCAGCATCGAGTTCCGGAGTATTTAATTCTAAACGCAATATCCCTTTCCATATATTCAACCGATTATGAGTAAACAACTGTATCCAATACCTTGTTGACTCTACCGTAACCTCAGGACTAAAACAATAATCTACTGGGTAATGGTCTAATTTATATTTTTCTTTAGAAATCAATGGATTAACAAATTCTAAAAATTCAACAGGTATTTTCTCTTGAAGTTCAGTAGTCAATCCTCCAAAGAAAGTTACCAAATCTAAATCTCTTGGGGCTCTGTTTTCAGCAATCTCAATATTTTCAATGAAGCTTCCATCTAACCATTGAAATCCTTGCTTTATACCTAAATCGTTCATTTTTTTTCTAAACAATAGTAGTCCTTTCAAAATTTCAATTCTCTCTTTTGAGGTTGCAAATGTTGTACAAAGTTCTAATGTTGTACAACAATAAGGACTCAAATGTTCTTTAAGAGTTGGGTTTCCTAGATGCGGGGGTATTACATTATTATGGTCAAAATTTGGTATCAATATTGCTTATTAAATAGTTTAAATTAATTTATAATTTTTTGATTAAATTACAGTACGGGGACAAAACAAATATATTATTAAATATAGTGTATTTGCCTATTTATTTTGTCGCTAGCTGTTATTTTTAGCAGTTACAATTGATACACTTGCGTCTACTGAGAATTTTTAATTCACTAATTAGCAATTGTATCACCATTACTAATTTTGATACATTACCCTTTACCACTTCACTCGTATCAATTTACCTGAATAAATAACTATCTCTCCTTCTTTACCTTTGTTTTTATTTTTCAAATCTTTAGTCTTAAAGTAAATTGTATCATTAGGCATTTCATCCTTATAAAATTCCATTTGTAAAGAGGTATTTGTATCTTTTAAAAGTATTCTTTGGTTTGAATACTCAATTTTACCTTTAACAGTTTTTCCATCAGAAAGTTTTCTTTTGTAAATATTGCCATCAAAGTTGACTATGCAATTTTGAGAATTAAATTCCTCTTCAAATTGCATCTCATATCTTCCTTTAATCATACTTTCCTGCGGTAAAATAAATCCACAAAAAACTAGATAAATAATTCCTAAAAATTTCATATCCTAAATATATTAATTAAAAAACTTTAAAATCTCACTTATTAAAACATAAATTCCCATTAAAAATAAAATTAAACCTGACATAAACAATTTTATTTCAGCTGGAAATAGCATAGTTTTGGTACTAGTCTTATAAAATTTATTTCTTATCATTATTATTACACCAGCAACAATAAAGACAATACCTAATAAAAAAAGCGTCATATTCGTATTTATTTTCTTTTATCTTCAATGATTTTTTCTGTTGCCTTTTGTCCCGCCATTGTTGTTGCTTGGATTATAGATTCAGAAACCATATTTTTACCTGCTTTAACAGTAGCTTCACCAGCAACGGTTTGAGTTCCCTTAACCCCGGCTTTGCCTAACTCTCCAAAACCAATGCTTAATCCAACTTTAACACCATTGTCAATGACTGTTTCTTTTGAAAGTCCTTCAGTACTTAAATTATCTAAAACTTCTAAACCTAAAAAGGTATTACTTATAGCTTCTCCAGCACCTGCAAGTGGTGGAAATGTTACTAACCCTATAGCTGTTATTCCATCCCCAACTCCTTGCCCAACAGCAGTAATCTGTTCTACACCACTTTTATTTCTATCTATTATGGCTCCAGTCTGAGTTGTATATGCGCCATCAGCCGAATTCATTGTTTTCCCATTAATGCTGAATTTTCCACCTTCTTGAAAACTAACCACTTCATTAGTCTTATCATTGGTTCCCCTACCTTTTGCAAACACTTGGCTTGCTGTAGAGTATCCTTTATCTTTTGCCTCTTGTAACGTTTTTATTTTAGGGTCATAGGTTAGATGCTGTTTCCCGTCTTGTCCAGTCCAATTAATCCAATCGACAGGTTTCATCCCATCAGGGTCAATAAATCTAATTGGGTTATCAAAAGCATAATTGTATGGAGACCATCTACGCATTTTCTCCGCCAATGGGTCAACATTACTCCAACCAGCTCTTGCAGAGTCATACATACGTGAGCCATAATCATACATATTCAACCCTAACTCTTCTTGCAACTCCTTACCGTTAAAAAGTCTTCTGTTTTCAGGAACTGGTGAAATAGGATTATACCCATTATGCTTCAATCCAAATGGATAGTAGTTGCTTTCTTCTAAAATTGTAAGAACGTTGGTGCTTGGGTTTTTGGTGTAACTCAATCGAGTATTCCTTAAATGGTCAGTGTAGTTAAACACATAACTGTAAGCATTAGTGCTACCCATAGGAGTATTCTTCACATACCCCTCCGCCGTTGGAAAATACTGCAATGCTGTATTTTTGTATTGGTAGCCTCCCAAATAATCTGTTGTCACTACACTGGCTGGTGTGGTGGTAGTTACTACCTTTTGTACCTTTTGCCCTGCCGCATTGTAAATATAAACAATATTTCCTGTTGTAAATACAATTTTTGTAGGTAGGTTCAAGTGGTTGTAGGTGATAGCCGTGATTTTCTTGTTCTTGTCCAAGGTCATATTACCATTGACATCATAAGCATAATCATTTCCTGATTTATTAAAATCGTTAAAACCACTGGTATTATTAGTATTATCCACCACACTCATAAGTTTATTAGAGTTAGTAGCATAGCCATAACTTAAATTATCAATTCCTATGGTTCCTGTTTGTACATCTCTATCGCCATTGCGTTTTAATGTCAAGATGTTTCCGTTCTTGTCGTAAGTCAGGTTTTCATTATACATATTAGTCACCACGTTTGATTTTTGATAAGTAGCGTCTTTCAAACGATTCAACTGGTCGTATTTGTAACCGTAGTTTCTCACAAATCCACCATCGGTGGCTGTGCTCCAAAACGTCTCAGCAATATTTCCATTATAGAGTTTGTTTGCCACAGCTACACTACCCTCTACCGTATTGTAATTGATTTTAAAGCCAAACAAATCCGCAGGGTCTGAGCCTTGTTGTAAAGCATTAGGATTATTAATGGATTTCATCCACCCTCTTATGTTATAAGTATAATCCACTTTTTGAAGCGGTGTGGCGATGGTATTCCCTACTTTTTTACTCACGAGTTGCCCCAACTCATCATAGGTATTCTCTGCCAAGAGTTGCTCTGCTCCACCGTTAATTTGGTGGGTATGTTTCATTAATCTATCCTGTGCCGAGTAGGTAAAATTCTGTTTTACCACCAGTTCAGTATCGGTTATCAAACGTCTATGGCACTCTATGGTGTATTGCACCTGACCCGTAAAAGCATCTACTTTACTGTCAGTGTACGTATATCCGCCCAAATAGTTTTTGTTGTGCGTGCGCACTGGGTGGTATTTAACATCATACAAGGTATGTGCTGTTTCGCCCTTGGTCTCTGCCGTGGTAGTAGCCACTCGTGTCCAAGAACCTGTTGCCAAACCTTTTACTGAAGTTGCCACGGTTTGTCCTTCTATGGTTTTGTTTTTTTTTTAGCAGCACCCATCGCATCTTCTCAACCCGTACTGTCCCGCTATCCGCTATATCCCCTCGCGGGGGGTTGTCGCTGCTATCGGGGCTAGAATACCCGTTTATTTTTCAGTACTCAAAAAAAAGGAGAGACATACAGCCTCTCCTTTTGTAAAATAAATTAACTTAAATATTGATTATCAATATGTTAAATTATGAAATTTGAGTCATCACTAACTTTGATACACGAGGACGTATTAAAAGCCATTTTTAGCGTTTTTAAGAAACAATAAAAATAAAAAAAGAGAGACATATAGTCTCCCCTTGTTTAAAATAAATTAATTTAAATATTGATTATCAACATATTAAAATATGGAATTTGTGTCATCACTAACTTTGATACACGACCCACTACCGATACTCACATACCACACGAAAGGATTCGTGCGGGAGCGGGGGGTCTTTGATTTATCATCACTCTAAATAAAAAATGAAAAACCTTTTCTTCTTTCAAATTTAACTCCTTTTAATATTTGCAATGGTTTTTCCAAATCATATTCTAATAAATTTGTCATTATAAAAGACCTACCATCTTTAAGGTAAACTCTTGCTACTCTAAAACTTTCAAATGTTGTATACGGAATACCCCATTTATCCATATTAGCAGATTTACAAATAACTATTTTTTTTATATCTGCAGAATAAAATACCTCTTTTTGTCCATTTTTCACCCTCTCTATTTTATCCTCTTTTATACTAAAGTTCTCTCCTTTATTCTTTAAATAATAAACCAAATGAAGATAAAAGGTAAAAGAAAATTGAATTAGAAGAAAAATATAAAAAACAATAAATCCACTAGTACTACTATACTTATTATACAAATAAAGACATAAAGGAATAAACAATATGGTTTGTAAAAAAAAGTCATACCAATTGTATAATTGACTTTTAAGGTTTATTTTAATATTCTTCATAAAACAAGATTTAAGGGTGGAAATTAGAATATCCGTGATTATTATTGATTTCATAAACACCCTGATTAATCACAGGCATTACATTATTGTTCCAACCGTCATATATGATTTCTCCAGCACTTGTGCCAAGCCCAACAACGAACCCAGCAATGGTGCCAACAGGTCCTCCAAACTCTGTACCTACTGCTGATGAAGTTACTATAGTAGCGGTATTACTTCCTAATCTATAAGATAGTCTCGCTCCACTTAATTGTCCATTATAATAACTTTTAACATCTAAAAAAGTACTATAACCCATCGCAACATTATTAACTTTACCTAAAACTTTCCCAGCCTTTGAATAACTAGCATATTTTGAAGAGAATTTACCCAAAGTTCCTATTCTATCTTTGATAGATAGACCTTGTCTAATCTCCAACATTCTCAATTTTTTTAAAGAAATTGCTACTTCTGCTACTTCTGAAATTTTACTTGGGTTGTCTTTAATATTTTGTGCTAAATTATTTTTTTTCTTTGGTTTATCTTCATTTGAATCACCATCTTCTTTTTCAACTTCATTATCAGCATCCGATGCAGTGACAGTATATTTAGGTTTTACATATCCATTAGGGTTCGCAACATCAATTCCATCTCCTCCAGCTTGCCTATCCATATCGGCTCTTCTATTGGAGTTCCATTCAGAATTACTCATTCCGCTACTTCTATCGACTTGCGATTTGTAAGCCTCCATCCCATCAGGGTCAATAAATAACACAGGATTATTAAGAGCATAAGTATAAGGAGAAAAACGTCTTGACGTTTCCGCTAACGGGTCAATATTCATCCAACGTCCTAATGCAGGGTCATAGTTTCTAGCACCATAATCATAGGAATTTAGCCCCAACTCTTCTTGCAACTCCTTACCATTAAAAAGTCTTCTGTTTTCAGGAATTGGAGAAATTGGATTATACCCATTATGCTTGAGCCCAAATGGATAGTAGTTGCTTTCTTCAAGAATTGTAAGAACGTTGGTGCTAGGGTTTTTGGTGTAACTCAAACGCACATTACCCAAATGGTCAGTGTAGTTAAACACATAACTGTAGGTGTTAGTCCCACTAACAGGAGTGTTTTTCACATAGCCCTCTGCCGTTGGAAAAAACTGCAATACGGTATTTTTGTATTGGTAACCACCTAAATAATCTGTAGTAGCTACACTAGTTGGCGTGGTAATGGTTATCAACTTCTATAAATAATTTGAAATTCTAATTCTAGGATAATTTTATTTTACCAAATCAACCCCCAAAAAATTAAAGTTTTATTTTTACTATTTATAGCAATGCCTTTTGAATAACCATTTTCCCATTCTTTCGGCATTTGGGGATTAGGCAGTAATTCAAATTCCTTAAAATAGTTACCCGATTTAGCTTCTAAAATATAAATATCAAAACCAGCTTCTAATTTTAGTTCATTATTCTCTTTCGGGTAACTGTAATCTATAAAATTTGGAATAGGATATAAATTTTTATAACAATCTTGATTTATCTTGGTACTATCTTTAATAATAGTAGCTTCCATTTTTTCAAGAGATTCAAAAGTATCAAACCGATTAACAATTAAAAGACACTTATCCTCAGATTTGTATTTAGCTATATATTTATTTTGTATATGTGATATTAAAGAATCTATTGTATTTCTATCAACTTTATATTCGTAAAGCATAAAACAAACATTGTTGTTTGATAAATCTTTATTTTTAACAATACTATTGGGAAAACTAGTTACTTGATTAGGAAAATGATTCGTTAGTTCTCTATTAAACTCATTTTTATACCTAATATATTTTTCTTTAGTTTTCTTACTAATAGATTGCCCATTACAACTAAAAATAAGCATAGAAAATCCGAATAATAATAATAATTTTTTCATCTTAATTTTATTTTGAGATAATTTGTTGTACTAAATCACCTATTATTTGCAGTGGTTTGAGTATGTTATTTGAAGTTTCTTTTGAGCCATAAACAGATGTATTATTATTATCTTGCCCATAAGGTTTCGTAAGGATATACTTTGTAGTTTCTATACTACTGTAAGTACTTGAACTTGATTTAATTTGAATATCAGCTTTAGAATCTAAATTTTCAGGTTTAGCATAAGTGATTTTACTTTCTCCAACTTGTTTTATAGTACTATGTGTTAATGATATATTCTCTTCTCCAACTTTCCCTCCTGAAGTATATTCTGTTTCAACAATTTTTACTTTTTCAGCTTTATTATATCCTTGCTTTTCCATAAATACTTCAGAGTTTTCAACAACGCTAGCCCCTTGTTCTCTAATTTTATTTGCTTTTCCATTTTTATCCCCGAACATATTATCTGCCCCTAAACGTTCATAATTTTTTGCATCACCAGCTCCAATTTTATCAGCAGTAGATTGTGTAAGTTTTGATTGTCCTTCAACATGTACAACTGTACCTGTTTTTGTATTAACAAACCAATCAGTAGGCGCCATCCCATCAGGGTCAATAAATCGAATTGGGTTATCAAAAGCATAATTATATGGAGACCATCTACGCATTTTCTCCGCCAATGGGTCAACATTACTCCAACCAGCTCTTGCAGGGTCATACATACGTGAGCCATAATCATACATGTTCAATCCCAACTCTTCTTGCAACTCCTTACCATTAAAAAGTCTTCTGTTTTCAGGAACTGGCGAAATAGGGTTATACCCATTATGCTTCAATCCAAATGGATAGTAGTTGCTTTCTTCTAAAATTGTAAGAACGTTACTGCTAGGGTTTTTAGTATAACTCAATCGAGTATTCCCTAAATGGTCAGTGTAATTGTACACATAACTGTAGGTGTTAGTCCCACTAACAGGGGTGTTTTTCACATAGCCCTCTGCCGTTGGAAAAAACTGGAGTTCGACAGGCTCACTCGCAGTTTTCTTTCTGTATTGGTAACCTCCTAAATAATCAGTCGTGGTTACGGTTGTGTTTTCTGTTACCACTTTCTGTACTTTTTGCCCACTAGCGTTGTAAATATACACAATATTTCCTGTTGGAAAAACTATTTTTGTAGGTAAGTTCAAGTGGTTATACACAATGCTTGTGATTTTCTTGTTCTTGTCCAAGGTCATATTACCATTGGCATCATAAGCATAATCATTTCCTGATTTATTAAAATCGTTAAAACCACTGGTATTATTAGTATTATCCACCACACTCATAAGTTTATTAGAGTTAGTAGCATAGCCATAACTTAAATTATCAATTCCTATGGTTCCTGTTTGTACATCTCTATCGCCATTGCGTTTTAATGTCAAGATGTTTCCGTTCTTGTCGTAAGTCAGGTTTTCATTATACATATTAGTCACCACGTTTGATTTTTGATAAGTAGCGTCTTTCAAACGATTCAACTGGTCGTATTTGTAACCGTAGTTTCTCACAAATCCACCATCGGTGGCTGTGCTCCAAAACGTCTCAGCAATATTTCCATTATAGAGTTTGTTTGCCACAGCTACACTACCCTCTACCGTATTGTAATTGATTTTAAAGCCAAACAAATCCGCAGGGTCTGAGCCTTGTTGCAAAGCATTAGGGTTATTAATGGATTTCATCCACCCTCTTATGTTATAAGTATAATCCACTTTTTGAAGCGGTGTGGCGATGGTATTCCCTACTTTTTTACTCACGAGTTGCCCCAACTCATCATAGGTATTCTCTGCCAAGAGTTGCTCTGCTCCACCGTTAATTTGGTGGGTATGTTTCATCAATCTATCCTGTGCCGAGTAGGTAAAATTCTGTTTTACCACCAGTTCAGTATCGGTTATCAAACGTCTATGGCGCTCTATGGTGTATTGCACCTGACCCGTAAAAGCATCTACTTTACTGTCAGTGTACGTATATCCGCCCAAATAGTTTTTGTTGTGCGTGCGCACTGGGTGGTATTTAACATCATACAAGGTATGTGCTGTTTCGCCCTTGGTCTCTGCCGTGGTAGTAGCCACTCGTGTCCAAGAACCTGTTGCCAAACCTTTTACCGAAGTTGCCACGGTTTGTCCTTCTATGGTTTTGTTTTTTTTTTAGCAGCACCCATCGCATCTTCTCAACCCGTACTGTCCCGCTATCCGCTATATCCCCTCGCGGGGGGTTGTCGCTGCTATCGGGGCTAGAATACCCGTTTATTTTTCAGTACTCAAAAAAAAGGAGAGACATACAGCCTCTCCTTTTGTAAAATAAATTAACTTAAATATTGATTATCAATATGTTAAATTATGAAATTTGAGTCATCACTAACTTTGATACACTACCACTTTGATACACTACCCCTTTTTTAGTTTAGTTGTTTTAAGGTTAAATGTTTCTGTTTTAGTTTCATTCAATTTTAGAGTAATACTCGTATCATTTTTTTTAATAATTTGATAATAAATAGTGTCAGAAAAATCTTTTATTACCAAATATTCTCCTACTTTATTTTCGCTTTTATTATTTTTATAGATGGAATCAAATATCTTATATTCATAAATATCTTCAGAAGTAAATTTCATATTTTTAAAGAAAGCTATTTTATTTTCTCGGATACTAATCCCAGACAAACTATCAGTATTACTTATCCATTCTCCTCTTTGCAGTTTTTGTCTTTTATTTAATTTAGTAAACTTAGTTACAGAAGAGTTAATCTTATGAAATGAGCCACTATAAATAAAAAATACAATAATCATTAAAAAGATACCAAAGGTTATTGTTAGAATTAATTGTTTTTTCAAAATCATTATTTATTATTTTATATTATTATTATTTATTATTTCCCCCAAGAACTTAACCAAGCTGATTTATCAGCATTTCTAGCCGCATTTCTATTGTTTGTTGAGTCCACCTGTCTTTTTACATCTGATGCTTTTCCTTTTAAATTAACAGTATTTGTGTTTTTTATAATCGTACTATCATTTAAATTGTAGGTGTAAGTAATCACTTTTATTGATGAAGTCACAATTGGTTCTGTATTCTGTACCTCCATAGTAGCTGTGTTTCCGTTTTTCTTGATAGCCTCTTGTATAGTAATTCCTTGTTGATATGTATCAATGGAGTTTTTAAAAAGATTTAATACCCATTCCCAAAGACCTGTCAATTTATTTAAAGAACTTGAAATCTGAGGTGTTATAAAATCACTTGATTCTAGAGAATGTGTAGTAGTTCCTTTTAAACCACTTGTATCTCCACTTCTATCAGTCCCCCAAAAAGTTAGCCATCCAAAACCAGTTCCTCCATTTACTCCTTCTTTTTTTGATGGTGCTTGGACTAAAACGGATTCTTGGACACCATCATTGGCAAATTTTTCATACCCCTGTGAGTCGTCTCCTTTTGAATAACTAATTCCATTTTTTTTATCACTAATTGCAAATGAGCCATCTTTTTGTTTAGAAATACTACCGCTAATACCATGTTCTTTTCTATATTCTCTTGCTTCTTTCCTTGTTTCAAAAAGACCTGTTGGGTCATTAAAATAAACAGGATTATTATTTGCAAAACGATAAGGAGTAATGGAATATGCTAATTCTGACAGAACATCTATAGAGTTAAACCTCCCCAAAGTATTATCATATTGACGATAATCCATCGCTGTCATGTTCAACCCCAACTCTTCTTGTAATTCTTTACCGTTAAAAAGTCTTCTATTCTCCGGAATTGGCGCAATAGGATTATACCCATTATGCTTTAATCCAAATGGGTAGTAGTTACTTTCTTCAAGAATTGTAAGAACGTTATTGCTAGGGTTTTTGGTGTAACTCAATCGAGTATTCCCTAAATGGTCAGTGTAATTGTACACATAACTGTAGGTGTTAGTCCCACTAACAGGAGTGTTTTTCACATACCCCTTAGCCGATGGAAAATACTGCAATACGGTATTTTTGTATTGGTAGCCACCTAAATAATCCGTTGTCATCACACTGGCAGAAGTGATGGTCGTTACCACCTTTTGTACTTTTTACCCACTAGCGTTGAAAATTAATTTAAACCTTGATTATCAACATAATAACTCATTCATTTTAAGCCATCACTAATTTTGATACATCACCAATTGTTTATTCCGGTAATTTATAGAATGATTTTTTATTCCTATTTAAGTCTTCATAATAATTAATAACATTATTTTCAATTTTATCAAAGAATATAATGTCCTTAATTTTTCCAAAAGTAATTGTCTCTAAAGTCTGTAAATTTATTCTGCATATCATAAAACCACTTTTTAAAAAGGCTTTTTCGAATTTAGGAATATACAAAAAATTATTCTCACTGATTGCTGGTCCGCCAAAAAAAGCAGATGGTATAACTTTATTATCAATAGTTATATTTCCGATTTCTGGTCCTCCTTGGCATATCTCGGTTAAGTCAATATATTTCAATTTATGATTTCCAAAATCTTTTTCTATTTGGAAGTCCATTGGGGTATCTAAATTTGTCATATTAGCTTATCTGTTAATTGTTTTGGTTGTTTGCTCGATAACTTCTTTTGATTTTGTGATAAATTGTAATGACCCTCCAGGATAAAATCCTCCGCTTTGTGGGCCGATTATTCCAGCTTTAGTAGGTGTCCCTTTTGGAATCACACCCTCTGTGTATGTTGTTAGAGGATTCCATCCTGTTTTAATAGCACCAAAAGTCCTATTAACAAACGAATTAGTTCCTATTTTAGCTCCCCAAAAATTAGTTCCAGAACTTGACATTTGTCCGCCAAACCTTTGAACTGGTATATCAATAGGAGCTTTTATATTTATTCCTCCTATCAAAAATCCATCTGAAGTTGTAATTGCTGCTGCTCCTGCTTTTAATCCTGCGCCGATACCTTTAGTTCCAATTACAGCTCCAGCAATATTACCAATAACCTCACCTCTTTGATTACCATTACCATTAACTAATTTGTCAGTACCATTAACAACGGAATTCAAAATATTATTGCCCGCTCCTGTTGAATTTGTACCTAAAGCTTTATCTACAGCTTGGGAACCTTGAGAACCAACAGCAAGCCACAATACACTATTTCCTACTTCTTTGGCTGTTTCTATAGGATTTGTAATAGCATTCCATAATCCAACAGCACTATTTACAAGTCCTTGACTAATACCTTGAGTATGAGCACCAATTCCATTAGGATTAACTGCGGCGTCAATAACCAACCAGTTATGTAATTGCAGCTCTTTTCCTTCTAGTTCTGTGCCCATTCCCATTTTATTTTCTTGGAATGCATAAGTTGAATTATAAGCATATTCTTCAGCTAATGGGTCAACAGACATAAAGCGTCCAATAGCAAAATCATAATTTCTATACTTAAAGCTATCCCAATTCAAACCAAGTTCATCTTGGCGTTCTTGCCCTTGGAATTTCACCTTATACTCCTGAGCTGGTGTAATGGTATTATACGGATTATGCTTCAATCCAAATGGATAGTAATTGCTTTCTTCAAGAATTGTAAGAGCGTTGGTGCTAGGGTTTTTAGTATAACTCAATCGAGTATTACCCAAATGGTCGGTGTAGTTAAACACATAACTGTAGGTATTAGTCCCACTAACAGGAGCGTTTTTTACATACCCCTCAGTCGTTGGAAAATACTGCAACACGGTATTTTTGTATTGGTAACCACCTAAATAATCCGTTGTAACCACACTGGCAGGAGTGGTGGTCGTTACTACTTTTTGTACCTTTTGCCCTGCCGCATTGTAAATATACACAATATTTCCTGTTGGAAAAATTATTTTTGTAGGCAGGTTCAAATGGTTGTAGGTTATTGCGGTAATTTTTTTGTTTTTGTCCACGGTCATGTTCCCGTTGGCGTCATACACATAATCATCGCCTGTGGTGTTGCCGTCCTTAAATCCACTTGTTGCTGTAGGTTGGGCTTCGGTTACTCGCATTAATTTATTTGAGGTAGTAGCATAAGCATACGTAAGGTTATCAATCCCAATGGTTCCTGCTTGCGCATCGTTATCACCATTACGTTTTAAGGTCATGATATTCCCGTTCTTGTCATAAGTCAGGTTTTCGTTGTACATATTAGTCACCACGTTTGATTTTTGATACGTAGCGTCTTTCAAACGGTTCAAATTATCATATTTATAACCGTAATTTCTAACAAAACCACCATCGGTAGCCGTACTCCAAAACGTCTCGGCAATATTCCCATTATAGAGTTTGTTTGCCACAGCTACACTACCCTCTACCGTATTGTAATTGATTTTAAAGCCAAACAAATCCGCAGGGTCTGAGCCTTGTTGTAAAGCATTAGGATTATTAATGGATTTCATCCAGCCCCTAATGTTGTAGGTGTAATCCACTTTTTGAAGCGGTGTGGCGCTGGTATTCCCTACTTTTTTGCTCACGAGTTGCCCCAACTCATCATAGGTATTCTCTGCCAAGAGTTGCTCTGCTCCACCGTTAATTTGGTGGGTATGTTTCATTAATCTATCCTGTGCCGAGTAGGTAAAATTCTGTTTTACCACCAGTTCAGTATCGGTTATCAAACGTCTATGGCACTCTATGGTGTATTGCACCTGACCCGTAAAAGCATCTACTTTACTGTCAGTGTACGTATATCCGCCCAAATAGTTTTTGTTGTGCGTGCGCACTGGGTGGTATTTAACATCATACAAGGTATGTGCTGTTTCGCCCTTGGTCTCTGCCGTGGTAGTAGCCACTCGTGTCCAAGAACCTGTTGCCAAACCTTTTACTGAAGTTGCCACGGTTTGTCCTTCTATGGTTTTGTTTTTTTTAGCAGCACCCATCCCATCTTCTCAACCCGTACTGTCCCGCTATTCGCTATATCCCCTAGCGGGGGATGCCACTACTATCGGGGCTAGAATACCCGTTTATTTTTCAGTACTCAAAAAAAAAGGGAGACTATAGTCTCCCCTTGTTTGAAATAAATTAATTTAAATATTGATTATCAACACATTAAACTATGGAATTTGTGTCATCACTAACTTTGATACACGACCCATAATGATTATGTATAATTTTATATTTTCTATCCTTAATTATTCAGATATAATTTTCCTTAGTTTTTAATATTAAAGAGTGAAAAAAGTACTTTTTCTTTATTAAGAGTCACAATCAGATTCTTAATAGCCTCTAAATTTTGAACATCATATTCCGAATTATAAATCTTTTGATATTTTTTAATTTGAGCTAAAGCAAATTCTTTATTATTAAAATAATTATCCAGAGTTATTTTATAAATTACATTAGTTGAAGATAATTGCTTATCATTCTTATATTCTTCATAAAGCTTCCTCAAATCATTTTTTGCAGAAATAGAGCCGTCTTTTAATTTTAATACTGAAATCATAAAACTTAAGGATTTATCCCCATCTGAACCCTTAAGTTTTTCAACTTGGCTAATCGCAGCTTTGTAGTCTGCTACTTTAATATAAAATTGAATACTATTATTAATAAAATTCGTGTTTTCAGGAGCACATTTCATAGCACTATTAATATAATATCGAGCACTATCAACTTCAGATGCAGAATTTTTTTCTTTATATTTTCTGAACAACTCTTTACATTTAAAATCTGTTGACTTACTTTGACAATTCGAAGTCAAAGTTGCCAAGCAAAAAAGCATTAAGAATAATTTATTTTTCATTAGTTTCCTATATTAAATTGTATTTCATCTCCTTGTCCATGTACAGTAGTTGTTTGTGCTGTAGTATTGAATTTTAAGTCTAAAGCCCCTCCTGTTATACCTGAAGAATAATTTGTAAGTCGAGAATATGCTTTTAAAGAAACTGTTAAATCTGCTTCGGATGTTGCATGAAATGGTGCGTTACTTAGCATAGGAGTTCCAATATCTTTAAAAGGAGTACTTTCGAAAGTGAAATTTTTCCCTGTAGGTTTCCATTCTTTAACTCCAAACGTCCCTGAGACACCATCGATTTGCATTCCGGGAGCCCATGTTTCTGAAGAGAATCTAGCATTGACATTTATACCTGTAATTTCACTTTTTCCGCTTATTAATTGTCCATTTGCTCCTTTGTTTTCGACATTCATACTATATTGTAACTGCACGCTATTTTTAAACGTCACAAGGTTTGCAACAGCACCTGCTTTTCCTGCCCCGTTTTGACCGTCTGTTCCAAAAGCCTGTAATGAATTATATTTTATTACATCTGTCTTTGGAATATTCATATTTTTTTGAACTTCAGATGTAGTTGCTCCTAAATTTGTCCATTTACTTCCATTTCTATCCGTTAAATTTTTAGCTTTACTATCAAACCAGATGATTTTTCCATTTTGACCTTTATACCAATCAGTAGCTTCCATCCCATCAGGGTCAATAAATCGAATTGGGTTATCAAAAGCATAGTTGTATGGACTATAACGTCTCATTTTCTCTGCTAATGGGTCAACATTCATCCAACGTCCTAATGCAGGGTCATAGTTTCTAGCACCATAATCATATTGGTTCAACCCCAACTCTTCTTGTAATTCTTTACCGTTAAAAAGTCTTCTATTCTCCGGAATTGGCGCAATAGGATTATACCCATTATGCTTCAATCCAAATGGGTAATAATTGCTTTCTTCAAGAATTGTAAGAACGTTATTGCTAGGGTTTTTGGTGTAACTCAATCGCACATTTCCCAAATGATCCGTGTAGTTATACACATAACTATAAGCGTTAGTCCCACTAACAGGAGTGTTTTTTACATACCCCTCTGCCGTTGGGAAGTATTGCAATACCGTATTTTTGTATTGGTAGCCACTTAAATAATCAGTCGTGGTTACCGTTGTATTCTCCGTTACTACTTTTTGTACTTTTTGCCCACTAGCGTTGTAAATATAAACAATATTTCCTGTTGGGAAAATTATTTTTGTTGGCAGGTTCAGGTGGTTGTAGGTTATGGCAGTAATTTTCTTGTTTTTGTCCACGGTCATGTTCCCGTTGGCATCATATACATAGTCATCACCTGTGGTGTTGCCGTCTTTAAACCCACTCGTTGCTGTGGGTTGGGCTTCGGTTACGCGCATTAATTTATTCGAGTTAGGGGCATAACCATACGTAAGGTTATCAATCCCTATTGTCCCAGCTTGTGTGTCGCTATCTCCGTTGCGTTTTAAGGTCAATATGTTCCCATTCTTGTCATAGGTCAGGTTTTCGTTGTACATATTAGTCACCACGTTTGATTTTTGATACGTAGCGTCTTTCAAACGATTCAAATTATCGTATTTGTAACCGTAATTTCTAACAAAACCACCATCAGTAGTCGTACTCCAAAACGTCTCGGCAATATTCCCATTATAGAGTTTGTTTGCCGCAGCTGTGCTACCCTCTATCGTATTGTAATTGATTTTAAAGCCAAACAAATCCGCAGGGTCGCTGCCTTGTTGCAAAGCAGTAGGGTTGTTAATGGATTTCATCCAGCCTCTTATGTTATAAGCATAATCCACTTTTTGAAGTGGTGTGGCGCTGGTATTGCCCACTTTTTTACTCACGAGTTGCCCCAACTCATCATAGGTATTCTCTGCCAAGAGTTGCTCTGCTCCACCGTTAATTTGGTGGGTATGTTTCATCAATCTATCTTGCGCCGAGTAGGTAAAATTCTGTTTTACCACCAGTTCAGTATCGGTTATCAAACGTCTATGGCGCTCTATGGTGTATTGCACCTGACCCGTAAAAGCATCTACTTTACTGTCAGTGTACGTATATCCGCCCAAATAGTTTTTGTTGTGCGTGCGCACTGGGTGGTATTTAACATCATACAAGGTATGTGTTGTTTCGCCCTTGGTCTCTGCCGTGGTAGTAGCCACTCGTGTCCAAGAACCTGTTGCCAAACCTTTTACTGAAGTTGCCACGGTTTGTCCTTCTATGGTTTGAGCTATCCCTATATTCGGGAAAACATAATTATCGTAGTAGTTCACTGTAAGGAGTTTAAAACTCGTTGGTGCAACTGCATTACTGTAATACGCACTAATACCGTCAATAGTGCCTGAGGTTTGTTTACTCTCACTAATGGTAGTAGCCGTGTTTTGCGCATCTTGCATGGTTTTTCTTGTGGCTGCCGTGGCACTGCTGTTAACCCAGCCAGTATAGACTACCCTGTTAAACGCATCGTATTTGGTTATCAACCAGCCCGAAGCGGTCACATCACTAAAAGGAGAAAACGCTGGTCCTGTCGCCACTACACGGTCTAATTTATCATAGACCATAAACTCCCACTGTTTACCCGGTAGTTTTTTAGCCACTAAGCGGTTGCGGTTGTCATACTGGTATTGGTAACACAACTCGTCCAAAATAGCCTGTGTCAATGCCATATCTGCCTTAGGCGGGAGTACATAAGTCAAATTACCATATACATCATACACATAGTAGGTATCGTGTTTGGCTCCCGCATCATAGGTTCTTTTAAGAACTACCTGTCCTTCTTTATTTTTGAACTCTACCGTTGACCCACTAGTTTCGCTAGGCGTGGCAGCCGTATTCTCATCATAGGTTAAATTTTTATAGAGTTGGTTTGTATCATAAAACGTAGTCCCAGCCATATTATCTAAAGCAGTGGTATACAAACCAGAGGTAGCATTCCAAGTAGCCGTAGCCGTATAGAGTTTGACATCATTTGTTACATTGGTTTGGTAATCCAGTTTAATTTCATGCCCTTGCCCTAAAGCCCAGTCCGCACCAGGAGCCGCTTGTTTCAACACTCGGTTCAGTGGTGAGGCTTCCATGGCTTTCTCTGAGAAAGGGTTAGCCGTATTCTCGTATTTTGCAGTGTTGTAAAACGCAAGGGTATTGTTTTTTGCACTTCCATCAAATGCCATATTGCGATTAGTTCCCACAAAAGGTAAGTAGTCCTTAGTTTGTCTTCCAAAAGCATCGTACTCCATATGCGTTACAATATCCTTACCAGTACTAGACTGCTGATTGGCAATTTGTTGTATAGGTCTACCCAGTCCATCGTAATACGTAATCCCAACTTTAGCTTGCGTAGGCGTAGGCGAAGCAATTGATGTAGTACTAGCTTGTTTATATGTTCTAGTAATGATATAGTTTCTATCTTGAGCGGGATTAGACAGAGTGCCACAATCACTACTAGTCCCAGCTACCAAAGGACAATTATCGGTACTATTGAGTACATACTTCCCTGCGGGCGCGATACATTGTGTTACAAAAGTTTTAGCATCGCCTAGTCCATCTCCATCGGAATCGACATACCATTTGGTGTTGGGATTAATGGTGTTTTTGGTATCATCACAATCGGTTTTGTTAGTAACATATCCCGTAGGTTTTACACTATAATACAGCGTTGGTGTGTTCGGACTAGCATCTCCAAATCCATCATTATCAGCATCACGGTAAAATATTTGTGGCGCTATGTTGGTAATGTTTGCTGTTGTATCGTCAAAGTCACTATTATTAGTTACATACCCTATAGGTTTTACACTATAATACACACTTACTATTTTACTCCCGAAAGTATCTCCGTCGCTATCGGCATAAAATGTCTGGGGTACAATATTGGTAATATTGACCGTAGTATCATCATAATCTCCTGTAGTCCTAATATAGCCTGTAGGTTGTGAACATTGTGTTTTAAATACCGTTTTGGAACCAAAACCATCCCCGTCAGCATCAGCATACCATATTGTATTGGGATTCAACGTAGCATCGCCATCGTTACAATCCAAACTATTCGTAACATAATTTATTGGTTGTACACTATAGTAAACGGATAAATTAGGATTTCCAAAACCATCCCTGTCGCTATCAGCATAAAAAGTTTGTGGCGCTATATTAGTAATGTTTACGGTACTATCATCATAATCTCCTGTAGTACGAATATAACCTGTAGGTTGTGTACATTGTGTTTTATATACTGTTTTTGAACCATAGCCATCTCCATCGGCATCCGCATACCATTTGGTGTTTGGATTTAGGGTGGCATCACCATCGTTACAATCTAAATTGTTGGTGACATAATTTGTGGGTTGTACACTATAGTAAACCGATAAATTAGGATTTCCAAAACCATCCCTGTCGCTATCAGCATAAAAAGTTTGTGGAGCAATATTGGTAATGTTGGCTGTACCGTCATTATAATCACTTGAATTGCGTACATAGCCTATAGGTTGGGTACACGAATTAGTAGTAGTAGCAATTGTTCCATAGCCGTCTCCATCGGCATCTCGGTACCAAATTGTATTGGGATTCAACGTAGCATCACCATCGTTACAATCTAAATTGTTGGTGACATAATTTGTGGGTTGTACACTATAGTAAACCGATAAATTAGGATTTCCAAAACCATCCCTGTCACTATCAGCATAAAAAGTTTGTGGTGCAATATTGGTAATATTGGCTGTACCGTCATTATAATCACTTGAATTGCGTACATAGCCTATAGGTTGGGTACACGAATTAGTAGTGGTAGCAATTGTTCCATAGCCGTCTCTATCGGCATCTCGGTACCAAATTGTAGCGGGACTTATCGTATTGTCATAATCATTACAATCTCCTGAATTCCTTGCATAACCTGAAGGTTGTGTACAAGAATTAGTCGTTGTAGTGCTAATTCCATAGCCATCACCATCTACATCACGGTACCAAGTAGTATTAGGATTTAGTGTAGCATCGCCATCATTACAGTCTAAACTATTAGTGACATAACCCACTGGTTTGACACTATAATATACCGTTACTGTAGTACTGCCATAGCCGTCTCCATCAGCATCTCTGTAAAAAGTTGAAGGCGCAATATTAGTAATGTTTGCCGTGCCATCATTATAATCACTTGAATTGCGTACGTAGCCTATAGGTTGGGTACACGAAGTAGTGGTTGTACTGCTGATTCCATATCCGTCACCATCGGCATCACGGTACCAAATCGTTGCGGGACTAAATGAACTATCATAATCATTACAATCGCCTGTATTTCTAGCATATCCAACAGGTTGTGAACAACTAAATATCGGGGCTCCACCCGAACCATAACCATCACCATCATTGTCTCTAAACCAAGGAGTATTAGGATTTAAGCCTGCATCCCCATCATTACAATCTAAATTATTAGTGACATAACCTGAAGAAGGTTTAACACTATAATATACCGTAACTGTAGGACTACCATAGCCATCTCCATCAGCATCTCTATAAAAAGTTGAAGGTGCAATATTGGTAATGTTGGCTGTACCGTCATTATAATCACTTGAATTGCGCACATAACCTGAGGGCTGATTACAAGAAGTAGTACTTATTGCGCTGGTTCCATAGCCGTCTCCATCGGCATCCTTATACCAAGTAGAGATAATTGCCACTGTACCGTCCAAGTCATTACAATCACTGTAATTACTTACATAGCCTGTGGGCTTGGTACAACCCGTAGTGGTAAGAGCCACATTTCCATAGCTATCACCATCGGCATCTTGATACCAAATTGTACCCGGATTAATGGAAGCATTGGAATCATTACAATCGGTATTCATAGTAGAATAGCCACTAGGCACTTTGTATGTACATTGTAAGGTGGTTGATTTTTGAGTACTACCATAACCATCCTTATCAGCATCGATATAGAGATAATTATGCATATGTTGAAATGAGTAATTGTTATTACTACAATACATCAGCACTTGACTAAAACTGGAGTTAGATACTAAAAAAAGTAGCGCTAAACTTAAATACAGTTGGATTAAAGATTTTTTATTGCTCATAATGATTCTTTTTGCTGAAATTCAAAACAATTGAATGAATTAATTTTTGTAGTGGTATTCGTTTTCACTCAATATATTCCCTTGAGCATCTTTTACATTTTGTAATCTACCGAGTCCATCATAATTATAATAAACCGTTTGTCCTTTAGGGTCAGTAATGCTTGATACTCCTACTAGCGGAATATGGGTATAGGTAGTAACCATAGCGTTAGGTAATGCGGTTCTTAATTGATTAAGTGCCGTTATTAAATTCGCTTGAGTTCCAGTATTAGAAAGAGTTTGTAGATTAGTTACATAAGAAGCAACATTGGAATAGGTAGCATTTTCAATCTTTGCAATTGGTTGGGTTTTGTTATACCCCCAAATAATAGACACTGGTACTCCTCCTTCAGGGGTATACTGAGTCAGATTCCCCGCACTATCATAGCTATCGTAGGTGAGCTTCTTTTCTAAATTGCCAATATTGGTGGTAAAAGCAACACTATTAGGAAACTTAGCCCCATAAACACTTTTAGGTAGTACTAAATTAGAAGTAGTAGCGTCACTAATGAAGATTGTTTTTTCTTTGGATAATAAATTAGTGTTGTACTGTTCAATACTTATAGGTGTTTTAATTCGATTGGTAGTTATCAAATTCTGCATATAAGGTTCCGAACTAAAATCTTGAGGATAATAATATTTTGAGGTAATATTCTTATTGTTAGAATTTACTAATGTCTCTTCTGAGAGCTGATTGTTAGAGTTATAAGTAAAATAGGTAGTGGTTACTATTGGATTTTGTCCTTTTAAATCATAATCGGTAATCTCCTGTGAAATTGGATAATAGGAATAGGTGAAATTTTTAATTGCTACTGCAAACATTAAGGCATCGCCTGAGGTATCACTAGTATAATCACTTGATACAATTTTTTGCTTAACAAATTGGTCAAAACGAGCAGCATCGTTTCTAAAGATGTATTTTTTCTTTTGTACTAGATTGTCTTGAGCATTGTAGTGGTAAGTTCCTATTTCTTTCCCTCTCTCATTCTCCAAAGAAGAAAAAGCCATATAAACACTATTTTCGCCTATTTTCCAACCTGTAAACCCTACAGGGGCTTTGTCATAATGCGATTCTCCATTAATATCAGCACCGTAATTAGTAAAATAGTGTTTTGTATATGATTTATCCATGTTTAGTTCTACTACTTCATCATACCCAATATGAGACCCATTGCCCGTAGGATTACTATTGGTGAATGAGTTCAAACTAAAAGTATCAAAAGAAAAGGTTGTAACTCCAATCTTTCCTTTGTAGTTATTAAAGCTAAAACTATAACTAGGGATTCCATTTAATACCCCTGATGAAGCAAGGGTACTTGGATTTAATGCAGAAGTATATCCCCTTACATAGAGATATTTTTTTTGACTCGCCAGTACTCCAACATCAGTATAGTTATCTATTGACTTTATTCTACTTCCTCCTGCATATCCAACATAATCAGTTAATTGGTCTTTGGAGGTGCTCAAAACTTTATTATGAGTATGGGCTTCCCAATACAATTTGCTCATCCCTCCGGTAGGGTATTTGATTTGAGACAACAGCCCTTTAGTTACATAATTAGGGTCTGTTTGTCTATCTTGAAAAGCAGTGTTTAGAGTTGAGCGGATATTTATATTGTTAAAAAATCCCCAGTGGTCGGTGTAATTCCCTCCTAATAAAGGCAAAGAAGCTATATCATCATATTGAAACTCATATTTTTGAAAAGCGTTTGCATCCGACCCTAAGATATTTAACTTAGTAAGAGAAAAACGTTGATTAGGAGCTTCAAAGTATTCAAAAGAACAGCTTTTTAAACTAGTAGTATTTCCTATTTTGGGTTTAATGTCAATATTGGTTAGTTTGTTCCATTTTAGATTTGGAATCCAAATATTGTACTCGTCTGAATTATCCCAATGGTGGGAACCTGAACTAATTTGAGCTTCTGTGTAATTTAAAGTTGTTGCTGGTGAACTTGTGAAAGAAACGGTCTCCATATCCGATTCAATTGAAGTCAAATACATTGGGAAAACAAAATTTCCTGCTAATCGATAAGGGTTTATTAGTTGAGAAAAAGAACTACTACTACTACCCTTTGAACCAGAATATCCTCCTAATCCCCAACTTCCGCTCCATTTTTGGTCTGCTTGACTTGTTGTATAGGAATTACAGTAATGAGAAAGAGATACATACGGGTATTCTTTTTTGTAGGTATAGTTTACTGTTCTTCCATTGGTATCTAAGATACTTTTAAGCAACCATGATGTCACATTTATTCCTTCATAAGGGGTAGATTGAGTTTTTGAATCTGTAAAATTTGTAGTAAATTCAACTCCTTCGATACCTCCAAAAGTATATTTAGTGCCATCAGGGGTAATAAGAGTGAATTCTTTAAAAAAACTCGTTTGGTTCATCTTAATATAATCAATTCTACTATCATTATACCATTTAGGGTCGAATGTTTTGTATTTAAACAATGCATCTTTGATAATCTCATAAGGAGTCAGAAAACCTCTTACTTCTATTTTAATTTTTTCATCAGAAACTACTACCCAACTTTTTGTTGCTCCTGAGAAGTAAAACTTACCACTATGACCTAAAAAATTAAAATTGAATTCATCTGCTTGTTGTTCACTAAATCCAGCTATTTTATAATACTCTCCATACATTTTATCGGAATCATACCAAGTATTATCCGACTCAACTGAAGTGGCTCCTCCATTGAGGTAATTGATGACATTGAATACCGAGGTAGCTCCTAAGTCTCTCTCATCATAATAACCGCGAACTTGTCTGCTGATAGCGCCACCACAAGATAAATCCCAACCTAAACCAGCCCAACTAGACGGTTGATTCGGTTTCACCAAACTTGGATGATAACGTAGAGCAATTGGAATACTAATATTTCCAGAACTCAAATTATAAAGAGGAACTGATATATCCGGAGTACCTGTGAATAAATTTACAGGGATATCACCAAATCTTTCCATAGAAGCCACGTTAGGGCTTTTAATGGATTGAAAAGGTTGGTACTGGGCTTCTACTACTTGTACTGAAGAAATAGAAAGCAAAAAAACGAAGGAGTATAGTTGTTTTTTATCTCTAAGAGATCGATTGAATAATTTGAATATATTTCTCATAGTAAATGGGTGCAATTGGGAATTACTCTTTTTTGGTTTTCTTAATCAGTTTGAGACCATCGGTTCTCACATCGGTTTTGATATTCACGATATAAACCCCTTCAGGGTACATGGTAAAATCAATCGGTACTGTTCTACTGGTAATAGGGAATTGTTGGAGTGTTCTTCCTGATAAATCCACTAGGGTAGCCGTACCACTGGTGTACTCATAACCGATAATTACGTTGGTAAAAGTCGAGACCGGATTAGGAAATACCTCTACAGCTACTTTAGCAGGTTCTATTTTGGCTTTGTCTTGTAGTTTAACCACCCAAAAGTCATTACTGCCTATGGTGCTATTCTTATCTCCTGACGAACTCGCATTCGAGGTTCCGGCTAATAAATAACCACCATCACGAGTCTCGATTAGTTTTCTTAAGATATCTTCTCCTGCACTCCCTACAGATTGTGTCCATACTTCCTGTCCTGTGGCGTCTACTTTCAAAGCGATGTAATCGTTAATACCTTTGGCTTGTTTCTTTAAGGCTAACCCAGATTCGCTGGAGGTGTCGTTTTGGGAGTACCCTCCAATTAAAAACGTATGGTCTTTGTTCTCCACCAAAGAGGTTAAGATGTCCACCTTGCCATAGTCATAGGTTTGTGACCACTCTTCGTTGCCTTTAGCATCAATTTTAAGTAGCCAAAAATCAGTACCATTACTCACTGTGCCTCCTTTAGAGGTTAGTGAGCTCGTACTATTGGAATTACCTCCTATAAGATAGCCTTCGTCATTTGTTTGATGAATCACATACAATTGATTGTCGCCATTACCGCCATAGGTTCTTTGCCATTCTATCCCACCCGAAACATCTATCTTCACTACCCAATAATCCCCAATACCGATACTAGGCTGGGTTTTATCTCCAGATTGAGGCGAATTAGAATAGCCTCCTAAGATGTAACCCCCATCTTTAGTTTGTTCCATACTTCTAAGCTCATCAGCATACTTACCTCCATAGGTTTTTTGCCATTGTACTTCGCCTTGTGCATTGAGTTTTACAATCCAGTAGTCCATATTACCACGACTAGGCTCTGATTTAGAGGTTAGGTCTTTTTTGGTGATCGTAAGCGCATTTTTATTAGTTGTGGCAATGGCTACAGCTACATCGGAGCTGGAAGAACCACCAAGGATATAGCCTCCGTCACTAGTTTGAAAAGCGCATAGTAATTCTTCTTGACCCGAGCCTCCTATGGTTTTTTGCCACTGCTCATCGCCTTTAGCATTGAGTTTCAATACCCAAAAATCAGTATTGCCCTTACAGGAATCTTTTTTATGAAGTCCTTTTTCAGAATTGGAAGTACCTCCTAGAATAAAACCACCGTCTTTGGTTGCCTTGATACTTTTAAGTAAGTCGAATCCGGAGCCTCCTAAGCTTTTTTGCCAATCTGGTTTTCCATTCTCGTCCATCTTCCAAACCCAATAATCTAGGTCACCTTGGTTGTTTTCTTCTTTGGTTCCAGATTTATCAGACAAAGAACTACCTGCCAGTATAAAGCCATAATCAGCCGTTGGTTGTACATCGAATAAGTAATCGGCATATTTACCCCCGTAGGACTTCTCCCAAAGAATAGTTTGCGATTGGATTAAAAACGGTACAAATAGCAATAAATAGAAGTAGATTTTCTTCATATGCAATGGTGGTTTTGGTTAGTTGTTTAAAAAGCTATTGAAAATAGCACCTTGAAAGGGCGTATTTTCAACGAAGCAATTTTGAAAATGTTTTCGAACGTGTTCTGCGATTTTTTTAAGATTTTTTTAAGGTTTTCTATAAACCATTAGCAAAGTCAGAATCGTAAACACGGAGTCTTGAAAGAGGGCAATTTTTCATAAGTGAAAAAGGTTAGGTATAATACGAACAATTTGGGTACTCTTGCAAATACGTGGTATTTTCTGAATGATATCGCTTTTTAAATCCGTGATAAAAATTCTAGATGTATTTACTTTACAAATTTGAAAAACAAAAAATTAATATCCAATTCACATATATTCTAAATAATTCCATTTAGGACTAAATGCAAATAATTTTAGTTTTTAATCTCCTTTTTTTGTAAAATTGTACTCCCCTCAATGAAACTAATACAAACTAAATTGTAACGAAATATGGTGCCAAACGTCTTAAAATCTATTCGATTAGCTCGAATCGAAAGAAACCACTCTCAGGAATTTATCGCCACAAGATTGAACCTAACTCAAAGTTATTATGCCAAAATTGAACGTGGCAAAGCTAAACTCTCTTTAGATTTATTTTTTCAATTACTCGATATACTAGAAATTGATTGTTTGGCTTTTTTCAAAGAGATAAAAAAACAAAATCAAACACAGTGTAATTGTTCTTGTCATATACAATAGCGCCGCATTTTTTTAAAATTGGGATTGCTTTTAAAATGAAATAACCGTATGAAAAAGACTGTTACTATGACTACAAGTGAAATAGATCGAAAGAAGAAATTGTAATTGCTTTCACAATTGAAAGCATCTCTGATTTTTCTATTCAAAAAATTGCGCAACGTCAATTGGATGGATTTCCTTGGGATGAGTTTGCAGTTAATTTAGTACTTTAAAATTTGTCTTTAATATTGGCATTGGTTCACTTTGACTGCTTTCAACCAATTTAGGAAAGTCACTAACAGAATTCATTGACATTAGCCTTAGAAGCTTACTTTTTTTATGATAGCCCTCAGATTTGAGCTTTGGGTGGTAATTTTGTCTTTATATTTAATTTTATTGAGCCGTCCACCATTTTTGAATATAATTTTAAAAAAAACCTTCACGTAATTGTGAAGGTCTTACTATAACAACTGATTAGAAAATAAAACTATTTACGATACGGAAAATTTCTACCCACCTTACTAAACATTCTCTCAATAATTACGTAGGGATAACTATCATACTCTTGCTTCATTGTTTTGTTAAAACTCCAGAATAATTCTCCATCTGTAGCATCGTACATTGACATCGTAAATTCTCCTAACGCAACTTTATTGGACATTAAAAAATATTCGTTTACCATTGCTCCTAGCTCACTATTTGTTTTGGTATAAGTATAATCACAATAAACAACTGCATCAACTTGTAATGCTTTAGCAATTTGAAGAGGAGTAAACGAATCAAGATTTCCAAGCATATTATTCTCCTTTAAGATTGAATTCGTAATTTCTACATTTAGAACCTTTATCGGGAAATCTTCTTTTTTAATAGACATCATAGCATAAAAATTATTTTGTAAATTGTAAGATAGAACAGTTTCTTCCTCTTTGTTTTTTTGCTCATCATAACCCTTAGGAATCTTTCTAAATTTTAAAGACGTTTTAAATGGAAGAACCGCGATTATTTTGTGATTAGATACTCTATCCAAAATATTAGGCGCACTGTACAATTTCTTTACGCTTTCTTGAGCCAATAAAAATGAATTAGAAAGCAAAACTAAAGCTACTATAAATTTTTTCATCATTTTACCAAGTATAACTTAATGTCAATTGAAATGATAATAAAGTTGAAGAGTCTGTTATTGTTAAAGTAGATGGAAATCCTCCTGTTGGGCTATATACAGAAAACACTTTAGAAGCCATTAAATCATCTACTCCATCATTAATGTTGGAATCGGCAAAATCATAATCAAATAACTGAAAAGTAAATGCTGAAAAAGCATTTGTAACTTCTAATGGAGTAGTTGGTACAAAGTCAAATGTTCTAGTACCATCAGATATTGCATTTGCATAATAAGTAGTACTAGTGTAGAAATCACTTCCTACTGAGTTTTTAATCTTAACATAAATATCTGGTGTAGTATTTGCAGATGTAGGGAATAACACATCCCAATTACTTCCATTATCAAAATTACTAAATGTTCTAACAGTAATTTTAGTAATTGTAATCTTTGAAGGGGTAGCTTGTAGCGAACAATCTATACCTGTATAACCTTGAGGGCAAGTACAACCACAATTTGAGGTTGAAACACCGCCGTTTTTACAACTTAGAGGAACACAAGGAATCAATGTATCCGAAGAACATCCAAAAAACAGTCCCAAAGTTAGAACAACAACAATTTTTGTAATAATAGTTTTCATAGTTTAATTATCCTTTCTGTCCTTGAAAGGTTTAGATAGATAATAAAAACTAAAAGGCGTAGGACATTTGCAGATACTTGCCTTGAAAGTCCGACCAAGAACTTGGAACAAAGTATAAGCAAAGCCTACGCCCGACGGGCGCAACTTTGAATACTTCCTTGTTCCTTTAATACTTGGTCGGTTCTCAAGACAAGAAGTATAGCAAAACGCTATTAGTATATTTTCGTGCAATTTATTTCACTATGTAAAATTATAAAAAAAACCTTAAAAAAATACAACTTAGTTAACTTCTTATTTTACTAGACTGTCATTGTCTTAAGGTACAAAAGAGAGAAGTAAAACTTCGCTTTCTAAATTTGATTCTCAATGTTTTTTAATAGATTTATTATTAACACGTATTTAAGTGTTTAATCTTGTATTTATCCAAGTATTTCTAATAATCAACAAGTGCAAGGGTTAGGGAGTAAAGAAAGTAACATTACCAACAACCTAAATAAAGTAGACGATTATACTCAGAAGTATATCAAAATGCTTGAAGATAAAATTCAGCAATTGGAGAGTAAGTAGACTCACCCATTCGACGGCTAATACAACTAAACTTTCAAATAATTTTAAAGGAATGATTGTTTGTTTAGCCTCATTAAACATAGAATATGGCTTAAAAAAAGCTGCTTATTAGGGCGCTGAAAAAAAATAGTATAAATAATATGAAATATCTCAAATGATATTTTTTATTATTTAGAATACTATTTTGTTATCATAAATTTCCTTAGAAAAACCTAAAGGTGAAGGTTAGAAAATCTTTTTGAAGACTACTTGAAGACCTTTTTTCTGTCAAAAACCAAAACAAAAGTCTAAAAGAACAAATAGTCCAAAATCGTTTATAAACAATTGTATTTGTTTGTAAACTATAAAGAGTTTTAAATGGCTTTTGTTTTAGTTATTGCATTAATAAATTTATTAGGCTTTTGTATTACTTTTCTTTTACTATTCCTTTTTATCTTTCTTTTCTAATTTTAAAACTAGAAAACTCCATTTTCTATTTTAAACTTAATAAAAGAACAAACTAAACAAAAGCAATTATGTATACATGCCTAAAGGTTTATTCTTTTTTATTTGTAGCAATTGTTTTTTTTCTTTTCTTTTTCTTTCAATTCAACACTAAATTGTTTCTAATGTTCTTTTTAGTAGTTAATTAGAAATCGTAAAGAAACAATCCCGGCATTTTTTCTGAAATAACATTTACTATCTTTGAATTAAGATTTGGGATCTTGGCGGTTTGCAAATTGGTGGGGGCATCGATTTAGTATCATCTTACATACAGCAAACCGCCTAATTTTATTTAGCTATTTTGATTAAATTATTTTTGTTGTTGTAATTGTTTTTTGAAGCAAACAAAGCAAATAAAACAAATAAAAGATAGTTGTTCTAGTTTAGTGTATTTATAAAAACAAATCACATCTTGTTCAATGTTGTATCTAAAGAAAATGTCTTTGATTTTCTTTAAAGAATGATATAGTTTCTCACTTAGTGAAAATTGTTTGGTACTTATGTAAACACTTCTTTTGAATTCGAGTGCTTTAGCAATTTTGGCATCTACTTCAAATAGGTTTTATTTGAAGAAATGTAACGCTATTTCCTAATTGTGTTTGTATGCTTTTTCAAATTCATATTCATTGTGATTTTCTTCTTTGTCAGATAAATAATGAAAACGGTTTTACAACTAGTATTGCAAAATAGCTTCTTTTGATTTTCAAAGTTTAAAGTATTCTATAACCAATTTATATTAGAGGCATAAACAGGTTCTTTTTTTTATATATTTTTTATATTTTTACGTTAATTTTAGGATTTGAATTTTTTTTTATTACTTTTGAGTAATCAAATTCATCAATAATGATATCCATACTAAACTATTACCCTTTACTAACGGAAAAGAAAATCCCTTTAAAACCTTTAGATGTTCATCCAAGGGTGTATTTCAATTGGAAACAAGAAGGTTTGTTAAACGAAAAGGAATCTAATCCAAATGATGATAAGATAGCTGTTCAAAGAAGAAAGGTGTTTCTGAATGCTTTTGAGGCACTTTGGGTTTTAATTATTAAAGAACTTCGAAATTTAAACATCGACTTAAAAACTATTTTGGAACTAAAAAAGTTTCTTTTCACAATAGTACAAGTAGATGAAAACAAAGTAGGGGCACCTACTTTTGAAGAAATTATTGATACCTTTTTAGAAACAATTCCACTAGAGCTACATGATGGAGTTAAAGAAGAATTGTCAGAGAAAAACATGGATAGTTTTTTAGAAAATGTAATTGATGAAGAATCTATTATTGCCTTTAAGTACATTGGAAGTTTACTTACTGATGTTTTACTATTAAAAAAAGCAGTTTCAATTGTTATCATCAAAGAAACCAAAACATCTGAATTAGACTTTTTTATTGCACAAAATAATAGCAATGCATCAATTAAAGAAAAAGAAGAGTTGTATGAACAATATGCTACCCATCTTTCAAAAAATACACTAATTAATATTCCAATTGTGCCATTAGTAAGTCAATTGTTTGAAGATGAAACTTTCGAGAAGTATTGTGTTTCTTTTGGTTTGTTTAATTCCCACGAAAAGAAACTACTCAAAGCCTTAAATGATGATTCTTGTAAGAAGATAAGCGTCATTAAATACGACTCGGAGCGTATTACTTTTGATATAACAAAGGAAGTAGATGTAAAGGGTGACCATGCAAAAGAAATAAGAAAGATTTTGGGTTTAAAACAATACGAAAAGGTAGAAGTAATCTACCGAAATGATAAACATCTAGTGATTAAAAATACACAAAGAGAAAATAATTAAATTAAATACGTCCTAGGTATCCCCTAGCACAAAATCGACTTATAACAAAAACAAGTATGTCCTACTTCTTTTTGTCCGAGAGTCAAAATGGAATTAGAAAGAGCAAAACAAATTTTAAACAAAAACAAAGAATTAACAGAAAGTCAAATACAAGAAATTATCGCCTTGGCTGAAATGCTTGCAAGTTGTACAATTAATAATCTTAAAAAAGAAATCAAAAATGAAAAATGTCATACTTTACGTTAGGGTGTCTACCGATGAGCAAGCAGGAAGAGGATATTCACTCAGAGACCAAGAGCAGAAGTTGATTACTTATTGCCAAAACAATAATTTCAATGTGTTGCGTATATTCAGAGAAGATTATTCTGCTAAAACATTCAAGCGTCCTGAATTTAAAAAACTATTAGAGTTTTGTAAAAAGAACAAAAAAGAAATACACCAATTACTTTTCATCAAATGGGATAGGTTTTCAAGAAATACTGCTGAATCCTATCAAATGATTGGAGTGTTCAATGAATTAGCTATCCAAGTAAATGCGATTGAACAACCATTGGACTTATCCATTCCAGAACAAGGATTGATGTTGGCTGTTTATCTCTCAATGCCAGAGGTGGAGAATCAGCGACGTTCTCTCAATGTTATTTCTGGGATGAGAAGAGCCTTCAAAGAAGGACGATATGTGGGTTATGCACCCAAAGGGTATGATAATGGAAAAGATGCGGCTAAAAAGCCTATTTTAATTCCAAATGAAGATGCAAGATTCGTTCAAGAAGCTTTTGAACTCATGGCAACAGGGAATTACCAGCGCAATGAGGTCTTTTACAAGTTGAAAGAAAAGGGATTTAAGTCAAGTAAAACCGCTTTTGCAAACATCTTAAACAATCATTTGTATTACGGAGGAGTATTTATAAAAGCATATAAAGACGAGAAAGAAACAATTGTTAATGGAATTCACGAGCCTATAATAACCAAAGCATTATTTGACAAAGTACAGCAAGTAATGAATAACAGAAAAAGGGGAAAACAGAAAGCACCAAAAGTTTACAATGATAACTTTCCTTTGAAAGGGTTTTTACATTGTCCAATTTGCAACAAACAAATGAGGGCTAGCACATCAAAAGGAAGAACACAATACTACAGCTATTACCATTGTGTAAGCCCTTGTAAAGGGAGATATACATCTGAGGAAGTACACCAGCAAGTAACTGCCTTTTTAGCAGATTTGTCTTTTGATAAGCAATTCCAAGAATTGTATTTTGAAATCATCAAAGAAAAATTATTAGAAGATACAAATCGAAAAGTTTTAGGACCCAAACACCATGAAAATGTAAAATCAATAGAAGATAAGTTGGTCAAAGTTCAAGATTTATACATTGATGGTGGAATAGATAAATCAGGTTATGAATCTGCAAAAGAACGGTATGAAAATTTACTTGCCGATCTTAAATCCAAAGAAATATCTTCAGAAGACAATAAAAAGCTAATTGATTTGTACAGCAAAGCCACAAAAAAGTTTATAAATATTGATATTCAATACAATAACTCTGATTTAGAGCAAAAACGGAAGATAATTGGTTCGATATTTGAAAAAAATATTCAATTCGAAAATAAAAAAGTTCGAACCGCAAATTTGAATCCAATCTTAAGTGAGATAGCCAGTATTAACAGGGGGTTACAAGGTAAAATGAAAAAAGGTTTAACGAAAAAATCCGTTAAACCCTTTCTCGCTCCCCCTCTTGGGCTCGAACCAAGGACCCTCTGATTAACAGTCAGATGCTCTAACCAACTGAGCTAAGGAGGAAAGTGTATTTCACTTTTAAAGCGGTGCAAATATAGGGCAAAATTTGATTTTCGCAAATAATTTGCTCTAAATTTTCAATTTTTTTTACTTGCCTACAATGGCTTTATAAATATCATTTCCGTTAGCAAACAATAGCAATGTGATAAGTAAAACAAAACCAACCATTTGAGCATTTTCTAAAAATTTATCGCTTGGTTTCTTCCCGCTGATGATCTCGTATAACAAAAACATCACATGTCCTCCGTCTAAAGCAGGAATAGGCAATAAATTCATGACCCCAAGCATAATCGATAACAGTGCAGTAATGTTCCAAAACACTTCCCAGCTCCAAGTACTTGGAAAAATATTAAAAATAGCCGCAAATCCACCCACTTGTTTGTAGGCTTTGGTTTCTGGGTTAAAAATCATTTTCAATTGTTTGCCATAACCTACTAACTGATCGGCTCCTTTTTGAATACCTACAGAAAATGATTCCAAGAAACCAAACTCTTGTTTACTCACTTTGTAATAGCCTAATTTTTCTAAAGAAGCCAAATCTAAAGCTGCTAATTGTACCCCCAACTTCCCATCCCCGTCCACTTGAACTGGAACTTGCATTTCTTTGTCATTTCTTAAAATTCCAGCTACAATCAATTTGTTTTTATTCTTTTCCAAGATAGCTTTAGCTTGATCTAAATATTTTGCAGGTTCTTCGTTCAAACGCAACACAACATCTTTAGGTTGTAATGTCTTGTTTTTTGATTCTTCAGAGACAGTCCCTACCACAAACGGCATTCGGATTGTTGCCAACGGACCTTTTTCTAATTTTGACAATTGGTCTACAAAATCGACCGGCATTGTTATTGTTTGCTGTACTCCATTTCGCTCAATCAAAACCTGTTTAGCCATTAAAATCTGAGCATTCATTTGATTGTCAAACTTCAACACCTTTTGGCCGTCAATGGCTACAATTTTATCTCCTGTTTGGAAACCTGCTTTTTGCATCACTGGGTTCTCAATCAACAGCCCGTCTTTTAAATCATTAGTAGCGATGAACATGTCGCCGTAAACAAATGTCATCCCAATGTAAATAACAAAGGCTAAAATAAAATTAACCGTTACACCCCCTAGCATAATTATCAAACGTTGCCAAGCCGGTTTTGAACGAAACTCCCAAGGTTGCGAAGGCAAAGCCATTTGCTCCTTGTCCATACTCTCGTCGATCATGCCCGAAATTTTGACATAACCACCCAGTGGCAACCACCCAATTCCGTATTGAGTCTCTCCGATTTTCTTTTTCCAAAGCGAAAATTTAACATCAAAAAACAAGTAGAATTTTTCTACTCGGGTTTTAAATGCCTTAGCAGGTATAAAATGCCCTAGTTCATGTAAAATAATCAATAATGATAAACTCAATAAAAACTGAGAAAGCTTGATAACAATATCCATGGTGTTGTTTTAATTCGTATTTCGATGCACAAAAATAGACTTTTCTTTTCTATTTCAAATAGTATAAAAATGTAGTGGCTGCTAAAAGTTTGTTAATTCAATTTACGAGGTACGATTTACGAGGTGCGAAGTGGGATGCAGATGTGGGAAATTCAGGAAATCTTATATGTTCTTCTATTGAGCGAAGCGACCTTCTTTTGTTTCCTTATATGACTTATATGGTTTTCAATTTACGAAATACGATTTACGATTTACGAGGTTGAACACAGATTGAAGAAATCTTAATAACTAAATCTCTTAATGGTTTAAAATACTTCGCTCCTTTGAGGCAAAAAAATCGTTATTTTGCATACGCATCAAAAACAAAAAATCATGCAAAAAATCAAAACGGCATTACTCTCTTACGGCATGTCTGGAAAAGTGTTTCACGCCCCATTTATAGCACTTCACCCAGGATTTGAATTGTTGGGTTCTTGGGAAAGAACCAAAAAATTAATCCAAGAAGATTATCCAAGTGTAACTAGTTATCCGAGTTTAGAATCCGTTTTAGAGTCTGATGCTGAACTCATTATAGTGAATACTCCAGTAGGAACACATTTTGAATATGCCAAAAAAGTATTGCTGGCAGGCAAACATGCGGTGGTCGAAAAAGCCTTTACCACCACCCTTGCCGAAGCAAAAGAATTGACTGATTTGGCTAAAGCCAAAGGATTAAAACTAGCCGTGTTTCAAAACAGACGCTGGGATAGTGATTTCAAAACCGTTCAAAAAATTCTGAACGAAAATAGTTTAGGCGAAATTGTGGAGGCCGAGTTTCATTTTGATCGCTACAACCCACTTTTAAGTCCAAAAATTCATAAAGAAACAGCTAACTTCGGTGCAGGTATTCTAAAAGATTTAGGCCCTCATTTAATTGACCAAGCCTTGTTTTTATTCGGAATGCCAAAGTCTGTTTTTGCTGATATTCGTATCACTCGCGAACATTCTATCGTAGATGATTACATTGATATTTTGTTATTGTATTCGGATAAAAGAGTCCGCCTGAAAGCTGGTTTTTTTGTGCGCGAACCCAATCCATCCTTTGTACTACACGGTAAAAAAGGGTCGTTCTTAAAACCCCGTGGCGATGTGCAAGAAGACGAGTTAAAACTAGGCAAAAAACCTAATTTAACCACTTGGGGAGCCGAACCGAAAGACAAAGAGGGTTTGTTGCATACTGAAAAAAATGGGGCTATAATTCGTGAAAAAATTCCAACGCTTCAAGGCAATTATTACGATTATTTTGATGCGGTCTATCAATCCATAACTCAAAATTTACCAGAACCTGTTACCGGTCAAGAAGGCACTAATGTGATGCAAATTATTGAAGCCGCTATTCAAAGTAATACTGAACAAAAAGTAATTACAATAGGTTAAATTTACGATATACGAAGTACGAAGTACGAGATGGAACGCAGACTTAAGAAATTCAAGAAATCAAAAAAATCTTAATTAACTTAATCTCTTAATGGTTTAAAAACTTTTTTGTGTCTTTGCGCCCTTGCCTGCGGCAGGCAGGTTTGTGGCAAATCCCTCTTTTTATAAACAATAACGTTATAATTGAATGTTCTTAACGGATTTATACTTCCCAAATCTGCTGTTTTTGTATTTTTGCGACAACAAACCCTAAAGACTTCATTTTGATAGATTTAAACTTTTTAGGCCGATTCAAAGGCAAAGGAAAATACAAAAAAAGCTACCGCGAAGCCAAAGCCTCTTATTTGAATAGAATCCGATTAGGAGTGGGTTCTTTTTATTTCGGAATGGGATTGTGTTTTGCGTCATGGGCTAGCCGAATTCCCGATATTAAAACCAGTTTACATCTTAGCGAAGCTACTTTGGGTTCTATCTTGTTTGCTGTTCCTGTAGGCCAATTAGCAATGATGCCGTTTTCGGGAAAGATAGTCACTCGTTTCGGGAGTCACCGTACTTTAGTTTTTGCCATTATCATGTATGCAATTAGTTTAACTAACTTAGGTTTGGCACCCAACCCTTGGTTACTGGCTTTAGGATTGTTCTTTTTTGGCGTGTTTGGGAATTTATCTAACATTTCGGTAAACACCCAAGGGGTTTATACAGAAGGATTGTTCAAAAGAACCATCATGTCGTCTTTTCACGGAATGTGGAGTTTAGCGGGATTTACCGGGGCGTTTGTGGGATTGGGAATGTTGGCTTTGAAGCTAACCCCTTTTCAGCATTTTGCTATTGTGGGTATCCTTGTTTTATCTTTAATTTCATTCAATATCAAATACCTCATCATAGCAGTCGAAAAACCGCAACCGAAAAAAGAAAAAGGATTCAGAAAACCCGACAAAATGTTATTGTGGTTAGGTGTTATCGGATTTTGTTGTATGGCAAGCGAAGGTGTGATGTTTGACTGGAGCGGCGTGTATTTCAAAGATGTAGTAAAAGCGCCTGGTCCACTTGCAATTTTGGGTTATACCTCGTTTATGATTATGATGGCCAGCGGTCGTTTTTTAGGCGATCGTTTCATTCAAAAATTTGGACGAAAAAAAGTGATGCAAATCAGCGGTGTCGTTATTTCCAGTGGCCTTTTTACAGCAGTCTTTTTTCCATTATTAATTCCGTGTACTATCGCATTTATGTTTGTGGGATTGGGGGTTTCGACTATTATTCCAACCCTATATAGTATCGCTGGAAAACATCCTGAAATTCCTACTGGCGAAGCGTTAACGGCTGTTTCAAGCGTTAGTTTCTTAGGTTTTTTAATGGGGCCACCTATAATTGGCTATATCGCAGAGGCTTTTGGATTACAATTTTCTTTTGCTTTCATTGGAATTTTCGGAGTATTCATCTCGTTTATGGTTTCTAAGATTAAAACGGCAGAGTAAATTAAAAGTTTGATTTACGATATACGAGGGACGATTTACGAGATATGAAGATTACACGTTCCCCTCTCGAAATCGAAGATTCAACGATTCCAAAAAATAATATTAAAGAGAGTTATAGGGGTTGGGGGTGTGTTTTTATTTACGATATACGAGGTGCGATTTACGAGGTGGAACGCAGATTGGAAAAATTCAAGAAATCAGGAAAATCTTAATTCTCTTAATCTCTTAATGGTTCAAAAACTTTGCGCCTTTGTGGCAAAAAAACAAAAAAACTTGCCGAAAAAATCAATCGATAATTTTTTTTACTACTTTTAACTTCAGAATTGGAACACAATACCACGCTACCCATTCTTTTTCCAAAAACACCCTTTTTAGTATTTGCTTTCAAAACAATACACCCATTGTTGTTTTGAAAAATCCCATTTTCATTTTAATCCCAAATTGTATGAAAACCCTCTGCCCCAAGCTGTTTTTTCTATTCTATACAAGCCTGCTCTTTGCCCAAAAAGAGACCCTCATTTCTGGAAAAATTATCGATTCAAAATCACAAAGCCCTTTAATTTCGGTTGTGGTTACTATTCAAAACACCAATCAAATGCAATTGAGTGCTGCAGATGGTAAATTCCAATTCAAAACTAATTTGCAAGGCGATCAATTAGTACTATTTCATAATCAAGGCTACAAAGACAAACTAATTGCTGTTCAGATACAAGAAAACAAATTAATTGACTTGGGAATCATCGTTTTAGAAGAAGAGGATGAAGTTAATCAACAAGGAGCTGTCATCTCCATTTTGGATGATGATTTAGACGAAAACAATGGCGGTTCCGAAAGCACTTCGGGTTTGTTGCAGGCTTCTAAAGATGCTTTCCAACAAGCTGCAGCGTTCAATTGGGGACAATCTCGTTTTCGAGTGCGTGGGCTAGACAGCCAATATGCCCAACTCCTGATCAATGGATTAACAATGAACAAAGCGTATGATGGCAGACCGCAATGGGGCGATTGGGGCGGTCTCAACGACGTGTTGCGTAACCAAGAAATTGCCATTGGCAGCAGCCCTTCCGACTATGCTTTTGGAGGTATTTTAGGCACACAACACCTCAGCACACAAGCTTCCACCTATAAAAAAGGAACTCGGATAGCGTTCTCTGGAACCAATACCAATTACCAAGGACGAGCGATGGTTACCTATGCCTCAGGAATGAATGAGAAAGGCTGGGCATTTGTCGTTTCTGCAGGAAAACGCTATGCTAACGAAGGTTATTTTGAAGGTACAAACTATGATGCCAATTCCATTTTTACGAGTGTTGAAAAGAAAATTAGTCCCCGAAACTCGATCAACTTTACGGCTTTTTATACACCCAATTCACGCGGGAAAAACTCGCCTAATACCGATGAAGTTGTCTCCTTAACTTCAGAGAAATACAATTCGTATTGGGGTTTTCAAAACGGAAAACAACGCAATTCT